>CATVTV010000050.1:0-3306 GCA_958347015.1 uncultured Collinsella sp. | reverse complement strand
AAAATAAATGCAACTATAATGGCAACAGTACTCATATTTGCCCTTTTTTGACCACGACCCTCCAGAATAGCCGCTGAGGACGACACTAAATGACATAATCCGGCACTTGGACGTTCTTATATGACTAGCCATTGAAGGACACCTAACGACTACTCCCATTCGCGACACACTGTGTCGCGAATTAAGCTGGTCCCATTATCGAAGGCCAGTGAGAGCTCCTGCCCAGAATCTCGATAGCTTAATAAAGCGCTCCCCTCCGGAAGTTCAATGAGCATCCAAATTCCAGGCTGAAAAGCAAAGGAGTATCGAAGCCGTCAATGCTCATTTCCTATCGAACACGCGGGTCAAAACAAGCTAATTAGCCTGATAAACTGTTTGTATTTTTGTCTACAAAACTGTATACAAAAAGAGTATCCGTTGACCTGTGCTCGACATTATGCCGATCGATAGGAGGCGCTATGGACGCTAAGCAGCTCGAAAAGATGATGGGGTTTGCCCCCGGAGAGTTGGAGAAAGCCGCGGAGGCATACGAAAAAGATGAGTGGCCGAAGGGCCGCACCATCAAGCTGGGAAGGCCGTCGATCTCTGATGAGCCAAGCGTTGTTTTGTCGGCACGTGTGGGTGAGTCTGTTCTTGATGCGTTTGACGCAAAAGCAAAGCGCCATGGGCAAACACGCACGGAACGACTCAGAGAGCTCATCACGCTCGATGCAATGATTGCCTAGTTACCCACCACACCCAAACATGTACACCAGCATCCAAAGTCGACATTTTTCGACATCTTTGGATGCTGACGTACAGCTTTTGCAACATAGCCATTGGGGACGTTCTTAAATGACTAGTCGTTAAAGAACGTCCCCAACGACTAACTAGCCGTAGAAGCGGGCTATGGGCGCAAGTGGCTGCTCGCGAAAGACGCGCTCGACGGCGGCGCGGTATTCGTCGACCTTTTTGGTCTTACGTACGAGCCTGTGAACGGTAGTGGGGTCGGCGAAAGCGCACTTGGCGTAGAACCACCACTCCTTCATACGAAAGACCGCGTTACCGCCAATCTCTTCTGCATAAGCAGCAAACAGCGTGTCATGGAAACGCTGCAGCTCGGCTGTCGTGGCAGCAGGGCCGCCCTTAACCATGCGAGCCAGAGCGGGGTTCGCGAGCAGGCCGCGCCCCAGCATTACATGACGTGTGCCGGGATAGGCCTCCACCAGCGCGTCCATATCCTCAAGATCAAAAATATCGCCGTTGTAGGCGACCGGGAACGGCGCACGCTCCAGCGTCTCGCCATAAAACTCTTTGCGCGGCGAGCCCGCATAACGGTCCTTCTGCACGCGCGGATGCACGATCAGCTCTGCCAGCGGCATGCGGCAATACAAATCGAGCACGCGCTCGTATTCGTCGTCGCTCTCCAACCCCAACCTGGTCTTGACCGATACCGGCAGCGGAGAGCGCTCACACACGTCACTCAAGAACACCTCAAGCTCGTCCAAGTTGTGCAAAAAGCCCGATCCTTTGCCCTTGGCAACAACCGTCCCCGAGGGGCAACCCAAGTTGAGATTGACCTCGCGGTATCCCATGTCGGCAAGCACTTGCGCCGCCCACACAAACTCGTCCGCATTCTTGGACATCAGCTGAGGCACTACGTTGAGCCCCTGGTTATTGGCAGGATCGATCTCCTTAAACGCCTTGCCGCCAAAGCGGTTTCCCACCCGCGGCGGCGGCAAAAACGGCGTGTAATAACAATCGAGCGCGCCGAAGCACTCCGCATGCACGCGACGGAACACATGCCCGGTAATCCCCTCCATGGGGGCCAACGATAGAATCATCAACATCTACTCTCAGATCGATGCGGCAAAGGGACTGCCCCTTTGTCACATGCATTATGCCTTGTCCTTGAGGCGACCCACAAGGCGGAGGCGGTTACTTGACGCCAACCAGCCAACCAGTCGTCGCTGTGCAACGAAGGTGAATGGCGCCCACGATCAAGCGAGCACCAACAGCACGCTGTTGACCGCTATGTATGAACAACAGACACCCTCCACTCATCTATACTCAAGAGCGTGTGTGCATCGCCCAAAAAACGATGAGAGTCGAGGCCCCCATGCAGCAGCTCACCGAACAAGAAAAGAAACGCATCCAGCGGTACTGCACATACCCCAAGATCGCAGCGACCGCACTCGTCATGTCGTTCGTAGCATGCCTGTTGATGTTGCCGCTCCAAATGATCAACGATATCGCGTTCCACCAAAAGGAATTCCAACCCGCGGGCATATATACCGCTATCGCACTCACCGTAATCGAACTCGCCATCTTTTGCTATTGCGCTCTTGCGCCGCGCTTTGGAATGCAGGGCAAACAGTGGGAGGGACTGCAGAGCAGGCTTGCGGTGGCCCAGACCAACAAGGACCGTTCCGCGGAGGTCGCCGGCGTGCTTGCCACGCAAGCTGCCGGCCGCCTGCTCAAGAACAGCGATAACGATCTCGCACGCAACCTGGGCGGTGCCGCCGAGGTCGCCAGCACCGTGGGGGCAGTCGCCACGGCGGCAGACGTGCTGGCCGAGACCTCGAGCAATGCCGAGGCCATGGCAAACGCATACGGTGTGACGATTCCAAGCGTCAAGAAGCAGGTCATAGCTCTCGCGGTGGTGCCCGCCATTGTGCTGCTTGGCGTCTACATCCCGCAGTTTGTCCAGGGAAATAACGCGCTTCAGGTAAGAAAGGCTGCAGCCGCCGAGCAGCTCGCCATCGCGCAAGATGCCTTGGAGCCCGTGTGCGAACGCGTCGCAGCAGACGACCCATACGAGTCGTATCACGACTACGGCTACCGCATTATCGGCTATCTGCGCGACAATGACCTCGGCGCTCAAGCAGCCTATGTCTACCTTTCTTTCGATGCAGATGGCATGCTCACGGACGTCGATTACACCAGTCAGATCGACCCCGAGGCAAGCCTTGCAGACAACCTCGCCCGCGCCGAGCAGGATATCGCGACGCTCTGCGCCCCGCTCTACGGGCTGGACATTTCCGTTGCCACACCGGACCTCCTCACGCCATGCAGCCTGTCGGATGAATTTAAACAGGCATTTTTAGCCGGATCCCTATATGAAGAAATCAGCATCAAGACGGAGGACGAATCTATCAAGTCGTACTACACCTTTGACACCGAGCCCAAGGAAGAGTTCGACGAATACACCCACCCGGAAATTAGGCTCATGCTCTCTGCAAAGAAGAACTAAAGGCTTACACTCTAATTGCCGCTCGCAAACATCGTCTATATCTCAAGGTCTAATACTTTTCCGAGAAGTGAACG
>CATVTV010000049.1:0-3615 GCA_958347015.1 uncultured Collinsella sp. | reverse complement strand
TGGCTGAGTAGCGTACATATCCCCTCGGGACCCTACAGGGTAAAGCTCTGAAAACGTCCTCGGACATGTCGGAAGCCCCCGCTGCGCACTACGTGCGGCGGGGGCTTCCTCCGTCCTGCGGAAAGTTTTCAGAGCTTTACCCTGTAGGGTCCCTGCCGCTACGTGGCAATCGGGGCATCTGGAGTAGACGGCGGCTTGGCTACGAGCTGGGTCTGAAAATCTGAACGGATGGGTGCCGTTGTTGGGGGGCAAACGATGCGGATATGGTCACTGTGGATTTAAAAGGCTGATAGGGCCTCGGCGGTTGTTGTGCCGGAAAGCGTGTCCCGGTTTGAAGGCGGATTGTGGGATGCAGCTTCCACTTGGGGGCTGTTTGGGAAACTGTGGGACGTAATTTTGCTTTATTGTGGGTCGCACTTTCCGCAACGCGCCTCAACCGGAAAGCGTGTCCCAGAATTTGTGCTCGAAATGGGATGGGGTTTCCGCCGTCCGCCTGCTAGTAGAAAGGCCTCCGGAGCAGTTGCTCTGGAGGCCTTTTTGTCAATTACAGACGAATGCGTTAGTTGTTCTTGGTCAGGCGCTCGACGTCGTGAGCGATCATGTATTCCTCGTCGGTGGGGATGACCATGACCGTGACGGAAGAGCCGGCGGCGCTGATGACCTGCGGACCGTTGCCCACGGCCTCGCGGTTCTTGTTGTTGTCGATACGCACGCCCAGCCACTCAAAGCAGTCGCAGAAGGCCTTGCGGATCGACCAGTCGTTCTCGCCGATGCCGGCGGTAAAGGTGATGGTATCCACGCCCGCCATAGAGGCAATCATGGAACCGGCCTGCTGCATAGCCTTGTAGGCGAACATATCGAAGGCGAGCAGGCAGCGCTCGTCGCCCTCGGAGGCGCGTGTACGGATGTCGCGGGCGTCGTTGGAGATGCCCGAGATGGCAAGCAGACCAGACTGCTTGTTCATCATGTCGTCGACTTCCTGGTAGCTGTAGCCGCCCTCGCGCTGGAGGTAGCACACGGTGGCAGGGTCAATGGAACCACAACGGGTGCCCATCATCAGGCCGTCGAGCGGCGTGAGCCCCATCGTGGTGTCGCGGCAAACGCCGTCCTCAATGGCGGCGAGCGAAGCGCCGTTGCCCAGATGGCACGAAAGCAGACGGTGGCAGCACGAGCCCAGAATCTCCTTTGCCATCATCCACTCGTAGCGGTGGCTCGTACCGTGGGCACCGTACTTTCGCACGTGGTACTTGTCGCACACGTCCTTGGGCAGCGCGTAGGTGTAGGCGACCTCGGGCATGGTCATGTGGAACGAGGTATCGAAGACGGCGACGTTGGGCAGCTCCGGATACTTCTCGCGGCAATACTCGATTGCTGCGGCCTCGCCGTAATTGTGCAGCGGGGCGAGCGGGGCTACCTCAAGGATCTTAGCCATGACCTCGTCGTCAACTACTGCGGAATCATCGAAGTGCCAGCCGCCCTGAACGATACGATGCCCAATGCCATCGATCGTAAAGTCGGTCTTCTCGAGCTCCTCGAGCACGCGAGCGATAGCAGAGCGATGATCGGGGAAGGGAACCTCCTCGGTCTGCTTGACGCCACCGTTCTCGGAGTGGCCAAAGATACCCATGTCCGAGCCGATACGCTCGCAGTTGCCCTTGGCGAAAACCTCGCGGGTATCGGTATCCAGAAGCTGATATTTAAGGCTTGAGCTGCCGGCGTTGACAACAAGTACGTTCATGAGACTCCTTTGCAGTGCAATACGGTCGACGCGGACCTCTTAAGGCGACCGCATTTTAATAAGAAGTTATCACATCTTGATAAATAGCTATCAGGCATATCGCCCAACGAGCGCAAAAGAGGGGCTGAACGGCACTTGGTCGTCCAGCCCCTCCCCTCTTGCAATTACTTGCTGTTGACGATGCGCTCGACGTCGGAAGCGATCATGAACTCCTCATCCGTGGGGATGACGAAGATCTTGACCTTGGAATCCTTGGCGGACAGGCACCAAGCGCCGTCGCCGCGAAGGGCGTTGCGGGCATGGTCCATCTTGACGCCCATAAAGGCCAGACGGTCGGCCACGCCAGCGCGAACGGCCGGAGCGTGCTCGCCGATGCCGGCGGTAAAGACCAGGGTGTCCATGCCGCACATGGAAGTGGCCATCTCGGCGGCCTTGGCGGCAATCTTGTAGACGAACATGTCGAAGGCGAGCTGGGCCTCGGGGTCGCCGGCAGCGGCGAGCTCCTCAACGTTGCGGCAGTCGTTGGTCTTGCCGCCGGTCACAGCCAAAAGGCCGGACTTCTTGTTCATCATCTCGTCGACCTCGTCGAAGGTGTAGCCGCCTTCGCGCTGCAGGTAGCACACGGTAGCAGGGTCGATGGAGCCGCAGCGGGTGCCCATCATGACACCGTCGAGCGGCGTCAAGCCCATGGTGGTGTCCATGCACTTGCCGTCCTCGATGGCGCACAGGGAAGCGCCGGAGCCAATGTGGCACACGACGACCTTGCGGGCCTCGCCGTTGGTCATCTCGGCGACCTTCTTGGAGATGTAGCGATAGCTGGTGCCGTGGGCGCCATACTTACGGATGTGCAGCTTGTCGCAAACATCCTTGGGAAGGGCGTAGGTCTTGGCGACCTCGGGCATGTTGAAGTGGAAAGCGGTGTCGTAGACCGTGACGTTGGGCAGATCGGGATACTGCTCGAGGCAGTACTCGATAACGTTGGCCTCGGGGTTGTTGTGCAGCGGCGCGAGCGGGGCGACCTCGCGAATCTTGGCGAGAACGTCCTCGTCGACGAGGGAGGAGTCGCCAAAGTACCAACCGCCCTGAACGATGCGATGGCCGATGCCCTCGATCTTGACGCCGTTGGCCTCGAGGTCCTTCAGAACGACCTCAATGGCGACCTTATGGTCGGGGAACTCGATGTTCTCGGTCACCTTCTTGGAACCGTTGGCAGCATGGGTGAAGGTACCGCCGGTAAAGCAGACGCGCTCGCAGGAGCCCTTTGCGGACACCTTGTGGGACTTGGTATCGATGACCTGATACTTAAGGGTCGAAGATCCTGCGTTGACGACCAGAACGTTCATGTGTCTCCCTACTAACAGGCGGTGTGGCGCCGCCAGGTTACATACGCTTCAATAATAAACCCAAACGCCCTCGCGCTCGGGTTTATTGCGTTGATATATAAGTTATCGGTGCCTAAATACGCATGGCCTTTGACTTGTAAGACGAAATAGCGCGGGGATATACACCAAAGAAGAAATCCCGAGCGCGACAAGCAATATGACTCGAATGTCCGCGATGCTGCCCAACGCAGCATTGAACAGATAGAAAAGGATGGCACCCACCGCCACCATCTGACTTTGAACCGAAATCAGTGAACAGCGCATCGAAGAATCGGCGGCATTTTGAAAAATTGAGTATTTAATTGGAGCAAATAACGAGTAGGCGACCGTCTGCAACACATAGAACACGGGCAGCAAATAGATCGGAGTAAAGGGAATCAAAAATAGAGCAGTCAGGGAAAGGCGCACGATGCCGCAAATTCGCGCAAAACGGCTCTTGTTGTGTTTCGTCAAGAGGATTTGAGCAAAAAGAGCATCGGAAATTGAGCAGCCTGA
>CATVTV010000048.1:0-4684 GCA_958347015.1 uncultured Collinsella sp. | reverse complement strand
CCCTTGCGGCGTAGTTCTTATTTAAGCCGTCCAAGTTTTGGGGTGCAGTTCACCGCGGCAGGGCTTTTTCTGTCCTCCTCCCCGCAACTCATTCCGAGATAGTCATTGGGGACGTTCTTAAACGACTAGTCATTGGGGACAGTCTTGGTGCGCTCCGTTCGTCCTCCCGTTCGATTTTTGCTCGGTGGGTATACTTCCTTTCGCATTAAACGCCGGACTGAGGAGGTATCCAAATGCCGGATAACGGGTCAATACAAAAAAGAGGCGCGCACGAGATGGCTCATGGGCGTCCTGTCCAGATAACCGAGCACACGACGGTAACCGAGCTGCAGCCCAGTCTGTCCGATGTCGTGTGCGCAAACAAAAAGCTGCAGATTGGCTTTATCGTTGCGCTCGTGGTCCTGGCGCTGCTGTCGGGCTTTGTAGCTCGTCCGCATTTCGCCGATACCAAGACTTGGGACTCCACCATCGAGGTCATCGACCAAAAGAAGGGTAACGTACTGGCGCTCACGACCTCGTGCGTGGCGCTGTCTGCAGGCATTACCGCGCTGCCGGGTGATACGGGAACGCCGGTTGCCGAGCAGCTCGCGCAGCTTTCAGGCAACCTTGGTATTGTGCTTGCCGTGCTCTACCTAGAGAAATACCTGCTAACCATTTTGTGGTCGGTTGGCCTGGGCATCTTAATCCCGTTTGCGTTGGTGCTCTTTGCGGTGTCGCTCGGCATTCACGGGCGCTGGAGCACGAGCGCTGTCCTGCGCCGTGTGGCGACGCGCGTGCTGGTGGTTGCCGTGATCGGCATGGCGCTCGTGCCCGCGAGCGTATGGGTGTCGCAGAAGGTCGATGAAACGTATCGCGTAAGTATTGAGCAAGCTGAGCAAAAGGCTGCGGACGCGGCCGACACCACGGACAAGCCAGCCGAGACCAGCTCAAAATCGAACAAGAAAAAATCCGAGGCCACGGAGTCCAAAAACGTGCTCGAGCAGTTGACTGATGGGGCCTCGAGCCTTGTTACGTCGGTGACCAGCGGCGCCAAGCAGATGACCGATGAGATCGTGCGGCAGGTGACCGATCTGATTGAAGGCGTCATCGTGATGATCGTGACTTCGTGCGTTATCCCGCTGCTGGTGCTCGTGGCGTTTCTGTGGCTGGGACACGTACTGCTGGGGATTGATATTTCCGGTCCGGCGAACTATTTGACGGGCCGCTTTCTGAGTGCTCCGTCCAAGCACGCCAAAAAGGGTGGGCAGTCCGAGTAGCTAAAACAGCTGTATATACCGGGGAATACCGCCGAAGGGCGGCCGAGACACGTTCTCGGCCGCCCTTTTGTTTGTTGAACACATGGTCGCTACGTCCGCGCCCGGCTCAAACGGTCAGCAATCATCCGTGAACGGTATTTGTTCAAAAAAGAACAAAGATAAACAAATAGTTGTTGCAGTTACTGTTCGAATGTGTTCAAATAAACATGAACAGTGAAGAACCGCACATTCAGATGCCCGGACCTGAACGCGATTCAACACTTCCAAACAGAAACTACGCACCTGCGTATCTCTCAAGGAGGATGTCATGAGGGTTGTAATCGCTTCCGATGCCGACGGTATGTCGATGAAGGAGTCCATCAAGGAGATGCTCATCGCCGACGGTCACGAGGTCGTCGACTATTCCGAGACCCCTGCCGCGGACTTTGTCGATTCCGCGACCGCCGTTGCCAAGGACCTGCTGGAGCACAAGGATTCCCAGGGCTTCGCATTCGATAAGTACGGCGTCGGCTCCTATATGGCCGCCGTCAAGATTAAGGGCATGGTCGTCGCCAACATTTCCGACGAGCGTTCCGCCTACATGACCCGCGAGCACAACGGCTCGCGCATGGTCACCATGGGCCCGGGCGTTGTGGGCACCGAGGTCGCCAAGAAGATCGCCCGCGAGTTCCTGCGCGCCCAGTACGCCGGCGGCCGTCACCAGATCCGTGTCGACATGCTCAACAAGATGGCCTAACGAGAGCCACCGAGAACTCGAACTTCTACCTCAACTTGTGAATTCAGACGAAAGGACGTTCTGATGAAGAAGACCATCGCAATCGGTTGCGACCATATCGTTACGGACGAGAAGATCTATCTGGCCGACCGCCTGGAGCAGGCTGGCTACAAGGTGCTCGACTGCGGCACCTACAGCCACACCCGTACGCACTACCCCATCTACGGTAAGGCCGTGGGCGAGGCTGTTGCCAGCGGCAAGGCCGACTTTGGCGTGGCCCTGTGCGGCACCGGCATCGGCATCACCAACGCCGTCAACAAGGTTCCCGGCGCCCGTTGCGCCCTGGTCCGCGACATGACCTCTGCCCTGTATGCCCGTCGCGAGCTCAACGCCAACATCGTGGGCTTTGGCGGCAAGATCACCGGCGAGTTCCTAATGGCCGATATCATGCTTGCCTTCCTGGAGGAGCCCTACGAGAAGACTCCCGAGCACGATGCCCTGATCGCCAAGATCGATGCCTGCAACAAGGCCGACGCCGAGGCTCAGGCCGACCCGCACTTCTTTGACGAGTTCCTCGAGAAGTGGGACCGCGGCGAATACCATGATTAGCGGGTATCCGGCGTAATTAACTAGTCCGTTGACGGCTCGCGTTTCTGTGAGGGGGCGCGGGCCGGTTTTCTATCAGCCCTATTGACTTGGCGGGCTGTCGTAAGAAAGGGAAGGCTCCTATGGAGTTTGTTCTTGATAACGGTTCTATTCGCGTAGCACTGAGCACGGCTGGCGGCTCGTTCACCTCAATTGTGGCCGACGGTCGTGAGTACCTGTGGCAGGGCGACCCTGCGGTGTGGTCGGGCCAGGCACCCATTTGTTTCCCGATCTGCGGCGGCCTTCGTGACGGTCGCGCAATGACCATGGGCGGCCGCGAGGTTAAGCTCGCCCGTCACGGCTTTGCTCGCAAACAGGAGTGGAAGCTCGAGGAGCAGGGCGACAACATGGTCGCGCTGAGCCTAAGCTCTGCCGACCATGCCGAGTTGCTCGAGCAGTACCCGTATCCGTTTAAGATCGTTGCTCGTTACACGATCGATGCGGAGAAGGTGGCCGTGTCGTACGAGGTGAGCAATGAGGGCACCGAGGACATGCCGTTCTTTGTGGGCGGTCACCCCGGCTTTAAGTGCCCGCTTGACGAGGGCGAGTCCTATGACGACTACGAGCTCCGTTTTGAGCAGCGCGAGGCCGCCGAGCTCTGTACTGCCGTTCCCTCGACGGGCCTGATTGATGTTGAGCATCGCAGCAAGAACCCGATGGTTGGCCATGACCTGCCGCTGACCCACGAACTCTTTGACTTCGCGGAGACCATCTTTGACGTGCTCGAGAGCCGCGTGGTTACGCTGACCAAGAAAACCGAGGACAAGGGCGTGCGCCTGACGTTCCCCGATATGCCATACCTGATTGTGTGGAGCAAGCCCGAGGGCGACTTTGTGGCCGTGGAACCGTGGGGTGGTCTGTCTACCTGCTCCGACGAGGACGATATTCTGGAGTACAAGCGTGGCTGCCTGGTGGCCAAGCCGGGGGAGACCGTTACCCGCGGCTTTGAGATCGAGATCCTTTAACGAGCTATCGTATGTTTGGGGCAGCGCGTGCCGTGCCCCGGAAACAGGAGTTCAACATGATTCTGACTGTTACCATGAACCCGTCGATTGATATGCGCTATCAGCTCGACAAGTTGATCATCGACGACGTGAACCGCGTGACGCCCGAAAAGACCGCTGGCGGTAAGGGCCTCAACGTGAGCCGCGTGTTGCTGCAGCTGGGCGACGACGTGCTCGCGACCGGTCTGCTTGGCGGCCACATGGGTGCCTATATGGCCGAGCTCATGGATGCCGATGGCGTCAAGAACGAATTTGTGCCCATCGCCGGTGAGACGCGCATTTGCCTGAATATTCTGCACGAGGGTAATCAGACCGAGCTTTTGGAGAGCGGCCCGCAGATCGCCCCGGCCGAGCTCGAGGCCTTTACGGCCAAGTTTGCCGAGCTTGCAGCGAAGGCGGACGTTGTGACGCTTTCGGGCTCGCTGCCGCGTGGTGTCGATGCCGGCTACTATGCCGAGCTCGTCAAGATCGCCGAGGAGGCGGGCGCCAAAGTGCTGCTCGACACCTCGGGTGCATCGCTGGAGGCCGCGCTGGAGTCCGATGCCAAGCCTGAGCTCGTAAAGCCCAACCTGACCGAGATTAACGGCCTGCTGGGTACGTCCTTTACGACCGATGATGTCGATGCCCTGCGCGAGGCGCTTGCCGCCGATGGCCGCTTTGCCGGTATTCCCTGGGTTGTCGTTTCGATGGGCGCTGCCGGTTCGGTGGGCTTCCATGAGGGCCGCGCGTTCCGCGCCAAGACGCCCGCGATTGCGGCAGTGAACGCGACGGGTTCCGGCGACTCGACCATCGCCGGCTTTGCGCATGCGATTGCTGCTGGTGCCGACGACGTCACGGTGCTCAAGACCGCCAATACCTGCGGCAAGCTTAACGCCATGGATCCCAAGACCGGCCACCTGGTCATGGACCGCTGGGACGAGATCTACAACAGTGTTGAAGTAACGGAGCTCTAGAGTTACGGCGTTTTACCAAACCTATTGGTTCCGCCGTTCTACCGAACGGCGGACCGGTCGACGCTGCGCGGGCCGCATTTGGACAATCTGACGTTCAACTTCAAGGGCGCG
>CATVTV010000047.1:0-7085 GCA_958347015.1 uncultured Collinsella sp. | reverse complement strand
ACTGCGGGGCCAGCCCGTGGGAGGCCAGGGCGCCGCTGACCGGTGGACGGCACCGGGCCGTCGGATGACTTTGAGAAGGGGGAGGCCTCGCGGCCTCCCCCTTTTTTGCGTTTGCGGGCTTTTGTCTCACATAGTAGCTGTGTTTTATAACCCTCGTTTGTCGCATCTTCTGTGAACGGGCTACAATAACTTAGTCTGTGCGATATGGAGGTGAACATGGCTGAAGCTGGTATCGGCGTTGATATCGTCGAGATTTCCCGCATGAAATCAATTCTTGAAAAGACGCCGTCGTTTGCTCGGCGTGTGTTTACCGAAGAAGAGCGTGCTTATTGCGATGCATCATCGCGTCCCGCTGCTCACTATGCGAGCCGCTTTGCTTCGCGCGAGGCGGTGCTTAAAGCTCTTGGCACGGGTTTTAGTCAAGGCGTGGGTCGCAAGGATGTTTCGGTAACGCGTGATAAACTCGGCAAACCGAAGGCGCTGCTTTCGGGCCGTGCACTCGAGATCGCTCAAGAGCTGGGTGTTATTGAGGTCGCTCTTTCCATTACGCTTACAGGAGACTTAGCCGTTGCGAATGCCATCGCGATTACCGAAGATGCTCGGCCTAAGCCTAAGGAAGAAAAGGTGAGCACCAAGGAACGCGTTGCGCAGACATTTAAAGAGGCTCGCTCTGTTTTAGATGAGCTTGAGCAGCTGCAGAATTCAGCATTGACGGAGCACCTGGGCGATGCTTCGCAAGATACGCTAGGAGCATAGATGAAACCGGTTTTGAGTACCGAAGAAGTCGTTCGTCTCGAGGATATCATCGAACGCGAAGGGACTTCGAAGGCCGAGCTTATGGAGCTGGCGGGTGAGTTTGCCGCCAACGAGGTCTTGAAGCTCAATCCCGATCGGGTCCTCGTTCTGGTCGGTTTTGGTAATAATGGCGGCGACGGTTGGGTTGCCGCCGATATCCTGAGCCATAAGGGTGTGGACGTGGATATCGTTTCTCCTGTTGAGCCGGATGAGATTCCTGCTGCTCTGGCACGTCATGTTGCTCGTCGTACTGCCGGCCGCGATGTGCACGTTTGCGTCGGCCCCTCGCGTGACGAACTCGAGGTTTTGATCGATAAGGCCGATGTTGTTGTCGATGCCATTTTTGGTACCGGTTTCCACGGGAATCTGCGTGCGCCGTTCTCCATTTGGATTCCTACGGTCAATGAATGCGCCGATTGTGTCGTATCCATTGATGTCCCCTCGGGCTTGAATGCCGAGACGGGCGTTGTTGATGACGACTGCATTCGTGCCGAGCGTACGGTGACGATGATTGCGCCCAAGATTGGTCTGTATAGCGCTGATGGCCCTGAGTATGCTGGCGATTTGATCTGCGGCAATCTTTACGACCGTCTTGATGAGGTCATCGATGATGTCGACCACGCCGCCGAGATTGTCGAGCCCGGTGACTTAGTTGATTACTTTGCTCCACTACCTACGAATATCGATAAGTATTCCCGTGGCTCTGTGCTTATTGTCGCCGGATCTGCACAATATCCTGGTGCTGCCATTATGGCGGCCAAGTCTGCAGCTCGCGCGGGTGCTGGTTACGTGGCAGTCGCGGCTCCTGACGCCTGCGCTAATCTTATTCGCATGGCACTTCCTTCGATTCCCGTCTTTGCTATTCCGTCTGATTCCCGCGGCTCCTTTGGCGCCGCTGCGCGCATGACGGTGTGCGAGATTGCAAAGAAGTACAGCTGCGTACTGTGCGGTCCCGGTATGACGACGTCTGCCGGCGCTATGCAGGTGGTTTCGGGCTTGCTCGAGCTTGATGTACCACTTATTTTGGATGCCGATGCACTCAACTGCCTTGCTAAGATTGCCATTGACGGTATTGATAGTAACCCCGAGATGTATCGTCGCGAGCAGCCGTTGGTTATGACGCCGCACTATCGTGAGCTTTCGCGTCTGGTTGCCGGTGACGAGGTGAACGACCTTGGTACCGCGATTGCAGCCGCGCAGAAGGTTGTCTGGGCTGCAGGCTCCGACAATCTGGTGGTCATTGCCAAGGGGCCGACGACGGCTATCTGTGGCGTTGAGCGTGTGCTGCTGCCGCTCTCGGGTCCGGCCTCTCTGGCAACTGCCGGTTCGGGTGATGTTCTCGCGGGTATTTTGGCCGGCACGCTTGCCACCATGCGCGACGAGATGGATCGTTGGGAGTTGCTGTATTCGTACGCCGTCGCACTTCACAGCTACGCCGGTTTTGCCGCGGCGACGGAGTATGGTGAGAAGAGCGTTATCGCGACCGATCTTATCGACTTGATCGGTCCTGCCATGGAACTGGCGGCAAAGGATGCGCTCGAAGATCTGGGAATCATGGACGAAGGGTCGGATGACTAATCATGAATAAAGCCGATTTGACGCGCTGGTCCTGGGTCGAGATCGACCGCGGGGCGCTCCGTCGCAACACGAGGGCCTATAAGAACTTGCTGAATCCACGTCAGCGCCTGTGCTGCGTGGTCAAGGCCGATGCTTATGGTCATGGAGCTGTTGAGTGCGCCAAGATCATGTATTCGGCCGGTGCCGACATGTTTGCCGTGGCGACGGTTAACGAGGGCGTTGAGCTCCGACAGGGCGGGATTACGAAACCCATCCTCATCCTAAGCGAGCCGCCTATCGAGGCCATTCCGACGTTGCTCGAGTTTGATATCATGCCCTCGGTCTATACGTCTGACTTTGCTCTTGCGTATGGCGAATGTGCTGTCGCGGCGGGCAAAGTGGGCAAGTATCATCTCGCCATCGAGACGGGCATGAATCGTATCGGCGTTCACTACACGCAGGTGCTCGACTTTGTCCGCGGTATAAATTTCCATCGCGGTATTCAGTGCGACGGCGTATTTACGCACTTCGCCACGGCCGATGAACCTTCGGGCTGGGACTACAAGCTGCAGTGTCAGCGTTTTACCGAGGCCGTTCAGGCCATTAAGGACGCAGGTTTTGAATGCGGTATCGTGCATTGTGCCAATACGCCGTCCTCGATGCTCGATTCTTCAATGCGCTTTGACATGATTCGTGCCGGCATCGGTTTGTATGGTCTGCAGCCATGTGAGCTGAGTGGTCGCGTGATGCAGCTTGATCCCGTCATGAGCGTCCATGCGCGTGTGACGCGCGTGGCACACCCTGCGATGGGTGAGGGCGTGGGCTATGGTTTTACCTACCGCGTACCGCGTACGCGCGTTCAGATCTGCACGCTGCCGATCGGTTATGCCGATGGCCTATCGCGTACGCTTTCCAATCGTATGGATGTGCTGTATCGCGGCGAGCGCGTGCATCAGGTTGGCAATATCTGCATGGACCAGTTTATGGTCGCCATTCAGTCCAACCCGGCACACGAGATTCCCGAGGCCGAGTATGGTGACGAGATGATCATTGTCGGCCGCGATGGCGATGCCGAGACCACTATGGACGAGATGGCCCGACTGCGCGGAACGATTAACTACGAGGTCGCCTGCGGCTTTGGCATGCGTCTCGACAAGGTCTACGTGTAGGAGCCGCTATGGGCGTCATGCATATCCCTGGCCATACCCATCAGGCACCACGTGAGGTCGCACTCGAGGAAATTGAGGCCGTTCTGGGCGATTGTCACCTCTGCCAGCTCTACCAGTCGCGTCACAATATCGTGTTTGGCGTGGGAAACCCCCGCGCTCGCGTGATGTTTATTGGTGAGGCGCCGGGCCGCAATGAGGATTTGCAGGGCGAGCCCTTTGTGGGGGCGGCAGGCGAGGACCTCAACGGCATTTTGTCGCTGGCGGGGCTCAAACGCGAAGACGTCTACATTGCCAACGTGCTTAAGTGCCGCCCGCCGGGAAACCGCAATCCGCGTCCCGAGGAAGTGCTGGCTTGCTCGCCGTTTTTGCGTGAGCAGATTCGAAGCATCTGGCCTGATATTATCGTGACGCTCGGCAACCCCGCGACGCACTTTGTGCTTAAGACCGAGATTGGCATTACTAAGCTGCGCGGCAGGTTCCACCAGATGGGGCATTTTGTAGTAATGCCCACGTTCCATCCGGCAGCAGCGCTGCGCAATCCGGCGTGGCAGGAGCTGCTGGAGGAAGACTTTAAGATGCTGGGCGATTATCTGGAGCGACATCCCGCACCAGAGGACGCCTCGGAATAATAAGGAGCATATATGTCCCTGGAGCGCCTGGGGGTAGGTACTTACAAAACGACTTGCGCTGCCGATACGGAGTACTTTGGCGAGCTAATTGCACCGTGCCTTGAGGACGGCGATGTGCTCATCCTGACCGGTGGCCTGGGAGTGGGCAAAACTCACTTTACCAAGGGCGTCTCGCGTGGGCTGGGCGATGGGCATATGGTTACGAGTCCTACGTTTGCGCTCATGGCCGTTCACGATCAAGGTCGTATTCCGCTGTTTCACTTTGATCTATACCGCCTGGAGCATGCCTACGAGCTCGAGGATACGGGCATTTTCGATGTGCTGGGCTATGAGGGTGCTTGCCTGCTGGAATGGGGCGAACAATTCCAGGACGAGCTGACGGATGAGTATCTTTCGGTGACGCTCAAGCGTGATGAGGGCGACAGCGATGTGCGAACGATAACGCTCGAGGCGCACGGTGACCGCGCAATGGAGCTTTCCCATTTGATTGATAAGGCTGTACAAGATGAGCTTGCATAACGACAACGCGCTGGTGGTGGCGCTCGATACCTCGACCGACATGCTTGCCTGCGCGGCAAGCTGGATTGATGGGCAGACGGGCGAGACGAAGCTCGTGAGTGGCGACCACATGTGTCGCCGTCACGCCAACGCTGAGCTCGTGAATACCGTTGATGGCGTGCTGGCTCAAGCCGGTCTGGATCGCAGCGATGTTGGTTGCTATGTGGTCGGCCGCGGCCCGGGGTCCTTTACGGGTGTGCGCATCGGCATCTCCACTGCCAAGGGC
The DNA here is from genome assembly GCA_958347015.1 of uncultured Collinsella sp. GTDB lineage: Bacteria > Actinomycetota > Coriobacteriia > Coriobacteriales > Coriobacteriaceae > Collinsella. The sequence continues at coordinate 2,151 of CATVTV010000047.1, read as the reverse complement.
CTCGCGCGTGGTGCCAATGTTCCGCTGCTGGGCGTGTCGACGCTCGACGCTTGCGCTTGGACGGCGTGGAAGGCTGGCGTGCGCGGCAAGCTTGGTATCTTGGCCGATGCTATGCGCGGCGAGGTATATCCGGCGCTGTATATGCTGGTCGATGAGGGTCCCGAGCGTCAATTTGAGCGCGAGCACGTGGTCAAGGCCGCTGTGGCGCTCGATGAGTGGCGCCAAGCGGCGGACTGGGACCAGGTTCAGCTGACCGGTGACGGTCTCGTGCGCTATGGCAAGCTGCTGGGTGAGGACGAGACCGCCCGCTGCGTGGAGCGCGACCTGTGGTGGCCTTCGGGTGAGGGCTTGCTGCTCGCGCACGCTGCGGGTGACGGCGATCCTGCCCGCGTCCTGCCGATTTACACACGCCTTTCGGATGCCGAGGAAAACGAGCGCAAGCGTCTTGGTCTTGCCGAGAGTGCGCAGAGCGAAATTACGGGCGTTGCCGATGAGCTCGCCGGTCGTCATCTGCAGTTCCGTCCCATGGGCGCGGCGGATGCCGAGGGTGCGAGCGCGCTGGAGGCCGCCTGCTTTGAAGGGGCCGGACACGAGGCGTGGACGCCGGGCATGTTCCTGTCCGAACTGGGCGAGGACGTCGCTGCGCCGCGTAGTTGGTGGGTGACACACGACGATGGCAAGCTGCTGGGCCTTGCCGGCGGTATGGTCGTGGACGGTGAGGTGCAGATTCTGGATGTCGCCGTCGACCCGGCACATCGCCGTGAGGGCATTGCCCGCAAGCTGCTGTCGCACGTGAGCTATGATGCCCAGATGCTCGGCTGCACTACGGCTTCGCTCGAGGTCGAGGACGGCAACGAGGGAGCGATCGCGCTTTATAACGCTCTGGGCTTTACCGAGGCTGGCCGTCGCCGCGGCTACTATGGTGCCGGCAAGGACGCCATCGTCATGACGGCTCCGCTGCCCCTGGTGCTTCCGGTCGACAATGCTTCGCCCGAGCCGACGGCGGCAGAGCAGCGCGTATGGCCGCTGCCTGCGCCTGAGCGCTCCAAGGGGGAGCGTGCCGAAATTGAGCGCTGCCGCCTAGTGCTCGCTATCGAGAGTTCCTGCGACGAGACGGCCGTGGCGATTATCGATGCGGATGGCAATATGCTGGCCAACCAGGTGTCGACGCAGATTGATTTTCACGCCCGCTTTGGCGGCGTGGTGCCCGAGATCGCCTCGCGCAAACACGTCGAGGTGATTGTGAGTGTCGTGGATGCGGCGCTCGAGGATGCCGCAGCATCGCTGGGCCTTACGGGCGGAGCCATTGCACCAAGTGAGCTTGCCGCCGTGGGCGTGACACAGGGTCCGGGCCTGGTGGGCGCGCTCGTGGTTGGCGTCGCCTTCGCCAAGGGCTTTGCCTACGCTGCCGGCAAGCCGCTCGTGTGCGTCAACCATCTGGAGGGGCACCTGTTTGCCAACCTGCTGGCGCAACCCGACCTCAAACCGCCGTTTATCTTCACGCTTGTCTCGGGTGGGCACACCATGCTCGTGCACGTGAAGGCGTGGGGCGACTACGAGGTGCTCGGTGAGACGCTCGACGACGCTGTGGGCGAGGCCTTCGACAAGGTAGCCAAGGCGTTGGGTCTGGGCTATCCCGGTGGCCCCATCATTTCCAAGCTGGCCGAGACGGGCAACCCCAAGGCGATCGATTTCCCCCGTGCGCTTAACAGCAGAGGAGACTATCGCTTCTCGCTTTCGGGCCTTAAAACCGCTGTGACGCTCTACATTGAACAGGAGACCAAGGCCGGGCGCACGATTCACCTGCCCGATCTGGCAGCTTCGTTTGAGGCAGCTGTCTTTGACGTGCAGTACAAGAAGGCCAAAAACGCACTGCACGCTACCGGATGCAAGGAATACTGCATCGGTGGCGGCGTCTCGGCCAACCCGCATCTGCGCGAGATGATGATCAAGAAGCTTGGGCGTCAGGGGATCCGCGTAACGGTGCCGCCCTTGTCTGCCTGTACCGATAACGCAGCTATGATCGCGGAGGTCGCCCGCCGTAAATTCGACCGAGGTGAAATCTCGCCGTTCGACGTCGACGCCGATCCAAACATGACGCTGTAGCTGGTACGGCGCGGTCCCCGGCCGGAGGGGCCGGATATAAGGTTT
>CATVTV010000046.1:0-7440 GCA_958347015.1 uncultured Collinsella sp. | reverse complement strand
GAGGGAAGGCAATCCGGCCTCCCGCCCTGCGCTCCGGCGTTGGGCCGTCGCGTGCTCGTTACAGAAAAGCTGATTAGAAGTTTGCGTGCCGCCCCTTATGGGGCGGCACGTTTTGTGTGGGGTCCCGGTCTTCACAATTTCCGTCAAGCTTTTGGTCAGCTTTTGGTTAGTTGGCGGGTTGGTGGAAGGGCAAAAGATCATTCGATAAAAAAGCTCAGAGAAAGTGCTGGTAGGGGAGTTGTTGAGGTTTTCGACAGCTTTTGTCAACAAGAAACTTTGCGGCTATTGCTACGGATTGCGTTGCCGTGGCCTTGGCGGTGCGGGATGCTGGGCGTAAGCGTCGAATGCTCCGATTTTGGAGGCCAGCATGGACCTGTTTCTTGAGACTCCGCAGCAACAAGCTGAGCGCATGCTGCGTCAGCAGCAACGGCTCATGGAGATGCAAATGCAAGGGGTAGCCGCCCAGCCCCCTGCGCAAAATGCCGCACCCGCGGTTTCGCTTGCGGGCGGATCGGCGTCAGAGAACTATTCCGTACAACAAGATTCATATGCGCAGGAGCTTGCGTTCGATAAGCATCGTGCGCGTCGCCGCCGCGTGGGCCAGCGCCTGCGCACGTTAGCGATGATTGTGCTGATCCCGTTGGGACTCGCGGCAATCTTCTTGGCCTCATATGCCCTCACGTGCATTCTCAACGGCGCCTCGCCCAATGAGGTGCTTCAGCACTTGGCAGCTCTCGGCCAGCGCCTAGGTGATGTCGCAACAACCGTCCGCGCCGGCTGGGAGAGTTAGCGTTTGTCACATTAGGACTTCTAGGGTGTAGGGATTATCGCCACGAGCAGAATTCTTGCATCCTGTAGGTCCTGTCGTGCGACTGAATAGTATTATTGAAGATGAATAATAATAGGATTTGCTATGTATAAGCAGGATTTAGAGCAGACTCTTCTGGGCATTGACGAAGAGGCGGAGCTGGAAATAGGTCCAAGAGACGACAGGCCGAGCGTTGTATTGGTGGGAGGAGGCGCTTTCATGCTAAACGATGTGACGAATCGGTCGGTTACACATGACATTGATGTGTTTGAGGCAGACAGGTGCCTCCGCGAGATCATAGCTCGATACCCCGAGGTGAATGGTATGGCGGTGGCATATTGTAATCAGATGCCATTCAATTACGAAGATCGTTTGATTCCCTTGAAGATTGGGGCGCGTTTTATCAGGTACTTTACGCCATCTTTGGAGGACCTGGCGGTGATGAAGCTTTATGCCTATCGTCCGAACGACATCGTCGATTTTCATAGTCAGGCATTCGTTGACCGACTTGATTGGGATCTGCTCGAGCGGCTTATATTCGACGAGGGAGAGGCTCTGGCGTCGTCGCCCTCGGAGCGGAGTTATCAAGAGATGGTCTGCGCATACAGGCAATACAAAAAGGAGGTGCTCGGTTGAATCTGACTTTTGAGGGATTTTTGAAAGGCTATTGCCGAGAGCTGTCCGGGCAGCAGTCGCTGAGTTTTAGAAAACTGGTTGAGCAGGCGACGACGGTTGCGCCGCGCGTGGCGGAGCCTCTGTTTTTGCTCGCTTTGACGCAAGGAAAAGCCGAATATGTCCTGGGCTTATCCGAGGGTTCGTGGATGGAAGAGGATTACCGAGGCGTTTTGTCCTTGTACGATCAAGCTGGTGGCATGGCGTCTCTATGCACCGAGGATAAGCTCCCCAATCGTTACGCCAACGTTTGGCGCGCGTATAGAGGGGTGAAAGAAAAGCCAGCGGCCGACAGAAGGGTGAACGCCCTGATGAGAAAGAGAACACTGGAAGCGTTGGAGGAATCGGGCGTAACACGCTACGGTCTCTGCCGCGATTTGAATCTGAATAAGGGAAACGTGTACGCATACTTAGCCGGCGATGACTCAAAGGTGAGCAGGGAGACGGCGCGCCGCATTATGGAATATGCGGAGGAGAGGGGCACCCAAGAAGGGGCCGGGCACCCGGTGCGTGTGGCGGGGTAAGATTGATCGCGGATTTGATTGATAATCGATTGGGTTTGTTGGGCGGAATCTATGTCTGCTATCGATATTGCGCTTGTTGTGATTGCCTTGGTGGCGGTGGGGGTTGCTGTGGTTTGCGCCCTGCAGCTTAAAGGCCTTCGTGCCGAGTTGCGAGAGCGTGGCGGCAGCGACGCGGAGACGCTCGCGGCGCTCGAGCAGGCCAACAACGCGCTCGACACCCTGAACATCGCGCTGGCAGAAACCCGTCGCACGGCAAACGCCATCGCGCAGCAGCAGACGACCGACGCCGCCGTAGAGCAGCAGCGCTACCTGACCATCGCGCGCGAGTTCTCGCAGGCCGGCGACCGCATGGACGACCTGCGTCGTGAGACGGCCCAGCAGCTGGGCGCCAACCGCGAGGGCATCGAGCACCGCTTGGACAAGGTGCGCGAGACGGTCGATGCACAGCTGGGCGCCATCCGCAAGGACAACAACGTGCAGCTCGATCAGATGCGCGCGACGGTGGACGAAAAGCTTTCCCGTACGCTCAACGACCGTCTGTCTGCATCGTTTAAGCAAGTGAGTGACCAGCTCGAGGCCGTGTACAAGGGCCTGGGCGATATGCAATCCATCGCCACCGGCGTGGGCGACCTTAAGCGCGTGCTGGGTAATGTCAAGGCGCGTGGCATTTTGGGCGAGGTGCAGCTGGGCGCGATCCTGGCGGACATCCTTACGCCCGACCAGTATCTGGAAAACGTGGCCACCAAGCCCGGCGCCTCGGAGCGTGTTGAGTTTGCCGTCAAGCTGCCGGTAGACGAGGGCGACCCCGTGCTGCTGCCGATCGACTCCAAATTCCCGGGCGACGCGTACGAGCATCTGCTCGACGCCCAGGAGTCAGGCGACGCGGAGGCCGTCGCCGCTGCGCGCAAGACGCTCGATGCGATGGTGAAGCGCGAGGCAAAGGACATTTGCGAGAAGTACCTGAGCGTGCCCGCGACGACCAACTTTGGCATTCTGTTCGTGCCGTTTGAGGGCCTGTACGCCGAGGTCGTCAGCCGCCCCGGGCTTATCGAGACCCTGGGCCGCGACTATCACGTCAACGTTGCCGGCCCCAGCACCATGGCCGCCATTCTCAACAGCCTGCAGATGAGCTACCAGACGTTTAAGCTGCAAAAGCGCACCGATGACGTGCTGCGCGTGCTTTCTGCCGTCAAGGCCGAGCTGCCGCGCTATCAGGCGGCACTGCGTCGCGCGCAGCAGCAGATCGAGACCGCGGGCAAGACGGTCGAGGGCATTATCACCACGCGCACCAACGTTATGGAGCGCAAGCTCAAGGACATCGACGCGCTGGAGGATGCCGAGGAGGCCGACGAGATTTTGGGGCTCACGTCCGCGGGTCTGCTCGCAGACCAAGAAGACAAGGACTAGCTGCACCTGACGGCGGGGCGTCTGCGCAAGCGCGGGGCGCGGGCGCTTTTCGTGTCGCGCATGCCTGAAGCGCACTTCAATGTGCAACAATGGCGTTTCGCCCTATCAGACGCGAAAGGAAGCCCATGTCTCAGAGAAGCACCAGTCCGCTCAAACGCTCCACCGTGCGCCGTACGCTGCAGCGTTTTTGGGATGTCACGCGCACGCAGCCGCTGATTGTCTTTCTCTCGGTGTTCTCGTCGGCGGGCTACATCTTTTTGCTCACGTTTGCCAACACCTACGTGATGGCCCTTATCGTCGACCGCGTCCAAGCCGGCCCCGTGGCGGGCGACCAGGTGTTTGAGGTCTTTGGCCCTTACATTCTGGCGCTCGTGCTCGTTAACCTAGTGGGCCAGATCCTCTCCAAGCTGCAGGACTACACCGTCTACAAGCTCGAGATTGCGGGCAACTATCACCTGGCGCGCCTGTGCTTCGACACGCTCTCCAATCAATCCATGACATTCTACACCAGCCGATTTGGCGGATCGCTTGTGAGCCAGACGAGCCGTTTTATGAGCGGCTACACGGGTCTGGTGGACGTCACGGTGTATTCGCTCATCCCCACTATCACCTCGGTTGTCTGTACGGTGGCGGCGCTCGCCCCGGTGGTGCCGACGTTTACCGTGATCCTGGTGGGCATCATGGTCGTCTACATCGCGTTTGTCTGGCTTATGTACAAGCGCATCATGCCGCTTTCGGCCGCGATGTCCGCCGCGCAGAACAAGCTGTCGGGCGTGCTTTCCGACGCGGTCACGAACATCCTGGCCGTCAAGACCTGCGGGCGCGAGGACTTTGAGCGCGACCTGTTCGATACCGCCGACCGTGCCGCGCGCGATGCCGAAACGGTATCGATGCACGCCATGATGCAACGCAACTTTACGACCTCGGGCCTTATCGTCATCACCATGGCCGTGGTGAGTGTGTTCGTCGCGGGCGGTAACGCGTGGTTTGGCATCTCTGCCGGCGCGCTCGTCATGATCTTTACCTATACGTACAACCTCACCATGCGGCTGAACTACGTGAGCTCCATGATGCAGCGCATCAACCGCGCGCTCGGCGATGCGGCCGAGATGACGCGCGTCCTGGACGAGCCGCGTCTGGTGGCGGACGACGAGAACGCCCCCGAGCTTAAAGTGACCGAAGGTGCGATTGATTTTGAGCACTTGAGCTTTGCATACCGTGACGCCGCGGCGGGCGAGAGCGTGTTCAACGACCTGACGCTCCATGTGGCGGCGGGCCAGCGCGTGGGTCTGGTGGGCAAATCGGGCTCGGGCAAGACGACGCTCACCAAGCTGTTGCTGCGCCTGGACGACGTGCAGGGCGGCCGCGTGCTCGTGGACGGCCAGGATGTCACGCGCTGCACGCAGCAGAGCCTGCGCCGCCAGGTTGCCTACGTGCCGCAGGAGGCGCTACTGTTCCACCGCTCCATTCGCGAGAATATCGCCTACGGCCGCCCTGACGCCACCGACGAACAGATTCGCGAGGCTGCGCGCCTGGCCAACGCGACTGAGTTTATCGACCGCTTGTCCCGTGGCTTTGACACCATGGTGGGCGAGCGCGGCGTTAAGCTTTCGGGCGGCCAACGCCAGCGCGTGGCCATCGCCCGTGCCATTCTCACTGACGCGCCGATTCTGGTGCTCGACGAGGCGACGTCTGCCCTGGACAGTGAGTCCGAGGCGCTGGTGCAGGAGGCTCTCGAGAACCTGATGCGCGGACGCACCTCCATTGTGGTGGCGCATCGCCTGTCCACCGTGGCGGCGCTCGACCGCATCGTGGTGCTGGCAGACGGCGAGATTGTCGAGGACGGCACGCATGCGCAGCTCGTCGAGGCGGGCGGCGAATACGCAAGCCTATGGAGCCGCCAGACCGGTGCATTTTTGGAGGCTTAAGGCCCCCGTACGTGGGACAATCGTTTCCGTGAAGTTATGTTTCTGCCGAGCCGAGGAGTCGTTATGCCACGCGAGACCAATGCCGCCAAACGCGAGCGCGCCATCGAGGTGTGCGAGCGTCTCAACCGTCGCTATGGCCCGGTCGAGTGCTTCTTGGATCACGAGAACCCCTTTAGGCTGCTCATCGCGGTGCTGCTCTCGGCGCAGACGACCGACGCGCAGGTCAACAAGGTGACGCCGAAGCTGTTTGCCCAGTGGCCCACACCCGAGGCCATGGCGGGGGCGAGTGTGGCCGATGTGGCGGACACCATTAAGTCACTCGGCTTTTATAAGAGTAAGGCCAAGCATGCCGTGGAGGCCGCGCAGATGATCGTTGCCGACTACGGCGGCGAGGTACCGGCCGACATGAAGGAGCTTGTAAAGCTGCCGGGCGTGGGGCGCAAGACGGCGAACATCGTGCTCAACGTGGGGTACGGCATCGTGGAAGGCATCGCGGTGGATACGCACGTCAACCGCATCGCGCACCGCCTGATGCTGAGTCCCAAGACGCACGCCAAAGAGCCGCTCAAGACCGAGCAAGATCTGCTCAAGATCTTGCCGCATGAGTATTGGGAGTCGGTCAATCACCAGTGGATCACCTTCGGTCGCGAGATCTGCGACGCCCGCAAACCCAAGTGCGACGAGTGCCCACTGGCAGACCTTTGTCCCAGCGTACGGGTGGTGCAATAGCTTTTTGCAAACTTTTTTGCAAAAAAGTCTCAAACCTTAGATATAGCTTGGTTGCGCAACCTTTTGAGTTTTTTTTCGGCTTGAATAGATGATGAAATTCAAATGTCTTCTTCTGCGAAGTGGTCGCGAAGAAGCAAGTCGGGAAAGGACGACCACATGAATAGGAAGCTTAACGCTGCTATCACAGCCGGTCTGAGCTTGAGTATGGTGCTCAGCTCCACGCCGCTTTCTGCTATCGCGGCGGAGACTGCCCAGAACACGAGTGGGGAGGCGGCTGCTGCCGCCGCTGACGAAAAGCATGTTGGTTTCTATGCTAACGGGGGCACTTTTGGCGACGGATCTCCCCTCCAGACTTATCCGCTGAATGAAGACGGCAAGATTAATCCGCCCCTTTCTCCGGTGCGCGATGGATACGTCTTTGACGGTTGGTATTATGACAGCACGTGTACCCAGGCTGTAGATTTTTCACAGCCCCTTCAGGGCGGTGCAGCTAACTTCATGCTGTACGCCAAGTGGACTGAGGCTCCCTCGAATGTGCTCGATGTGACCTACTCTGCCAATGGCGGTCAGTTCGCCGACGGCAACAACGTCATGCTGGGCCAGACTGACAGCAATGGCATTGCCCGTCAGCCGCTTGCTCCTACGCGCGACGGCTATGTGTTTGCCGGTTGGTATTATCACAGCGACGGCACCGACCAGGTTGACTTCAACCAGCCGATCGTCGGTGGCAGCAAGCATGTGACCCTTTTCGCCGCTTGGACGCCTGCGAAGCAGGACAAGACTGTCGATATCCTCTACGTCGCCAACGGCGGCACGTTCTTCGACGGCAACGATACCATGCGGGGTGTAACCGATACCGACGGTATCGCGCGCCTGCCGCTTCAGCCGACCCGCGAGGGCTATGACTTCGTTGGTTGGTCGTACGATCGCGACGGAAATGACCCCGTCGACTTCACGAAGGCTATCGTTGCGGGCAGCGGCCACGCGACCGTTTATGCCCAGTGGAAGCAGAACAACGAGAAGACGGTTCTCTACGTCGCCAATGGTGGCGCCTTCGCCGATGGCAATGTGGCCATGGAGGGTGTCACTGACAGCAACGGCGTCGCCCGCCAGCCCCTGGCCCCGACCCGCGAGGGCTACACCTTTACTGGTTGGACTTACGATGCTGCTGGCACGGAGCCTGTCGACTTCACCAAGCCCATCCCGGGTGGCGGTCAGCACGTTACGTTCTACGCTCAGTGGGCAGAGCTTGCTAACAATGAGAAGGACGTTCTCTATGTCGCCAACGGCGGTGTGTTCGCAGACGGCAACGAGACGCTCCAGGGCGTGACCGACGGCGACGGCGTCGCCCGCCAGCCCCTGGCCCCGACCC
>CATVTV010000045.1:0-7601 GCA_958347015.1 uncultured Collinsella sp. | reverse complement strand
AGTCCCTTGCGGCGTAGTTCTTATTTAAGCCGTCCAAGTTTTGGGGTGCAGTTCATGCATGTCAGCGGGATTGTTATTCGTTTGTAAAGCCCTGCCGCGCTTGCGGTAAGGGTCTATCAAATGCCCGTAAGAAACCGCAGATAAGGCGGTCGTCGCGCGATCGGGGTCGTATCTTTCCAAACAGCAAAGCGGGCAGGGTGCCCGCGATTCGCATGTACGAAAGGAAGATCATGCTCGATCAGGCTTATTCTCGTCGTCAGTTCCTCGGCCTTGCTGGTGGTCTTGCCAGCATCGTCGGTCTCGGTCTCGTTGGCTGCGGCGGCGCAGGCGCATCCGACGCCGCCGACAAGGGTAGCGCCGCTGCTGCCGAGTCCGTCTCCGGCGAGGTGACCTACGACGGTGCCTCCTCGTTCCAGGCTCTCGTCGAGGCCGCTGCCGAGAAGTTCATGGATGCCAACCCCGACGTCTCCGTCTCCGGCTCGGGCAACGGTTCGGGCAAAGGCCTGACCGCTGTTGCCGCCGGCACCGTCACCATCGGTAACTCCGACGTCTTCGCCGAGACCAAGCTCGAGGCCGACCAGGTCAAGAACCTCGTCGACCACGAGGTCGCCGTCGTGGGCATGGGTCCCGTCGTCTCTAAGAACGTGAAGGTCGACGACCTGTCCCTCGAGCAGCTCAAGGGCATCTTCTCCGGCCAGATTACCAACTGGAAGGAGGTCGGCGGCGACGACGCCAAGATCGTCGTTCTCAACCGCAAGGCCGGTTCCGGTACCCGCGCCACCTTCGAGGCTGCCGTCTTTGGCGACGAGGCAGTCGACTTTAAGGGCGACGCCGAGCTCGACAAGTCCGGCGATGTCCAGACTCAGATGGGCAGTACCGACAACGCCATCTCCTACCTGGACTTCTCGCACTTCGATGACTCCAAGTTCAACGCCATCAAGGTCGAGGGCGTGGAGCCCAAGAGTGCAAACGTCACCGACGACTCCTTTAAGATCTGGGCTACCGAGCACATGTACTGCTCCAAGGACGCCGACGAGGCCACCAAGGCCTTCCTGGAGTTCATGCTCTCCGACGACGTCCAGGGCAAGCTCGTCGAGGAGCAGGGCTTTATCCCCGTCTCTGCCATGAAGGTCGTCAAGGACGCCAGCGGCAAGGTCTCTGCTAAATAAGTAATCGCCCCCGGAAAGGTTTGCAATGGCAAAACAGCTGCCAAAGCGCGACCTTGAGAACGTGGGCCTGGGCGTCACGGGCGCGTGCGTAGCGCTCGTGACGCTTGTCGTTGCCGCGCTTATCTTCATGGTCGCCCAAAAGGGCCTCTCGGCTTTTCTCAAGGATGGCGTTTCGGTTGTCGAGTTCTTCACCGGCACCAAGTGGGACCTGGCCAACACAGCCGAAAACGGTCTGCCCTATACCGGCGCCCTGCCCCTGATCGTCACCTCGTTTGCGGTCATGGTGCTCTCCACGCTCATCGCGCTGCCCATCGCCATCGGCTCCGCCATCTTTGCGGTCGAGATCCAACCCAAATTTGGTTCCAAGGTCTTTCAGCCGCTTATTGAGCTTTTGACCGGCATTCCCTCGGTCGTCTTTGGACTGATTGGCTTTCACGTGGTCGTCGGACTTATGAAGTCCGTTTTCCACGTGAGCACGGGTCTGGGCATCCTGCCCGGCGCCATCGTGCTGGCTGTCATGATCCTGCCGACGATGACCACCCTTTCGGTCGATGGCCTGCGCGCCGTGCCCGACAGCTACCGTCAGGGCTCGCTCGCGCTGGGCTACACCCGCTGGCAGACCATCTGGCACGTGGTGCTCAAGTCCGCCATGCCGTCGCTCATGACTGCGGTCATCCTTGGCATGACGCGCGCCTTTGGCGAGACGCTCGCCGTGCGCATGGTCATCGGCGGTATTGAGGCCATGCCGACGTCGCTGCTGTCGCCGGCCTCGACCATCACCACCACGCTCACCACGTCCATGGCAGTCTATGCCGAGGGCTCGGCCCAGGACGATGTTCTGTGGGCGCTTGGTCTGCTGTTGATGGGCATGAGCCTCATCTTCATCCTGATCATCCATCTCATTGGCCGCAAGGGGGCGAAGGCTCGTGGCTAGCACGCGCATCCATACCGACGAGGCGAGACTCGGGCGCGTCCAAAAGCAGGACCGCATCGCCACGGGCGTGCTGACGGCAATCATCGCCATCGTCATGCTCATCGTCGTCTCCATGGTGGCCTATATCCTGTTCGAGGGCATCTCGACGCTGTTCCAGCCGGGTTTTCTCACGCAGCCGTCGCGCGCCAACGGAACTCAGGGCGGCGTACTCTACCAGCTGTTCGACTCGTTCTATCTGCTGCTGATCACCCTGATCATCTCGGTGCCCATCAGCCTGGGCGGCGCGGTCTTTTTGGTTGAGTACGCGCCGGACGGTCCCATCCGCGACATCGCTTCCACCGCCATCGAGACGCTGTCCTCGCTGCCTTCCATCGTTGTCGGCATGTTCGGTTTCCTGGTGTTCTCGGTGCAGCTGGGCTGGAAGTACTCCATCATCTCCGGCGCCGTCGCGCTCACCATGTTCAACATTCCCATCCTGGTGCGCGTGATCCAGCAGGCGCTCGAGGACGTGCCGCAGGCCCAGCGCGATGCGTGCCTGGCCATGGGCCTTACCCGCTGGGAGGCCACGCTGCACATCCTGATCCCCGAGGCCATGCCTGCCATCGTGACCGGCATCGTGCTTTCGGCCGGCCGCGTGTTTGGCGAGGCCGCGGCACTGCTCTTTACCTCGGGCATGAGCTCGCCGGTGCGTTTGAACTTCTTGAGCTTCAACCTGTCGAGCCCCACCTGCGCCTGGAACGTGTTTCGCCCCGGTGAGTCGCTCGCCGTGCACATTTACAAGATCTATGGCGAGGGCAGCCCCGAGGCCCAGCAGATCGTCTGGGGCACCGCGGCGCTGTTGATGATCTGCGTGCTGCTGTTTAACGTGGTCGCCCGTATCGTGGGCAAGCAACTGGCAAGGAAGATGACGGCCGAATGAGCGAGATGAAAGCAACGCCCGCAACCGAAGCGGCATCGTCCGAGACCCAGGACTTCCTGTCGAGCGTGGGGGAGAGCGAAAAACGCGTGCGCGTGAGCGGCAGGGCCGTGAGCGACGAGGTCGTGCTCTCCACCAAGGACGTCAACGTGTACTATGGCGACCACCATGCGCTGCACGATACGTCGCTCGACTTTCACAAGGGCGAGATCACGGCGCTCATCGGGCCTTCGGGCTGCGGCAAGTCGACCTTCTTGCGTAGCCTCAACCTGATGAATCGCGAGATTCGCGGCTGCCGCGTGGAGGGCGAGATCAATTACCGCGGGCGCAACGTGAATACCAAGACCGAGAACACCTACGAGCTGCGTCGCTCCATTGGCATGGTGTTCCAACAGCCCAACCCGTTCCGCAAGTCCATTCGCGACAACATCACGTTTGCGCCTAAGCGCCACGGCATCACCGACCGTGACGAGCTCGACCGCATGGTCGAGGAGAGTCTGCGCGGCGCGGCGCTGTGGGACGAGGTCAAGGACAAGCTCGACAAGAGTGCCTACGCGCTTTCGGGCGGCCAGCAGCAGCGTCTGTGCATCGCGCGCACGCTGGCGCTCAACCCCGACGTGATCCTGTTTGACGAGCCCTGCTCGGCGCTCGACCCCATCTCGACGCTGGCGATCGAGGACCTTATGTCGTCAATCGTTGCCGACCGTGCCATCGTCATCGTGACGCACAACATGGAGCAGGCGTCGCGTGTGTCCAACCGCACGGCGTTCTTCTACATGGGCGATATGGTCGAGTACGACGAGACCGACGAGATTTTCCAACGGCCCAAGGATAAGCGGCTGAATGATTACCTCACCGGCATGTTCTCCTAGTCCGGGACATGCTTGAGGCCCGTGGCGGCCACGGTCGCCACGGGACTGATTGGAGGGGCGGGTCATCTCTTGCGGGAGATGGCCCGCCTTTTTGCTCTGCGACCGAAGCGACCACCACAAAGGGGACAGGCACCTTCGTGGTGGTTTGGGGTGGGGCTCGCTGCTATCATGGATAACGTTGAATTTCTACGAAGGAGCAGGGCATATGGCGATTCTTTTGGGATGCGATTCCATCAGCCTAGAGTTTCCCACCAAGCATATTTTCGATAGCGTGACGCTCGGCGTGGGCGAGGGCGACCGCATTGGTATTGTTGGTAAAAACGGCGACGGCAAGTCGACGCTGCTGAGCGTGCTCGCCGGCACGCTGGAGCCCGACGATGGCCGCGTGACGCATCGCCGCGGCACCACGATCGGTCTGCTCGGCCAAAAGGACCAGCTTGTCGACACCGATACCGTGCATCATGCCGTCGTGGGCGACACGCCCGAGTATGAGTGGGCGTCGAGTCCGCGTACGCGCCAGATCCTCGCCGGTCTCATTAGCGATGTGCCCTGGGAGGGCACGGTGGGCGAGCTTTCGGGCGGTCAGCGCCGTCGCGTGGACCTTGCGCGCCTGCTGATCGGCGACTACGACGTGCTCATGCTCGACGAGCCCACCAACCACCTGGACATGCGCACCATCAACTGGCTCGCGCGTCACTTAAAGGCCCGCTGGCAGCGCGGCCAGGGCGCCATGCTCGTGGTCACGCACGATCGCTGGTTCTTGGACGAGGTCTGCACCAGCATGTGGGAGGTCCACGACGGCCAGGTCGATCCCTTCGAGGGCGGCTACTCGGCATACATCCTGCAGCGCGTGGAGCGCGACCGCATGGCCGCAGTTACCGAGGAGCGTCGTCGCAACATGGCGCGCAAGGAGCTCGCGTGGCTGAGCCGGGGCGCCCAGGCGCGCTCCACCAAGCCCAAGTTTCGCGTGGATGCCGCTCGCGAACTCATCGCCGACGTGCCGCCCGTGCGCGACGAGCTGGAGCTCAAGCGCCTGGCGGTGAGCCGCCTGGGCAAGCAGGTCATCGACGTGATCGACGTGGACGCCGGCTATGCGGATACCGACGGCGCGCCCAAGCAGGTGCTCTCCGACGTGACCTGGCTTATCGGCGCGGGCGACCGCTATGGTCTTTTGGGTGAGAACGGTGCCGGCAAGTCCACGCTGCTCGACGTGATCCAGGGCAAGATCGCGCCCCTGCGCGGCCGCGTGAAGATCGGCCAGACGGTACGTTTTGGCGTGCTATCGCAGCAGCTCGAGGAGCTCGAGCCCTACATGGGCGACACGATCCGCGAGGTGCTCAGCAACTATAAGAAGTACTACGTCATCGACGGCAAGGAGACTTCGCCCGAGAAGCTCTGCGAGCGCCTGGGCTTTACGACCCAACAGCTCTGGAGTCGTATCGGCGACCTTTCGGGCGGCCAACGCCGTCGCCTGTCGCTGCTGCTGACGATCCTGGACGAGCCCAACGTGCTTATCCTGGACGAGCCGGGCAACGATCTGGATACCGACATGCTCGCGATTGTCGAGGACCTGCTCGACGGCTGGCCCGGCACGCTGATCCTGGTGACGCACGACCGTTTCCTCATGGAGCGCGTGACCGACCAACAGTGGGCACTGCTTGACGGCCACCTGACGCATATGCCCGGCGGCGTCGATCAGTACCTGCGCCTGTGCAACGCCACCGCCGAGGGCGAGCCCGTGGGCGCGCCGAGTGCCAAGACCGGCACGTTCGACACCGGTGCCGCAGCGGTTGCGGCCGAAAAGCCTAAGACGAGCGGGCAGCCCAACGGTCTTTCCAACGCCGAACGCCAGAAGCTCCGCCGCGAGGTGAGCTCGCTCGAGCGCAAGATGGAGACGCAGCGCGCTCGCGTGGAGGAGGCCGAGGCCGCCATGGCCCAGGTCGATCCCACCAACTACACGGCGCTGGGCGAGCAGCAGGCAAAGATCGACGAGGCCCACGCCGCCATGGACGAGCTGGAGATGGCGTGGCTCGAGGCGAGCGAAAAGCTCGAGGGCGAGGAGTAGACGAGGATGATCAAAGCCGCGTTTTTCGATATCGACGGCACGCTGCTGAGCTTTAAGACCCACCGGATTCCGGCGTCGGCGCAGCAGGTGCTCGACAGCTTTCACGAGCAGGGGATTGCGTGCGTGATCGCCACGGGCCGTCCGACCTACCAGATGCCCGATTGGCTGTTCAACTTGGGCTGGGATGCGTACATTACGCTCTCGGGCCAGCACTGCTTTGATGCCGAGGGCGTTTACCGTAGCTGTCCGATTGATCCGGACGACGTTGCGGTGATTGTGGACCAGGTGGCGCAGGGGCGCTACGACTCGCTGTGCATGCAGGGCGAGAACTCGTTTGTGAACCGCCTGTCCGAGCGCGTGGTGACGGCCGGTAGCAACGCGGGAATCGTCTACCACGAGGAGCCGTTTGACCATGCCTTCGATGCGCCGGTCTACCAGTTCTGCGCCTTTGTGGACCCGGCCGACGAGCATATCGTGACCGACGCCGTGTCGCATTCGCTCACTACGCGCTGGTGCGATCTGTTCTGCGACATTATTCCCGCTAACGGCGGCAAGGACCTGGGCGTGGCGGCGACGCTGGAGCGCCTGGGCATCGACGCGGGCGAGGCGATTGCCTTTGGCGACGGCGAGAACGACCTGTCGATGTTCTCGGCCGTGGGCACAAGCGTGGCCATGGGCAACGCGCAGGAGACCGTAAAGGCCGCAGCGACCTACGTTACGACCGCCGTAGACGATGACGGCATCTACAACGCCGCGAAGCACTTTGGCCTGATCTAGCTGCGGGCCGCTACCCGGCACCTGGGGACACTCCTTGAGGAGCGTCCCCATTTTGTTTTCGTCCCGCACGTTTTGTGAAACACGGCTAACTTTTAGGCAAAGTAGTAAGACATGGGCAACTTTTGCGGTAAAGTAAATCAAGCAAAAGTATCTAAAGGCCAACTAGAAGCCATCGCGAAAGGCGGCCCATGGCCCTGCGTGAATCCGGAGAAGACTATCTCGAATCGATCTACGTGCTGTCGCAGCACCAAGGCACGGTACGCTCAATCGACGTCGCCGAATACTTGGGTGTGACCAAGGCAAGCGTCTCCAAGGCCATGGCGACCCTGGAGAGCAACGGCTACGTGGAGATGGGCAAACGCGATGTGCATCTGACGGAACGCGGTCTTGAGGTTGCCCGTCAAATGTGGGAGCGCCATTGCTTTTTTGTGGGGCTGCTAGAGGACGCTGGCGTATCGTCCGAGGTTGCCTCGCAAGAGGGCTGCCACATGGAGCATTGCCTGAGCGAGGAGAGCTTCGAGAAGCTAAGGTCGATGCTGGGACGGGAAGATGTAGCGGGTCCAACAACAGAAGCCTAACTGACCCACAGTAGCGCGGAGTTCACGCAAAGCGCGAACCAGCGACCGGGACCAGCGGCCCTTTCGGCAATGTCCAATTCAGACAAGGAACCCCGTCAGCAAGCGATGCCCAAGAACCGCCAGCAACGTTACTGCAGGCCGGGACCGGGCTTGGTTTTGAAAACACTCCGCAGCGCGAGGCCCGCCTTTCCGTTGCTCCGCAGGAGCAGGAAAGACGGGCCTCATGCGCGAGGACGTTTTCAAAACCAAGCCCGGTCCCGGCCGGACAGCCCACGAACGCTACAGGTTCT
>CATVTV010000044.1:0-10716 GCA_958347015.1 uncultured Collinsella sp. | reverse complement strand
GGGTCAGCCCGTGGGAGGCCAGGGCGCCGCTGACCGGTGGACGGCACCGAGCCGTCGCAACGGACTGAAGAAGGGGGAGGCCTCGCGGCCTCCTCCTTTTTTGCGTTAACACTTCACAATGTCGTTGCAGTTCACCTGTAACCCGGTTGGGCTTATGGGTAATGAGCTTTTATTTTAAGACAATAAATCGAATCACAAGGGCAACTGCTATGACCACAATGATCAAAAGCAGGAATTGGAGTCGATGCTGCTTACGTCGTTTACTTGATGAGACGAAGATCGTTTTCCCTTGCTTTGGCGTCTCGAGATAACGAGCCGAATGCGTTAAGGTTTGCTTAGGTCGGGGACCTCTTTGCTGCCGAGTTATGGGCGTTTTCGTCGGGTCGTCATTGATTGCGTTGTTTTTTGATAACGGTGCATCTTTTAGATATACGGGATTGCCCGATGCGACGCCCATATGCTTACGTCCCGTTTGGGCATCCTCGAGCGTTTGATATCGATTTCTCGTCACATATTCGGGCTCTGCATCATTAATGGGCTCTTGCGAGATGTGGGGGCGATGGAACCGTGGCGGCTGCGTGGAAATATCTTCCCCCTGCGTCGGCATAAACATATTGTTCTGGTTTTGGTCGTCCATGATGCCCTTTAGCTCGTTACCAACAACGTGTACGCGCTCATTGTAAGCCCCTTGTTATTTGTAGCTGTGGACATACTCGTTATTTAAGCTCTGGTTCAAAGAACCTTAACCTTCCTAAAACCTTAGTGCTACACACTTAGATATGCTTATAGTACTGGACTCAAAAAACTTTATAGTCGATGTATATATGAGCATCGGGTGGGCATATATAAGAGCGTCAAAAGAAGTCCCAGTCACCTAGAAGATGACTCGGCAGTCCTTAAAAGGAGTGGTAAACATGGCAAGCATGGTTCCTTATCGTTCGGTTTTTGGCGTTCGTCCCTCTGCAAGCTCGCTGTTCGATCTGTTTGATGATATGAGTGACCTAGCGAACAACTCGATTGCCTCTAAGGCGTTCCCCGTTGACGTTGAGGATAAGGGCGATGGCTATGAGGTCAAGGCTTATCTGACCGGCGTCGCCAAGGACGATATCGATGTCGAGCTTAACGAGGGCCGCCTGTCCATTAGCGTGAATGTCGAGGAAGACGAGGAGAACGACGGTAAGAACTTCCTGCAGAAGGAGTTCAGCTCGTACAGCGCGACGCGTGGCGTGTATCTTAAGGACGCTTCGAGCGAGGGCCTCTCGGCTAAGTACGCTGACGGCATCCTGACCGTTACGGTTCCCAAGATCGTTGAGAAGAAGAACGTTACGAAGATCTCCATCGACTAACTTCGTTGGTGTTCTGCGCTATTAAAAGATAACAAAAGGGGCTGGGAAGCGATTCCCGGCCCCTTTTGCTGTCTAGGAAAGCCTATTGAATGGTTGCTGGCCGATACTGGCTTGCGGGGCATATCGAGAGTTTTCGTGATCCTTGGAGAAGGGTGGCGGAGCTGCCGACCTCGTCATCTAGGGTTGCGGCTAGAGCCTTGGCATAGCTTTTGACGGTAAGGCTCGGACGATTGTTGTCTTGGCTGATATGCATGGCAATGAGCTGTTTGGTGCGATCGGTAACAAGTTCGCGCGCGGCTTCGGCGGCTTGGTCGTTGGAGAGGTGTCCCCTTGCGGACAGGATGCGCTCCTGAAGAAAGCGGGGATACTCTCCCTCGCGCAGCATGGTCACATCGTGGTTGCTTTCGAGCGCGAGGACTCGGCAATCTTTGAGGGTGTTCATGGCTTGGCTCGATAGCTCTCCGGTGTCGGTGGCAAAGCCGATTGAATCATCGAGGGCGTCGAATCGATAGCCGACTGGATTGATGATATCGTGTGATGTTGAGTAGGTTTGCACGTGGATGCCGGCAATGGATAGGGCGTCACCGGGATCGAATTCCTCGACAGGCAGATGCGAAAGATTATCTTTGCTCAAAAGTGTGCCCCTGCTGGCAAAGAGGGGGCCGTGCCAGTGCTTGCACCAGACATCGAGGCCCTTGATGTGAT
This sequence comes from uncultured Collinsella sp., assembly GCA_958347015.1. Lineage (GTDB taxonomy): Bacteria > Actinomycetota > Coriobacteriia > Coriobacteriales > Coriobacteriaceae > Collinsella. The sequence goes on along the minus strand of CATVTV010000044.1, from coordinate 8,665 downwards.
CGGTATGCTCATGAGTAATGAGAAGAGCCGAGACGTTGTCTGCCGAGAGCCCCAGCTCTACCATGCGCTTTAATGTCTCGCGGCGAGAAAGACCGTTGTCAATCATGATGAGCCCTCGGGGGCCTTCGATGAGTGCGCAGTTGCCTTTTGAGCCGCTGCCAAGGATATGAAGGTGCAGACGAGACATAAGATTCCAAAGGATACAATGGGTGCGAACGAATAGAGGAGGAAGCAAATGCCAACGGTATCTCAGCATTATGGACACCATGCTGCGTCGTGGGCCGATGATAAAGCCCTGGCAACGCGGCAGACGGCTGCCCCCGTGGTGCTCATGGTATCAGGTGGTGCGGACTCAACGGCTTTGCTCCTTATGGCGTGCACATCAAAGTTGGATATTCTGGATGGGCGTGGTGTAGCCCCCATCGCGCGTGAGCGACTGCACGTGCTGCACGTGAACCATCATCTGCGCGGCGAGGCATCCGATGGCGACGAGGCCTTCGTGCGTGAGCTCTGCGCGCAATATGGTCTACCGCTGTGTGTTGAGCATGCCTATTTTGATGATGAATCGGGCAATATCGAGGCGGCTGCCCGCGAAGTGCGCTATGCCGCGGCGCGGAGGTATGTTCGCGAGCTCTGCGCCCAGACGGGGGCACCGCGAACGGCGGCTCGTATCTGCACTGCGCACACGTCTTCTGATCGGGCGGAAACGTTTTTGATGAACGCGATTAAGGGTTCGGGGCCCGCTGGTCTATCGAGCATTCCTCGCCGGAGGAATATCGTGGTGCGGCCCTTGCTCGACTTGACTCATGATGAGCTCGTGGGCTATCTGCAGGTGCATGGTCAGCCGTGGCGAGAGGACGAGAGCAACGAGGACGTGTCGTACTTGCGTAACTACGTGCGCCATCGGGTGATGCCGGTGGTGGCGCAGCGTAACGCGGGCGTCTGTAAGACGATTGGCGCTGCCTGCGAGATCCTAGGCGATGAGGACGCCTTTCTTTCCCAACTTTCCGCACAGGCGTTTCGAAGCTGCCTGCGTAAGGAGGCGGCGGGTGCATTGGTCCTTGACGCCTGCCGACTGGCCGCGGCCGAGGTGGTGATTGCTCGGCGCATGGTGCGACTGGCAATTAAGCGTATCGACCCCGACGCTCGCCCGGAGATGCGGCATGTGGAGCGCGTGCTCGCCTGTGTCGCCGAGGGCTCGGGTTCGGTCACGCTGCCGGCGGGAATCGATGCGCGCGTGGAGTTTGGCATGCTGTCATTTAAGGCCCCGGCGGCGCGCGAGGGGTTAGTTGCCGATTGGGTCACCATTCCCGGTCGATTGCCGCTGGGGGCGGGCCGCATTCTGATGGCAGAGCCGATGGCTGTGGAGCCGGGGTGTGATATTGTGCGCCGTGCCCGCGAGCTCGCGGGTGCCGGAGGGGTGACCGCTATGGTGGATGCCGCGACGCTGGGCTTTGCCGATCGCGATAGCGAACGGATGCTCGCCGGCTCGCGCGGGGAGATTCCCGCCGAGGCGCGTTTGGCGCGTCTGTGGGTAGACGGTCCTGCGCCGGGGGATGTGATGTGTCCGTTGGGCATGAGTGGGCGAAGCAAGAAGGTATCCGACCTGCTCAACGAGGCTCGTATTCCCGTTTCTGAGCGCGCAGGCGTTCCTGTGGTGAGAACGGCTCCGGGAGGTGCCGTAGTATGGGTCGCAGGCGTTCGCACAGACGAGCGTTTTAAATGCACGGCCGCAACGCGCGTGGCGTATCTGCTTCGCGTGGTCGATGCGGAATAGCGTTCCACGTCAGCTATTCTGTGCGACGTTGACGGTATTCCCGCGCTGATGGCGTACGGGCTGGAAAATATACCCCGTGCGCTGCTAGAATGTGAAGTTCGCGTCCATACGGCGGTGTGTGGGCGATAAGCACAAGAAAGGGTTGTCATGGCTTCTCAACATCCGGATATCGAGAAGGTTCTGTTTACGCAGGAGGATATCGACGGTATCGTCTCTCGCCTAGGCGAGCAGATTACTCGCGACTACGCGGGTAAGGATCTGGTGCTGATTGCGGTCCTGCGCGGCGCCGTGGTCTTTATGGGCGACCTGATGCGCAAGATCGAGCTGCCGACCAACATCGATTTCATGGCTGTTTCGAGCTATGGCGACGGTGTGAAGTCCTCGGGTATCGTGCGTATCATTAAGGACCTGGATATCGACATCCGCGGTCGCGACGTGCTGATCGTCGAGGACATTCTGGACTCGGGCCTGACGCTCAAGTATCTGATGAAGAACCTCGAGAGCCGCAAGCCCGCTTCTCTGGAGGTCGCCGCCTTCCTGTGGAAGGACGTTGAGGACCGTACCTCGGCCATCACGCCCAGGTATGTTGGAACCCATTGCCCCGATGCCTTTGTGGTGGGCTACGGCCTCGACTATGCCGAGCGCTATCGTAACCTTCCGTATCTGGGCATTTTGAAACCGGAGGTTTATTCGTAAGATGCCCGACGACCGTAACGATAACAATTCCCAGACTCCCCGGGAGCCTAAGATCCCGGGGGTGCCCGGAGGCAAGAAGCCCACGCGTACGGGCTGGCTGTATTTTATTTTGGCTTGCGCGCTCCTGGGCTACGCCTTCTTTAACATGGGCTCCGGCTTTGCCAATTCCAGCAATACCGTAAAGCTCGCGACGAGCGAGATGGTGAGCGCCATCAAGCAGGATCGCGTCGAAGATCTGACCTATACGGTTCAAGACGGAAGCGTGACGGGTCATTACTGGAAGACGAAGAAGGACAAGGGCGATACGAGCGAGCTCAAGAGCTTCTCCTCGACCTATGTCGGCTCCGATTCGCTTGCCGAGCTTATGGCGGAGCACCCCGATACCAAGTACATCGTCAACACCAACGATCCCGATTTTTGGGGCGACTTGGCGATGAGCGTGCTTCCGACGATCGCCCTGATCGCCATTATGTTCTACTTTATGCGCCAGATGATGGGCGCCAACAACAGGAACATGCAGTTTGGCAAGACCAACGCCAAGACCAACGAGGCCACGCGCCCCAAGGTCAAGTTTGAAGACGTTGCCGGCGTGGACGAGGCGGTCGAGGAGCTCGAGGAGATTCGCGACTTTTTGAGCGATCCGGATCGCTATCGCAAGCTGGGTGCCAAGATCCCGCGTGGCGTGTTGCTGGTGGGCCCTCCGGGCACCGGTAAAACGCTGCTGGCCAAGGCCGTTGCCGGCGAGGCGGGCGTGCCGTTCTTTAGCATCTCGGGTTCCGACTTTGTCGAGATGTTCGTGGGTGTCGGCGCCAGCCGTGTGCGCGACCTCTTTAAGGAGGCCAAGTCCCAGGCCCCGTCGATCATCTTCATCGATGAGATCGATGCCGTGGGACGTCAGCGCGGAGCTGGCTTGGGCGGCGGTCACGACGAGCGCGAGCAGACGCTCAACCAGCTGCTGGTCGAGATGGACGGTTTTGAGGAGAGCGAGTCGGTCATCCTGATCGCTGCGACCAACCGTCCTGACATCCTGGATCCGGCATTGCTGCGTCCCGGTCGTTTTGACCGTCAGGTTACGGTCGACCGTCCGGATGTGAAGGGCCGCGAGCAGATCTTGCGCGTGCATGCCGAGAACAAGGCGATGGACGAGGACGTGAAGTTTGAGAAACTCGCCCAGATGACCGTTGGCTTTACCGGCGCCGATCTGGCAAATCTGCTCAACGAGTCTGCGCTGTTGGCTGCCCGCCGCCATCGTTCCGTGATCTCGATGGACGAGGTCGAGGAATCGATGGAGCGCGTGATTGCTGGTCCGCAGCGCAAGGGTCGCGTGATGACCGAGGCCGAGCGCACCACGATTGCCTACCACGAGAGCGGTCACGCCCTGGTGGGCCACATCCTGGAGCACTCCGATCCGGTTCACAAGATCTCGATCGTCAGTCGCGGCCAGGCGCTGGGCTACACGCTGCAGCTTCCGCAGGAGGACCACTTCCTCAAGACCAAGAACGAGATGCTCGACGAGCTTGCCGTGTTCTTGGGCGGTCGCGTTGCCGAGGAACTCATGTGCGACGACATCACGTCGGGCGCGAGCAACGATCTAGAGCGCGCGACCAAGATGGCGCGCGAGATGGTCACGCGCCTGGGCATGAGCGAGGAGCTTGGAACGCAGGTGTTTGGTGAGGCGCAGCATCAGGTATTCCTGGGCCGCGACTATGCCGATCATCAGGACTACTCCGAGGAGACGGCGCGTCGCATCGACATCGAGGTCCAGCGCATTATGCGTGAGGCCCATCGTCGTGCGGTCGAGATCCTGGATGCCCGTCGCGATCAGCTCGACCTGATGGCCAAGGTACTGCTTGAGCGTGAGACCGTCGAGGGCGACGCCGTGAGCGCCCTGCTCGACAACGAGTGGGACGCCTACCTTGAGCGCGAGGGCGATATCCTGGCGGCCAAGGAGGAGCGCAACGCTAAGGCGGCCGGCATGCCGACCAAGAAGCGTGCGCCTCGCATGAGCGAGGAGGAGCTGGCGGCTGATGCCGCGGCATTTGCGCAGGCGGCTATGCAGGAGGATGCCGAAGCCGCATCCGAGACTGCCGATGATGACTGTACCGTCAATGCCGGTGCCGACACCGACGACGACAAATAGTCTTTGTGGTGAAAGCCTCCGTGGGGAAACCTGCGGAGGCTTTTCTTTTGAGCGATATGGGGCCATCTGTTGATTGGGGACAGACTTAAATGAGCGTTTTCACGCATTTAAGTCTGTCCCCAATTAACATTGCTGCGGCGCTTTGCTTGACTAAAGCGTACAATACCGCCTATGCGAAAGGGGAACAGATGATCAACGAAACTATGTATGCTCGCGGTGCAGAGAGCTCCATTATCCGCGAGATTTTTAGCTATGGCCTTGAGCGCAAGGCGCAAATCGGCGCGGAAAACGTGTTCGATTTCTCGCTGGGCAACCCGAGCGTTCCGGCACCCGCTGCCGTCGCGGAGTCCATCAAAAAGGCGCTTGAACTGCCCAGTGACCAGCTGCACGGCTACACTCCCGCACCGGGCCTACCGCAGTGCCGTACCGCCGTTGCTGAGTCGCTCAACCGTCGCTTCGGTACGAGCTATGAGGGCAAGGACGTCTTTATGACGGTGGGCGCCGCGGCTTCGCTCACCTGTACGCTCAATGCCGTTACGAATCCGGGCGACGAGGTTATTGTTATCGCCCCGTACTTTCCGGAGTATCGCGTTTGGATTGAGAAGGCCGGCTGTACGTGTGTCGAGGCGCTTGCCAACGAGGACACATTCCAGCTGAGCGTGGACAACGTGCTCAAGGCGATCAGCGATAAGACGGCGGCCGTCATTATCGACTCGCCCAACAACCCGACCGGTGCCGTGTATACGCGCGATACGCTGACGCGACTGGCCAATATCTTGCGCGAGGTCAACGCCAAGCGCGATCCCGAGAACCCGATCATGCTTATCTCGGATGAGCCGTATCGCGAGATTGTCTATGGCGCCGAGGTGCCTTGGGTGCCTTCGATCTACGAGCACACCATCGTGTGCTACTCGTATTCCAAGTCGCTTTCGCTGCCGGGCGAGCGCGTGGGGTGGATCCTGGTTCCCAATACGAATCCTCAGGCAGCGCGTCTGATGCCGGCTGTTGCGGGTGCTGCCCGTACGCTGGGCTTCGTGTGCGCGCCGGCCCTCTTCCAGCGCGTGATTATCGATTGCATCGATGAGCCGAGTGACGTTGAGGCCTATGCACGCAACCGCACGGCGCTTACCGATGCGCTAGCGGAGTACGGCTACACCTATGTTGAGCCGGATGGCGCGTTCTACCTATGGGTGAAAGCGCTGGAGCCCGATGCGAACGCCTTCTGCGAGCGCGCGAAGAAGTACGAACTGCTCGCAGTGCCCTCGGACAGCTTTGGCATGCCGGGCTGGTTCCGCTTGGGCTACTGCGTGAGCTACGAGACTATCGTCAACTCACTGCCCGCCTGGAAGCAGCTGGCCGACGAGTATCGTCAAAAGTAAAGCGCTCTGCCTACAATGTTTTACGTGAAACGGGGTTTGGTTTTAAACCAGACCCCGTTGTCATGGACGTTGTGTCGTTGGGATGGAGCGGTTTTACGACCATCGAATGCTATGCGTACAATGAATATACGCGACGGCCATACCGGATAAGGAGACCCGATGCCCTACCTGCTTTCTTGTGATATCCATACTCATACGATGTTCTCCGCGCATGCGTATTCAACCATCGAGGAGAACATATATTGGGCGGCAGAGCGTGGCCTGCAGGTACTTGGATCTGCCGACCATTTAAGCTCGATGGTTACGCCTTGCCCCAATGACCTGCGCAGTTTCCAGTTCTTTATTAACCAGGATATCTGGCCGCGCATTTGGAGCGGCGTGCTGGTGCTTCGCGGTGCCGAGGCCGATATCGTTTCGCTGGACGGAAGCTTGTTTGGCGAGGACATTCCCGTTTCGCTCAATATTGTCGGCGATTCGTTCAATCACCAGCATACGCTGTTCGATTTGGTGACGCGCAATTTGGATTATTTGGTGGCAAGCGTGCATAATGCGCAGTTTGCCGAAGACGCGACGCTCGCCCAGACGACCGAGATGTACATCAATGCCCTGGACCACCCCAAGGTGTTTATGCTGGGACACACGGGTCGCGCCGGTGTTTCCTTTGATATCGATGAGGTTCTGCTGGCGGCCAAGGCCAAGCACAAGATTATCGAGATCAACAACCATAGCCTTGAGCATGGCACGGATGCCGAGCATTGGGCCGTGTGCCGCAAGATTGCCGAGCGTTGCGCCGAGCTGGGCGTGGGCATTGGCGTTTCGACCGATGCGCACATTGGCATGGCAATTGGCAAGCTCGACCAGGCGCGCAAGATGCTCGACGAGATTCACTTCCCGCTGGACCTGATCGTGACGCGCGACCGCGAGACGCTGCTGCGCGAGATGGCGGCAGCCGGCGTGTGCGATTTGCGCAAGGGGATGTAACGAGGCTCATATGCCCAACGAAGGGGGGCGGTCCAGACGGGCCGCCCCCTTCTTGTCCCAAAAATCTACCGGGGTGGATTAGCGGCGCTCGAGGACCGCGACGGTCTCGGTGTGGTCGGTATGAGGGAACATGTCGACGGGCGTGATCTTGAGCAGGCGATAGCCACCGTCGAGGAGCTGATGTAGGTCACGCTCTTGGGTGACGGGATTGCAGCTGATATAGGTGATGCGGCGCGGCTTAAGTGCGCAGGCGGCCTCGAGGAACTCGGGGGTGGAACCGGCGCGCGGCGGGTCGATGGAAAGGACGTCGACCCGCTCGTTGTTGTCGGCGGCATCGAGAATATAGTCGGTCGCATCGTCGGCCATAAACCAAGCGCTGCGGGTGAGGCCGTTGAGCTCGGCGTTGCGACGTGCGTCGGCAATGCCCGCCGGGTTGCGCTCCACGCCAAGCAGCATAATGCCGATGCCCTTGTCCTGGGCGGCTTTGGCTGCGCACAGGCCGATAGTTCCGCTACCGCAATAGGCATCCATGAGTACGTCACCCTGCTGCAGATCCATACCGTCAATGGCGAGCTGATAGAGCAGTTCGGTTTGCTGCGGGTTGGTCTGATAAAACGCGGTAGGGGAGATATCGAAGTCGCAGCCGAGCAGCTGATCGCGCATGCACTCGGTGCCATAGACGATACGAGTTTCCTCACCCAAGATGGCGTTACCGGGACGGCCATTGATGTTTTGGGCAACGGTGACGATATGCGGATCGAGCGCCGCGACGGCCTCAAAGAACTCCTGCGCATGCGGTAAGTCACGCTGGGCGGTCACGAGCGTAACCATGACCTGGTCGGTACGCCAACCGCAGCGGACGACGGCATAACGAAGCAAACCAAGATGCTTGTCCTCATTAAAGGCGGGAATATGCAGCCGCTCAGCTTCGCGTGCGATGCCGTTGAGAATCTGACGGGCACCCGGCGCCTCGACAGGACACTCGGGTACGGCAACGATTCTGTGCGTGCCGCGCTCAAAGAAACCGCAACGGACAGTGCCCTCCTTACCGGGAGCAAAGGGAGTGGCAGCCTTATGACGAAAGCCACGCGGCGCAGGATATTTGCCCGGGTCGCCCAGGGTGACGCCCATACCGCAAATAGGGTCAACGGCGATACCCCCACGCTCACAAAGCGAAGCGAAAAGCTCCTCCATAGCAGCCTGCTTAGCTGCCAACTGCTTTTTATAAGGACGATTGAGCGCCGTGCACCCACCGCAAGCCCGCATGATGGAACAAGGCGATTTGGGATCCACAGTTTTACGAGCAGGCTGAGCCGAATCCTTGCGCGAGCCCTTGGAACGAACGTGAGACGCCTTATCCCCGCCCTGACGAGAGCCAGAGCGCTTGGCCTTAGCTTTGCTCTTGGTCGATTTGCTTTTTACAGCTTTAGAAGACTTGGATTTCGTAGAAGATTTCTCCTCCTTCGACCCCTCAGCCGCCTCGATCAAAGCACGACGAGCCTTACGCTCCGCACGAGATTCTGCCATGAATTAACCCCACTAATTTATAAATTGAAAGCTGCAAGCATTGTACCGTGCCAAGCTAGCGGACGATATGCAAGCGCCCATTTCATGTCAGCGATAAGCCCAACGACGTTTGCCCGGCGCGGGCGGGGAGCGGCGCGTAATTAAGTTTATCGCGAGTTCCGCACG
>CATVTV010000043.1:0-11261 GCA_958347015.1 uncultured Collinsella sp. | reverse complement strand
ACGAGCGGGGGCTCCTGTCGTTTCCGTGCCCTCGGATTGGGTCATAGTGTCTGTCGTTGCCAAAACATCGGCGTCGCCTTGGTCGCAAGTAGTCATTGGGGACGTTCTTAAACGACTAGTCATTTAAGTACGTCCCCAATGGGTAGTTGCTGTCGTTGCCAAAAATATCGGCGCTTCCGTTGTTGGCACTTGGGGACGTTCCTTTTGTGCCGGCACCTTGGGACACTCCTTGTATTGGTGCTCAGCGGCAGTCCCAATTGCACCGAGTGGCGTGTGCCGTTAAGCGGAGGGGCGTATTGCCGACCTATCGTTTGGGCATACAATTGCTATTGGCTTGCTGCGGTGAAGGCTCGTCCGCTCCGCAGTTATTTCTACAGTTAAAGGAGAATGTATGTCCGTTGAGGTCATGAGGTCTGTGATCGAGGCTGCCGAGGGTCGCGTGCCCGTCGACACGCTGTTTACCAATGCGCAGATTGTCGACGTGTACGGTCAGCGCGTGGTGCCCGGTAGCGTTGCCGTCAAGGACGGCGTAATCGTCGGCGTGCTCTACGACGGTCGCGACGATGCCGCCGGCACCTACGAGGCGACCGAGGTCATTGACTGCCAGGGTCGCTATCTCGCCCCCGGTTTTATCGACGGACATCTGCACATTGAGTCCTCGAACATCCGCCCCGCCGAGTATGCGCGCATGGCGGCGACGCGCGGTACCACCACCGCCATTGCCGACAGCCACGAGATCGCCAACGTAGCGGGGCTCGACGGTCTGCGCTTTATGATCGAGGACGGCCGTCGCGCGCCCATTTCCATCAAGTACATGATGCCCTCGTGCGTGCCCGCGCTGCCCGATGAGCAAGCGGGCGCTGTGATTACCGCCGCCGACATGCAGGCGTTTTTTGCCGAGCATCTGGACGACGTCTTTGGTTTGGGCGAAATGATGAATCTGCCGGGCGTCTTTATGGCCGATCCCGAGACCTGTGCTCGCATCGATGCTGCCGACCAGACGCCGTCCAAGCAGGTCGACGGCCATGCGCCGCTCGTTGCCGGCAAGGACCTCAATGCCTATGCCGCGGCGGGTATTATCGCCGACCACGAGTCGACGATTCCCGAGGAGGCGCTCGACAAGCTGTCCCGCGGCATGTATGTGATGCTGCGTGAGGGTACGTGTAGCCACGACCTGGCCAACTTGTCGCCGATGCTGCTGGAGAACCCCGCCCGCGCCCGTCGTTGCTGCTTTGCGACCGACGACCGCGCTCCCTCAGATGCGCTTTCGACCGGTATGATCGACAATGCCTGCCGCGTGGCTATCGAGGCCGGTATTGACCCCGTGGTTGTCATCTCTATGGCGTCCCTGTCCACGGCCGAGGCGTTTGGCCTGGACCACGGTTGCCGCGACCCGCACGAGCTGCGTGGCGCCATCGCCCCGGGCAAGCGTGCCGACCTGCTGGTACTCAACGACCTGACGTTTGCCACGGCTCCGCATTGCGTGTATGCCGCCGGCGCTCTGGTGGCGCAGGACGGCACCTTTGTGGGCGAGATCGCACCCGAGATGGCCGAGGTTGCGGCCCTTGCCGATGAGCTGCGTGCTTCCGTTAAGCTGCCGAAGCTATCGCTCGACGTGTTCGACTATGCCTTTAAGCCGGGCGAGGCCGTGATCGACGTGGTGCCGGGCAAGGCCATCACGGGCATAGTTCGTCCCGAGAATGCCGAGGGCCTGCGCCGCATTATGCTGATCGAGCGTCACGGTCGCGGCGTGTCGCTGCAGGCCGAGGGCGCCGATGGCGACGGTCCCGCCGGCATGGGGCTCGTCGGCAAGCATATCGGCCGTGGCTGGGTGCGCGGCTTTACCATCACGGGCGGTGCCATCGCCTCGACGATTGGCCACGATTCGCACAACGTATGCGTCGTGGGCGATAACGCTGCCGATATGATGGCTGCCGTCGAGGCTGTTGGCCAGGGCGGCCACGTGCTGGTGCGCAACGGCGAGGTCGTGGCGCGTATTCCGCTGGCGCTTGGTGGTCTGATGAGCGAGGGCACGGCCGAGGATGTCGCCGCGCAGCACGACGACTTTATGGTCAAGGCGCGCGCCATGGGTATTGAGCCGCCGCTCGATCCCATCATGGGCATCATCTTCCTGCCCCTGCCGGTGATCCCGACGCTCCGCATCCGCCCCGAGGGCATGTTCGACGTCACCACCTTCACCTACGCCGACTAGTCATTGGGGACGTTCTTAAACGACTAGTCATCGGGGTGGCGTGTCGCCTGACGCCGCGACCGTGGGGCTTCTGGTGAGCGTGAGCTATTTGCTAGGTCCTTGTAACGTTTGCGCCCGCGGAGTCTTATCTGAGCTCCCTTTGGGTACGTTGGAATCGGATACACGTTCGATTCCAACAAGCCCGAAGGGAGCTTTTCTATGTTTAAACTGATTGCATCCGATATGGACGGCACGCTGCTTGATGAGAATAGCCAGGTACCGCCCGAGACATATGAGTTGATTGAGGCCCTGCGCGAGCACGGCGTGCATTTTGCTGCGTCCTCGGGCCGCCGCTACGATCGCCTGTGCGAGTTCTTTGCGCCCGTTCGCGACAAGATGGACTTTGTCGCAGCTAACGGTGCCCAGGTCTTCGCCGACGGCAAAATGGTAGACCGTGAGGTGTATTCGCACCTGGCGATTCGAAGGCTCGCCCAGGCCGTCGCGACGTTTCCCAATCTGCATCTTGCGCTTTTTGACCGAACCAAGTCCTTTTTGCTCGATGACGAGTGCAAGTTCGTGCGTGAGGTCGATAAGGACCTTCCCAATGCCGAGCGCATTTGGGAGCTGCCCGATCCCAGTGTAAATATCATCAAGGCGAGTATCTTTTGCGATGACAGTGCCGTTATGGACAGTGCGTACGTGCTACAGCGCGAACTCGGTCAGCTCTTTACCTTTGCGCCTTCGGGCAACGCGTGGATCGATGCCATGCAGCCTGGTGTGTCGAAGGCCTCGGGTATCGCGCAGCTCGCGGAGCATTACGACATTGGGCGCGACGAGGTCATGGCGTTTGGCGACTCGATGAACGACTATGAGATCATTCGCTTTGTCGGTACGGGCTGCGCGATGGAAAATGCACGCCCCGCGCTCAAGGCAGTCGCCGATCGCGTGGTGGGGCGCAACCGCGACCACGCTGTCCAGCAGGAGCTCCGCCGTGTTCTGGAGAGCCTCGCCTAATCCGGCAGTTAGGGACGTTCCTTTTCTGCCGGCAACCGGGGACAGTCCTTGCAGCTTTTTCGCGAAGAGTGTCCCCAACGACTAGTCATTTAAGAACGTCCCCAGTGACTAGTCGTTTAAGAACGTCCCCAATGACTAGGCGAGGGCGGCCATGATGGTGCGGGCGACGCCGTCGTGGTCGTTGTCGAACTCGGTGATGGCGTCGGCGGCGTCGCGGTCTTCGGGCTCGGCGTTGATCATGGCCATGCCATGGCCCGCTGCCTGCAGCATGGGGATGTCGTTGATGTTGTCGCCGAACGCCCAAGCATCGGCAAGGGGTTCGTCCAGATGCTCGCATAGCCACGCGAGGGCCGTTCCCTTGGTGGCGCCCTCGCCCATGACCTCGATATTCATGGCGTACGAGCGCGTGACCTCAATGCCTCCGAGCGTGTCGAGTTCCGCCGTGATGGCGTCGCGATCGGCCGGGTCGTGCCAGTACATGGCGATGCGTTCGAGTGTCTCGACCTCGTCGATCTTGCTGCCGATATCCATGTCGATCGGTGTTCGTGTGCGCTTGAGCGAAGCCGCGATGTGGGGGTCGCCGCCGCAGAACTCATCCAGGCGCGTGTAGAGCGAGCGGGGGAGGAAGCACCGCCCGTCCGCGAAGATATCGAAGGTGACGTCATGGCCGGCGGCGATGCTGTGGATGCGGTGGGCGATGGCGCGGTCGAGCGGTCGGCTCAAGATGCGCGTAGCACGTGAGGAATCGGTGGGCACGTCGTCGTCGAGCTGCCAGACGCTGGCACCGTTGGCACAGACCGCGTAGTGTACGGCGGGGTGGGCGAGGATGGGCTCAAAGATGCCCGACAGCGGGCGCCCCGTGCAGGGCACAAACTCAATACCGCGGCGCGCAAGCTCGTCGAGCATCGACCAGGTGGCATCGCTCATCTGCTTATCACTCGTCAGCAGCGTTCCATCCATATCGGAAAACACAATCATTCGTTGCGATCCTTTCTACTGGCATAAAAAGCGTGGCCGAGGGCGGTGATGCCCTGGCCACGCTCGGGTTCTATAACGGTCCGCGTCCTAGCGATCGGCGAGCGGCTTGTACTCCAGCGGCTCGATAACCGGGCGATACGCGGGACGGATGATGCGGTGCGCGCAGAAGAGCTCTTCCATGCGGTGCGCCGACCAGCCGGCCATGCGGGCGACGGCGAACAGCGGCGTAAAGAGCGTCTCGGGCACGCCGAGCATCTTGTAGATAAAGCCCGTGTACAGGTCAATGTTGGCGCAGATGGGCTTGGTCATGCCGTGATCGCGCATCACTTGCGGTGCCAGGCGCTCGATGCGCTCGATGAGCGCGAACTCCTCGCCCAGGTCCTTCTTGGCGGCAAGCGTGCGCGCATAACGGCGGCACACCTCGGCGCGCGGGTCGCTCAGCGTGTAGACGGCGTGGCCCATACCGTAGATGAGGCCCGTGCCGTCGAAGGCCTGCTTGTCGAGAATCTTGCCCAGGTAGGCTGCGACCTCGTCCTCGTCCTCCCAATTGGAGACATGCGCACGGATGTCCTCGTGCATGGACACGACCTTGGCGTTGGCGCCGCCGTGGCGCGGGCCCTTGAGCGAGCCGATGGCCGCGGCGTAGGCGGAATACGGGTCGGTGGCCGAAGACGACAGCACGCGGCAAGCGAAGGTGGAGTTGTTGCCGCCGCCGTGCTCGGCATGCAGCATGAGCATAACGTCGAGCAGCATCGCCTCATCGCGGGTGAACGCCATGCCGCCGCGCAGGACCTGTAGGATGGTCTCGGCGGTGGAGAGACCGGGCGTGGGGTGCGGCACGTGAACCTCGGAGCCGCGAAGCTTAGCGATCGAGGCCATGTGTGCGAAGGCGGCGATGCGCGGGAGACGTGCGAGCATGGAAATGGCGACGTCGATTTCGTGCTCGGGCGTGATCACGTCTGGTTCGGCATCGAAGGCGTAGAGCAGCAGCACGGCGCGCTGGAGCACGTTCATGATGCTCGACGACACCGTGGTCATAGGGAACTCTTTGACGTACTCGTCGCTCAGATGTCTAAAGGCGCCCAGGCGCTCGCAAAAGCCGTCGAGCTCTTCCTTGTTGGGCAGCGAACCCGTGATAAGCAGATAGGCGACTTCCTCGTAGCCGTAGCGATTCTCGGCCTGGGCATTGTTGACCAGATCCTCGATGCTGTAGCCGCGAAGCGTGAGCTTGCCCTGATCGGGCACGACCTTTCCGTCGACCTTGTTGTAGCCGTGCACATCCGAGATGCGAGTGAGGCCCGCGACCACGCCCGAGCCGTCGGCATTGCGCAGGCCGCGCTTGACATTGTGCTCAACAAACAGGCCCTCGTCATAAGGGTCGGTCGGCAGGCCGTGGTAGAGGCTTTCGCTCTCAGGCGAAATCTGGCGGCTTGCTTCGTAATCCAGAACCAGGCGGCTCAAGTGGTCATCGAAGCGGTAATAGATTTTCTTGGCGTCGTAGGCCATGCGCGCTCCTCTCCGGGCCGCATCGGGGTGACTTGCATGGGCATGCGCGCGTCAGGCTATCCCCAGCGGCTTGCTCGCTACAGGCGGTACATAAAGTTGAAGACGTCCTCGCGCTGGATGGACACGTTGACGCCCGAAAGCTCGCCTGCCTCGGCCAGGGCCTTCTGCAGCTCGGCGAAGTCGAGCTTGGACTCGGCGGTGTCGGCCAGCATGGTCATGGTGAAGATGTCCTCGATAATGGACTGCGTAATGTCGCGGATGTCGACGTTGGCCTCGCCCAGAACACGGGTGACGCCGGCGACGATGCCGGGGCGGTTCTTGCCAAGGACGGTGATGACGATACGGGAGGACGAGATCTCGGCCATGGGAAACCCTTTCGCGTGATTGCGGCGCGCGCGGGGCGCTCCGCTACGGTACAGTGTTCATCATTGTACCTGTCTGGCGCAAAAAAGGCGCGCTCGCTGCGGCGTTACATGCCTGCAACATGAGCGTAAGGGGGAAGGCCGTACGGGGAAGAGCCGTCTGGCGCGTGTCCGGCTCGTGTTGGGTTGATTTCCGATCTCAGCCGAACACATTGAGCGGACAGGCCGTTCCCGCAGTCAGCCGAACGCCTCCGACGGCTGATTCCGAACTGGAAGCGGAGGGCATCCCCGCCCTTCGGTAGGGGATACCGCTCCGCGGCGCATGCCGCGGGCGGCGCCCCTATCGGACCACCGTGACCTCAGTTGGGATGGGCCCAGCACTGCCGCGTACTCGGTGAGCTAGAGCCAACTGTTCGTCTTCACGTCGCGTATGGCGATATTTCGGTCGTCCGGCTCGGTGATGCCGTAGCCGAACGCCTGGAGCGTCTCGATGGACTCCTGGATCCTCTGTTGGAACATGGGACCCGGATCGACCCACGGCCCGAGGTGCCCGCGCCAAAGGCACGGCGTGGCGCGCAGCATGTTATGGATTTTGGAGATGGGCTCGATGTCGGCGTAGACGTTGAGCGTCGCCATGGCGTCCTTGTGGCCGAGGATCGATTGGAGCGCCTTGATATCGCCGCCTTGGCGGATCCACTGCGTTGCGAACGTGTGGCGAAGGCCGTGGAACGTGATCAGCTCGTCGTTGGTGCCCATGAGGCCGTTGGTCTCCGAGAACGTCTTGAACGCCCTGCGGATATAGCTTGTCGTCGCGAAGGTCGCGCCCGGCTCCGACAGGATGTAGCAGTCCCCGATCTCGACCGCCCCGGTAAGGCCGCGCAAGCGCAGCTTTCCGCAGTCGATCTCGTGGGTCTCCTTCAGGAAGGGGAGTAGGCCGACCGGGTCGATGGGGATACCCCTGGCGTCATGGGTCTTGGTGTCCTTGATGAACGAACCCATTCCCTTCGCGTACGCCACCGAGTGTCTGATCGAGATCAGGCCCGTCTCGAAATCCACATCGCACCACCGAAGGCCGCAGACCTCGCCGATTCGCATCCCCGTGTGCAGGGCGAGTACGACCGCCCTCTAATCCTCGGCGGACCAATCGAGTCCGAACTCCTTTCGGGCATCCTCTTCGCTCATGACTTCGAGAAGGTCTCCGGGTTGGCAACGAAGGGCGAGGCATAGCTGCTCGAGTGTGTTGAAGCGAATGCCGCGAATATGCCCTTTTTTAATACGGGACAGGTTCACGGGCGTGGTTCCAATCCTTTCGGCAAGTTCGTTCGAGGAAATCTTTCGCTCGGCCATGATCTTGTCGAGGCGAACAATTACGGGCATGGCGTTTCCTTACGCAATCTCGTCGGAGTCGAGGTACAGCTCTCGGGCGTACAAGAAGAGCTGGGAAAGCATGAACAGGACGATGCCGAGAACCAGAGAGGTCCAATCGAATGATGAAGCGATCTCTTGGGCGCCGACGGCCCCCTCGCCGCCAAACATCGAAACGGAGGTTTTGAGTGAGCCGGCGTAGAGGCTGGTGGCAGCTTGAACAACGAAGAGAATGCCGAGCACCTTCAAGCATGTCGCAGACCCTTTCTTGAAGGGGTCTCCGCTCTTGATCGTCCACACGAGAACGGCGCTGAGGATGGTCGTAGCGATACCGATGACGGCAGGGACCAATGTCGAGATCGCAAGGGCTGGATACGCGGGGGAGTCTGCAATTACAGGGTTGTCGAGCACTTCGATTGCTGGCTTTAAGGAGAACGCCACTTGTGCGATGGCGGTGGCGCAAAGGGTCGCAGAGGCTATCGCACATGCGATGCGGAAGGAATGAAGCCGGGGAGTGCGATTGTCGGAACTCATAATAACCTCCGAAGAATTTAAAAAACTCAGGTTCCTTTTTAACAGTTGAGGTTAAATTGACTTTGCCGGCAAGTAATAAGGGCCGAGCATTTTGTTCGGCCCCTCTGTTCCGACTGGATGAGGTTAAGGTTGGCGATGAATATGCTCAAAATCTCGAAGGCGATCTTTAGGTCGCTTCTCTCCTCCAGGTCGCTCTGTGTTGTCGTTGTTGCGTTGATGGTTCTTTGTGCTCTGCCCGTCTTCAGGAGCGCGGCTGGCATCGACGGACGGGTCGAATACCTCGAGTCGGGAATAACCCGTGTTGAGCAGGAATTGTCAGCATCCTATGCGGATGCGCTTGTGAATGCGGGGGAGGACGGTGTCTATACCTCTTCATCAAGCATGCCCGCGCTTCTGTACCCTCTTGCCGCGGGACGTCTTATCTTGGCACCGCTCTCTCCCCTACTTCCGTTTCTGCAGATATCGGATGGAGAGTACACCTATTATGACGGATCGAAGGAGTACTTGCTATGGGTCGCAACGGCCGTTGCCGTCTCGTTCCTTGCCGCGCGTCTTAACAAACGTGAAAAGCTCATCATCCAGGCACCGATGGGCGAGCTGGGTAGACTTGTTGCATCGAGCGTATGGGCGAGTGTTTTTGCAATGCTTGCCGTCCTCGCCATCAATCTTCCAGGGATAATCGCCGCGCTTGTGAAGAATGGCCCGGGCTCGCTGTTCTATCCGATAGGCTACATTCAATATGCGACTCCGGTTATCAAACCGGCTTGGCTGGTGTTCGCGCAGACGGCCATCTTGCAATTCTTGGTGGCAGCGTTCATCTCGCTTGTCGTTCACCTTGCCGTGAAGATTGCCAATAACCCTACGCTTGGAATCGTGTTCGTATGTGCCCTGATGGGGGTGACGATGGTTCCCGGGTATTACGGAAGATCCATCGCTTTACGTGAGTTCGCCCTGTTGAATCCCCTTACGTATGCGAACACTGAGTTGACCGTCGGCGCCTATAGCCCGTACCCGACAACGCAGATAGTGAATCTGCCTGGACTTTGCTTCGAGCATGGCGCGATTGCCCTCGTATGCGCAATCGGGATCGAGGTGCTGGCAATTAGCCTGCTTTGCGTTGCTGGAAAGAGCGGCTGCGCGTGCCCGATATCCCCGATTTGTCTTGAGAGAGGTTCCTTCACTGCATCGAGAACGGCAACTCGTTCGAGCGCTTGTGCCTCCGCCGTTGCATACGTAAGAACGATGGGGAAACTGCTCCTGCGTTCTCCTACCCTCGCCGTATGCGCGATTGCAATGTCGACGACGATGCTGGCCCCGGCTCTGGTCGAGATGTTTCCTGACGCTGATAACGTTTCCGCTGTTCGGTATAGGGATGGGGAGCTCCGTTCAATAGATCGGTATCTAGAGCAGAACGCTGCGAATATGGACGTCGAGGGCAAAGCGGCCCTGGAAGACATGCGGGATGCTCTTTCGGGTTTCGTGTACGCGCCTATGCCTGCGGAGGGGTTTCGAAGCCTTGCGACGTACGAGCGCGCTCGAGGTGAGCTGGGCGCGGCAGATGCGACTCTCCTGCAATCGATCGGAATCGAGCCGGAGACTCCTTCTCGTGCGGAGGCGCGCGCCCTTCTGCTTGAGTCGATCGCGAGCTTGCCGGACCCCAAGGTTTACGAGTTAAGTACGAAGATGCCCCCATTAATCCTCCTTTCGTATCTCCAGGCAGCGCTTCCCTCCTTATTTTTGCTGTTGCCCGTGGTTGTCACATCGCTCGCGTGCACCCACCTGCAGTGTCGTTCCCTTCTGGTTCTCCAGATCCCCGCAACAGCGCATGTGCGTTTTCTGACGGCTGTTGCGCTGGCTCTCCTGCTTGGCTTGGTGCTGCTTTTGGTGTCGATGGTTCCCGCTGTCGTTGTGTCCGTGATTAAGAACGGTGCGGGTGGATCGGAGTATCCCGTCGCTCTCATTCGGGCGGGAGCTTCGACAACGTCCATGGTGGGGGAGGCGGTGTTGTGCAGTATTCCGTTGCTGGTCATGGCATACGGCGTGATTTCCGTCGTCGCTGCGTTGACAGCAGCGATTAGCCGCAACCCCGTTGTCACCGGAATGGTTTGCGCGGTTCTCTTGGTGTTGGGTTCGTTGAGCGCTCATGTTGAAAGCGTGGGCATGGGCGTCGCGCTGCTGGCTCCATTCGCCTCGTTTGATCCCGCTTCCCAGGTGGGGACGATTGGGTTCCTTGGGCGAGGGACGAACGCGATGCCTTTTGGAGAGGTCGTCGGCGCATCGGGCGCTCTGCTGGTGGTCTTGGGCGCCGTATCTCCGTTGATGGTGCGCCTGAGTGTTCCAAAGATCGAAAGGGGATGATCTCGATGATTGACCTTCAAACGCTGACGATCTCTTATGGAAAGAAGGTGCTCGTAGATTCGGTGAACGCTGAGTTTGCCCCGGGTACGGTCTACGGTCTCGTCGCTCCGAACGGGCATGGAAAGACGACGTTGCTGCGTGCGATGGCAGGTTTGCCGGGTCCTCGCGTGGACGGGAGCATCGTTCTGGATGAGGTGCAGGGTACGGGTGCGAGAGAGGTCCGTTCTATGATCTTCTATGCACCTGGTGAGGGGACGCTGCTGTATCCCGGATTGCGTGCGGAAGATCACCTCAAGATGGTTTGCGATATGTGGCCGCATGCTCGCGATATCGAAGAGATAGTGGAACAAACGCAGATAGGCGAGTTCGCGAAGATGAGGATCCGCACTCTGAGCCAGGGCATGAAGCAGCAGCTTACCCTGGCGATTGCGTATGCGACGGGCGCGCGGTACCTTCTATTAGATGAGCCCATGAACGCGCTCGACCCCAGCAGGGTGGACTTGCATTCCGAGATTCTCAGGAAGCTGGCCGATTCTGGTACGTGCATCATCATGTCATCCCACATCTTGGATTCGGTCGATAGGCTGTGCGATGAGATTCTGTTTTTGAAGGATGGGAGGCTCATTAGAAGCATTCCGCAAGATGATGCTGCGCCGAAGTCTCCTGGATCCCATTTCGCAAAGCCTGCCGGACGCGCCGAGGGTGCGCTAAGCACGTATCGGCGACTCTACGAAAAGGGCGGGTAGAAATGCAAGTTAAAAATCTATGTGGCCAATGTGATACCGTTGAACCCGCATATCGATACCGCTCAGCCATTCGCCTCGCCCCCGTCGCACGCATCTTCATTCGGTCTGTCATTATTAATCTAACGATGCTTTGAGAAATGCAGGTGCTTCTGAATGTACTGTCGACTTCTTCTCAAACTAATCCTAAGAGACAAGGCCGTATGGATC
>CATVTV010000042.1:0-11864 GCA_958347015.1 uncultured Collinsella sp. | reverse complement strand
GATTTGGGAGGTAACCCTGTGCCCGGCCTGCGGCTACTAAGGGGCCTCTTTAGAAGTTGCGGTGAAATAGGGACTGTTTTAGCAGTTAAAAGCCCTAATCAGTCCTTATTTCACCGCAACTTATATTGGGGCTCATTGTTGCGCAACTCGGATTAGGGATATCGCTTTACAGTTGAGCTAGATGGATGGTTCCAAGCTTGCTGGAGGTTGATATGGTTTGTCCTTATTGTGGTGCTGAGCTTGCTGATGAGGCTCGGTTTTGCGTGGGCTGCGGGGCTGCGCTTGCTGATGGGGCACAGACTATGCCCGTAGCCGAACCTGCGGTTGCGCCGGCACCCATGGGTTCGCCCGCTCCCGGTAAGAAGCCTAAGAAAGGCGTCGTGATCGCCATCGTCTGCGCGGCGGTAATCGTTGTTGGCGGGGGCGGTGGGCTGGCGTATCACCTGTATCAGCAGCATGTTCAGGAGCAGGAACAATATGAGTCGGCGCATTCCAAGCATGCGTTTGTGGTGAGTGTAAAGGCCGAGGGCTGGGACACCGATAACGGCGCTTCGCGTGTGCCGGTGCGCGTAAAGGGCAAGACGGTCGACGGAAAGAAGGTCGACAAGGTCGAATATGTCGCTTCCGACGGCTCGGGCATCAAGCTTATCCAGGGCAAGTACACGCTCAAGGCGGCAGGCTCCCCCATCGCCGCCGACGGCACCATCTACCAGGTGCCTTGCACAAAGGCCGAGCTCACGATCGACGACGCTTTTGCTAAGGGCGATAAGATCGGCTTGGCAGAACTCGCCGAGCAGGATTCGGTTTTGGACTTTACGCCCATCGATGCTGTCGACGTGACCGACGACGAGATCAACGATGCCGTGACGCTCGCCATGGCATACAAGAGCAAGGACGCGCCCGACGTCGATGCGCTGCAACACGCCGCAACGAACCGCCGCGACACCGCCGTCGCTGCCAAGAAAGCCGCCGAAGAGGAAGCGGCGCGCCAAGCCGAGGAACAGCGCAAAGCCGCCGCACGCCACATCGAGGCCCAAACCTTCAGTGTCGACCTGCCCGAGTACTGGGATGGTAGGGTGACAGCAGAAGTCGACGGAGATGTGATGGGGATGTACTCGACTGCCTTTCCAGATAAAGAGCTTGGATATCTTGCCATGAAAAATGAACCGTATGGAAACGCGGGAGATATCGAGTGCGGCCGTATTCGCGACATCAAGCTCGACGAAAACCACTATGTAAAACTAGTAATTTATCGTTGGGCCTTTGATGCGGGGCAAGACCATTTATCAAAAGCTGAATATCGTCTTAACTTGTGTTCAGATGATGCCGCACGCGAGATAGTCGACCTCCAATCGTTGGGGACAATCTCCTACGACTCCATTCTTGCTGATATGGTTGCGGCAAATGACGCTAATGTCGCAGCGGTATTCTGGCCAGACGATATCTTTGCCAACGCCCTCGCCCCGACCGTGAAGCTCCTCTAACCGTTCCTCCCCCAAACACAAAGCCGGGGTGCCCCCACACGAAAGGCACCCCGGCTTATTTATTATCCAATGCGGGAACGGCTCTCAGGTCAAAGCCAAAACAAAATGCCTTAGGCCAAGAACTCCTTGGTGGTCGCCACGATGTTGGCGGCATCCAGGCCGTACTTGTGCAGGAGCTCGGCACCCGGGCCGGACTCGCCGAAGGTGTCGTTGACGCCGATCTTCTTGAGCGGCGTCGGGCACTGCTCGCACAGGACATCGGCAACGGCGCTGCCCAGGCCACCGATCACGGAGTGCTCCTCGACGGTCACGACGTGACCGGTCTTGGTGGCGCTCTTGACGATCAGGTCGGCATCGATGGGCTTGATGGTGTGCATGTTGATGACCTCGGCATCGATGCCCTCGACAGCAAGCTGCTCAGCGGCCTCGAGCGCCTCGCCGACCATCAGGCCGCAGGCGATGATGGTCACGTCAGCACCCTCGCGCATCACGATGCCGCGGCCTAGCTCGAACTTGTAGGTCTCGGGGTCGTTGATAACCGGCGAGGCTAGACGGGCAAAGCGCATGTACACGGGGCCGTCGCACTCGTAGGCGGCGCGCGTCACGGCGCGGGCCTCGACGTCGTCGGCGGGAACAATCACGGTCATGCCGGGAATAACGCGCATGAGGGCGATATCCTCGCAGCACTGGTGCGTGGCGCCGTCCTCGCCCACCGAGATACCGGCGTGCGTGGCACCAATCTTAACGTTAAGGTGCGGATAGCCGATGGAGTTGCGGACCTGCTCAAAGGCGCGGCCGGCGGCGAACATGGCAAAACTGCTCGCAAAGGCAACGCGACCGGTGGTTGCGATACCGGCGGCAACACCCATCAGGTTGCTCTCGGCAATGCCCACATCGAAGAAGCGGTCGGGGCAGGCTGCCTTGAACTTGCCGGTCTGCGTGGCGGCGGCCAGGTCGGCGTCGAGGACCACAAAGTCATCGTGCTCGTTGGCGAGCTCGACGAGGGCCTCGCCGTAGCTTACGCGCGTGGCGATTTTCTTGACGTCTGCCATCCTAGAGCTCCTCTCCGGCGGCCGTGAGCTCTGCCATGGCCTGCTCAAACTGTTCATCGTTGGGGGCCTTGCCGTGCCAGCCCACCTGGTTCTCCATAAAGGAGACGCCCTTGCCCTTCATGGTCTCGGCGATAATGGCGGTCGGCTGACCCTTGGCGGCGCGGGCCTCGGCAAAGGCGGCGCGGATCTGATCGAAATCATTGCCGTCGGCGAGCTCCACCACATGGAACTTAAAGGCGCGGAACTTGTCGGCAAGCGGCATGGGGTCGTTGACCTCCTCGACGGGGCCGTCGATCTGCAGGCCGTTGTGGTCGACGATTACGCAGAGGTTATCGAGCTGCTGGTTGCCGGCAAACATGGCGGCCTCCCAGACCTGGCCCTCCTCGCTCTCGCCGTCGCCCAGCAGGGCGTACGTGCGGTAAGTATCGCCCCAGTGCTTGGCGGCAACGGCCATGCCCACAGCGGCGGAGATGCCCTGGCCGAGAGAACCGGTGGACATGTCAACGCCCGGGGTGTCGTTCATGTTGGGGTGGCCCTGCAGGTGGCTGCCGATATGGCGCAGCGTCTCGAGATCCTCCTTGGGGAAGAATCCGCGCTCGGCGAGCACGGCGTACAGACCAGGCGCGCAGTGGCCCTTGGAAAGCACGAAGCGATCGCGGTCGGCCTTGCGGGGGTCGGCCGGGTCGACGTTCATTTCCTCAAAGTACAGATAGGTCATGATGTCGGCAGCGCCGAGCGAACCGCCCGGATGGCCGGACTTGGCAGCGTGCACGCCGGTGACGATGCCCTTCCTTACCTCGTTGGCAACCTTTTTGAGCTCTTCGTCGCTCATTGTGCCTTCCTTTCATCCTCTTTAGACAAGATGCGCACGGCACAGAAGGTCGTCCCAACCCAGCCGCGATGCACGTACGTCATTCATTATGCTGGAAACCGGAAGCTTTACCAGAGTATTTATCATTATTTGAACAATTGAGCAGGCAGAACCGCTGATGAAACGGTTTATCAATGTGAACGTCTTTTGGATGGAACGCAGTCGGCCCTACGCGTTAATGTCCTTGAAGCCCTCGCCGAAGGTTTCCGTAACGTCGGCCACGGTCACGATAGCGCGCGGGTCGCGCTCGCGCACGATCGTCTTGAGTGTGTTGAGTTCGCGGCGGCTCACAATGACCATGATCACTGGCTTCTCGGCACCCGAGTACATGCCGGTCGCCTTAAACTTGGTGCAGCCGCGACCCAAGCCATACATGATGTCGGCCGCGATATCGGGAAACTTGTCCGAGATGATGAGCACCATACGGCGCCTGTTGCCACCATCGACCACGGCATCGATCACGTAGCCGCTAATGACCATCGAAAGACCCGCATACAGCGCGTTTTCGACCGAAAAGACTGGGGCCGAGAGCGCGCACACGGCAACATCGATCGCCATGACGGTGGAGCCCACCGGTAGCGACGTATTGCGCGAGATGATCTGGCCGATCGTGTCCGAGCCGCCGGTGTTGGCACCGGCGCGCAGCACCATGCCGTAGCCGATGCCCGTGATAATGCCGCCCCACATGGCGGGCAGCATAAGATCGGAATGCGCCAGCGGCGCCACAAACGGAGCGAACAGGTCGGTGAAAAAGCCCAGCAGCACAAAGCCCGTCGCGGTCTGCACCACGTAGAACATACCGCCCGCGCGCATAACCACCAGCAACAGCAAGGCGTTCATCACAATGGTTTGGATACCGACAGGCAGCGAGATGCCATGAGACGCACCGACCGCCTGGATAATCGTGGCGAGACCCGTAACGCCGCCGGCGGCGAGACCGTTGGGAATCAAAAACAGGTCCGTCGCGATAGCGGCCAGAGCACAGCCCAGCATAATCTTGGGCAGATCGTGAAAGAAGTTCATCGAAAGAATGCGCTTGATGTCCAGACGATATGCCATGCTGCCTCCCTCAAAAAAGCGCACCCCGTCGGATGCGCTTTGAACTTCTTGTTGTATTCGATTCTACCGATTCACCGAGCAAATACCACCCCTGCACAGGGTCCGTATTGGCCACATCTACCCAAAGCCAACCCTATGGGTTTAGACAGACGGCGCCTCCGCATCGGCGTTGCCGGTTGCCCAGCGATGGTAGCCGATCACAAACGGATCCAGATCGCCATCGTCGAGAACGGCCTCGACGTTGCTGGTCTCCACACCCGAGCGCAGGTCCTTGACCATCTGATACGGGTAGAGCACGTAGCTGCGAATCTGGTTACCAAAACCGATCGTGGTCTTGGGTCCACGAATCTCGTCGAGCGCCTCGGCGCGCTTCTCGAGCTCGATTTCGTACAGACGGGCCTTGAGAATCTGCATGCACGCGGCCTTGTTCTGAATCTGGCTGCGCTCGTTTTGGCACGTGACAACGATGCCGCTGGGAAAATGCGTCACGCGTACGGCGGAGTCGGTGGTGTTGACGCCCTGGCCGCCCGGGCCGCTCGCGTGATACACGTCAACGCGGATATCGTCGGGACTGATCTCGATGTCGATATCGTCAGGCAGCACAGGGATGACCTCGACGCCGGCAAACGTAGTCTGGCGGCGCTTCTTGTCGTCGGTGGGGCTAATGCGCACCAGACGGTGGACGCCGGCCTCGGCGCGCAGCATGCCAAACGCGTCCTTGCCCTCGACGGTAAAGGTCGCACGATCGATGCCGATGACCTCAGCCGCGGGGCAGTCGTTAATGGTGACCTTCCAGCCGCGACGCTGGCAGTACTTCATGTACATCTTAAAGAGCATGAAGGTCCAGTCCTGCGCCTCCAGGCCGCCCTGTCCGGGTTTGATGGTCACAATCGCGTCGCCGTGATCGAACTCACCGGTAAACCAGCTCGAAAGCTCGAGCTCGTCGATAGCGCGGGCCAGGCGTTCTGCCGTAGCGGCAGCCTCTTCGCGCAACGCGGCGGCATCGGGGTCGTCGCCCATCTCCTCGGCAAGCTCCAGCGCCGCGCAGGCGTCAGATAGCTCGCCGCGCGCGGTATCCACGGCAGCGATATCTTCCTTGGCACGAGCGATCTCCTCCATGGTGGCGCGAGCGGCGTCGGCGTCATCCCAAAAGCCGGCGGCCACGCTTTTGGCCTCGAGCTCGGTCACGCGCGTGCGCTTCTCGTCCAAATGAAGATACGACTCGACCTCGCCGAGCCGGTCCGCAAACGCGTCCAGCTCGGCGGGCGTTACCTCTAAAGCCTCGGCCATTAACGATTCCTGCCGTGGCAGTACTTGAACTTCTTACCGCTGCCGCAGGGGCAAAGGTCATTGCGACCAACGTTGACGTACGGGTCGTCGCTCTCGTCCTTGCGGTAGGTGGTCACCTTGCCGCCGTTGTTGACAGCAGCCGGGCCTCCCTGGACGGCCGTACGAGCCTGCACCTGTGCCTGCTTGCGCAGCACCGAGTTGCCGTTGTCGCCATCGACATCGGCGGGGCCGGAGAAGCGCGCACCCTCGAGCGCGGGGTCCTCCTTATGCTCCACGGCGTGCGGGGCGGCCTTGATCTCGATGCGCAGGACGGTGCGCAGGTAATCCTCGTACATGGTGTCGACGAGCATCTGGAACGCGCCGTAGGCCTCGGTCTTGTACTCGACCAACGGGTCGCGCTGACCAAAGCCACGCAGGCCGATGCCGGTCTTGAGGTAATCCATCTCCTGCAGGTAGTTCATCCAACGGGTATCGATGACGCGCAGCATGACCTGGGTGTTGAGCTCGCGCATGAGGTCCTCGCCCAGGCGCTCGGCCTTCATGTTGTAGCACTTCTCAACGTAGGCCAGGACATCGGCAGCCAGGGCCTCAAAGTCCTCGTCGGGGAACTTAGGCGTATCGATATGTCCGGTGAGCTCCACAACCCATTTGCGCAGACCCTCAAGATCGCGCTCGCCCTCGTGGCTGTCCTTGGTGCAGAACTCCTGCACGCAGCGGTACACGGTGTCGTGCATGACCTCGGTGATGTGGTCGGTCAGGTCCTTGCCGTCCAGAATCTTGTTACGCTCGGCGTAGATGACCTGGCGCTGCTTGTTCATAACGTCATCGTACTCAAGG
This sequence comes from uncultured Collinsella sp., assembly GCA_958347015.1. Classification (GTDB taxonomy): domain Bacteria; phylum Actinomycetota; class Coriobacteriia; order Coriobacteriales; family Coriobacteriaceae; genus Collinsella. The sequence goes on along the minus strand of CATVTV010000042.1, from coordinate 5,271 downwards.
ACGCTCTTGCGCATGGAGAAGTTGATGCTCTCGACCTTGTGCTGGGCGTTCTCGACGGCCTTGGAAATGATCTTGTGCTGGATGGGCATGTCGTCGCCCATGTCGGCCGTGACCATCATCTTGGAGACGCGGTCCATCCTGTCGCCGCCGAACAGGCGCATGAGGTCGTCCTCGAGCGACAGGTAGAACTGAGTCTCGCCCGGGTCGCCCTGACGGCCGGAACGGCCGCGCAGCTGGTTGTCGATACGACGGGACTCATGGCGCTCGGTGCCGATGACGGTCAGGCCGCCCGCGGCAAGCACGCGCTCGCGCTCGGCCTTGCAGGTCTCCTTGGCCTCGGCGTTAAACTGCTCGAGCTGTTCGGGCGTCACGTCCTCCATGGTCAGGCCCTCGTACTCAAGGCGCTCGCGCACCAGCTCGTCGGGGTTGCCGCCCAGCAGGATGTCGGTACCACGACCGGCCATGTTGGTGGCAATGGTCACGGCGCCGTAGCGTCCGGCCTGGGCAACGATATGAGCCTCGCGCTCGTGGTGCTTGGCGTTGAGGACCTCGTGCGCGATGCCGCGCTTGGTAAGGGCGGCCGACAGCTTCTCGGAGCTTTCGATGGAGACGGTGCCCACCAGGACCGGCTGGCCCTTGGCGTGACGTCGCTCGACGTCGTCGGCAACGGCGTTGTACTTGGCCTGGATGGTGCGGTACACCAGGTCCTCGTGGTCAACACGCTGCACGGGCTTGTTGGGGGGGATAACCTCGACGGGTAGCTTGTAAATCTCGCGGAACTCGGCGTCCTCGGTGAGTGCCGTACCGGTCATGCCGGAGAGCTTGTCATAGAGACGGAAGTAGTTCTGCAGGGTGATGGTGGCCAGCGTCTGGTTCTCCTCGCGCACGAGCACGCCCTCTTTGGCCTCGATGGCCTGGTGCAGACCCTCGGAGTAGCGGCGGCCTTCCATAATGCGGCCGGTGAACTCGTCGACGATCTTGACCTCGCCGTTGGTGACCACGTACTGCTTATCGCGATGGAACATGTACTGGGCCTTCAGCGCCTGCTGCAGGTGGTTGACCAGCTGGCCCGAAAGGTCGGCGTAGATGTCCTCGATGCCCAGGCGGTGCTCGATCTTCTTAAGGCCGCGCTCGGTGGCGGCGATGGTGTGCTTGGCCTCGTCCATGACGAAGTCGCCCGTGGGCTCAACGTCCTCGGTGGCGGTGAGCATGTCGTGCGAGACGTCCTCGCCGCGCTCAAGGCCGCGCACGGCACGCGCGAAGTCCTTGTAGGTGCTGGCGGACTTGGTGCCGGCACCCGAGATGATGAGCGGCGTTCTGGCCTCGTCGATCAGGATGGAGTCGACCTCGTCGACGATGGCGTAATGGTGACCGCGCTGCACGCGCTGCTCGGGGCGGGTGACCATGTTGTCGCGCAGGTAATCGAAACCGAACTCGGAGTTGGTGCCGTAGGTGACATCGGCCTGGTAGGCCGGGCGCTTAAGCTCGAGCGGCATGTTGTTCTGGAGCAGACCGACGGTCATTCCCAGGTACTTGTAGATGCGGCCCATCCACTCGGAGTCGCGCTTGGCCAGGTAATCGTTGACGGTAACGACATGTACACCCTTGCCGGCAATAGCGTTGAGGTAGCCGGCCAGCGTGGAGACCAGGGTCTTGCCTTCGCCGGTCTTCATCTCGGCGATATGCCCCTCATGAAGCGCCATGGCGCCGATGAGCTGTACGTCAAAGTGACGCATGCCCGTGATGCGCTTGGAAGCCTCACGCACGGTGGCAAAAGCCTCGGGGAGCATGTCGTCGAGTGACTCGCCGTTGGCGTAACGCTCACGGAACTTATCGGTCTGGGCGCGGAGTTCCTCCTCGGTCATCTTCTCAAACTGGGGCTCAAGACCGTTGATCTGATCGACGATCTTGTAGTAGCGCTTAAGGTCCTTATCGGATCCAAAGGACAGCAGCTTTGACATGAATCCCATGTGGTTTTCCTTTTTGGCCATCGCCCACGCCATGCAGCCTCGGGCGAGTTAAACACAGATAAATGTACTTTAGCCAAACAGGACGCGGCCTATACGGTCGACCTCGACCGCCACGTAATAACTACGACCCGACCGACCCGCCAAAAAGGGACTGGTTTATTTTGGCAGGTTTTATCTGGGAAAACGCCGTCACTCTGCCATTTGGTGCAAACCAACCCGTCCCCTTCGCACCAATCTGGTGCAATGGGAACGGGTTAGCCTGCACCAATAAAAAGAAAAGGGCCGCACACCCAAACGGATGCGCGGCCCTTATGCCATGAATGCGAGCAATTCCGCGGCGAGCTATTTACTCAGCGGCCTCGGTGGTCTCGGCCTCGGCAGCGGCCTCCTCGACGGGAGCCTCTGCGGGAGCCTCGGCGGCCTGCTTGGCAGCCTCCTCGGCGAACTTAGCGGCACGCTTAGCCTTCTCGGCAGCCTTAGCCTCAGCGGCGGCCTTGCGAGCGGCCTCGGCCTCAGCAGCCTTGGCGGCCTTGGCAGCCTTGGCCTCCTCAGCCTTCTTGAGCTGGGCGGCAGCGGCGCCACCGAACTTGTCGGCGAAGCGCTGGACGCGTCCACCGGTGTCGACGAACTTCTGCTGGCCGGTGTAGAACGGGTGGCACTCGTTGCAAAGCTCGACCTTCATCTCGGACACGGTAGCGTGCGTCTTGAAGGTGTTGCCGCAGGAGCACGTCACCGTGCACTCGACATACTGGGGATGGATACCCTGCTTCATGGTAGGACTCCTTATTAGTCAGGCGCTGGTTACCGATCAGCGCATAAGGCGTCTTGGTTTCCGACCAAGACAACAAACTCGGCTATGGTACCACGGCACCGCGCGTCCCACAAAAGGTTCACGGTCTTTTCGGAACGACACGAATCTGACCCATCGAAACACATCTCCACCGTTCCTTCAACTGGGAAAATGCCGTCCCCGGGGCCTGAGAAGGGCCCCGGGGACGTTCGACTGACTGCGGGAACGGCCTTTCCGCTCAATGTGTTCGGCTGAGATCGGAAATCAACCAAACTGAACTAGGTTCAGTTGACATGGTTAAAAACGGGGGCGACGCTTTTGCGTCGCCCCTCGTCCCGGCCGGGTTGCTTTAGTTGTACACACGGTAGTTACACTTGAACTGGGTTATGTGTCCATAGTTGGGGCCGTACCAACCCGATGTATAGCTGATTACTTTTGCGCCTAGATATTCGTATCTCTTGTTGTAGCGAAGCTCACGGTAGGTCGTGTCGTACTCTGCTACGTAAAACGTGTCTCCAGAGAAGGCTTTGTACCGGTCCTTAACCGTCGAAGCCATGTACGCGGGTTCGACATCGCCTTTCTCCCCGTTGAGCGCATAGACGGGTGCCGCGATTCCGCATAAAGCCGTTGCCACGAGGATGGCGTAGACAGCCATGCGCGACGCATTGGACTTCAGCTGTTCAAATAGTTTCATGTCATTCACCTCCCTCGTATGTATCGAGGTATTCCTGCTTGAGCGTCTGCGAGGACGACTTGATCTTTTCCACGAGCGTGCCGGCTTCGATGAAGTAGAACGAGTTGGTAAGGTCTGCCAGGTCGTCGAGTAGATGGCTTGAGATGAGCACGCTGCGTCCCCGCGCCACTTCGCTGCGCATCGCGTCGCAGGAGGTTTTCCGTTTTCCCGGATCGAGGCCGTTCAGCGGTTCATCGAGGATAAGGTACGGGCAACCGGTCGATATCGCCATGGCGAGCTTTACCTGCTGCTTCATTCCTGTCGAGAGTTTACGGGTCGGCTTGTCGAGATATGGGGAGATTCCGAGGGAGTCGCAGAGCGAGTCGATGTCGGCGGCCGATTTCCACGCCTCCCTAACGAAAGCAAGGTGCTCGATGGCCGATAGCGTGGGGTAAAGATCCGTGTCGCCTGAAGAGCTCAGGTAGACGAGTTCTGCAAATTCGGCTGATCGACGTTGGCTGATTCCGTCTGCCGCCAGGCTTCCCGAGTGGATACGGGTGGGAAATTGGCCCGACAGCGCTTCAAGAAAGGTGGTTTTCCCCGAGCCGTTGGGAGCGACGAGGCCCGCCGCCGTTCCCGGGCTCAAGAAAAGCGATCCGATTGAAAGTATCGTCGTGCTTCCGTATCCCACGCTCACGTCCAGAAGCTCGAGCCCATGGTGCTTTTTCGCGGGTCCAGACTGTTTGGGCGAACGTGTCGCAACGGCGCCGACCGCAAAAAAGACCGCGACGTATACCAGGGCCACGGCAAGCATCGATGCGCTGCCTGAACCGGAGCCAATGAATTCTGTCGGGAAGCATCCTACGTAACCCGTTGCCTCGATAGGCGAGAATACGGCCAGCGGCAGGAGCCCGAGCACGGCATTATGCCCTAGTGCCGAATCGGACAGTAACGGGAATGCCGGGGCCGCGACAAGCAGCGCGGAGGTAAGGGGGCCCGCGAGGACGCGCCTCGTTGCGGTCGATAGGACGGCGGAGCAAACGGATATTAAGGTTCCGCCCGCAAGAAGCGCAATAAGCAGGGCTGTGAAGACGTTTCCCGCAGTCGTGGTGGTAAGCGCGCCGTCATGGAAGAAGGCGATCGGGTACCCAATTTGCCCGAAGCCGTTTAGGGCCAAGGCGTAAATGCCCCCGGGTGCAAGGCCGGCGAGGAGCATCGCGGTCCCCGCGGCGATTATCGAAAACACGATCTGAATAAGGCGCCGGAATTTGGGCACGGGCGCCTTCGCCGCCAGGGTCCCGGGCCTTGTGGCGCCGAGCACGAGTATCGACGAGAGAAGGAAGGGGATGAAGGGAAGGAAAGACGGCACCATGGCAATGGCGTAAGGCAGGAAGGAAAGGAATGGCAGGTCGTTTGCGGAGGCCGGGATATCCGTGATGCCGGAACTGCTCAGGGCACGGCAATATGCGAGCGCCGCGTCATTGGTCTCTCGGTCTCCCACGATGGACCCGGATTGGAAGCCTTCGCCCATGAGCGCGTAGTAGCTCTCGGCAGAATCGAGAAAGGCGGCGTCGGTTTGAGCGGCGAGGGCGGCGTTCGCGTATCTTGCAAGCGCCGCGTCATTTTGCTGCTCTGGAGATAGGTCTGTGCCGCTGGCCTGGGGCGCGCGCGTATTGAATGCGTCGACAAAGCTCTGCATGCCCTGTTTCATAAAGAAGGGCCCGTAGATGGGTGAATTGAACGCAATGGGGATGGAGAAGGCTGCAGCGAGAACGAGCGTAGAGATCCATACGGCCTTGTCTCTTAGGATTAGTTTGAGAAGAAGTCGACAGTACATT
>CATVTV010000041.1:0-14602 GCA_958347015.1 uncultured Collinsella sp. | reverse complement strand
CGTGCGGAACTCGCGATAAACCTTATGCCCCGCCCCTCCGGCGCCACACGGGAGCTGAGTCAACGTTATCGGGCCCGGTATTCAGAAAAGTCAGTGCAGCAAAATGGCGATGCGGATAGCGGCATGGGCATGGTTTTCGCCACGCGCACGGGTCCCCCGGGGAGCACCGTGCATTTTTGGGGATATTCTGCAGACCAGGGTAAATGCATACGCACCGGACATTCCTTATTGGTCCCAAGGACGCCTTCAGCGGGCGGTTTTGGTCGGTGGGCAGACCCCGTTGGGACAAATGGGCATACTTCGCGCCGTACCGGACCACAAAATGTCATCGAGCTCCGCGATGCTACCCGACTGCAGCGGCGCCGACGGGGCTTGCGTTGCTGAATACTCCGTTTTTTGCACGGCCCAGGCGGGGGTACATCAGGACCAGAAAGAACATCCCAGCCTTTTTATGCAATCTGTAATGGAAAGTATGCAAAACGCCAAGAGACCACATTGCTGATGTCCAAATTGAGCGCGTGGGGGCAGCGGCGCCCCACCCCACGCGCAAATCAAGCAGAGCAGGGACGCTCATAGTGGGTCCCCACCGATATACAAACGCGGCTCGAGCGCCATCCCAAAATAGGCTGCCCGAGCCGCGTTTAACGGTACGGCATGATTATTAGCGCTCGTAAATCAAGTTACCTGCCAGGTAGGTGGCCTGAACCTTGGTGGCTTGCAGCTCTTGGGGGTCGATGGTGAGCGGGTTTTGGTCCAGGACTACCAGGTCGGCGTATTTGCCGGGCTCTAGGCTGCCGAGGTTTTGCTCGTCACCTGCTGCGTAGGCGCTGCCCAAGGTGTAGTTGCGCAGAGCTGTAGCCGCGTCGATGCGCTCGCTGGGGAGCCAGCCGCCTTCAGGCCAGTGGCTGCGGGGGTCTTGGCGCGTGATAGCCGTGTAGAGCACGTTCATGCTAGTAACGGCTGTGATGGGGCTATCGGTGCCGAATGCTTGGCGGATGCCGCGCTGCTTATAGGTCGCAAACGGCCACATAATGCAGCTGCGCTCCAGGCCCAGGTCGCGCTCCGGGCCACCCGGGTCGAGCGTGATATGGCAGGGTTGGCTCGAGGCAATGACGTTGAGTTTGCGCAGACGATCGATGTCACCGGGCAGCAAATTCTCCAGATGCTCGAGCGTGTTATGACCGTGCTGGGGCAAGCCGTAGAGCTCTGCCGCCTCCTCAAAGATATCAAGTGCGGCATGGATGGCACCGTCGCCGATAACGTGGATGCGCACGGTGTGGCCACGCTCGGCTGCCGCCAGAACCAACTTGCGCATGCGCTCGACAGGAACCGTCAGGCGACCCTGGTCGCCCGGGAAGCGCGGGTTGGTATAGGGCTCAGTGAGGTATGCGGTATGCTCGCTCGACACGCCGTCGAAGAACTGTTTAAAGCCTGGCGCCGAGAGCAGCGCGTTGTTCGCGTAGCGGGTCTGGAGTTCTTCCAAGCGCGATTGGTCATCCAACAGCGTGGGAAACAGATGGGCGCGGATGCCCAGCTTGCCAGCGGCTTGCAGCTTGTCGTAAACATCGTCGCGAATAAAGTCGCAGCCCGGCATGGGCATGAGCGACATATCGCAAATTGAGGTGATGCCTTGCTCGGCCATACGCTTCATCTGGTCGGCGTAAGCGCTCGCGATGCGGTCCTCGCCCAGCCACTCAAGACAGCGCGGCAGCAGCTGCATGGCCGCAGCCTCGTGGGCGATACCCGTGAGTTCGCCATTTGCATCCTTGTCGTAACTTCCACCCACCGGCGGCTCGCTGTCGCGCGTCACGCCGAGGGCTTCGAGTGCGCGGCTGTTGAGCCACAGGGTATGCCCGTCGCCCGAATACATAACACAGGGGCGATCGGGGAAGGCGGCGTCGAGGGAAGCCTTGGTAGGATGCTCGGGCGGATCCCAGCGGTAATCGCGCCAGCCCTGGGTCACGACCCAGGCGTCATCGGGCAAGCCTTGGGAAAACTCGAGCGCATGCTGCACCAGTGCCGCCTCTGACGTGCCCATATCCATAAGCATGTACGGCGAGGAACCGACCGAGGTATGGAAGAAGTGCAGGTGCGCATCATGGAAACCGGGGCAGATGAATTGCTCGCCGTAGTCGACAACTGGCGTGGCGGCAGGGGCGGCGGCAACCACGTCATCGGGCGCGCCGACCGCGACGATGCGATCGCCCGCAATGGCAATCGCCAGCTCGCGGGCGGTATCGATACCGTCTTGCGCGGTAAAAACGTTCTTAGAGCAGATAATCCGATCGATATGTTGCATGGGCGTCCCCATCTCTGGCAGGAAATTCAACACCCCCGAGTGTACTCCCCCACTCTTGTTACAAAACCCCAAGCGGCAAACGGCAACTTTACCAGCCCTAGCGGCAGGTGGCATACTGGAGAGAGCCTGTACGATTTTGCGATCGAGCCAACAAGGAGCAAATCGACCATGACGAAGACCAAGGCACAGCAGATTATGGCGGCAACCGAGGTTCGCGCGGCAGACGACGTCACCGCGGCCATCCGAGATATCGCCGCCGAGTTTGAGCCCTACATTATCAAGCAGCGCCGGCACTTCCATAAGCACCCGGAGTTGAGCCTTGCCGAGGAGCGCACGACCTCCGACATCGCCAACCAGCTCGACGCCATGAATATCCCCTACGAGCGCCCGCTCAAGACGGGCCTGGTGGCGACGCTCCGCGGTACCGCGCCGGATGCCTACCGTGAGGACGGCACGCCGCGCCGCCGCATCCTGCTGCGCGCCGATATCGACGCTCTGCCCGTCACCGAGCAGACCGGCGAGGAGTTCGCCAGCGTCAACGAGGGCTGCATGCACGCCTGCGGTCACGACTGCCATATCGCTATGATGCTCGGCACGCTGCAGATTTTGCGCCACATGACCGATGACATCCACGGCGAGATTCGCATCGTATTCCAGCCCAGCGAGGAAAACGGCCAGGGCGCCAAGCTCATGATCGGCACGGGCGTACTCGACGGCGTCGACGGCGCCTACGCCACGCACATCTGGAGCGAGGTCGATGCCGGCACCGTAAGCTGCGAGCCCGGCCCGCGCATGGCAAACACCGACTGGTTCCGCATCGACGTCCGCGGCACCTCGTGCCATGGCGCCATGCCCCAGCGCGGCCACGACGCCGTTATGGTTGCCGCCGAAATCGTCAACGCCCTGCAGACCATCGTCTCGCGCGAGATTAGCCCCTACGAACCCGCCGTCATCACCGTCGGCGAGCTGCACGGCGGCACCGCGCGCAACGTTATCGCCGGCACGGCGTACCTCGCCGGCACGGTGCGCACCTATGGCGACAAGACGCATGAGGAGATGCCCGAGCTTATGCGCCGCATCGTGGAGCACACCGCAGCAGCACTAGGCGCCGAGGCCGAACTCACCGACTACACCATTGCCAACTACAAGGTCGAAAACGATGCTGCCTCGAGCGAGCGCTGCCGCCAAGCTGTGCTCAAGTGCTTGGGCCCCGCGGGCGAGGGCCATTACCGCGGCACGCTTTCGGGCGAGGACTTCTCGGAGTATCTGCGCCGCGTACCGGGCGTGCTCGCCTTTGTTGGCACGCGCAACCCCCAGATTGGCGCCACCTATGCCCAGCACTCCTGCTTCTATAAGATCGACGAGAGCGTGCTCGCCAAGGGCTCCATGGTAGCCGCTCAGTATGCCATCGACTTTTTGGCCGAGCCCACGCAAGAAGAGCTCGACGGCCCCACGATCGCCGCGGTTGCCGAGACCAATCCCGACCTGGCAGCCAAGCTGCGCTCTGCCAAGGCAACTGCCGCCGAGGCCCGCGACGCCGTGCACGACGCCCGCACCGCCCGCCATGCCGCAATCAAGGGCATCCACGATGCGCGGACTGCCGCTCGCCACGAGGAGAAGCATGGCGAGTAGACTGCAAGATTCTTCAAACACCCATTCAAAATAAAGAGAGGGCGGATGTTGGAACGAACATCCGCCCTCTCTTTATTTGTCAAGCGCTATTTCTACCATTTCAACCCCGTCCCCAAATGGCAGGCGGCAGGGCTACTCGTCCTGAGGGTCCTCGTCAGAGCTTGACTCGGGCGCCGGCTCGGGCGCAGGCACAGCCGCGTGCTCAGGCTCAGGCTCAGGCTCAGACACAGGCGCCGGCTCGGGCGCAGGCTTGGACTCAGATGCGGACTCAGGCGCAGGCGTTGGCGAAGTATCCGGAGCACTGCAACCCGAAGCGGCGGACTTCTTCTCGAAGGGCAATACAAAAGTCAGGACATCGTCCTTGTTCTCCTCGGCCCACTCGCTTGCATAACGTGCGGCCCAGTAGCCAACGGCACGGTGCTTGAGCATCTTGCCAAAGACCGTAAGAAATACGGTGACAAAAGCGACCAACACTAGGAACAGCACGAGCGTGATGCCGCCGCCGGTAACAATTGCCTCAATACCCGTAGGACGATAGTAGTAGCTATACATACCGACAGAGGCAATGGCGCCAAAGACGGCTGTCAAGATCCATGTAACAACGTTGGCGACCAAGCCCGTCAAAAACTCGGGAAGGAACGAAGCGCAGAACAGCTTGGTCTTATTGTTCTTAAAGGCCGTCCAGACCTTATCGAGCGAAAACGCGCTCTCGACGCGACCAGTCACCGCAAAGTGCATCACGGCAATGTCGGCGAACATCTTAAAGAAAACCCCCAGGACCGCCGTGGCAATCATAGCCAGGACAAGCAGGCCAAGCGAGCCAAACAGCGCAGCCTCCAGCGCATAAGAGCCGTAATAAGAATACGAGCCCGCGGCGCCAATTACCACGCCCTCCACCAGCGAAAGCACTACACCGATAACGGGGATGGCAGCGATGACCTCGAGCACGACCGAGATAACGCTCGAAAAGACTCCGAGGCCAAACGAGGTAGAGCGCATCAACGGACGATCCATGCCGTCATCGATCTTAAGCGACAGATCGCGACCCCACTCGATGCCAAAGCCCGAACCGCACACGCTCGCCACGTAGGCGGCCAAAAAACCGATGGCAGCCGCAATGCCGCCAATAACGGGAATAAACAACACGAGCACCGACACAACGCAAATCAGCGCCGGCAAAAACGCGATTTGGCATACACGCTGAAGCACGCCCGGAGTCTTGGTCATATCTTGGAACGCCTGAGCCACACAGCCCTTTGGCGCATTCGCCACGGGCGGTTGCGGAACAAACTGCTGGGGCTGAGGCTGTCCCTGGGGAGCGGGGCCAGCGGCACCGGCATTAGGGGCACCGCACACGCCGCAGAACTTGTCGTTATCGCCCATGGGGGCGCCACACTGCGAACAGAACATCGAAATCATCCCTTCGTATCTAGAGCGAATCACCTGGATCGCAAACGATGTCTTTGGCATCATTATCGCCCAATGTGAGGACAAATACCCCAAGATGACCGATTTGCAACGCAGGTGGCTTTATTCAATGATTCGAAGGGTACGCCCGGGCTAGTTCGTGCCGCGGAAGCCCTTGCCGACGATTTCGGAGCTATCGACGATGGTGATGAAGGCGCCAGGGTCAATCTCGCGGGTATAGCGGCGCAGTTGCACTGCCTCGCGACGGCTCAGCACGCTCATAATCACCGTGACGCACTTGCCCGAGAAGGCGCCGTAGCCACGGCTGATCGTTGCCGTGCGGTTGAGATGCTTGACGATAAACTCCTCGACCTTAAGGGGCTCGGAGCAAATGATCGTGCAGACCTTACGAAGGTGAATGCTCTCGATAGCCTTGTCGACCACAAGCGTCTTGGCAAACAGACCGAGCACGCAGTACAGGCCGACGCGCGGGCCATACAGGAAAGCCGCGATGGTCACGATGCCGATATCGACCAGCAACAGGGCACGGCCGATCTCGAGCGTTGTGCGGCGCTTGAGGATCATGGCAAGGATGTCGGTGCCGCCCGTCGAGGCGCCAATGTCAAAGACAATGGCACTGCCCAGCGCCGGCAAGATGACGGCAAAACACAGGTCGAGCCACATATCGCCCGTCATCGAAACATCCGACGGAATGAAGAGCTCAAACAGCGAGACGTAGGCCGAAAGCGCAAACGAGGCAAAGACACTCCAAAGGATTGCCTTGCGCTCCAAAAAGATAAAACCCAGGATGACCAAGACCGCGTTGATAATCCACATAAAGACGCCGACGGGCAGAGTCGGGAACAGCGTGGACAGAATGACCGACACGCCTGAGGTGCCGCCGAAGGCAAAGTGATTGGGGGTTTTAAAGGCCACGATGGCGAACGCCGTGAGGACCAGGCCCAGATTGAGCTCGGCAAAAAAGCGCGGAAAGCCGGGCTCCTGGCTGCGCTTGCGGCCGGCGCGCTCGCCACGTTCGATATCCTCGCGACCGACAACGCGCTCCATCGGCACCACCGGAGGACGATGCATCTCCTCGGCGGCACGCGACGCCGCCTCTGCCGCAGCGGCTTCAATCGCCCATGCCTTGCTTTCGGTCTCGTGTTCGTCGGCCATTACGGCAACCCCTCGTTAACAATTTGGAAACAATGCTCCCATTAGGGTAACGCGGAACGCGAAGATTGCAACCCTTAGTTAGACGAGCGGTATGCCTGCATCGGGGGCATATAGAAAACGGTCGGCCGCACTTTTGCTTGCGCGGTCGACCGTTTAGCGTTTTCGCAGGTAAAACCCATCGAAACAAACCTGTCCCTATTTGGTAGGTTACTCGTGCTGGCTGGTGCGGTGCTCGTACTCCTCGGGGGTGATGACATCCTCGATACGCAGGTTGACGCCTGCCACCTCAAGGCCGGTCATCGCGGCCAGACGCTCGGTGACGCGCGCCTTAACATCGTCGAAAATTGCAGGCGCATAGGCACCGTACTCGATGATGACTGAGATATTGACGACCACGCGGTTGTCGTCGGTGACCTCGACCGTCACGCCCTTGGTCAGGTTCTCGGCACCAAACTGTTCCTGCACAAAGTGCATAAGGTTGCCCTTCATGCCCAGGACGTGCGGCACCTCGCGGGTGGCCATGGCGACGATCTTCTCGATCACGCCGTTGGAATAGGTCAGCGAGTCCTCGGACTCGTCCGCCTCCTCGTCCATCTCCTCGTTGTCCTCGTCCGTATCGGACTCGGCCTCGACGAGTGCCTCGTCCTCGAGCGTCACGTCCCCGGCATCGGCGACGGCCTCATTCGCCTCGAGCTCGGTATCGGCCACATCGACCTTCGTGTTAAAAGCCATGGTTCCTCCTTATGCCTGCCGCAGATGCGACAGTCGAATTCATATTAGCGGCCGCTAAACAGACGGCCGAAGAAGTTGACGATACCGTTCTCGCCGTCGCGAATCTGGCCGATCACGGCGCCGATCAGCACAAAGAATGCGATGACGAGCGTGTCCCACAGACCCAACGTAAGTACCAGCACGGCGAGGATAAAGCCTGCCAAGGCGCCGAGCGTAGTATTGGGGTGGCGCACGGCGTAGCTCCAGATAGCAGCGCCCGTACCTTTGATGAGACCCATGGCCTCGTCAAAGTCGTTGGCGGCGCTGTCGTGCTGCTCGCCGGCCTCGGGCTTGGTGTCGGCGGACTCGCCTGCCGGCGTAGCGTTCTGGTCGATCGTCAGGCGCGGCGTGCGGGCGGTCTTGTCTTGATTGGTATCACTCACCGGAAACCTCCACGGTCTGGACGGTAGTCTTGGACGGCAAAAAACGGACGCGCGCGGTCGTGCCCGGCGTGCCGAGCATGGTGTCGCAGGCCTTCTCGATGCGCTGCTGCATCGAGGTGGCAAGAGCGGCAACGTCCTTGTCATCGAGCGCGATGGCCTCGACCTTAAAACGAACGCGCGACTCGTCGGAGCCTTGAACGCGTGCCTCGATATGCTCAACCATCACGCGATCATCGCACTCTGCCGCGGCACGGGCGCACGAGGAAAGCGCTGCGAGCGTGACCTCGATATTGCGCTCCCCCGCCGGATGCACGCAGGACGGCTCGCGACGCGCGAACATCAGGCGGAAAAAACCGATGAGCACGCCAAGCGCCACGATAGCGGCACACACCGTAACGACGACGCGAGGCATGGCGTCACGCAGCAGCAGCATAAAGCGATACGTATACGGTCCCCAGAACTGGCAGACAAGCGTACCCAGCGCCACGATGGCGGCGGCAAGATACACGATCGCTAGGGCTCGTTTGAGTACGCGCACGCGCGCTCCCTTCAGGTTTCGGTCCACAGAATGCAAAACGATTCGCATCATTATAAAAGAGCCGGGTCCGGTGCCATACGCACGCGGATCCGGCTCATCTATTCCACGAGGCTTGCATGCTCGCTTCATTATGCCCAGATATGCACGGCTTAACCCGTGTGGGCGCTACTCCTCCTCGAGGGCAGCGATGACCTCGTCGGTCATGTCCATGGTGCTGTAGACGTCCTGGACGTCGTCGAGCTCCTCGAGACGGTCGATGAGGCGCTGGACCTTCTTGGCGTCGGCGCCGGAAACCTCGGTCGGGGTGGTCGGGACCATGGTGGTCTCGGAGCCCTTGACCTGGACGCCCTGCTCCTCGAGCGCCTTGGAGACAGCCATGACGTCGTTAGCAGCGGTCCAGACGATCCACTCCTCGCCGGCGTCCTCGTAGTCCTCGCCACCGGCCTCGGCGATGGCCATCATGAACTCATCCTCGTCACCGGCAGGACCGTTGGCGATCATGGTCTCCTTCTTGGCGTTCTCGTCCAGGATCTCCTTGGCGACGACGATCTGGCCCTTGCGCTCAAACTGGAAGGCGACGGAGCCCGAGGTGCCCAGGTTACCACCAGCGTGGGAGAAGGCGGAACGGACATCAGCGGCGGTGCGGTTGCGGTTGTCGGTCAGGCAGTCAACGTAGACGGCGACACCGGCGGGACCGTAGCCCTCGTACACGATGTTCTCGTAGACGGCGGCATCGGCACCCGAACCAAAAGCCTTGTCGATAGCGGACTTGATCTTGTCCTTGGGCATGGACTGAGCCTTGGCCTTAGCAACGGCAGCGGCGAGGCTGGCGTTGTTCTCGGGCAGCGGGTCACCGCCGAGACGGGCAGCAACGGTGATGTTGCGGCTCAGCTTGGAGAAGAGGGCGGAACGCTTGGCGTCCTGCGCGCCCTTACGATGCTTGGTTGTGGCCCACTTAGAGTGTCCGGACATACGTGTCTCCTATCGGTTTCGACCTAAAGCCCAGCGCAGATGCTCGGGCAATATAAACAAACGCCGTTATGATATACCTACTGGCCTGCGAGATAAACCCCAAAATGAAGGCGTCGTGATGATGCCACCCTTTGGTGCAAAGCAACCTGACCCCTTTGCACCAAATTAGGACCAGAGGAGGTCGCTGCGGGTGATGGTGGCGCCGATGGCAAAGGGCATGCAGGCGATGACCGGATACAGGTAGCGCATGTAGGTCGAGCCGTTGCAGGGACCGATCAGGCACACGGCGAGCACGCCCAGCAGCGGCACCCAAATGGCCAGCCCGCGCCACGAATGACGACGTAGCAGATAGACCACCACGGCGATCATGATCCACACATAGGTGGCCGAGCTCATGGTGAGCGAGATAAACGGGATGCGTTGTACTGCCACGCGATACAGGTTGATCAGGTGGTCGCACCAGCGCACAACCTTGCTATCGACCGGATGGAAGTCAAAGTACTTGAGGTTATCGGGCTTCGCCATGATCTCGGCACTGCGCGCCGTGCTGTAGACCCATGCGTCGCGAGCGCTCGGATAAAAATACCCATAGTAGTTATTGATGAGCGCCGAGATATAGCACCCGGGGTCCTTTTTGAACATCTGGGCCCACACCTCAAAATAGGCCTTGATGTCCTCCTGCGAGGCATACTCGTTAAAGCAATTTTTGACGGCGTCCGACTTATCCGGGTTGTAACGGCGGCCCAGGTTCTCGTACTTGAGCACACGGTCGATCACGGCACGCTCTTCGTCGGTCACCAAGCCGTCGCAAGGAGCCTCCACGATGGTGCCGTCCTCCTTAACCGTGGGGTTGACACCCGAGTTGAGGCCGTCGTGCTTTTGGACGAAACGAGCCGTCTGCTGGAACGGAATCGAGAGGATTTCGCGCTTGGAACCAGGCGTGATGTCGTGCGCCGGCATAAAGACCTTGGTGAAGTACATATTAGAGGCAAGACAGAGCGCAAGCACCGCAAGGACGCCGACCCAGCGGAAGCGCGGCGTGGCGCCCGAAGGCGCAGCACCAGTCTGCCTGGCTGCACGATGAGCCACATGCGCGTCCCATGCGCAAAACGCCGCCGCGATTACACATGCCGCCAGGGGAAACACCAGGCCGCCGTTGCGCAGAAACGTGGAGCCCATGGCGCCCAGAGCGAGCAGCAGCCAGTCATGGCGCGCAAAGAGCACGGGCCTCTGTTCGCCCGCACGCTCGGCATTGGCATCGCGACGGGGCAGGCCGCAGGCCACGAGCTTTACGGTCTGCACCAACAGCACTAAAAACGCGTCGGCAAACAGCACATCTTTGGTAAGCAGGGCCGCGTAGTTGGAGAACATGGGCATAAACACAAAGAACAGCAAGATCACGCCGCGGACCGGCAGGCTCACGCCCAGCTTGCGCAGCGACGAGATGGAATAGGCCATGCAGGCGGCCGTAATAACGAACTGAGCGCAGGTGTAGATGGCAAGACCCGCGTTGGCGCTATTGAACAGTGAAAGCCCCAGCTGGACGCACGAACCGATGATAGCCGTGTGCGCCACGGGGTGATGTCCGTTGAGCAACACATTGGGATTGAGCAGACGCAAGTAGTCACTCGTGCCGTTGGGGTAGTTGAACCACTGGCGAATCTGCGCACCCGTATCTCCCATAAAAAGGCCAGGCAGCGAAGCGATGAGCGTGGGCGCCCAGGCGATCATAAGCACCAGGAAGGGCCCGGCAAAGGGATGGACCGAGAGCACGGCGTGAGCCACACGCCATACGCGGCCAAAGTGCGCTTCGGAAAACGGAATGCGGCGCGTGCACAGCCAATCTAGACACTCAAAGGCAAGGTAGAAGGCAACGACCGCCAAGAGCATCCAGCCCGCACCGCCTATCCAGGCGCAGATGATGCGGGCCTTGTCGCCGAGCACGATCTCGGCCGAATCGGTGAGGTCGTAGCTGCGGCCAAACACCATGCAGACGGCAAAGAACAGCGACGGAAGGATCACCGGGGGACGCCAAGCGTCGCCGCGGCCAAAGAACACGTAGCGAAACGGCAAGGTGAGCAGGCAGGCAAGTGCAAGCAGCATGACCGCGTCGGTATGGCCGGCAAACGAGAGGAGCACCTCGTAGCACACGTACAGCATGCCCGAGGCTTTGGGGTCAATCGCCAAGACTGCGTTGCTCGACACCGGGGCGGGATCGATGGAAAACGCCGTGGTCGCCAACAGCGCGAGCAAAAATGCGATGAGCGTCTGCTTGGCGGGGTAGCGCTTAAACCAGACGATGCGGGCAGCGTCGCGCGCAGCCGTTGTGGAGAGATCGGAATCCTTCACAGTCCGAAAGCCTTTCTAGAAACCTACCAAAAAGGGACAGGTTTATTTTGGCAGGTTTTATCTGGGAAAACGTTACGGTTCTGCCTTCGTTGCTCGGCAAAACCACCACAAAGGTGCCTGTCCCCTTTGTGATGGTTTTGGTTAGGCGTCGAGGTAGACGCGCTGGGGCTGGTTGCGGCGACGGGCGAAGATGATGAGTGCCAGGCCCGCGATTACGAGCGGCAGGCTCAGCAGCTGACCCATGGTGATGACGCCGCCCAGCAGATAGCCCAGCTGGGCATCGGGCACGCGCACGAACTCAACGAGAAAGCGGACGATGCCGTACCCCATCACGAACACGCCCATAAACGTACCCTGGGGCAGTAGCGGCTTTTTGCGGCTGAGTACCTGCAAAATACAGAAGAGCACGACGCCCTCAAGAAACGCCTCGTAGAGCTGGGAGGGATGGCGCGGCATATCGCCCGCGGTGCCGCCAAAGACCACACCCCAAGGCAGATCGGTCGGCTTACCCCACAGCTCACCGTTGACGAAATTGGCACAACGGCCCAGGCACAGGGCCAGCGGGGCGCCGATCACGGCAAGGTCGGCGACGGTCCATGCATCAAGCTTGTACATGCGGCACACGATGATGCCGCCCAAGATGCCGCCCACCAGGCCGCCGTGGAAGCTCATGCCGCCCTCGTTGGTGGCAAAGATCTCGAGCGGGTGGGTCCAATAGTAGCCATCGCCGTAAAAGACGACGTAAAACAGGCGCGCGCCGATGATGAGGCCAAAGACCGCGCCGACCACGACGCTCGTCAGGTCATCAATCGTAATGTCGAAGCCCCAACGACGCTGCGTGCGGTACATAACGACCGCCGTGAGCAGGGCGCCGACCACATAGGCCAGACCGTACCAGTAGATCGTGATGGGGCCCGCCGAGATCGCAACGGGGTCAAGCATATGGTAGAGGTCGTTGAGCATATCGATCCCCCTGCTCCCTACATACAAATGCGGCCGCGGGCCTTGCGCTCGCAGCCGCATATTTGGGCGTAACGTCTATGCGGAGCGTACCGTCCGCAGCTTTCGCATCTTAGAACGGTGCGTACTCGTCGTACAGGTCCTCGGCCTCGCCGGAAGCATTGACCTGCTCAACGCGGGTAACGCCGGGCACATGCTCCTTCAGGATGCGCTCGATGCCCATGGAAAGGGTCAGCGAGCTCATGGGGCAGCCGGCGCAGGCGCCCTGCAGCTCCAGCTTGACGACGCCCTCGTCGTCGACGCCCACATACTCCATATCGCCGCCGTCGGCCTGCAGGTTGGGGCGAATCTCTTCAAGAACCTTCTTAAGCAGCTCTTCGTTAACAGCCACAGGGGCTCCTTTCTCACAATAACGCGGGCACGCCCGCGGACAGGGGCTATGTTACTACAGCCATGTACCCGCTTAGGCGCCAGCCATGCGTGCGGACACGACTTTCACGAGCAGTCAATTTGGGACGGGTCTCTTGTTGGCTGTTTTGCCGCCAGCTGGCGTTGGCACGCGCTACTCTTGAGCCTGTCCCCCGGTACCAATCTGGACATCGACGATGACCTGGCGGTAGCTGATGCCGCAGGAGTCGAGAATGCGGCGGCTGATACGGCCGTCATCGGTGTCGGCATACTTATTGTCCAGGTAGACGACCTCGCCCACGCCCACCTGCGCCAGGATCTTGGCGCAGTCGTGGCACGGAAACAGCGTGACGTAGACCGTGGAACCCTCGAGGTCTTTGAGCGAGCCGCGGTAGTTGAGCACGGCGTTGGCCTCGGCATGCACCACGTAGTTGTGTTTATCCTGCAACGGGTCATCGCTCGTTCCCCACGGGAAAAAGTCATCGTTGAGCGCCGAGGGCGTACCGTTGTAGCCCACCGAAAGGATGCGGTGGTTGGTGTTGGCGATGCACGCGCCCACCTGCGTGTTGGGGTCCTTACTGCGGCGCTGCGCGGCGATGGCCACGCTCATAAAGAACTCATCCCAGCTAATAACGTCGCGGCGCTTGCCCGACGCGGTTTGATGAAGATCGTCCGACATGGCAGACACCTCCGAAATCGCAATAGTTTGACCCATTGTAGCAGGTGAAAGGTAGGGGCGCTTATCCCACCAGCCCCCCGCCCTACGCGCGACGGGGCTTTTGGTTGATGTGGTAGAGCTCGGCGAGACCCCGCAGCGTCAACGCGTCATCGACCGTCAGGCTATGGCCGACCAGCGCCGCAAGTGCCTCGGCATCGTCGCCGGTAATGACGATGGGCACATCACCCTCCCCCGCGGCCTTGGTCGCGCGCATCTCGGCAAGCACCATGTCGAGCATGCCGTCGATGCGGGCCACCTCGCCCAGAACCACGCCCGAGCGCATGGCCTCGCGCGTGTTGCGGCCGATGACGTGTGTCGGCGCCGAGGGCTCGACCTGAGGCAGGCGCGCTGCTGCCGCCGAAAGCGAGCGGGCGCCGAGCGCCAGCCCCGGCGCGATAACGCCGCCGACAAAGGTTCCGTGCGCATCGATGACCTCGATATTTGTCGTAGTACCCAGGTCAATCACGATGCACGGAGAGCCGTAGACAGCGCGGGCCGCCACGGCATCGGCGATGCGGTCGGGACCGATCTCGGCCGGGTCGTCGTAGTGCACGGGCATGCCGGTCTTAAGTCCCGGCCCCACCGTGAGCACGCGCCCCGAGCAGGTACGGGAAAGCGCTTCCTTCCACGGGCGCTCGAGCGCCGGGACCACGCAGCTCAGCACAGCAGCCGCGGGCACAAGCGCACCCGGCATGCCCGCATCGGCCGCCAGTGCGGCCATGACCTGCACGAGACGCATGCGCGCCTCGTCTGCTGTGATGCTCGACGGCGTGGTGATCTCGCACGTCGCAAGCGGACATTCCTGCGCCGCGGCCGAATCCTCTGCAAACAGGCCAAAGCGAATGAACGTATTGCCCACGTCGACCGTCAATATATATGCGCACCCATTAAGCATCGTCGGCGCTCCTTTCGTCTGCCCAGCAGTATATCGCCTACCCGAACCAGCCATCCCAGGTAGTCATTTTGGGACGGGGCTATTTTAGCTACCC
>CATVTV010000040.1:0-14623 GCA_958347015.1 uncultured Collinsella sp. | reverse complement strand
ACCAGAAGGTCAATGCCGCCTCGCTTCAAGGCACCTTGCTCGCTCTGGCGGGCTTTCGCTGACTTTTGCTCTACCTGCGGTGTTGGCGGGGTAGCTAATTTAGGATGGGGCTCTATTAGCTGCCCGCAAAGTAGTCATTGGGGACGTTCTTGTTTGACTAGTCGTTTAAGAACGTCCCCAACGACTACCCGGGGGAGTTGCCTTCCCTCGTGGCGGTCTTCTAGCAGAAAAACCAAGTGAGTAGGCTTTTTGCAGAAGGCCGAGCACGCCCCAAAACGACATAGCTCTGACCTGCGGTTTTATTGAGCATTTGTCGCGATGTGCTCGGCAGGTTCAAAAAAGTCTACTCACTTGTATCTGAGACGCACCAGATTGGCAAAAACCGCCGCGAAAGGGCCCCTGGTTCCTTCGCGGCGGTCATACACCTCTGATTTTTGCGACGATTTTGCCCGCTTGTTACTCGCTGTAGCGGGTGGCGATGGCAGCTCGCACCATACCGGTGCTCATGAGGTAGGTCACCAGGAAGTAGCCACCGTATGCTGCCAGGAAGATTGCACAGGTAAGGCCCACGGTGCCACCGATGCTCATATTTCCGAAAATGCTCACCAGCTCAATGATCACCTTAAGTGCCACAAAGGAGTGCGCCAGGCCCACTGCCAGCGGGAACAGGAAGAATACCGCCTGCTGCGCCATCACCGAATGGCGAATCTGGCGGTCGTCGCAGCCGATCTGTGCCAGCACACGATAGCTGCGGCTGCCGTCGGCCACGTTGGAGAGTTGCTGAATCGACAGAATCGCCGCGCATGCAACGACCAATACAAAGCCGATGTAGATGGCTAGGTAGCTAATCAAGCCGTTCATTTGCGTTGCCTGCGTGTACATCTCGGAGCGTATGATGAAGGTTCCCCACGACCCCGGCTCCTTGCCGTCAACGAGCAGATTGTCGAGCACAGTGTATTTAATGCTCTCGTCTGCCTCGGTCGTATCCATCCCCTGTTTGTAGTTAACGAGCAGGCTACTGGAATACGGCTGCAGATTAAGTTGGGGCAACAGCTCGTCGGCAACGACGACGGTGCCCGGATTACTACCCATCGCTGAGTTGGCGATGGCCGCAGTGTCCTCGTCCGACTTATCGGTTGCGGGCTTGAGCGTATGCCCGCCCAAGGTAAGGGCATGGCCGCCAGCCATATACTTGGTGTACAGGTCGACCAGCTCGCCGCCCATATCACACGTGAGCAGATACTGGTCGTGACCGATGTGCACCGGCTCCTCGCCCATCATCTGGCGCAGTTTGTTGTACTGGCTCGCCGGCGTCACAAACAGACCCATCGCATCGGCATTGCTACCCCCGAACGCCTTGGGAAGCTTTTCGCCCATGGTCTTGCACATCTCACTTGGAGTCACCGAAGGATTCGAGCCGCCAAGCGGGTAACTCAGATACGAATCGATCTGCACATGCTCGCCTGCAACATCGGCGATATTGACCTTCTTGCCGGTCTCGTCGTTGTTGTCCGCCGACTTGCCCTTACGATCGCCGTGCCATGGATCGCCGTGCCATGCGGAGTACAAATCGACCGTACTATCGGCCAGCACCATGCGATCGGCCTCAGACGGATTGAAAGACTCTTTGTAGAAGTCGAGCGTATCGGGCGTGTAATAGACATACGTCTGCGACATATCGGCCGGATTATAGCGCTCCAGATTCTCGTTCATCACGTTGGCAATCGACATACCGCACGTCACCGAGGTGATGGCCAAAAACAGGAGCATCGCGATGACGCCCATCGAAAAGCACACCGTGTTGACCTTGGCCGCAAGCTGGCGCACGGTAAACATGTTGAGGCCGCGCCAATACACGCCGCGCAGGCTCTGCAGCAGCTTGATGAGCATGCCCGAGAGTCCCCAGAACAGGGCAAAGGTGCCCACGGTAACCATAGCGGTCGTAATGCCAAACTGGTTCATGGCCTCTTGCAGCTTGCTGTCCGTCGCGGTTAGCGGGAACCCATCACGTAGCAGACGGTAATAGGCCACGCCCACAAGCACCACGCCCACGGCAAAGATGGCAATCGCAATCCAGGGGTTGCGCGTCTTGATGCTCTCGTTGCGACGCTCGGCACCCATAAGCTCGATGAGTTTGGTACGACGCACGGCGCGAAGGTTCAGCAGTAGCGTGAGCACAAACATTACGAGCATGCAGGCAAGAGTCAGATTGAACGCATGCACCGAGAAAAAGAAGTGGAAATTGGCAATCTGTGTCTTAAAAAGCGAGGCCGTAAAGAACGTCATGAGCTGGGAGAGTCCCACACCCAGCACAATGCCGGCGACAAAGGCCACGACCGAGACAATCACCGTCTCGAGCGCCATGATCGTGGCGACGCGTCCGCGCCCCATGCCGAGCACCTGATACAGGCCAAACTCCTTCTTGCGGCGTTTCATGATGAAGTTATTGGCATACACCATCAAAAAGGCCATGACACCGGCCAAAAAGTACGTCAGGTCGCCGAGCATGCTGCCCATAACCTGCGCCAAGCCCTCTTCATCGATTCCGGCGATGTCGACCTGCATCGAGATGGTGTTAAAGGCATAGAAGACCGTGACGCCCAGGGTGAGCGTCAAAAGGTAGACGAGGTAGTCGCGGCCGGCGCGGCGGACGTTGCCCCAAGCGAGTTTACAGAGCATCGGAGCCCTCACCGCCCATCATGGCAACGACCTCCATAATGCGGTCGAAGAACTCTCGGCGGTCGGTGTCGCCGCGGCGCAGCTCGGTGAAGATCTTGCCGTCGCGGATAAACAGCACACGGCTCGTGTAGCTGGCGGCAAAGCTGTCGTGCGTGACCATGAGCACGGTGGCGCGCAGGCGGCGGTTGAGGGCCTCTAGGCTCTCGAGCAACAGGCGGGCGCTTTTGGAGTCGAGGGCGCCGGTAGGCTCGTCGGCCATGATCATGGTGGGGTCGGTGACGAGCGCGCGAGCCGCGGCAACGCGCTGCTGCTGGCCGCCGGACATCTGGTAGGGATACTTGTCGAGCACCTGACTGATGGACAGGCGCGCTGCCACATCCTGCACGCGGGTCGAGATCTCTGCCGAGTTTGTGCGGGCAATGGTGAGCGGCAGGGCGATGTTCTCGCGTGCCGTGAGCGTATCGAGCAGGTTGGAGTCCTGGAAGATAAAGCCGAGCTCCTCGCGGCGAAACTGCGAGAGCTTGGCCTGCTTCATGCGCGTCACGTCCTGCCCGTTGATGCGGATCGTGCCGCTCGTGGCGCTATCGATGGTCGACACGCAGTTGAGCAACGTCGACTTGCCCGAGCCCGAAGCGCCCATGATGCCGACGAATTCACCGCGGTTGACGGTAAAGCTGACGTCGTTGAGCGCACGGGTCACGTTGCCCAGCGCTCCATATACCTTTTCGAGATGCGCGACCTCCAGTACCGGGGTCGCCATGTGCGTGGTTTGCATACCGAGTCCTTTCTTGCGATTAGTCTACGGCATCTATAGTCGCAAGAAGACGAGTCGGCTACCATCGATATGGCTTACGCTTGCCTTACCGTTGTGTAAGGTACGCGTAGCTACCCTGCCACGTGTTGATGTTGAGAGAGGACTCCTGTTGAAGACTGTTCATGTTGCCGCTGGGATCATTCGCAAGGAAGGATCTGATGAGCTGCTTGCCGTGCAGCGCGGCTACGGCGACATGCAGGGACTTTGGGAGTTTCCCGGTGGCAAGCTCATGCGCGGCGAGTCGCCCGAGGACGCCGTACGCCGCGAGCTTATGGAAGAGTTGCAGGTCAAAGTCACCAATCTGCGCGATTTCTATACCGTTGAGTACGACTACCCCGATTTTCATCTCTCCATGGAGTGCTACTACTGCTCGCTGGCTAAAGAGTCTGGCGAGCCCCAGAAGCACGACCGCCAGCTCGATATCCGCTGGATTCCGCGTAGCTCGCTTGCCACGGTGGAATGGATGCCCGCCGACAAGGGGCTTATCGATGCTCTGATTGAGTTGAAGGAAGACCGGCTCGAGGCCAACGGCACTGCCAACGACGCCGAGGCCACCACGACCGACGAGCCCGCTTCCAAGCCCAAGCGCGCACCTAAGCGCCGCAGCAAAAAGCGTCCCAAGCCCGGTCTGCTCGACGGCATCGATACCTCGGACCTCTCCGCTGACGAGCGCGAACTGGTCCGCCGTCGCGCCGCCATCAAAAAGTCCATGAAGGGCAACAAGCGCGCCAACACCAAGCCCGAGCTGCTCGTACGACAGCGCCTGCGCACAGCGGGCCTTACGGGTTATCGCTTGGAATGGAAGGTTCCCGGCAAGCCCGACATCGCCTTCCCCGGGCGCAAGATCGCCATCTTCGTCAACGGCTGCTTTTGGCATCGCTGCCCTAAGTGCAATCCGAGCCAGCCCAAGCGCAATGTTGAGTTTTGGGAGGCAAAGTTCCGTCGCAACGTCGAGCGCGACCGCGCTGCCGTGGCAGCACTCACCCAAATGGGCTGGACACCCATAACCATCTGGGAATGTGAGCTCAAGAAAGACCGCATCGATGCCACGATGGAAAAGGTCATCGAGCGGGTGCGGGCCGCAGAGCCGCAGCGCTAGAAACGAGCCGGCCACACGCCCCACACAGGCGAGCCACATCCGCGCCACAAACCTTAGAAAGCCCTTAAGCCCAAAACCTTTCAAGAGTGCTACTCGATACCTCTGACCTGCAGTTTCATCGTAACACCAAACCAGGTTAAGCCTTTCTTTAGCGCTTCTTTGCAGCAGCCGCGGCATAATACTGCCAACGCACGGGACCTAGCAGCATACCCCGAGCGCAATCTATTGGTGGACATCGAGGAGGCCGCATAAGCATGCATTCTTCCAATGACGCAGCACAGCAGCCATCCCTAAAACATGCAGACCTTTTCTCCTTCCCCCCGACACAGAGAGACGGCCTCCTCGACTCCCCCACCACAAAAGCCAAACGCTCTGCAGACCAACACCTCAACCTGCAGACATCCTTCGAAAAACTCCAAGCCTCACTAGACCAGGCATTCCCCAACCAAGCCCGGGCATACTAACCCCTCATCAACAAAGAAGCCCTAACGCCCCACCCATTTCCGCTCTAACGCCACAAGGGCGACGACCTCGAGTAGATCAACCTGGGAGGGACGAGGGCTTAGTTCCCCAATCTTTCCGCAGGGGGCAAAAAGCCTCTCCGCACGAAGTGCGCAGCGAGGCTTTTTGCATGCCCGAGGACGATTGGGGAACTAAGCCCTCGTCCCTCCCCGGGATATGTAGCGAGTCGGAGTACCCTTGCTGTTACTCTGCTTTGCCCACGGAGTTGAGGTTGGTCATGCGAATCTTAACCAGCTCGGTGATCTCACGCATGCCCTCCTTGGCCGGCTTCTTGGGATCGAAGCAGGCGGGATTCTCGGCCATGTAGGCCATGAAGCCCTTGGTGTAGGCCTGACGCAGCTCGGTGGCGTAGTTAACCTTGCAGATACCGTTCTTCACAGCCTCGGCAACCTGCTCATCGGGCACACCGGAGGTGCCGTGCAGAACCAGCGGCACGTCGACGGCGTCGCGGATGGCCTTGACCACGGACTGCTCGATGTGCGGATCGCTCGTGTACACACCGTGGCTGGTGCCAACGCCAATTGCGAGGGAGGTGCAGCCGGTACGCTCGACGAACTCCTTGGCCTCAGCCGGATCGGTGTAGGGGCTCTCGCCCTCAACCGCGGGACCGTCGTCCTCCTTGCCGCCAACCTTACCGAGCTCGGCCTCGACGGGCACGCCCATGGCGCGGCCAGCGTCGGCGACGGACTTGGTCAGGGCGATGTTGTCCTCGAAGGACTCGTGCGAACCGTCGATCATGACAGAGGTATAGCCGGTGCGGAAAGCCTGCATGCAGCGGTCATAGCCATCGCCGTGATCGAGGTGTAGGGCGACGGGCACGGAAGCGCGCTCGGCAGCGGCCTTGACCATGCCGTAGAAGTAGTCCAGACCAGCGGTCTTGATGGTGCCCGGGGTGGTCTGCATGATGACGGGGGACTTGGTCTCCTCGGCAGCGGCCAGAACGGCCATAACAAACTCGAGGTTCTCGACGTTGAACGCGCCGACGGCGTAGTGGCCGGCCTGAGCGTCCTTGAGCATCTTTTCGGTGGTAACAAGTGCCATGAGCGTTTGCTCCTCTCCCTCGCCCGCATCTGGACATCGGGCGTAGTTGTTCACAAGGCGTTTTACCTTGCGTTTTACTGCGCTCATTGTATGAAATTCAGCGGCTTTGCACGTGCGAGATATTGAGCCCATGGAGGTCAATACAGCCGTTTTTGAAAAGTAAACGGAAGGAATTGAAGCCGAGTGGGCGTGTTCGATATTGAATTTTGAGCGTTCAGCGTCTTTCTTTTATAGAAAAGATAAGTAATCGAAAGGTATTTTCTTACTCAAAAAGAAAATGAACGAAAATAGAGTCAACACAATTCCTGCAAATTTAGCCGAGAATGGAGCAAGCATGGCCCAAGCCACCAACCGTGCTTTTGCCGACGAACGCCGTACCGCCATTATGGAAATGCTCGATCATAACGCCTCGGTGCAGGTAGCAGAAATCGCCCAGACCTTTGGCGTGTCCTCCGTCACCGCCCGCGCCGACCTTGACGCGCTCGCCGAAGCAGGTAAGCTGCGCCGCACACATGGTGGTGCCGTATCGCTCCACAAACGCCTGACCGTTTCTACGCAGGACCGCCGCATCAATGTCAACGTCGCTGCCAAGCAGGCCATCGCGCAAAGCGCCATCGAGCTCGTCAATGACGGCGACACACTGCTCGTCGACTCGGGTACCACGGCGCTCGAGTTCGTTCAGCTCCTCGATCAGCGCAACGGCATCACCGTCATCACGGCCGACATTACCGTCGCCGATTACATCGACGAGAGCATGCCCTCGGTCGATGTCGTCATGCTGGGCGGGGCGCTGCGCAAAGGGCATCGTTATCTGTACGGACCGCTCACTATGCAGGCGCTCCAAATGGTCCACGCCGATCTGGCCGTCATGTGCCCCGGCGCCTTTGTCTCCAGCTGCGGCTTTACGACCGACTTTCCCCAGATGGCCGAGACCAAAACGGCTATGATCGCCGCGGCCCATCAAAGCGTCGCCCTCATGGACGCCAGCAAGGTTAACGGACGCGGCATGTACCGCTTTGCCGAGCTTGCCGACGTCGACACCATCGTGATGGACCGTGATCCCGATCATGCCGTCGCCACCTCAATCGCCGAAGCCACCGACAGCGCACGTCCAGCCCTCATCATCGCCGGCGCTTAAACAAAAACCACCACAAAGGTGCCTGTCCCCTTTGTGGTGGCTATGATGGTTGAGCGTCAAAAGTGAATGTGTCGCTACTTGGCAAGCTCGTCGGCGAGGGCCTCGATCTGAGCGCGCGAGGCGTCGTTGAGCGAGCCCAGCACAGTCACCTTGTTCTGCGTCAGGGTGATGTCCTTCATGCCCTCGAGCTCCTTGGTCATAACCTTGGCGGCAGCGGGCGCCCAGGAACCGGACTCGACAAGCGCCACGGTACGGTTCTGGTAGGCATGCTCGGCAAGTGTGTGGATAAAGGTGCTCATGAACGGGAAGATCTCGCCCTGATAGGTAATGGAGGCGAGCACCAGACGGTCGTAGCGGAACGCATCCTCAACGGCCTCGGCCATGTCGTCGCGAGCCAGATCAAAGACGGAGACCTTCTGGCCGCGAGCCTCGAGCGCAGATGCGAGCTCCTCGACGGCAGCCTTCAGATGGCCATACACGCTCGCATAGGCGATCGTGATGCCCTCGTCCTCGGGCTGATAGCTCGACCAGGTGTTATAGGTGTCGAGGTAGTAGCCCAGGTTCTCGGTCAGCACGGGGCCGTGGAGCGGGCAGATGATCTGGATGTCCAGGTCGGCGGCCTTCTTGAGGACGGCCTGCACAAACTTGCCGAACTTACCGACGATGCCAAAGTAGTAGCGGCGAGCCTCGCAAGCCCAGCCCTCGGGATCCTCGATGTCGTTGGCGCCAAACTTGCCAAAGCCGTCGGCACTAAAGAGCACCTTGTCGGTAGACTCGTAGGAGAAGATCACCTCGGGCCAGTGAACGTTGGGGGCGCCGACAAACGTTAGGCTGTGACCGCCCAGATCGAGCACGTCGCCCTCTTTGACGACCAACTTGCGCTCGGGGTAGTCGGTGCCAAAGTAGTTGACCATCATGCGGAAGGCGCCCATGCTGGCCACAATCTGTGCCTGGGGATAGCGCTCCATAAAGGCGGCGATACCGGCGGAGTGATCGGGCTCCATGTGATGGACGATCAGGTAGTCGGGCGTACGGCCGTCGAGCGCGGCCTCAAGGTTGCCGAGCCATTCGTCGACAAAGCCAGCGTCGACCGAATCGGCGACAGCGATTTTATCGCCCAAGATAACATAGCTGTTGTATGCCATGCCGTTCTCGGACACGTCGTACTGGCCCTCGAACAGGTCAATGTCGTGATCGTCGACACCGATGTAGCGGATATCCTTGGTGATCTCCATCAGGCAAAGCCTCCTAGATAGACAAAAGAACCCGTCTATCATAACACTCGGCAGTATCCCAACTGTTATCTGCCAGCATCCATACCGATTGTTATTGAAATACGATAAATCGCCGTTTACCTGCGCAAACTATGAGCGCGGTATCGCCGTGCTATGTCGAATAATGAGCTGGCCGGGAATACGAATGGCAACGGTTTTGCCCGCCGTACCCGCCTCGGGAACCGCATGCTCAAACACCTCGCGCCCACGTTGATGCAAGTCGAATCGAACGGTCGTAAGCTCGTTGTGTGCCACAAAATCATCGAGCGAATCATCGACGCCCACCACACTTACGTCCTCGGGCACGCGCAGACCGCTATCGCGCAGCGCTGCAATCGCGCCATTTGCCATCTGATCGTTTGCCGCGTAAATCGCCGTCATGGTGCGGTCGTGCTCGGCCAGGTACCTGCCGGCCTCGTAGCCGCTGTTGGCAGACCAGTCGCCCTCGAGCGGCTCTGCCGGCTCGATGTGTTTACGCTCGAGTGCATCCTGCCAACCGGCGCGACGAAATTGTTCGTCGACCGAGAACGACGGGCCGCCAATATAGCGAATCTGATCGTGCCCCAGCTCAAACAGGTGGTCCATAAGCAAGAGCGAGCAGCCGTAATGATCGGAGTCGACCGTGGTCACCCGCGGGTGCGCGTACATGGTAACGATGACCGTGCCAATGCCCGGCAGTGGATCAAACGTCTCAAAATCGGGCGCCATGCGGCTCATGCCGATAATGATGCCGTCCACCGGCAATGCGGCCATACGACGCGTGGCCTCGGCAAGCGAAAACTCCTCGGTCTTGGACATCTCGACCAGCGTGATGGCGCAATTATGCTCGCGAGCAGCGCTGGCGATGCCGTCGATCATTGAGAGGTTGCCGAACTTGGTGACATCGTTGACGCACAGGCCGACCGAATGGTAGCGACCGTCGCGCAGCGAGCGACCGGCATAACTCGGACGAAAGCCGAGCTCTTGTATAGCGGCCTGCACGCGCTGGCGCGTCTGCTCGTTAACGTTGGGCAAGCCGTTGGCGACGCGCGAAACCGTCTGCTGCGAAACGCCAGCAGCGCGGGCGACGTCGGCCATGGAGACCGGACGCGTACCTGTGTCGTTGGAAGGGCGCCTTGCCACAGGATCACCTTCACCGTTGCGAGATCTGAATAGCGTGCATGCCGGCCCGGGCAGAAATACACCCCGCGCCGAGGCCCGCTATCGTCGGACGCATGTTAACGTACTCTACTTTTTCAATCCGCAACTCTTCTGCTCTATAAGTCCATACGGCAATACCGTTCACGGCTGAATTTCTACCGATTACCAGATTCTCAAAAAGTGATAAGCGTTGTGTTATGAGTACGTTAACATAGCCCGTAACGTGCGGCATCGTAGATGCTGAGTTCACGCCGCTTCAGATTGTTAACGTACTCACTACGACGGAAAACTCGTCAGTATGCGCCAAGGAAAGGACTCCCATGACCACCCCCGACGAAAAGACACTCGCCACGCTCACCAAGCTGTTCGAGGAGGAGTTTGGGCCCATCGGCGATCGCCAGGTGCTCTATGTGCACGCGCCCGGCCGCTCCGAGATCAGCGGCAACCACACCGACCACGAGGGTGGCCACGTTATCGCCGGCTCGCTCGATGTCGCCGTCGACGGCATCGCCGTGGCAACCGATTCCAACAAGGTTCGCGTAGCCGACGAGGGCTATCCCACGTTTGAAATCGCGCTCGACACGCTAGACGTTCAGGAGTCCGAGAAGGGCACGTCCGCAAGCCTCGTCCGCGGCATGGCCCACGAGATTGCAGCCCTTGGCGTTGAGCCCCACGGCTTCGACTTTGCCTTTACCTGCTCCGTCCCCTCGGGCGGCGGTCTTTCCAGCTCTGCCGCCGTCGAGGCCGCGTACGGTCGCGCCATGGAAACCCTCTGGGGCGCACCCGCCATCGAGCCCGTCGCGCTCGCGCAGATGAGCCAGCGCACCGAGAACAACTATTACGGCAAGCCCTGCGGTCTGATGGACCAGGCCGCCGTGTGCCTGGGCGGCCTTGCCTACATGGACTTTGAGGACCAGGCTCAGCCTAAAACCCAGAAGCTCGAGCTCAACTTTGAGGATCACGGCTATGCGCTCGTGCTCGTTAAGGTCGGTGCCGACCACGTGGCCGCCACCGACGACTACGCCGCCGTTCCGCGCGAGATGCAGGACGTTGCCGCCGAGTTTGGCAAGGCACGCCTGTGCGAGGTCGACGTTGCCGATTTTGACGCCAGGCTCCCCGAGCTGCGCGCCAAACTGGGCGACCGTGCCTGCCTGCGCGCCGTTCACTACTGGTACGAGAACGGCCTGGTCGACAAGCGCTGGGCAGCTCTGAACGCCGGCGACATCGACCAGTTCCTGGTCCTGACGCGCGAGTCCGGCGCCAGCTCTGCCATGTACCTGCAGAATGTCGTTGCCAAGCTGGGTTCCGAGCAGCCTTCCATGTATGCCCTGGCGCTGGCCGAGCACGTGCTCGACGGCCGCGGCGCCGTCCGTATCCACGGTGGCGGCTTTGGTGGCACCATCCAGGCCTTCGTGCCGCTCGACCTGGTCGACACCTTCATCGCCAAGATGAACGGCTGGCTGGGCGAAGGCTCTGCCCGTCACTACGCCATCTCTGACAAGGGGGCTTACGCGGCATGGCTGTAATGACTGACGTGCGCGAGGCCGCGCAGAACCTGATCGAGTACGCTATCCACCGATCGATGATCGGCCAGGACGATCGCATCTGGGCATACAACACCATTTTGGAGTGCATCGGCGCCACGGGCCCCGCACTCGACATGACTTGGGCACTCCAAGTTGAGAAACTCTCGCTCTTGCACCCCGATACCCTGCCTGACTTTGACCTGGAGGGCACGCTCGCCGCGCTTGCCGAGGCCGCCGTTGCCAACGGCGCCGCCGAGGACACGGCGTCGGGCCGCGACCGCATCGCCATGCGCATCATGGGCGCGCTGATGCCGAGGCCTTCGGTTGTAAACGAGGAGTTCGACGGCCGCATGGGCGTCAACGAGCCCCGCGCCGCGACCGACTGGTTCTACGGTCTGTGCTGCGACGCCGGCTACGTGCGCCGCGCCGCCATCGCGCGCAATATCAAATGGAACACCCCCACCAACTGGGGTGACCTGGAGATCACTATCAACCTGTCAAAGCCCGAAAAGGACCCGCGCGATATTGCCGCAGCCGGTGCCGCCAAAAACACGGGCGAGAAGTATCCCGCCTGTCAGCTCTGCATCGAGAACGAGGGCTACCCCGGACGCTCCGCCGCAGCCGACGGCGGCGCTCATCCCGCCCGTCAGAACCTGCGCGTTATTCCCATCCAGCTCGACGGCGAGCGCTGGGGCTTCCAGTACAGCCCGTACGCGTACTTTAACGAGCACTGCATTGCCATGAGCTCCGAGCATCGCCCGATGCACGTCGACCGCAAGGGCCTGACCTGCCTGCTCGACTTTGTCGACCTGTTCCCGCACTACTTTATTGGCTCCAACGCCGACCTGCCCATCGTGGGCGGCTCGATTCTGTCGCACGACCACTTCCAGGGCGGTGCGCACGAGTTCCCCATGATGCATGCCGCCGAGGTCTCGCAGTTTAGCGTGCCCGGCTTTGACCAGGTCACCGGTACCGTGCTGCAGTGGCCGCTCTCGGTGCTGCGCCTGCGCTCGCATGACCGCGCCCAGCTGCTCGACGCTGCCGAGAAGATTATCCTCGCCTGGCGCGAGTGGACCGATGAGTCTGTGGGCGTCATCGCGCACACGGCCGATGGCGTGGCGCACAACACCGTGACGCCCGTCATCCGCCGCGTCGACTCCCGCGGCAATGCCGGCGGCGAGATTTACGAGGCCTACCTGGCGCTTCGCTGCAACATCACGACCGACGAGCATCCGCTGGGCGTTTTCCACCCGCATGCTGAGTACCACCACATTAAGAAAGAGAACATCGGCTTGATTGAGGTCATGGGCCTGGCCATTCTGCCGCCGCGCCTGGTTCCCGAGCTTGGCGCTGTCCGCGAGCACTTGCTGGCGGCCAAAGCCGATGCCAGCTACGACCTTGCTGGCGCGCTCGAGGGCGACGACCTTTGCCGCAGCCACGCCGCATGGGCCAAGGACGTCTTTGCCCGCCGCGCCGACGAGCTTACGGCAGACAACGCCATCGATATCCTGCACGAGGAGGTCGGCGTGGTGTTTGGCCACGTGCTCGACAACGCCGGCGTCTTTAAGTGGGACGAGGCGGGACGCGCCGCCCAGCAGCGCTTTATCGACTCGCTGTAGCACGCGAGCTCGAACGCACGCACTTAACAAATAGCGCCTACACGACCACGGCGCCCGCCGGCAACATCGCCGACGGGCGCCGTTTTCTGATGCAAGGGTAGCTAATTTGCACCAAAACAAGGAGTGTTCCAAACTGCCGGCAGAGAAGGAACGTCCCCAGGTGCCGACCTAAACACCCACATTATTCGATGGAAAAACGTGGTTGCCTCACACATTATTCGATGGAAAAACGTGGTTTACTCCCACATTTTTCGATGGAAAGACCGAAACGGTCTTATACTAACCATGATCGTTAGGAGGCAGTATGCAGCGACAGCTAATGGACGAACTCATCGCTTGGAAATCTAGGGCAAACCGCAAGCCCCTCCTGCTTAAGGGGGCCCGCCAGACGGGAAAAACCTGGCTTCTTAACGAATTCGCAGGCCAGCAGTATCAAAACGTCATCCGCTTTGACTTTATGCTCGAACCGGGCGCACGTTCGCTGTTCGACGGAAGCCTTGACCCCAAACGCATCATCTCCCAGATAGAGCTCCTGCGCGGCCAGACCATAACGCCGACAGACACACTCATCATCTTCGACGAAATCCAAGAGGCACCGCGTGGCATCACCTCGCTCAAATACTTCAACGAGCTGGCGCCGGAATACCATATCGTGGCAGCCGGCTCCTATATGGGGCTCGCGCTCCGACGCGAAAACGAGTCGTTCCCCGTCGGCAAGATTGACCAGCTTACCATGCGCCCCATGGGGTTTGTCGAGTTCGTTCGTGCCGTCGATGGCGATCCGCTCGCAGATGCCATCCTTGCCGCAGACATGGACCTGCTGGCAAACGTTTCCGAAAAGCTCGAGCGCCTGCTCAAGGAATACCTCGTTGTCGGTGGCATGCCAGAAGTTGTCTCCGCTTTCGCCGCCTCCCACGATTTCATCGAGGCCCGCAGGCTTCAGCAGCAAATCATCGAAGCTTACGAATCCGATTTTGGCAAGCATGCGCCAGCCCGCATCGTCGAGCGCATGAGGCTGGTTTGGAAATCCCTTCCCGGCCAGCTCGCAAAGGAAAACAAGAAGTTCGTCTACGGTGCGCTCCGTCCCGGGGCGCGCGCACGCGATTTTGAGGAAAGCCTCCAGTGGCTCATGGACTATGGAATCGTTCATAAGGTACCACGTGTTTCCGCCCTAAGAGCACCGCTCACAAGCTACGAGGATCTCTCGGGCTTCAAGCTGTTCTGCATCGACACCGGCATCCTCGGAGCACTCTCCGGCCTCTCGCCAGCCATTGTTCTGAACGGGCCCGCTGTTTTTACGGAGTTCAAAGGCTCGCTGACCGAGCAATACGTCGCACAGGAGCTTTTGCTCCAAGGCAAAACTCCCGCGTATTGGTCATCCTCCTCCGGCAATGCAGAGACTGACTTTGCCATCGACCATGCGGGGACCGTGCTTCCGCTCGAGGTCAAGGCGGCAGAGAATCTCAAAGCAAAGAGCCTGAGGATTGCCTGCGAGAAGTTCAAGCTCGAGCGCTGCGTGAGAACAT
The DNA here is from genome assembly GCA_958347015.1 of uncultured Collinsella sp. Taxonomy (GTDB): domain Bacteria; phylum Actinomycetota; class Coriobacteriia; order Coriobacteriales; family Coriobacteriaceae; genus Collinsella. Next base: position 245 of record CATVTV010000040.1, on the reverse strand, counting down.
CGTTAGCGGCATATAGAGACGAAGGCACGCTCGTCAATATTCCGCTCTGGGAGATTGGGCAAATCGACAAGCTGGCATAGGCGCTGTGGAGGGGGTGCCCCGTAAGGAGTGTCCCAAACTGCCGGCAAAAAAGGAACGTCTCTATCTGCCGCATTCCCGAAGCAAGGCAACGCCGATGTTTTGGCAACGGCAGACACTATGACCCAATCCGAGGGCACGGAAACGACAGGAGCCCCCGCTCGTGA
>CATVTV010000039.1:0-15115 GCA_958347015.1 uncultured Collinsella sp. | reverse complement strand
CACGCATAAAAAGCCTCCCATTTCTCGTGTCCAAGAAATGGGAGGCAGTTCACGGCTGCTCAAGGCCGGACTCATCGTTATCGCCATGGTCCTTAAACTTCGAGATTTCAAGGTCAAAGGCGATGGGGATGTTGGGAATACGGCTTTCGAGCTCAACGATGCCCGTATCTCCGAGTTGCTCGGCACCGACGGTGTAGCTCCAACAGTCGTTTGAAATCAGGTAGCCCTCGGGCGCTTTCGATTCGTAGATGGTAAAGGTGCCCAGAGGAATGTCATTGAGGATCGCCCGTCCGTTTTCGTCGGTCGTAAGGGTGCGAGTCCAGCCGGGAGTTGATTGCGAGACGCAGGTAAATTCAGCGCCCGCAAGCGACGCCCCAACTTGGGCGCCAGCATCCGTGGCGGCATCGATTTTTGCAATACGCAAGGTGATGGTGCCGGGCTGTTCGTTGACAGTGACATGCTCGCCGCTGTTTTGCGTGGTGAAGGCTATTCGGTCGCTTCGAGGGATATAGCCTGCCGGGGCTTTGGTTTCGACCAGGTAATATGCCGTATTGGGCAAAAGTGTTGCTTGTGCACGCCCGTTTTCGTCCATCTGGATAGCGCCGACACGTGCATCGCCCGCACTTTCAAAGATATCGAAGGTTGCGCCACCGAGTCTGTAGGTGTCGTTGCCGGCGGTGATGCCAGCCTGGGACGATTGTTTTTGGAAAGATACGGAGACGGCGGGCAGAACATAGAGCATGTCCTGGTGTCGACCCTCGCCCGAGACCGGGCCGTGATAACGCCTGGCTCGATGTGGGGCTGCCTTAATGGATCCGGACTTAGCGCTGTCGTAGAGCCAACGTGCAGCCGCTACGGCCTCGGCGTTTTCGTAAAACCTACCGCTCCTGGCAACGCCCTTGCTATTTGTATACGAATAGGTGCCGTCGGGGCGCGTGGTTCCGTTGAGCATCCACACGGCAATCTGGGTGGCGGCACGGGCGAGATCGGGCGACAGGTTGTGGCCGCCAAAGGATGTACTGGAGGGGTATCCGTGACAGACGATGGCGGCAAATTCGTCATCGAGCCATGTCCAGCCCTGGTTATATGTGCGCCATGGCCCTCCCGGCTTGCTGGGGCCGGGGCAGTCTTGATTCATACAGTACGAAATCGATGTGTCCTGTGCCTCGTATTTACCGACACCGAAGGGGCCGCAACCGTCGCTTATGGTGCGGAAATTAAGGGCGTCACTCCCGTCGACGGCGAGTGCGGCCCCTGGGGCCAGACAGCCGATCAGAAAAAAAGAGGAGCAGGAGCAGCGGACCTGTTGCGATTGCGCTGTGGACAGAGTGCGTGGGTGCGTTGGACATGGCTGCTCCTTATCCCTCGTGCGCCGCACGGGGAGGCCGCGGCGCTTGGGATGAGGCTACCGCCATGGTTCATGCGGGTAAGTACCAGAAGCTGACCAAAAGCTTGCCCGATTTCTGACAAATCGAGCTCAAATACAACAATCAGATAAAAGCGCAGGTAGAAGACGGTAAGAATAGAAAGACAAAGGTACTCATCTCCACAATTGGCGCGGTTTTCAAACGATTCTCCACAGCCAAAACAAGCATCGACACCCTTGTATCGAACAAGACAACCGCGTTATACTAGCCAACACACAAGCGGGCATCGCCAAGTGGTAAGGCATCAGCTTCCCAAGCTGACACTCGCGGGTTCGAGTCCCGTTGCCCGCTCCAGTTAAAAGCACAAGCACGGCACCATCACGGTGCCGTGCTTTTTTCAATAAAGTGCCGGGACTCGAACCCGCCAGGGTGCGAGCGTTAAATAAACGCGAAGCGTTTATAGCGAGCAGGCAAGGTCGCCGATAGGCGACCGCAGCCGGTGCGGATTTGCGAAGCAAATACGCGGATGTCCCGTTGCCCGCTCCATCGAGCATGGGAGGTCTCGGGAACATCGGATTCAATCCGCTATGCCCGTGCATGTGCACGGACCGGGACATGCCGCCCGCAGCCGGTGTGCGTCCGCCACGCGGGCGCACAGACGTCCCGTTGCCCGCTCCACCGAGCATGGGAGGTCTCGGGAACATCGAATTCAACCCACTATGCCCGTGCATGTGCACGGACCGGGACATGCCGCCCGCAGCCGGTGCGAATTTGCTTCGCAAATACGCGGACGCCCTCATGGCCGCTCTATGCTACAAAATGTTAGGTTAATGCCTGCTGCCCATACTCGCGCCCGCGCACGGTACAATGGTTGGGTTACGACCAACGTGCCAATAACCAAAAAGGAGCCGCTATGATCGATCGCTATACCCGCCCGGAGATGGGACACATCTTCTCCCTCGAGAACAAGTACGCCATTTGGCAGGAGATTGAGGTCCTGGCCTGCGAGGCTCAGGCGGAGCTCGGCAAGATCGGTATTTCCAAAGAAGAGGCCCAGTGGATTCGCGACCACGCCAACTTTGAGAAGGCGAAGGTTGACGAGATCGAGGAGGTCACGCGCCACGATGTCATCGCCTTCCTGACCAACATGAAGGAATATATCGACGCCGATGTTCCCGAGGGCGAGCCCAAGCCTAGCCGCTGGGTTCACTATGGTATGACCAGCTCTGACCTGGGTGATACGGCTCTGTGCTATCAGCTTACTCAGGCGTGTGACCTGATTATCGAGGACGTTAAGAAGCTCGGCGTGATCTGCAAGCGTCGCGCCTTCGAGGAGCGCAATACGCTCTGCGCCGGCCGCACCCATGGCATCCATGCCGAGCCGATGACCTTCGGAATGAAGTTTGGCTCCTGGGCATGGGAGCTCAAGCGCGATCTCGATCGTCTTGAGGACGCTCGCAAGAACGTTGCCTTCGGTGCCATCTCCGGTGCCGTCGGCACCTACAGCTCCATCGAACCGTTCGTCGAGGAGTACGTCTGCGAGCACCTGGGCCTGGTCCACGATCCGCTGTCCACGCAGGTCATCAGCCGCGATCACCACGCCTACCTTGCCGGCGTGCTTGCCACCACGGCGGCCACCTGCGAGCGCATCGCGACCGAGGTCCGCAACCTGCAGAAGACCGATACGCTCGAGGCCGAGGAGCCGTTCCGCAAGGGTCAAAAGGGCAGCTCCGCCATGCCGCACAAGCGCAACCCCATCACCATGGAGAAGGTCTGCGGCCTGTCGCGCGTCGTGAAGTCCAACGCTCAGGTCGCCTTTGACAACGTTGCCCTGTGGCACGAGCGCGACATTTCGCACTCTTCCGCCGAGCGTGTCGCCCAGGCCGATAGCTTCATCGCGCTCGACCACATGTTCCAGTGCCTCATTCGCGTTATCGACGGCCTGCAGCTGTATCCGGCCCGCATGATGGCCAATCTCAACAAGACCCGCGGCCTCATCTTCTCCTCCAAGGTCCTGCTGGCCCTCGTCGATACGGGCATCACCCGCGAGGACGCCTACGTTATCGTGCAAGAAAACGCCATGGCTACCTGGCACGAGGTGCAGGATTGTGTCTCCGGCCCCACCTTTAAGGAGCGTCTCGAGGCCGATCCGCGCTGCACCGTTAGCCAGGAGAAGCTCGACGAGATCTTCGATCCGTGGGACTTCCTCACCCGCATCGACACGGTCTTCGACCGCCTGGAGCAGCTGAGCTTCGAGTAGGGCTAACCTAATTCGACCGCTTGCGGATGCATTTCAACCTTTGGCGCCTTGCCCATCTTGGGTGAGGCGCTTTTTTATCGCCGCATCAGCCCCGGGTATAAAATGAAATCCGACTGCTGTTTCGATGAAGGGAGGCGTGTGCCCGGACGTATCAAGCGAGCCGCCATCGTCTCGTTTACGCTCATACTTCTTGTTGCCGTCTGTGTGGGCGCCCTGACGTATACCGTTCGAAGCAGTTCTTCCTCCCCGAATGAAGCCGACAAAGACCTCCCGGTACTCAAAATCGGCGTTACGGATAACGACCCCTATGTGTATGTCGATACCACGGGCGATTACGCCGGTATCGATATCGACATCGCCCGCGAGGCCTGCAAGCGTGCGGGGCTCAAGCCACAGTTTGTCGATATTGACTGGAACGATCGCGACCGCCTACTCAAAAACGGCGATATCGATTGCCTGTGGTGCGACTATTCTCCCTGTTATCGCGAGGATAAGTATTACTGGACTGAGCCTTATTTGACCCTGACGGTTTCGGTCGCCGCCAAGAAAACGAGTGGCATCACGTCCTTGGCGCATCTCGATGGAAGCAAGACCATTGCGGTGATTGCGGGCTCGGTGAGCGAACGCCGATTGCTCGCAGGGGATCTGGATATCTCGCCGGACGTGCAAATCAAATCGTATGGTTCTGCCGAACTCTGCAAAGCCGCCCTCGCCAAAGGGTATGTCGACTGTTGGATGGCGGACGTTCAGTCGCTTGATCGACTCGTTGCCCAGTATCCTGGCGTTTATCGTGTGTTCGCCGACAACGTTATGACGGTTGACCTGGGCGTCGCGTTTGATGATAGCTATGAGGGGGAGTACGTCAAAAACCTCGATACCGCACTGTCCGACATGGATCGAGACGGCACGATAGAGCACATTGTGGACAATTACAAGGCAGGAGCGACGACAGGCGGGCAAGGAGCGGAATCATGACAAATGACGAGCGCCGCTTTCGCCGAAAGAGTTTAGCCGCAGTGGGCATCGGCATCGTGGCCAGCGTTGCCCTACTGAGTCTGCTCTATATGGTTGGCACGCATCGCTGCCTTGATAAAACGCTTGGGTTCGGCCAGGAAACCATGGTGTTTTTAAAAAATGCCTGCGAAAAATATGACCGATATGAACAGGGAAGAAAAACCGAGGCGACGCACAATTTGGATGCGGCGCTCGAGTCGTTTGCGACGTTCTTGCCGCCTGATCGATTTGAAGTCAACGACGATCTGGTCGAGGAATATGTCCATACCGAGAGCCTTTCGGGAATGTTGGTCATGGACGCCGATGGTCATATGGTCGCCCATTACGATATCGACGGCCGCGATCCACTCATGCTGTGGCGAGAGGAGCTGGCCTGTTCGTCGATCGCATCGATGTATCGAGGGTCCAAAGTTTCCTACTCGACCGCTGTCGAGCGCCGCGGTGTCGACTTTGCCGTGAGTGCCGTTCCATACGGTGATGGGGTGGCGTTGGGGTATCGATCCCTTGCGGCTGAGCTCGCCGATGACTATTCATACACGATCGCCGACGTCCTTGTGAACAACACGTTCCATCAGAGTCCAACAGTGCTTGTGATGCGCGATGCGCAAATCGTTTCTTCAAACGATTCGACCGTCGATATAACCCTTGCCCGGCTTCTCGCCGATAGCGGAATTGACTGGAAAGACGAGGGCGTAACACGTATCGAATATCGGGGGACCACCTTATATGCCGTGCGTGCGGCATATAAGGACTACCGCCTGTTTGCGCTATATCCCAAATCTGAGGTCATGTCTGACAGGATTTCATTTGTCGCCGTCGGCGTCTTGGTGTGCCTTGCGTTTTGGGTCGTGGTACTGTTGGCTCGAAATATCGCTGACCACCGCAATTTGGTCGAAAAGGATAAACAGCTCGGCATTATCAATGCCATAAGCGCCATCTACGATTCGACCTTCCTTTTGCATCTTGACACCCTCGAGATCGAGGGAATCAATATGTCGCCGGCGATAGCGAAGATGTTTGTCGAGCATAGCGAGGCATATGACTTTATGGACACGGTCTGCCGGGATATCGTGAGCCCCGAAAGCCGCGAAGCGGTTGTGGGGCTCGTAGATATAAGTACGCTTCGAGAACGTATGGAGGGCGTACCGTACTTGGCTGCCGAGGTGCGAGATTGTCGAGGCACTTGGTACTCGCTACAGGTTGTCCCCCAGCATCGCGATGAGCAAGGCCGCCTGGATTCGGTCGTCGTGGCGACGCACAACATATCGATGGTCAAGCATGCCGAGGAGCTGTCATACCAAGATAAACTGACGGGGCTTCGCAACCGCAACTATCTGGAATCGCGTGGAGATAGCCTGGTAAACGAGGACTTGCCAGTGAGCGTGATTATGGTGGACTGTAATTATCTCAAGCGGACCAACGACATTTATGGTCACGAGATGGGGGATGAACTGCTGCGACGGACGGCGTCCGTGCTGCGGCGGGTGGCTGGTGCGGATTACCTGCCGATGCGCGTTGGCGGCGACGAGTTTTTGCTGGTTTGCCCCCATACTGACAACGAGTCTGCGCTCGGGCTGGAACAGGATCTTCGTCTCGGTCTTGCCGCGGTAAGCGATGAGACCCTGACGGTCAGCGCATCGATTGGCGTGGCGACCGTCGAGACGGCTGGAAATACGCTGGCCGATGTATATCGCGTCGCCGACCACAATATGTATCGGGAGAAGCGCATGGTCCACGTACAGGGCGCGGACTGCTAATCTTGCCCCCACTAGTCCAAGCATCGTAGGATGTTGAATCGGTGCTTGCGATAATAAGTCGGTCCAGGCGGGGATAATAGACGTCTGAAATTTCTTTCTGAGAGGGGATCTCAATGATTAGTTTTGACTACAAGCCTCAGGGTGTATGCTCTCGCAATATTCACCTCAATCTCTCTGACGATGGCAGCAAGGTGCTGGGCGTCGAGTTTACCGGCGGCTGCGATGGCAACCTCAAGGCCATCTCCAGGCTGGTCGAGGGCGCTTCCGCCGATCGCGTAATCGAGGTTCTCGCCGGTAATACCTGCGGTATGAAAAAGACCTCTTGCGCCGATCAGCTTACGCGCGCTATCGAGGCCGCTCGCGCAGAGATCGCCTAATGAGCATCGCTGATCGCTTTAAGAATGGAATAACGCGTCGAGGTTTTGTGCTGGGTGGCGCCGCTACCGGTGCTGCTGCCGTACTGGCCGGTTGCTCGAAAAAAACGGGCACGAGTGATGATGCCGCTGGCGAGCCGCAGGTTATCAAGGACGATTCGAAGATTGTCTCGATCACTGATGAGTACGAAGCTGTTGATATCGATCTTGAGCCCGCGGCCTCGTGGACGCTGCCGCTGGGCACGCTGCTGTACTACTGCGATGGCGACTACGCTGCCGCGATGATGGCGCCTGCTTCTGCCCTGCATGCCAATACGCTTGGTGTGCTCAACCTGGGCGATGGCTCGCTTACCACACTTATCGAGGATCCCATTGAGGGAACCGGTTATGCGTTTTACGACGTTCGCGCGGGTGATGGCGTGTTCGCATGGGTCGAGATGAACTTTGCCAATGCGTCTTGGAAACTCTATGCGCAAAACCTTGCAGGCTCCTCCCTTACCGGCAACGCTGTCGAGCTCGACCGCGGCGGCGAAAACTACGATCCGCCGCTCTTCACAGCGTATGGGTCGTCGGTCATCTGGTATAAGATGCCTTCGTCCGGCGGCACCAAGACGAGTAACGATTCGTACTGTTACCGTCAGGCGCCCAGCGAGTCCAAGCCTGAGACTATTTGGAAGTCAACGGGCCGCTTCGCATCCGCCCCGCGTGTGAGCGACGGCATCCTGACCATCTCGCCCCGCGTGCACAATGATGAGGGCGTCTATTACGGTATGACGGCGATCGACCTGACTGACGGCAACAACACGAAGCGAGCTCAGCTGGTGCTTCCTTCGTCGGTTTCGCCTTTCGAGGCCGTGTATATGGGCGACACCTTCGTGTTCTCCATTGAGGCGACGTATAGCGGTGTGGGTAGCCTGGGCAATATGGGCACCTATATCGGTAGCGAGGGCGGGCCGTACCTCTTCCTTTCGCGTGAGCCGCTCGCGTGCGCTGCGGGAAGGAAAAATAAATACCTGATCAAAGTTCAGGCGTCGCATTTTTTGATTGACACTTCGGCTAAGACCTACGGCTCGCTTCTGTCGCCCGACCGAGCCTTGGAGTATGGCGATTATCCTGCTACGGCGGGTAAATCGAACTCGTTCTTAACGTACGCAACGGTGCGTAACAGCCAGGGAATTCCCGAGACGGTTACCGCTCGCTTGTTCTCTCTTTAGTCTCCGAGGGGTTAAAAAGGCGTCGACAGGGGAATAAGCGCGTTGTGACTATGAGTACCGCCCGCCGAGCTATCGCACCCATGCGATACCCGGTGGGCTCAGGTGCGTTAAAATGAGCTTGTTCTTAGCTAATTGAGACAGGGGGGCCGTGTTATGGCTTCAGATGCAAAAAAGATTCTGCTGGTCGAGGATGAGAAGGCAATCCGTGACGCTGTCGCTGCCTATCTCGAGCGCGAGGGCTATTGGGTTGTGGGCGTGGGCGACGGCCAGTCCGCTATCGAGGAGTTCGAGAAGCATCAGTTCGACCTGGTCGTGCTCGACCTCATGCTCCCTAAGATTCCCGGCGAGCGCGTTTGCCGCACCATTCGCGACACCTCGGATGTCCCCATCATTATGCTGACGGCCAAGGGCGAGATCGAGGACCGTATTATCGGCCTCGAGCTCGGTGCCGACGACTACCTGATCAAGCCGTTCTCGCCGCGCGAGCTTGTCGCGCGCGTGCGCGCCTTGTTCCGCCGTGCCCACCAGGCCGATGAGCCGGCCGTCGAGGTGCTCGACTTTGGCGATCTGGTCATTGACATCTCGGGCCACAAGATTTTGGTCGAGGGCAAGGAAGTCGACCTGACGGCTTCCGAGTTCAAGCTGCTCACCACGCTTGCCCGTCACCCCGGCCGCGTCTACAACCGCATGGAGCTTGTCGAGAAAGTGCTCGGCTACGACTTTGAGGGTTACGAGCGCACCATCGACAGCCACGTGAAGAACCTTCGCGCCAAGCTGGGCGACGACCCCAAGAAGCCCAAGTGGCTCTACACCGTCCACGGTGTCGGCTACCGCTTCGAGGCTCCGACCAAGACCGATAAGTCGGACGAGAAATAAAGGAAATCACATATGACACCTGCGCGCTTTGAAATCGGGCAAAAGCATAAGCAGGAGAACGAGGCGGGTTCCAAGGCTAGTTGGAACACGCCTCGTTCCGATTCACGGCCAACGATGAGCTATCCCTCGCGCATGGCCCTGGCTTTTGCCCTGACATCGCTCATGACGGTATTGGTGCTGGTGGGCGTAGTCTCCGTTGTATGGGGCACGGTTTTTACGGATTACACGCGCTCCAATATTGTCGAAATCGCCAATTCCGCTGCCGAAAAGTTGGCAACGTCATATGAGGAAAACGGTTCTTGGACTGCGGGGGAGCTGCGTACGGTCGCGACATCGAGTTTGGTGTCCGACGATCTTGGTATGCAGGTCGTCAATAAAAAGGGCGTCATCGTCTACGACGACTCGTGGCCCTCGGCAAGCGCTACTGCCGATGTACGCGAAAATCAGGCGACGACCGACGATGCGAGCGGAAAGAGGGCATCGCACAGCCCAGTCTCGTCTGCTCCCACCGATTCCAATAGTGTTGCCAACGTTGAGATCGTGACGTCCTCCGGCGAGCACGTGGGTCAGGTCAAATTGTGGGCGGTTGGCTCCGATGCCCTGCTCACCAGGGCAGACTCGGCATTCAGAGAGAAGACCTTTAACGCCATGGCCCTTGCCGCGGTTGTGGCCGTCTGCATCTCGGTCGTTATCGGAGCGCTCATGTCGCGCATGCTCACCAAGCCGATTCATCGTATTACCAGCACCGCCAAGCAGATTCGCGATGGAGACCTGTCCGCTCGTACGGGCTTGCGCGGCGATGATGAGATCGATCAGCTGGGAGAGACCTTCGACGAGATGGCCACCTCACTCGAAAAGGATATGAAGCACGAGAAGCGCCTGACCTCTGATGTTGCCCACGAGCTGCGCACGCCGCTCATGGCCATGCTTGCAACGGTCGAGGCCATGCAAGACGGTGTGTATCCCACCGATGACGAACACCTGGAAACGGTCGCTTCCGAGACGCGTCGTCTGGCCCGTCTGGTGCAGCAGATGCTCGACCTGTCGCGCATGGAAAACAGTACCGCGCCACTCAACCTGGAGCCGGTGGATATGGTGCCGTTTGTGCGCTCGATTGTGAATGGCCAGGAGCGCTTGTTTGCCGACCGTGACCTGCGTTTGCGCTTTGCAGATGAGACGCAGGGCCACGATGACGTTGTCGAGGCAGATCCCGACATGATCACGCAATGCGTCATCAACCTCATGAGTAATGCCATGCGCTATACCCCCGAGGGCGGATGGGTCGTGGTGTCGGTGCTCAGTGACCGTAAACACGTCGATATTGCGGTCTCGGACACGGGCATTGGAATCGCCAAGGAAGACCTGTCGCGCATCTTCGGTCGTTTTTGGCGTGCCGACGCCAGTCGCGCCCGCGAGGCGGGTGGCCTGGGCGTGGGCCTCGCCGTGACCAAGCAGATTGTCGAGCGCCACCATGGCTATATATCCGTGGAGTCGGAGCTTGGAAAGGGTACAACTTTTACGATTCATCTGCCACGCGAGCACACGGCGGACGCGGCATCTACTACAATGGAGCACTAGCTTTTCGCTACTCGGTGAAGGAGGGGTTTCGTCCCTGCCGCTCCGAGTTTGCGAAAACGTGCGGGAAAGAACCCGCATTACTGTCGTATTTTGGTAAGGAGTGACTCACGTGACTACGATGGAGCGTCGTCCGGATTCCCGTGGCAAGGTTCGTGATATCTATGATGCCGGTGAAAACCTGCTGATGGTCGCCACCGACCGCATTTCTGCGTTCGACTTCATTCTTCCCGACGAGATTCCGTTTAAGGGAGAGGTGCTCAACCGCATCTCGGCATTCTGGTTCGATAAGTTTGCCGACATCGTTCCCAACCATCTCGTCTCCATCGATCCGGCGGATTTCCCCGAGGAGTTTGCCGAGTATCGTGACTACCTCGCCGGCCGCGCCATGCTGGTCAAGAAAGCCCAGACGATTCCTATCGAGTGCATCGTCCGCGGTTATCTGACCGGTTCGGGCAAGAAGACCTATGACGAGAACGGCACCGTCTGCGGCATTCAGCTGCCCGAGGGTCTGACCGAGGCCTCCAAGCTTCCCGAACCGCTGTTCACCCCGTCCACGAAGGCCGAGATCGGCGACCACGACGAGAACATTTCGTTCGAGCGTTGCTGCGAGATCGTGGGTGAGGATATCGCCACGCAGATTCGCGACCTGTCCCTCAAGATTTACAAGGCCGCTGCCGAGTATGCCGCGACTCGAGGCATCATCATCGCCGACACCAAGTTCGAGTTCGGTGTCATCGATGGCAAGGTTACGCTGATCGACGAGTGCCTAACGCCCGACTCCAGCCGTTTCTGGCCCGCCGCCAGCTACGAGGAGGGCAAGATTCAGCCTAGCTACGACAAACAATTCGTCCGCAATTGGCTCAAAGCCAACTGGGATATGACGGGGGAGACCCCGCACCTGCCCGCCGAGGTCATCGATGGCACGTCCGAGCGCTATCGCGAGGCCTTCCAGATCATCACGGGCTCCCAGTTCACAAGCATGAAGGAGAACGCATAAGTGAGTACCCGTAGCGCCACGAACAAGCGCACGCAATCCCACGAAGTTACCGGGGTTGCGCGCAAGTCCGCCGCATCTGCTAAGCCCGCTCGCCAGGCAGCGAGCTCCGTTCGCGTCGTGCCGGCTTCGTCTAAGGCACGCCGCAAAGAGCTCGAGAAGGGTGAAAACCTGGAAGGCCTTTCCAAGGAGGAGAAGCGCGCCCGCAAGGCCAAGCAACGTGCTCGCGAGGATCGTATCTATACGGTGTCGAATATCCTCCTTAAGCAGGATGAGGACTACACCAAGCGCCGCCGTATCTGGTGGGCCGTGCTCGCCATCGGCATGGTACTCGTCGTGGCAATTTGGGCTTCGCTCTACTTCGCTCCCGGCGGCACGGTGTCCAGTCCCGTCCAGATGGTCGGCATCGTTTTGTCCTATGTCATCATTCTGGGTGACTTTATCTACGACTTCGTTCGTATTCGTCCCCTGCGCAACATGTACCGCACGCAGGCTGAGGGCATGTCCGAGAACAAGCTCAACGCTCTTATCGAGCGCGCGGCTGCCGAGGAGGACAAGAAGGACTCCAAGAAGAAGTAGCGTTTGTATTCATACATATCGCTAAGATATAAGGCGCGTCGTTTTAGCGGCGCGCCTTTTTACTGTTCTATAGATAGATGGAGTGGCACATGATTCGAGCTGCCCTGACGGTCGAAGAAGCTCTGGAGGGCATGAAGGCCCTGGAGCCCAAGATTAAAAACTATGCGCGCCTGGTTGTCCGCAAGGGCGTAAACGTCAAGCCCGGCCAGGAGGTTGTCGTTCAGTCTCCGGTCGAGTGCGCGCCCTTTGCCCGCGTGGTGGTTGCGGAGGCTTATGCCGCCGGCGCTGGCCACGTGACGGTCATTTGGGCCGATGATGCCGTGACGAGGCTCACGTACGAGCATGTCGAGAAAAGCTATTTTGAGCAGACGCCCGAGTGGAAGCGACTGCAACTGGATTCCCTGGCCCAGGACGGTGCCTGCTTTATCTTTATCGAGGGTGCGGATCCTGCGGCCCTCAAGGGCATCGATCCAGCCAAGCCGGCCGCGGCATCCAAGGCGAGGAATACGCAGTGCAAAGTTTTCCGCCGTGGACTGGATTACAACATCAATCCGTGGTGCATCGCCGGCGCTCCGGTCGTGGCTTGGGCACACGAGGTGTTCCCGGGAGACGCCGACGAGGTTGCAATCTATAAGCTGTGGAATGCGATTCTGCACACCGCTCGTGCCGATGGCCAGGACCCGGAGAGCGACTGGGAGCTTCATGACGCGGCATTCGAAAAGAACCTGCGTTTCCTGAACGACAATCGTTTTGACCGCCTACATTACACCGCGGCAAATGGAACCGATCTGACGATTGGCATGACGAAGGGTCACGAGTGGGCCGGCGGCAAGGGTAAGACGCCCGATGGACACCCCTTCTTCCCCAACATCCCCACCGAGGAGGTCTTCACCTCGCCTGATCGTATGCGTGCCGACGGTATCGTGTATTCGGCTATGCCGCTCATTCACCACGGTAACAAGGTTGACGATTTTTGGATTAAGTTCAAGGCCGGCCGCGTAGTGGACTACGATGCCCGTGTGGGCAAGGCGACGCTTGCGAGCATTATTGACACCGATGAAGGTGCCGCTCATCTGGGCGAGGTCGCGCTCATTTCCAAGAACACTCCGATCCGCGAAAGCGGCGTTCTGTTCTATGACACGCTCTATGACGAGAACGCTAGCTGCCATCTCGCGCTAGGTGTCGGTTTCCCCGAATGCATCGAGGGTGGGTATGACATGTCCAAGGAGGAGCTCCTGGAGCATGGCGTAAACGTCTCGAGCACGCACGTCGATTTTATGATTGGCACGGACGACATCGATATTACGGGCATTACGCCTGATGGACGTGAAGTTGTGATTTTCCAGAACGGCCAATGGAGTTGGGAATAGTCCCAGACCGTGGTACAATGCCACCCGCGGGCCGTTAGCTCAGCTGGCAGAGCAGGGGACTTTTAATCCCAAGGTCCAGGGTTCGAACCCCTGACGGCCCACCATAGAAAAGAAAGCGATCGACTCCGGTTGGTCGCTTTTTTGTTGCCGCGACACGGGTTCGAACCCGTCGGGGCGCGGAGCTGAGTAAACGCGTGAGCGTTTGCCAGCGCAGCGCGCAAGGCGCGAAAGCGCCGCAGCGGCCGCCTGCGGAGCAGGCTGAACCCCTGACGGCCCACCCAAAGAAAGGAAAACGAAATGAAAACAGATAGATACGGAATTAGCGGCAGCACGTTAAAGATAGTAGCGGCCATTTCGATGGTTCTCGATCATGTAAGCAGGATCGTCCTGACCAATGGAATCATGACTCACGCATCGTACAATCAGATATCAGACGAGCAGTGGGCGATTCTAAGCGAGGCTTCGGATGTGCTTCATGTTCTTGGCAGAATTGCATTTCCCTTATTTTGCTTTTTGATAGTTGAGGGATTTTTGCATACTCACGACATAAAGAAGTACCTGCGAAATATGCTTGTCTTCGCAATCATTGCGGAGCCCATATACGATTTCGTTCAAACCGGGCAACTCTTTGACCTTCGGCAACAAAATGTTATGTGCGAGCTCCTGCTTTCCTTGGTCTTTTTGATTATTCTGGAAAAGATACAAAGTCTTTCAAAATGGAAGAGGCACATCGCAGAAATTGCTCTGATTGTTTTGACAGCACTGGCAGCTGAATACACTAAACTAGATGGCGGCGTGTATGGCATTCTGCTTGTGGCTGCATTCTATTTATTCCACGACAGCAAGGCCAAGATGTTCTTTGCTGCAGTATGCGCAGTGCTCCTTTCGTCATGCCATATAGTTGGCGGCGGATTTGAGTTTGCTACAGCTAATGTATTTAATCCTGATGTTGCTGCCGCGGTCGTTTCGTTGCTGCTTATCAATCTTTATAATGGCAAGCGAGGGCTGAAGCTGAAATACTTCTTCTACATTTTCTATCCGGCACATCTTGCTCTGCTTTATGGTGTCTCACTTATTGTTTTGAACTGTCTTTAATAACTCTCAAACAAGTCTCTGAAAGCAGAAACAAACTGACCCTAAGACTGCTTGTGAATTTCCGGAAAACCTGAGAGATGCGAGGATAGACAACGAGGGCTGCAGAAAGATGCTTCTCAGTTCTCTGGCGGATCGCACGTATCTGTATGAGGATCACTTCCGCACACTCATTAATAACAGTGATAAACACGGCAGATCCTCAAAACATGAGGCTGCGAAGGTCGAACGATGCTTCGAAAGCATGAATGGCACCGAGAAAACGAGTTCGGAAGCATCCTCTGGATGCTCCACCATAGAATAGAAAGCGATCGACTCCGGTTGGTCGCTTTTTTGTCGCCGCGCCACGGGTTCGAACCCGAACTTCTCTATATATAAGAACGCTTGGCGAACAAAACCTGCCTTTTACCGACGGGAAACAAATAGCTGATGCTTTTGGAGTAAAGTGGCGCTCCAAAGATGACCGATGCCTTAACACCTATAAACCAGCTGGTCATCGCCAATATCAGAAGCTGCTGCTTCGAATATGGCCTCAGTGATGCGACTGAGGGATCTATTTATTTGTGAACAAAATATGGAGTGCGTGATTCCCGCCCGCGGGGGCCCTCCGGTCTGGCAATATATCTCCTTGCCGCGCGGC
>CATVTV010000038.1:0-17670 GCA_958347015.1 uncultured Collinsella sp. | reverse complement strand
AGGGATCATCCCCGCGCGTGCGGGGAGCAGACTTAAAAATCCCAGCTAAAAACACCCTATCCCTTTGATGTGGGCCCCATTTTAATCAGTTTTCTAAACAAGCTCAAGGTAGCCTCGCAATCAGGCTCGGCACGATGAGGTATTTGATTGTCAAGGTTCAAAAGGCCGAGCAGGGTCTTCAAGCGATAGTTCGGCGCATCGGGCATCTTCTTCTTTGCCAGTGTAACGGTGTCGATGCACTCATTGTCAAAATCGTCTAGGTCGCATTCTTCACATGCTGCCTGCACGAAGCCGGTATCGAACGAAGCGTTATGCGCAACCACTATCCGGCTCCCAACAAAGGAAAGCAGGCCGCTCACCGCTCGCTCAAGCTCGATCCCCTTTTCGGCAAGCATCTCATCGGTAATGCCCGTTAGCTCGACCACCTTCTTTGGGATGCCCTTCTCGTATCGAATAAGCTCATGGAGCCTGCCCGCCTCAACACCCTGCTCAACTTTGATGGCGGCAATCTCAATAATCGCATCTTTGTCTGGGTCCAGCCCCGTGGTCTCAACATCAAGTACAACGTATTCGCGCGGCTCGTCCGTTTCGGCTGCTACGCTCCCGCGACGTGCCTTCGATCGCATCGCCGCGTAACTCCAGCCCACTCTCTTCGTGCCAAGGGCCTTCATGCGAGAAGGCGAAGGCCGCATCATCAGCTTGATGCCATCAAAATCGATAGGCTCCCACGCGGTGTTGTGCACTCGATAGTTGAGGTGCTGCTCGTTACGTGCAGAAAAAACCATCGTGGCACGCCCTGTTTTGCATTCTTTGCAAATGCGGTTCCAGAGCTCGTCCCTTACACGCGCACTCACCCTGCCCACATACACGCCTAGGCTAATCTCCTGCAACCATTTCGTTAGGTCGCCGCGAAGTGCAAGGGGGCATTTTTCCAAAACAACAACAATCACCCGTTATCCTTCCACAAGCACTCCGTTATTCTCTTCGGTGGCATCCACCTGGATGTCGTTTTCCTTGCCATAGGACACTCCAAAAGCAACGGCAGGGCGACTCTCATCCCAGAGGAACATCGTATCGATATCAGGCTCGTCCTCTGCCTCGAAGTCGCCCAGCAGCAGACCCCTGATATCGCGAGCGCAGCGCTCCATTATCTTCCCGTCAAGAAACGCATCACGAGTGCGCCGACGCGTTTCCGCCCCGATATCCTCTGGGGGATCGGAGGCCACTTCGAAAGCGATGGGGATCGTCACCTCAGCTTTATACAAATCGGCAATGTCATACACAAACGAGCGCTCATGGCCAACATGGACGAATCCCAATGCCGGAGAGCACCCGAGTGCCACAATCACGCTGTGAACAACTCCGTAAAGGCATACATGAGCAGCCGACAATGCCTGATTGATTGGACTTGCATCGAGAAAATCGTCAGGGTTGTATTCCCTCCCCGCCCACGGAACGTCATATTGCTTCGATAGCCGCCGATAGAGCGTTCGAATCCGGGCTCCCTCGCGGCCACGAAGCTGCTGCATCGTGTAGCCCGATACGTCCTCGCCGGGAAAGCGCATGCCGTACATCGCTCGCGCCACGGCAAGACGCCTTCGGGTGTTCGACACGAGCTCAGCCTGCGCAACAACCAGTCGAGAAGAATGGGTGAGCGGGCGGCCGTGCGCGTAGTAGCGAACGCCGTGCTCGCCCACCCAAATCACGCTTGTCCCCGAATCGCCGAGCAGCTCAACCGCGCGATGAGAGATATTGGTCCCGGGTCCCAGCATAAGCACCCCAAGAGAAGCCGCGGGAACATACGCCGTTCCGCGCGCATCGGTTATGCTCACTGCGCTATCTTGCCTGCTCACAAGACATCGCTCGACATAAAGAAACGTCATTCGCTCCTTTATCGTGGGCAGTGCGCGCAAATCAGGCTTGATCATGCCAGGATTATCGCCCATGCCGCTCACCTATCCAGTGGAACCAGCGTGAGAAGGCCGCATCCGAATCCTTTGGCATGCCCGATGCCATATGCAAGCGCATGGCGCAAAGCGTCAGCATCGGTCACACGCAACACGCCATCGTACTGGGCGCGCGTAAAGGTGACTTTGTTTCCTTGGACGCCCTTGGTAAACGAGATCCTGTTGGAATTACTAACAATCAAGCTCGGGCAGCCCTCATCGTCGCTCAAAACCTCGAAACCATTCCTTTGGGCACGTGATCCACGCTCAGGCGCAAAAATGCTTGGCACTTCCTTGTCGGTGCCCTTATATGCTTGAGCTCCAACGAGCCAGGCAGTTTGCTCCAGAATGGTCAGGTGGCCAATTCTATTTCTCTTAGGTTCGCCCTCGCTGTTTAGCAGGTCACTTTTGCCGCCACGCGTGCTTCTGTTGAGCGACGGATTCGCTACCAAGCGAAACGAATAGGTCTGTCCGTTCGAGATGCGCCCCAAAAACGGATCGTATCCGCGCGTGCCCCACTGCGGTTCGCAGTCGGGCCACCCGATTTGCTCATCAAGTCCCACCAAGCTCGGCTTGCCGGGACTCACGATATAAAGGCGAGAACCCCCATCAGGCATTCTATCCACGCGCCAAAGCACACGGCCGTCCCCGCTCGTCTGAGAAGAGGGGAAGCTGCCAGCAATCGCCGCATGCATGCGATAGGGCGAGGCGAGCATCGCACGCGACTCCCTCCGCGTCATATTGATGGGAAACTGGGTAAAGAACATCGGCTATACCTCCTTTCCTAGAGCAGACCAAGGGTCATGGTCGGCCTGCGCGCCAACATATTTCGGGTTCATTACCGTTGCCGTTGCATGGGCAACAGTGCGAAAGCTGTATTGGCGATGTTCCTGCGAAAAGCTGATGGGCACGTCGCGCAGCGGAACATCGTAGCCCTCGCCTTCGTCAGAACCCTGTTTATCGTAGAGAATCTCCAGGTCAACGCTTTCTTTGTCGCGGAACTTCCAGTTGCCCTGATGTCTCTCGCTTGCTTCCCAGGGATGGTTGTGCAGGGCTTCGAGCAACGCCACATCCTCAAACAGCCCAATACGCACTCTGCACGCAGGTGGACAGGAACGGCGACCTAGAAACAGGGGAAACGCCGGAGCGTCAAGCGCCTCGGCACACCTTTGCAAGAGCCCCAAATCGCCCTCAAAGGCCGCAACAAACACAGCATCGGCCAGATAATGCCGATGAGTTAAAGGCAGGGCATCACCCGACACCCATCGAGCGCTCTGCGAGTCCCACTTTCGTTTGTGCTCGGTTTGAAAGTCGCTTAGAAACGTTCCTGGCTGATCGATACGCACGCCAAAGTGTAGTGCCGCAAGGTCATCAACGGGATCTGTGCGGTAACGACCCAAAGCTGCGGCAAGCAGGCCCACAACGCCGCTCTTCGTCGGCTCGTGCCCTGTCCCGCGCTCGGTGAACCTACTCGACGACCCCCACGATTGTAGCGGACCCGCCAATTTGAGCAGCAGGACCGCCATAGCTAGTCCACCTCTTCGGTTTGGTAGCCATTTTCGGCCAGATAAGCAGCGCACGCTTGCGAGATTTCCGCAATCGCAGCGTCAAGACCACATGCCCCTTCGACACCCATGGCACCGGGAAGAGACTGCGCATCCGGAGATGCAGTTATAACGAACGTCTTCTGCGGGGTCGTTCCAAACGCCTTGTCAATCGCCTCTTCCTGCTTGGCCAAACGCTCACAGCCAATTTCAATCTGACTTTTCCCATGCGATGCCTCAACAGGTTTTTCAAAAGCATTCACCAAGCTCACCGGTTGCGTACCCCTCAGCTGAAGAACAACCGCTCCGGGGAGCGTGCGATTTGCAAACGAATTCTGCTTTCCCGTGGGCATGGAGGTAATGAACGCCTTCAAAAACGCCTCAATGCCGCGGCAAGCAACCGCAGCTGAACCGAGATTGTCACACAGATGCAGCACATCAATAGTTGCATACCGATACATCGTCGATGACGTGAACTCTGTTGTCTCAATCATTGCTGCGCCCGCATTATCTTCGGGCGAGCAATCATCAAGAGCAGTGAAGTAATCGAACTCTGGGTTCATCTTCCCAATGCCAATGGCATGGGCGACCTGAACGGAGGCGTCGACGTTCAAATCAGGAGCATCCGTCACCATACGCCCGAACATCGCCACATCGATGCTGTTAAGCGTCGGCTTCTTCTTGATGTCAAGAATTTCCTTAGCGAGTTTCTTGTCGACAGCCTCGCCCGCTTCAAAGGCCTGCGCCGCCAACGATGCAAGGGCTTTAATCTGTGCTGTAGAAAGAAACAATAAGTAGCCCGTTTCGCCGCCTTTGACTTTGACGCCCGTTGCCGCCAAGGCCTTCTCAGCAGCAGCTTCGGCCTGATCGCCCTCAATTTCCGGCAAAATAGCGGCCACGGCTTCCGCAATCAAGCTTGTTGCATGCTTCGTACGCCAACCAAGACCGAAATCATCTAACAAATCAGAGAATCTATCGCGCGTGGCCTTCTTCCACGCTTGGCTTGAGACCCTAGAGCGCTTGACTCCACCGAAATATGCCGTTTTTGGACTACCCGTATCATCTCGATTGATGTTGCTCGGGGGAACGGTCTGAAGGATGTGGATATCGATGAACTGAGGCTTTTTCATGGTAGGTCCTTTCTTGGTGATTTCCTCATCAACTATTCTTCCGAAGAGCTGGCATCGATGCCGGACTCGGCCTTTGGCATTCGGCTATATTCACGCCCCCACGCAAGGCGCACCTTATCTGCTGTATAGGGGCTTTGCAGTTTGTATAGCTGTGCTGCAAAACGCGCGTAATCAACGGGAATCTCGGCAGCTCGCAGCTGTTGCACAAGCTGCCTTGCATAGTGAAACGTCTCCTCCATGCAATCGGCCGTTATAAAAGCCCTAAACCTTCGAGGCATTTCACCCTCTTCGAGATTCGAGAAACGCTCTTTATGGCCGCTCACGAGTTGCCGCAGGGCCGCGCCAAACGAATGCTCACCACCAGGCACATACATTGCCTTGGTTTTGCCCTGTTGATGGACCGCATAGAGCGTGAGCGCGGCATGTACCGCCGTTTCGGCCCACGATGGTTCGGTGCCTCTCCCCACAAGCTCGGCAGGAAGGCCCTCGAACTCAAGCGGCCATGCATCTGCATTTGAGCCCATGGGCATAAGAAGCGCATGGCGCAATGTTGCCAGCTTTCGTGCTCCTCGTGGTTTTCCGCTGGCAGACAGATAGTCGTTTTGGATAGAGCATATGCGCCCGTGCACGAATGCGAGCATAAGCTGCTCTGACTTTTGCGCGCTGTTGTCCGTCATATCTAGACCTCCTTATCTCTTGGTTCGTCTTCTTCAAGCGGCAGATACTTTTTAAGGGCGGCGTTGAGCATCGCCTTGGCTCGCGATGCCGTCATCCACCCGTTTACTTTGCCTGTTTTCATAGGAACCCCAACGATTGCCTCTGGGCCAACCTCGCGAAGAAGGGCGCTGGCATTTGCTTCGATAATCGCGCGGGCGGTGCGGTGCCACCGCTTCCGTTCGACTTCCGCGTTGCTGCTCTCGTTAAGGCCGGCAAGCCATTGACGAAACGGCATATCAATCTCGAAGAAAGTACGCGTCTCCGCTTTCTCTTTCGCGCCCTTAAGCTCATCTGCCCCATTTCCGCCAGACGCTACACAGAGGTTTGCGGCAAGGGTACCCAAGGCAAAAACCGCGTCCGACGTTGAAGAAGCAAGGCTTTTGGCAAGAGCAGCCAAGTCTTCCCCTTCGCTTGACAGGAGAAATGCACTCAACTCAACCGTGTCATTGATGACATTGGAGACGACTGAGTTTTGTGTACCATATTCCATTCCAATCGCGTGGACTTGAATAAGCGCATTATCGAGCTGACATCCCGCATCTCTGCTCGCAAGATAAGAGACCCAACCTTTCAGCCCGGACCCAAGAACGGTTGAGTCCGTTTCTGGCGAACTTACGCCAAACACGGAATCGAGACCTCGCCAGAGGGCTCTTCTGGGCTGATGCATCTTGGGCAGGTAAACGAGAGGCAATTTCAACTGTCTTTCCTGGTTCGGACTACGTCTCCATGCCGTCATGGGTTCATAGCCCTGACGGTTAATCTGCGCCAGCTTGTCGCCGTTCGTCAAAACCACGGCGACCACGTAGCCGCTCTCAGGAATCAAACGAACTCTTCGAGCTTGCCACGTGTAAAGATCTAGCCTACCAGTCGGAGTAAGATCATCAACTCCAGCGGGTGCTGTCGTCTTCTCCCAACAAGGCAAATCATTGTCCGAAAACAGCTCATTTATCTCATCGCCGCAGAGGATAGTATTAAGCAAGAGGGTTTCTTTAAGCGAAGGGCCCTCAAAGCACAACCCTCCTAAACAGCCCGACCATCCGGTACCAATTGGATAGCTCTTCCCTTTCTTAACGCGCGCATCGCCAACCGTTCCGCTTTTAATTCCAGCAGTATCAAAAGCGTGAACGTGAATAAGCCAGCGCACGGATTCCGAGAAAGTCAGACGATCCGCCCCCTCACCTGATCGAAGCGAAAAGAGCGTATCCCCATCCGGTATGTCAGCGATCACCTTTCTTATTTCAGAGAACTCGTTCTTTGCCGTATGCAGACCAGCGACCTGCATAAAAGGCTGTTCCTCGTCAAACAAATCGAAACGATGGTGCCACTCGTCGAGGTATTCGCGAATCTGGTCGATGGGCAGTTCGTGCGCACGCCATAGGCGCCCCCAAACCTCCGCTGGAACGTCGTCATCGTCGAGCGCCGGAGAAATTGCCCTTTGCAGCACTGCCAGCAAAACGCGCAGAATCGCAAAATCCTGTGTGGGTAGATCGTTAGCCAAGCACTTGATGCTTGACGCTTGCTCAAATAGCTCGAGCAGTGACACCTCGCGCGTCGCCCCGTCCAAATCGCGAACGCAGATCCATGGTTCGTCCACGAGGTTAAAACTCACATTCTGGCTCATTGCGCATCTCCTTTCTTCCTCACTGTTTCAACAAGTTCAAGCCCAGCCTTACGCGAATAGTGCATGCGATAGATAGCATCTTTCGTTTCTATCACCGTATCTAGGTTTGAATCAAATGCCAAGACCAGTTGGCCTTGAAGCCATCTTGACTCTTGCCATCTGAGCGCCTGAGATTTGGTCTCCAGGGCATCAATTACCTGCTCAGACGATAGCCAGAATGGCAGGCTCACGGTGCAACTCGCCGCAAGGCGGGCAACCTCATCGTCAGGCGCTTCACTTCCATCCCCCAAATAGCCCCGACACGGACGGCTCCCCTTTATGTCGGTGACCCAGGGAAGCAGCGTGAAGCCGTCGTTGCTTACTTGGACCGCAATAACCTCAACCGTGTCACCAGAATCGCGAACGGCAGCGCGTGCCTTTGTCTCGTCTGCAAGCGAGAAGGTTTCATTCAGCCAGCCAATAAGACTTTGCGTCCCCTTCTGTGGCTTGCTCAGAAGCCAGGCATTTGCCTTGAGCTGCTTGCTCTCTTTTGTCTTCTTCAGTTCTTCTTCCGCACCTCGTAAAGCATGGACCCATTCCGGTGCCGCACCCGCATCACACAGCTCTTCCGCTGCAATGCTTCGCGAATACGTCTGCTCGACAAGGCCCGCAATATCATGAGGCAGATTGACCATAGCCGTCCCCTCATCGGTGCTTTTTGCCCTCAACGTAAGCAAGCTGCGCAAAAGCATCGCAGGGTGATAGACCTTCTCTATACCCCTATTCACCTTAGGCGGAGCGGTCACCCAGTCCTCGATGCCCGTGATAAAACAACGTGCTTGCCTGAGCTTTTCCGGACGCTGTCCCTGATTTTCCCCGCGTTCATGGCGGTGTAGGCGCCCCATTCGCTGCAGCAAAAGGTCGATAGGGGCTACATCGGTGATCATCACGTCGAAATCAATGTCGAGGGATTGCTCGATCACCTGCGTACCCACCACGATGAGCTTACTGGGCCTGTCGGCAGAGTCGGGACCAAGCTGTCGCAGCAGTTCCGCATCATTTTCCATGCGGTCGACGGCAATAAAGCGCGAATGGACGAGCTTTACGCACGAATCGCCAAAGGCAGTCTTCAACTGCTCATAGGAGCTTTGGGCACGGGAAACAGTGTCTCGTAACACGCACGCGCAACCACCATCGGACAATAAGTCCTCCAATTGTTCAACCAGCGTAGCATCGTCGTCTTCCAATTGTTCGACAATAACGTTTGTTCCGATCGAAGGGTCATCGCATACTCGGTACATGCTATCGTCTAGCGCTCCATTTCGGGTTGCTGTTGTAACGAGCGGGTACGACGGCAACCCTGATGCTTTACGAGGAGCTTCCGGAATATCTTTCCGCTTTGATGCACGACGAGTGGATTTTCTATCCCTACCCCGATAGGCGTGGATGAGCTCGTTGCGGCGCTCGGCGGGAAGCGTTGCCGAAAGCAGTATGGTCGGCACGCCGTAAGCGCCAAGCCACGTGAGCACACGGTCAAGATAGACATTCATATAGGCATCGTAGGCATGAACCTCATCGATTATGACAACCTTGCCGGCAAGGCCCAAGTGCCTAAGCTGCACGTGGCGCGCCTTAAGCGCCGCCATAAGCAGCTGGTCGACCGTGCCCACAACAAATGACGACAGAAGACCACGCTTCCTTCCGCCAAACCACTGGTGCGCTGTCACATCTTCCTCAACGCTCTTTTTCGCGTCGTCCCCCATCCAAGTGCGTCCCCAGCTTCGCAGGCTGTCGTAGTCCGGGTTCAAAGCCGCCTTGCTATGCAAAAGTTGCATCGACTGCGTACTGCGGCCCCGCGAATCGGGAACGCACTCGAGCCAATCTTTAACACGCCTGAACATCGCGTTGGAAGTTGCCATTGTCGGCAAAAGATAGGCGATTCCCCCTGCCCCGGTTTTCGGAGCCATAATCTCTGAGCACATCAGTGCGGCCTCTGTTTTGCCGTTGCCCATGGGCGCTTCGATAATGAGTAGCCCTGCGCCGTCCATGTCGGATGCCGCCTGCATCGCCTGCTCCTGCGCTGGACGCAAGCTCGCATCCTCAGGTAGACCAATAAAGCGGTGATGAAACAGCTCTTGTCCCTCTTCCTTTACCGGCATCGCCTGCCACGCCGGGGGCAACACCAGCGAAGCCCATGCGGCATCGGTGCGCTTGATAAATTCGTCATAAGAGCCGATGCAAGAGTCAAGAGGGAACAGATCTGAATTTGAGGCAATCCAATCGGCAACGATAACCAGCGCAGAGACGAGTGCTTGTTCTGGTTGAGGAACAGGTGACGAGCTAAAGACACTCTCGAACTTCGCCATCCCCGACTCCTCAAACATCCAGTCAAGAAGTTCCTCTTGGACGGCACGCCAATCGTCATCACCCAAGTTCTCGTTGGGAAAATTACGCGATGCGCTCGTTATGCCGTCGAGCACGCTATCGGACGAAGGCGTGGTTCCATGATGCGCTCCCAGAATGCACCCGAATGTCCACGAGCAGTCCCAACCGCGTCCATCGAGCCAATCTTCGAGGATCACCTCACTCATGAAGGCGTGCGATGGAGGGTGGTTCATCATGCGGGGGCTCGGAACCTGAAGCCCAGCTTGTTCAACAAGTTCTGCCCGCTCCGAGACCTTGTACTGGAAGCCTGGCGTCGCCTTGCCAATGTCGTGGATACCAGCAAGCCAGGTAACGAGTGCGGCCGTTGCAGAGTCGTCACAGCCAAATGCGCTCACGATTTGGTGCTTGACAGATTCCGCCAGCCATTCGTTCCAAAGCTTGCGCGCAACACCCGCAGAATCGGCCATATGAACATAAAGAGGCGACCACAGGTTACGCTCTTCCGCGCCGCCCGTTTTTGCCCATAGTGCACGGGACCGTGAGCTTATGGGAATAGAGTCCATCATGGTCTTTTGCATTACTCTCCCATCCGCTTCTTCCTAGAACCCGAGAGGCTGGGAAACGCCTTACGATTAGACTGTACCGCATACGGACATTTTTCAATAGCTATCGGCAAACGTAATGTTGCTCAACGTTTGCGCTGTGAGCATGTGTGTTTAATGGAGTGCCTGCGGGTCCTGTCGCCGCACAAAAACGGGGCGGCCCGCACCCCTGCGGGCCGCCCCGTGCCCCTAGCTATCGCGTCATAAGGCTAACCAGCACCACTCCCCTACTTTCCAAAGATTGCACCGAACAGGCCCTTGCGTTTGGGCTTTTCCTCTCGGTAGGAACCCGCGGCCGCCGCTGCCACCTGCCGCGGTTGCTCGCCGCCTCCGCGGCGTACGATCTGGTATAGGAAGGGCGATTTAACGTATTTGACCTCGATGGGCGTGGCGTGCACGGTGCTTTCGCTCGACAGCATCACGTTGGGATTGAGCGGTGCCACCACATGTGTCTCGCGCTTGTCGCTAAACACCACCGCGGCCGCGCGACCCGTCTGGCCGTTCACGGCGATGCGCACCTGCTCGCCGTCGCGGCTATCCGACGCCGGACGATCGACAAAGTAGACCGGCACCATCACCAGGCCATCCTTATGCTTGCGGGCCTTGCGCGCCCAGGCGCGGATGCTCTTTTTATTGAGCCCCAGGGTCGCCTCGGCATCGTTGCCTGCAACGTCGAGCGCCAGCTTATCAATAACCACCTGATCCTTGGTGGACGCATCGACGGAAACGACGCGGAAGTCGCCTTCCTGCATAGCGGGATCGAACGGTCCCACCTTGGCAAAGTCCCACGGCTCCAAAATGCCCATAAGACGAACGTCCAGGTAGTTTGCCCGCGGATACGCCCAGTCGAGCACCTCGTAGTACACCAGGGTCTCCTTGCTCAGCCCTTTGCCCGGGAAGGACGCCATCATGCGCAGGTCCGCCAACGCCATGGGGAAATAGAAGAGCATCATATCGTTTTGGATCGCGTCTTCTACATCGTGCCCGGCAAAGGCATCGGGATACTGACGCACCAGCTGCAGCGCGTTGGCACGTGCCTGCTGCGGCGATATCTCACAGGGGACGCCCTGTTCGGGAACGTATTCGGCACCCACGCCCAGGGTCAGGCGTTTGCTAAACGTACCGGGTTTGAGCAGGTCGGCAACGCCGATCTTATTGCCGCAGGACGGGCACTCAAACACGCGCTGGGTCGACTCGCCCTCAAAGGACGCGCCGCAGAAGGGGCAGGGAATGCTCACGTGCGTCGCCTCTTGGAACTCCTGCGCCGTGCCGCGGTCCTCCCACAGCAGATGCTCCAGGACCGACTGATTGCGCCAGTACGAATTGAAGAAATACCAGTCCGGGTCCTCTGGGCGCTCGAGCTGCGAGACGTGCGTGAGCTTGAGCAGCCCGTCAACCACCGTCAGCGGCGTATGACGGATACCCAGGGCGCTCTTGGGCTCTCCGGCGTCCGCTTGCCACGGAATAACCGTTTCGCAATAGGCGCACTCAAAGCTGCGCTTTGCCTGGTGCGAATACATGGGGCCGCCGCAGTTTTGGCATTTAATGGCAAACATCTCGTCCATGGAAACGTCCTCCTTTGCACAGGGCTGTCGACATTAAGTATGTCGAGCAAATCGACGCGTGCCCATACCCATGTGGCCCAAAATGGAGCACTCGGTCGGACGGGAAGGCGCAGTGAACTCGAAGGCGCGCGGGCAGTCGTCCCCCCCTCCGCCTCGCGCCCGTTAGCGCCGGCAGACCATTGCTGCATTTTCTGAGCATCGGTACACGTTGCGTCTGTGCGAGCTACACTATCCCCTTAATAAGAATGCGAGGAGATACGCCATGCTATTTGTAAATCGGCTGGTACATACGCTTGTTCCCGGCAGCGAAAGCGAGCCGGTCGATACCTCCTGCCGCACCAACGCGGGCTTTGCCGCAAGCCTCATCTGCATCGGCCTCAACATCACGCTGTGCCTGGCCAAGGGCGTAGCTGGTCTGCTCGCGGGCTCCGTCTCGCTTATCGCCGATGCCTTCAACAACCTTTCCGACGCCTCGAGCAACATCGTGAGCCTGCTCGGATTCCGCCTTGCCAGCCGCCCGGCCGACGAGGGGCACCCCTATGGCCACGGCCGCTACGAGTACCTAGCGGGGTTGTTTGTCGCCGTTCTCGTTTGCGCCGTCGGCATCAACCTGATCCTGGAGTCGGTCACCAAGATCATCAAGCCCTCCCCCACCGCGTATTCGGCGCTCTCCATGGCAGCCCTTATCCTGTCCATGCTCGTCAAGTTCTGGATGGCGGCATTCAACCGCACGCTGGGCAACCGCATCGATTCCGAGACGCTTATCGCCACGGCGCAGGATTCCAAAAACGACGTCATTACCTCGACCTCGGTCCTAGCCGCAGCGCTTATTTCGCAGACGACTGGCTTTGACCTCGATGGCTGGGCGGGCCTGGGCGTGGGCATCTTCATCTGCATCAGCGGCATGGGCCTGGTGCGCGACGCCATCAGCCCGCTGTTGGGGCAAGCGCCCGACCCCAAGCTCGTCCAGGCAATCCGCGACAAGATCATGTCGTATCCGCAGGTCCTAGGCACGCACGACCTGATGGTGCACGACTACGGCCCCGGTCGTCAGTTTGCCAGTGCGCACGTTGAAATGCCCGGCGAGGGCGATGCGTTTGAACATCACGAGATCCTGGACACTATCGAGCACGATATCAAACGGCAGATGGGCATCGGTATCACGCTACACTGCGACCCCATCGCCACCACCGGCGACGACCTGCGCGGCTGGGTCAAGCGCGGCATCATGCAGATCGATCCCGCGCTCTCCATCCACGACCTGCACGAGCACGACGGGTTCGTTTCGTTTGACCTTGTGCGTCCCGACGGCTTTGACATATCCGACGAGGAGCTGCTGGAGCTCGTCACGCGCATCGTGCACGAGCGCCGGCCCGATGCCTCGTGCGTCGTCACATTTGACTCGGGCTTCAGCTCGCCCGACCGTCCGGCCGAACAGCTGTAATCGACAGCAAAACGGGACACAGGACCGCCGACCAACGCGCCTACGCGCCCGGTCACGCGATCCTGCGCCCCGTTTTTGTTTGCACTGCTAAGGCTCTAGCCGCTCGACCGCTAGTTTCCCTGCGCGCCCGAAATGCCGTTTTGCAGGGCATCCCAGGCGTTCGTTGCCATATCGCCCAGGCTCTGTGCGGTATCGCCGAGATTCTGAGCCGTGTCACCCAGCTCTTGGGCCTTATCTCCCAGTTCCTGCGCCTTGTTGCTCAGGTCTTCCAGCGTGTTGGAGCTCGAGCTGTCCGTGGTGCCCTGGTCGCCGGACGCGTTGCCCGACGAGCTGTCCTTGCGCGTGAGCTGAATCTCGAGGTTACCGTTGTCGTTATAGTAGGCAGACGTAACCACCCAGTTGGCGTCGACCACAGGCGTCGAGCCGTCGTCGGTCAGGATCACGGCGTTCGAAAGATCGGCCCCACGCGACTTGAGGAGCTTTTTGGCGTTGGACCAGTACTGACCCGGGATATCGCTCAGGTCGACGGTCCCGGACTGAGTAGTCTCGGTCTGCTCGGCCGTGGTATCAGTCGTGGCGCCGCGCTTGTTGAGCATGCCCGACACGATGGCAAACACAACCGACAAGGCAAAGAAGATCGCCAGCACGATCAGGATTTTCTTGATCACGCCCGACGAACGCGAAGGCTTCTTCTCCTCGTCCTCGCCATACTGGGGGATGGACTTGGGATACTCACGATACGGCTCGCGCGCATATCGGTCGCGCGACTCGTAGCGCGGCTGTGCCGTGCGCGGCATATATGTCGTCTGCTGAGGTTGCGGAATGGGATTTTGCAGCAGGTCATCATAAGGGTCTGCTGCCGCGTTGCCGTAGGGGCTCTGCGACGAGACACCATACGGGTCCTGCGCTGCGTTTCCGTAATTCACAACGCGCGTGGGATCGGCCGACGCCTGCGTCGTATCGGGGGCAGCGTAGCCGGGATTCGGCACAACGCGGGTCTCATCGGCGCCATTGCCCGTCCGCGGGGAGCCGTAGCCACCCATTACGGTCGTCTTATCCTGGTCCATGCAACGATTCCTTTCCGTCGCCTGTAAGCATCAAGTTATCCATGCATTCTACCCGCGCAAAAGTCTATGATGGGCAAAGCTCGTCGGTATCTACAAGACATGCGCGGCCGACGGTCACAAGCGAATCGAGGATATGTCATGGCAAAAAGCAAGCTCATCAAGGACACAACGCGCGCCGAGCGCGAGGAGATCATTAAGCTGGCACTCGCTGGCTGCGGCAACGGCAGCTGCGACAACTGCGGAAGCTGCAGCTTGGGAGCCGGCGATCCATATGGCACCTACCAGCCCTACATTGACGGCGAGATGGAAATCGCCGATATCAACATGATGGTCGCCGAGCGCAACGCCAAACTCTTCGGCCTCCAGCGCGGCTAACGATCCCTTGGGGACGGAGGAAAAAGTCCCCGGCGGCGCTGTGTTTTGCGCCACCGGGGACAGTTCAATTTATCCCTCGCGGTCCACCTTACTCATTGGGTACGTACGTAGCCCTGGCTCGCTCGGGCGTCACGTCCTGACCACTGGAATAGCTCGAGTCGAATGCGTGCGCAACCAAGTCATGCGTATCCCATGCCATGCAGTCAAACTCACCAGTATCGAGGACAACGATATAGCCCTTGCCGTCGTAGTAGAAATGGTCCTCGGTGTAGTTATCGTCATCGTCGATGTTGTCTTCGGACACAGAGTCCATATCCGGCTTTGCCGTCTTAATTGCCTGCTTGGCCTCACTCTTGAGGGTATCGAACGAGAGCCCGTGCTGCGCAAGCGAGTCCTCGAGTGAAACCTGCTCACCCGTCTTGAGGTTGTAGTACGCCGACCTCGTCACCCGTTCCGATCGATACGGAGGTTGATAGCTGTCGGTAAACGTGCGCACGCAGGCGATGTCGCCATCGATCGAGACAATCTCGGCGGTATACATCATGGTCACGCGGCTGTCCTCGTCATCCATCGAAGCCTGCTTGCTCGCGTCGAGCGTGTCCGCAACGAGCTGGACCATGTCCTTGTTGAACTTGGCGACGCCCGCGCCCTGGCCCTTCACCTGAGGATAGGTCCACGTAGCCGTAATCTGGCATGTGTCATCGGGAGACGGATTCAGCGGGCCCTCGCCAACTGCAGCCGTAAAGTCAACATCCTGCGTGGCAGAGACGGCTTCGTAGCCCACCTGTACACTGCCATCGTCCTTCGACTTCAGCTGCTCCAGCGTCGTGGCCACCGTTGCGATGGTGCTGGCTACGCTCTCCTCGGTGCTGGTAAGCACGGCGCTCAGCTCGGACACTTCATTGGTGCCGGCAATCTTCGAATCGCCTATCGGCGCCGGACCGGCAACGGCGCTAAATGCCTTACCATCGTAGGCATCGAATTCGCACTCATAGCCATCACGAGATTCGTCCATCCCGACTGGAACCTCTTTGACGTTGATCTTCTCCCCGTCATGCAAATATCGCCTGAACCCATAGGTGCCATCGTAATCGTATACACGGAGCGAAACGCCAACGCACATAACGTCAACCCAGATATCGGGCTCATATACTTTCTCGATTTTGCCGTCGCGGTATGCCCAAACTTCGGCTTTAGCGGCGGTGGCGCCATTAGCGTTGAAGAGCGGCTCATCAGAATACTCAATCAGGAGTTCGTCCTGACCATCCCCGTCAAAATCGACGAGTTTAGCGAAAGCAACGCCCTGGGCTCCATACGTAGATTGAGCAACCTCGACAGCCTCGCCCTCGCCGTACTTTTTCTGGTACTCGAGAATCTTGTCGGTGAACAGCTCGTTTGCCGTCTTGACCGCCGCCTTGGCAGAGGCTTTGGCCTCCTTCTTGGACTGTGTGAACTCAACGCTCTTGGGAGCGTCCGAGCCTTCCTTGGCGTAGTCGACCTTCATGGTGGTCGTGCTCTTCTTTTTGCCCTTGCCCGAGGTGATGGTCATCTGGTACTTCTGATCGGGCAGCTCGCCAAAGTCCTCCATGGCAAAGCCGTCCTCGCCATCGACCTTGATGGTGTAGCTCTTGCCCTTGCCATTCGCAGGCGCCAGCTCGACGGTATAGCTCTTAAGCTTTTTGCCCTTGCTGTTCTTGGGCAGAATCTTGGTCTCGCATGCACAGACAACATAGCCCTTGCCACTCGAAGTTACCTCGGACGACGAGCCGATGCGCGGCACGACGACGATTGCCGCTACGATAGCGACAACGACAACACCGCCAATAACGGCAGCAACGATGCGGCCCCTATGCTTGGGTTTCTTTGGCTGCGGCGTCGGAACAAACGACTGAGCGGCCTCGGCAGGCTCGGTCGTAGGCTCCTCATAACGAGGCTGCGCCGCCATATGAGCCGAGGCACCCTGAGGAGCTTGCTGTCCCGCAGGGGCGGACGCCGGCGCGTCCTCCACCGGAAACGCCACAGGCTCCGCCTGATCCTCAACGCCGCCCACGCGGGCCCCGCAGCTCGTGCAAAACGTGGAGCCATCGGGTATCTGAGCTCCGCACTTGGTGCAATACATCGCATCTCCCGTCTCTCGCCGCAGCCGCAATGCGCCCGCGCAGTTCTTCCAACTACACCGTACGGGAGAAATCGTGATTCTTGTTGCGCAACATTGCCGCCACGTCCAAAACTATGCCGGTTTACTACGATAAATCGCCCGAATCTGAGCACGCTACTTTACAAGAAAACAAAACCGCAGGTAGACGAATCGGTCATGATCGGAAAATCCAGATATGGTCGAGGTATACCGATTCATCGTAGTAAACCGGCATAGTTTTGGACAAATGACCCCATACGGATAGCCTCATTGACCCAACAGCCACAACATGATCCGTAATCCTTCCGTCCCCCTGGGATCAAAAAGCCCCGCCGGGCCTTGGTAGGCGTGGCGGGGCGGGCAAGCGGCTATGAGCAGCAGGCTTAGAACAGGCCGGTGATGTTGCCGTCGTTGTCGACGTCGATATTCTCGGCCGCGGGAACCTTGGGCAGGCCAGGCATGGTCAGAACGCTGCCGGTCAGTGCGACCACAAAGTGAGCACCGGCGGAAACCTTGAGCTCGCGAACGGTGATGCGGAAGCCCTCGGGAGCGCCCAGCGCCTTGGCGTTGTCGCTAAAGCTGTACTGCGTCTTGGCCACGCACACCGGCAGGTTGCCAAAGCCGTTCTCACGTAGCTCGGCGAGCTGGCGCTTGGCAGCCGGCGTAAAGTCGACACCGTCGGCGCGGTAGATCTTGGTGGCAACGGCCTCGAGGGCGTCGGCCACATCGGCACCGTCCTCGTAGGCAAACTTGAGCTCGCTCGGCTGCTCGATCAGGCGCATGACCTCATCGGCCAGGTCGAGCGCGCCCTCGCCACCCTTAGCCCAAACCTCGGACAGCTTAACGTTGACACCGAGCTTCTGACACTCGGACTCGATGAGCTCGAGTTCGGCCTCGGTATCCGTCGGGAAGCGGTTGATGGCGACCACGCAGGGCAGACCGTAGACATTCTGAATGTTGTCGACGTGACGCAGCAGGTTGGGTATACCGGCCTTGAGGGCCTCGAGGTTCTCCTCGTTGAGGTCGGCCTTGGCAACACCGCCGTTGTACTTAAGCGCGCGGGCAGTGGCGACGACCACGACAGCGCTGGGACGAACGCCCGTCATGCGGCACTTGATGTCGAGGAACTTCTCGGCACCCAGGTCGGCGCCGAAACCG
>CATVTV010000037.1:0-19861 GCA_958347015.1 uncultured Collinsella sp. | reverse complement strand
TCAGGCTGCTCAATTTCCGATGCTCTTTTTGCTCAAATCCTCTTGACGAAACACATCGGTCCAGGCTTGCTTCAGTTCTCCCGTTGACACGTCATCGCCGTAGCACAGAGACAGCTTCAGGGGAAGACTGACGGACGCCTTATAATCAGCTTGTTGAAAGAGGCTTGCATGCCTAAAGAGATTGAATCCGTATTCGCCAGGCTGCATGAGGTTCTTGAAGAAAAGAGGTTTTGAACCGAGCATCACTAGCACGGCCCTGTTGTACCTCCAACCATAGGAGACAATCTTGAAGTTTGCCGCACTGGGACCGAGCTCCAACGCATCTGCCAAACAGATTGGGCGCTCTTCGGACAGATTCGCAAGTCTGCCTGGCATGTCAACGTCTATTGCAGCAAGGGCCAGTTTGGCATCGGTCTCTTTACCACTTTCTCTCGACCTAATGCGAACATGCAAGAAATCATCCTTCAGAAGCGCCTTCGCTTCATAGTGCTCCCATGCATTGAGAGAATCGAGCCTCCCACATTCGCCTTTCGCATCGTCGTCTTCGTAAACGGGCGCGACATCGATGGGGAGGCACGCTTGGAAGCCATATTCCGCCACAGCGCGCCCATGACCAATGCTGATGGACAGAGGCCTAAAAGCTTGTATGGGCACCACCGTAAATCGGTAGCGAAAAACGACCTTGCCAGCGGCAGATTTCTGCCTCGCCTCAATGATGCACTCTTCGATATGCCGACTGAATAGACTCGTTTTTGAGGGATCGAATACTATTCTTGCAGAACCCGAATTATCAGCATCGTCTTCCCATATGGCAGAACGCGGCATCGACACCCGCTCGCCATCGCAGCAGCATATAATGTCCAAGTCTTTAGGGCACTCGCGCCATCAAGCGCCTCAATGCTCACAGAGGGAAGGCCGTCGTTTGTATTAAGCTCGTTCGGAATACACCCATACAAGTCAACGCCGTCGCTCGTCTCTCCGATAATGCGTTGTTTATCAATCTTTGCGACATATCGTTCTTGCCAAACGGTAAGCTCCTCGCCCGTAAGCACGTTAACAACCGAACCTGCCGAACCGGGTTCAACGTCATAGATATAAATCTGATTATCGTCCCAATCACCAGAAGCCTCATACTCCGAGACGGCTTTCATGCCTTGACCGGGAACGATTTTGTACCCATCTTTTACAATATACGCGATGCGACGCTTTTTCGTTAACCGCTCGCTCTTGCCGCGCAAACGGTAAAAGCCCTTACCATCCTTTATAAATTCAAAACACCCGGGCTTATTCCTACTAAACGACTGGCTCAACGAACTAAGCTCGATATAGTCACCTGCTCGCTCATCTTTATGCATGAGTTTCAATTCCACGTCGTAACGAGCGCGAGGGTTAACGGCAATGCTAACGGTATTTAAAATGCATTTTCCGACACTCATATCGAATTCAGAACTTGCCTTTAGCTCGCCGTCAACATAATAGTCGATCTTGTCGCCAGCAAAACGCAGCGGAAATTGTTGACGCGGCCAGCGCATGGTCACAACACCCTCGGATAAATCCAGCTGCAAGCTGGCAATAGGAAGATAGATCAATCGATGGGCGCCATTTCTCCGTCCTTGGGAAGAACCAGTGGCCTTTCCTTCGGTCGTCGAGGACGGCACGCGTTCTTGATTGTCACGAAGAGCCTGCATTGCGGCTTCAGGCAGACCGAAACTAGACAGCATCGTGTAGCGGCTTCCGACCCTATTTGAGTCCACAATTTGCGCCGCCACACGCATGGACGCCTCAAATAATGGAGCAATGGTTGAATCGGGAGCTTTCTCAAGAATGTTAAGAACCGCCTTTTCGGGAGCATACCGACTCTCAGGGTTCTTTAGCTCCCTAAGAACAGAGTGACCGTCCATCTCTCCGCCAAAACCTAAACCGCCTTGAGAAACTTCCCGCGCGAGCGGAAGTAATTTTTCCCACAGGTTTGACCAGGAATCTTCCGATAAGCCTCCGTGGAGAAGAGTAGTGTAGAAGTAGTAATTAACCTCCTCATCGCGGCCATACAAAGGCATTCCACGCTCTTCAACATGTTTAATAAAAATGTGCTTTACTATCCCCTGCACGCCGCCGTCGCGAATGCCAAGACTGGCAAAGAAGTTGCCCCACAGATTATGGCCATTGAATACCCTACGCGCCTTGTCGGCAACATAAACCATAAAAGCGTTAGGCAAACACCTATCAATCAGCATCAGAACAATGCAAGGTTTTGTTGGATAACGTTTTATGAGCTCTTCAAAAGCTGCGCTGAGTTCATCAAGGTCTGTTGAGAATTCCTCAAATACCTGATAAACCATGACGTTTTCAGACCTAGATTCCAGGTCGTCGAAGGCACCCCGAGATCTTTCTTCAAATTCCTCCAGCTTTGCTGAAAACAGCCCATGGGAGCGCGTAAGCGGAAAACGGCTCAAGTCATATTCATATTGCTCAATCGAAGACGTTGCCTCGGCCTTTGGCTCGTGAGGAAGTCGGCATTTCAGCGGGGCCTTCACGCTCGCTGGTTTCTCGACCATCTTGGGCTGAAGCATAGAAGCAGCAAAGGCGTCCGGGGCCGCACGGTATTTCTTTCGCATCTTAATGATTGAATCGGCATATCTGCTATCGAAACGAGCGTCTATCTCTTTATCGGTAAGAGACAAAAGATCGGGCAAGTAGCAAAAACCAGCATTCTGGATTGAACGCTTTAGCCGCACATCGTCAAAACTAAGCTCCGAGATGGGCGCCTTCTCCAGACTCTCCAAGTAGTTCGCTTCGCTCATCAGCATCCCCTATGCCACAATCGCATTTGATGCCACCATTTTTGACCTTTTATTAACACTGGTCTGGCGCAACGTGCTTTTAATCATACCGTGAGGCACTCATGTAGCCCGAAGAACAAAGACGCCCAATAGGGCTGTTTCTGCAGACGGTCACTATCATCCGGCGAACAGCCTATGGGAGTGCCGGCCATAACTCGAGCGCACTTTTATTGCGCAACAAAACCGAAGCAAATATGATCCAATTATGAAGCTAGGAACGTAAATCAGCAGTCCGGGAGCCCGAGTACTCCCAGTGACACTACGTTTTGCCCCATGTCTGCGCGATACCAGCGCGTTATCATCGATATCGATTGAAGAGGACAGCGTTACAGAGGGATTCCGTATGCCAGTTGAAAGAACAGATCCATTCTTGCCAAACATCCCTGGCTTAATAATCGACAACCGCCACGGGATGAATAGAACCATCCAGCAATCCATCGCTCGTGGCTACGACGACCTCACCAACGGTCGCGTGCGCCCCTGGAAACAGGCGAAGGCAGAGACAGATCGGATGCGAGCCATCAGGTAAGGTCGCCCCTCCCCCATGTAACCATCCTGTAAATCATAGCGGCGCAGTCGAGTTTTACCGTGATGCGGTCGCGCCTGGCGCTCCACTGTGCTAAAGTATCCCGAACGTTCAAACGACTACGAGGGGGAACTAGAAGATGGCACGTGTGCACAACTTCTCAGCTGGCCCGGCCGCGCTGCCTACAAGCGTGCTCGCCGAGATCGCCGACGAGATGATGGACTACCGCGGTTGCGGCATGTCCGTGCTCGAGATGAGCCATCGATCTAGCATGTACCAGCAGATCATCGACGATGCCGAGGCAACCCTGCGCCGCCTGCTGAACATCCCCGACAACTACCATGTCCTTTTTTTGCAGGGCGGCGCCACGCTGCAGTTTGCGGGCATTCCCATGAACCTCATGCGCCGTGGCCGCGCCGGCTACGTCGTGACCGGCAACTTTGCCAACAAGGCGTACAATGAGGCCGCCAAGTACGGCGATGCCGTGCTGCTCGCGAGCTCCGAGGACACCAACTTCGACCGTATCCCCGACATGGCCGACATCAACGCGTGCATTGCCGCCGAGGCCGAGGGCGACGGGCTCGACTACGTCTACATCTGCCAGAACAACACCATCTTTGGCACCATGTACCGCGAGCTGCCCGATTGCGGCGACGTGCCGCTGGTCGCCGATGTCTCGAGCTGCTTTCTGTCGCAGCCGCTCGACGTCGAGCGCTACGAGCTCATTTACGCCGGCGCGCAGAAAAACGCCGGTGCCGCGGGCGTGACCGTGGTCATCGTGCGCGACGACCTCATCGCAGACGGCCCCGCCTTTGCGCAGACGCCGCAGTACCTGGACCTTAAGACCCAGGCCGCCAAGGGCTCCATGCTCAACACGCCCAACACCTTTGGCATTTACGTGTGCGGCAAGGTGTTTCGTTGGGTCGAGAAGACCGGCGGACTTGCCGCCATGGCCGAGCTCAACTGGGCCAAGGCCAACCTGCTCTATGACCTGCTCGAGCACAGCGAGCTGTTCCATGGCACCGCGCAGACAGACAGTCGCTCCATCGCCAACGTCACCTTCCGTACCGGCGATGCCGAACTCGACGCGGCCTTTGTTGCGGGCGCGGCAGAGCACCAGATCCAAAACGTCAAGGGTCATCGCCTCGTCGGCGGCATGCGCGCCAGCGTGTACAACGCCGTCACCATGGAGGACGTGCAGGCACTGGCCTCGTACATGAAGGACTTCGAAGCGCAGCATAGTTTGACTCCGCAATCTAACTAGCCCGCAACCCGCGGGCCGACCAGCCACTTCAAACCACTTGTTTTAAACAAACCTGCTAAGGAGTTTTTCATGCGCAAGATTAAGACCATCGACGACATCACCAAGGACGGCAAGGTCGAATTTGGCGAGGGCTACGAATTTGTAAGCACCGCCGAGGAGGCCGACGCGATCCTGATGCGCTCGACCGACCTGCACGGCTACGAGCTGCCCGAGGGCATCCGCGCCATCGCACGCTGCGGCGCCGGCGTCAACAACATCCCCGTCGAGGAGTACGCCAAGAAGGGCGTCGTCGTCTTTAACTCCCCCGGTGCCAACAGCAACGCCGTCAAGGAGCTCGTCCTGGGCATGCTGGTGCTCTCGAGCCGCGGCGTAGTGCAGTCGATGAACTGGGTGCGCGACAACGCCGACGACCCCGAGATCCAGGTCGACGCCGAGAAAGCCAAGAAGGCCTTTGTGGGCCGCGAGCTCAAGGGCAAGCGCATCGGCGTCATCGGTCTGGGCAACGTAGGCTCCAAGGTCGCCAACGCCTGCGTCGACCTGGGCATGGACGTCTACGGCTACGATCCGTTCATTTCCGTTGAGCACGCGTGGGTGCTGAGCCGCGAGGTGCAGCGCGTGGGCACGCTCGAGGACCTCTGCCGCGGCTGCGACTACCTCACCGTGCACGTGCCCAGCAAGGCAGACACCATCGGCATGATCAGCACCGAGCAGATTAACCTGCTGGCACCCGACGCCGTGCTCATCAACTACGCGCGCGAAACCATCATTGACGAGGACGCCGTCGACGCTGCCCTGCGCGAGGGCAAGCTGAGCTGGTTTAGCTGTGACTTTGCCACGCCCAAGACCGTCAAGATGCCCAACACGTTTATCACCACGCACTCGGGCGCCGGCACCGGCGAGGCCGAGGCCAACTGCGCCGATATGGCCATCAGCGAGCTCAAGGATTACCTGGAAAACGGCAACATCGCGCACAGCGTCAACTACCCCGCCTGCAGCATGGGCAAGGCGCGCGCCGCGAGCCGCATCGCCTGCCTGCACGCCAACGTGCCCAACATGATCGGCCAGATCACGGCCATCCTGGCCAAGGACAACGCCAACGTGCAGCGCATGACCAACGAGTCCGCTGGCGAGAACGCCTACACCATGTTCGACACCGACGAGCACCTGGACAGCAGCACCATCGAGGCGCTCAAGCAGATTCCGTCGATGTATCGCGTGCGCGTGATCAAATAGCGCCGGCACCAAGCCTGTCAGGCAGACCATGAAGCCCATTCGGCCCCCATTTTCACGAAACGGGGGCCGATTTCGTTGCTCCGGCTGGTTTTAAAATGCTATCCAGAACAAGTTTTTTCGGATAATCGACAGTCGTACCCAAATCACTGAGCGCACCTGCTCTGATAAACAGCTTTATCAGGGGCTTTAGTAGGTAAAGATCAATCTCTATATACCAGATCCAAGTTGACTGTCGATTTTCCGAAACAACTTGTTCTGAGTAGCATTATTAAAGCCCTTCCAAGACGAAACTGAAGCCTTTTTCGCGCCCAAAACTCTAGCTCGCGCGACCGTTCTCCACCCGCACGACTACATTCCCGCCCAATCGATAAAAATCTCCTCACGAAGCCGCCGTTCGAGCTCCTGCTGCCGCGGTGTCTTGTCTTTCAACGGCGCATCGAGATAGGACATGATGAGTTCCATCACCACGCGGAAGGCATCGGGGTCGGCCAGCTGGCTATAGGTCATCAGAACGACAGGATATCCCATCGCTTGCAGCGCCGTCGTTCGATCGGAGTCCGAAATCTTGGATTCTATGGATCCGTGAATAGCTTTACCTTGGCATTCAACAAGGCACTCTCGGCTGCCGTCCTTATTTGCCAGCAGGATATCGGCATAGCGCCTATCAAGTCCCGAAATCAGGCGGGCGCTGCGCGTCATACGAATCTCAACGTTATTGGTAAGGCGCAGCCCTTCGCCGCCGCGCAACCTCGAAAGACCAAACAGCATCGATGCTTGGACCTCGAGCGGCGATGCCGCCACCCCCGTAATGCACTTCGCGGCACGCGTGAACGATTTAGCGCCGCGGAGCCCCCGGATCTTATCGACGTACTCTGTAAGTTCAGAGAGCTCGATCAAGGGAGGTCGTTTCCACAAGTCTGTTGGATTCCCCGAGACATCCTTTACGTTTTCCCAGCCCAGCCGCGCGTCGCCCCACCGATCCCCGTATGCCTGCTCAAGCGCCGACTTTACCCGAGGCGCAATCTTGCACACGGCAAAGGTGCTGCACATCTCAAACATGCACATGATTAAACGCTCGTTTGAAACCGAGGAAGCCAGGGTCAGCAGGGTAAAGAGTGGGGACGCGACATCGAGGCCAAACTCTGTCTGCCGCATGGAATCAAACGGCCTCTCCCCGTTCCAAACATGCCTGACAATGCGATCGCCCTTACGTCCACAGCTGCCCTGTGCCAATACGTGTAACGGGGTGCCCAGGAAATGCGCGACGAGTGGATGCTCGCAAAGGCGCTCCCTGCGCGGATCGTCCGCAGAATCGGGCAGGTCCGGCATTATCGCCAAGACCTGTGGAGGTATCCGGTAATACCGAAAGGCAGATATGTCGCACAGCATGTCGTCCATAACGGCTACGTACCCACTGCGTCGTCTGTGAACCCGCTCGGACGGCAAACGCGCCGGCTCGGCCTGCGAACGGTAAATACCGCCACGCGCACGTCATGGATCTCTCGGGAGGCTTACAATCGGTTTGTAAAGCAGACTGATTGTGAGGTTGCATATGGTTGATGAGGACTTTGCCTGGCGGCTTGCGCAGGGGCTTGTGCGGATCGACAGTTCCGACCCAGGTGCGTATGAGGGCGAGATTGAACGCTATATCAAAGCTCTGGTTGAGGAACGGCTGACACGGTTGAGCCACCCGACACTCGATGCCGTGCAGATTGAGGAGCTCGAGGTGCTCCCCGGACGCCGCAACCTTATGGTCACCGTGCCCGGTTTGAGCGACGAGCCACGGCTGGTCTATATCTGCCACATGGATACCGTTACCTTGGGCGATGGCTGGGACGCGGACATCGCACCGCTTGAGGCGGTTGTGCGCAACGACAAACTCTATGGCCGGGGCGCCTGCGACATGAAGGGTGGCCTGGCTTGCGCCATTACCGCGCTTGTCCACGCATTCGAGCGTGTAGCGGCAGAGGGCGCACTGCCCCACCGCGGCTTCTCGCTCATCTGCTCGGTCGACGAGGAAGACTTTATGCGCGGCTCCGAGGCGGCCATCGATGCCGGCTGGGTCGGCTCGCGCGAATGGGTGCTGGACACCGAGCCCACCGACGGACAGATTCAGGTGGCGCACAAGGGACGCACATGGTTCGAGATTGAGATGACCGGCGTGACGGCACATGCGAGCCAGCCCTGGAAGGGAGCAGACGCCGTCGCCGCCATGGCAGAGGTCGTGTGTTCGCTTCGCCGCGCGTTTGCCGCGCTGCCCGCGCATGACGAGCTGGGGCCCTCGACTATCACGTTTGGACAGATCGAGGGCGGCTATCGCCCCTATGTCGTGCCCGACCACGCCAAGGTCTGGGTCGACATGCGCCTGACCCCGCCGACCGAAACGGCCGCCGCGACGCGCATGGTCGAGAAGGCCATCGCCGGCGCCGAAGCCGCGATTCCCGGCTGCCATGGAAGCTATACCGTGACGGGCGATCGCCCCGCCATCGAGCGCGATCCAAGCCCTCCCCTTCTAGCCGCGCTCAAGCGTGCCGCCGATGACGTGACGGGTGCGGACACGACCGTCGGCTTCTTTACCGGCTACACCGACACTGCCGTCATTGCCGGCAAGACAGGCAACCGAAACTGCATGAGTTACGGCCCCGGCTCGCTCGCGCTCGCACACAAGCCCAACGAATATGTGCCCCGCGCCGATATCGGTCGCTGCCAAAACGTGCTCATCGCGCTCGCCGACAACACGCTCTGGGGCGCAAGCGGCCAAGTTGGGGCATAATAAGCCGCGAATAAACCGATTCGCGCGTTAGGACCGTCCATGAAAGCACTTCCGTTTCCCTGCATCCGCCCGGCTCAGGATCGCGTGCTCGAGGCGCTGCCTGCGATGGGCGGTATCCTGAGCGGCAACGACGCCCTACGCGGCGCCATCGCCGACGGCCTGATGCTCAAGGATCCAGGCGCGGCGTATTACGTGTACGAATGCTCGGGCGAGCCGGGTCGCGTGACGGGTGTCGTGGCGATTTGCCCGATGAGTGTACTTGCGGACGGCAAGGGCGATGCCAACGCTGACGTGGCCGCCGCTGCGTACGCGATCGCCGAGCTCAAGGTGCAGCCGCGCCCCGCGTCGCTCGCCTACGAAGCTTCGCCCGTCATGGATATCATTCTCGGCGCTGCCAAAGAGGGCGCTTCGCTCTATGCCGTCACCGACCCCGCCGGCATTACGCACCGTGTGTGGGAGGTCAAGCGCGAGGACGCTGTTGCCGCCATCCGAGCCATGCTCGATCAGGCACCGGAGCCGGCACTGGCCGATGACCCCGCCTACGCCGCCGCTCTGACCGGGGCGTCGCAGTTGCTGGCCGATGAGGCGCGTGCCGCCGGAACGTACACCGGCAAGGAGCCGTTCAACTTTACCGTGGCCGCGTTATTCCCCGCCGCGCAGGTCACCGGCGGCGCACCGCAGGTCCCGACGGGCCTGCTCACTCACCAGATCTCGCGGTTCTAGCGGACTCAAACGCGAAGCTGAAAAACCCGGCATCCAAACAAACAAGGGGCGGAGATGCAGCAAATGCATGCATCTCCGCCCCTTTCGCATCAAACAATTACGCCGGCAAACTGCATCGCCACGCCTGCGCTACCCGCGCTGCGGGCCTGCTGCCGCCGCGAGCGGCTCAAGCCCCAGCTCGCGCGCGTAGTCTTCCTGCGTAAAGATCTCAACCAGTTCAAACGTATCCGTCTCATCATCAAACGCAAAATGCAGCACCGAGCAGTTGCCCGGCACACGGTCGCGCTCGTCCGCCGCCGCGCCCTTCACGTGATCCATAAACTCCTTGATAGCCGAGCCATGGCTCACCGCGAGCACGCACGTATGGTCCGGACGCTGCATAAGCTCGGTCAACGTCGCGACCATGCGCTCGCGCACCTGCATCTGACCCTCGCCGCCAAACTGGCGATAGAAGTCGCGCCACGGGCGTTCGGGCATGAGCATCACGCGCTCGGCCTCAAAGTCACCAAAGAACCACTCACGCAGGCCGTCCAGGCGCTCGTAGGCAAGGCCCGGCCACAGGTTGGCGATAGTCTGCTCGGTGCGATGAAGTGTCGAGGTATAGGCATGATCAGGCTCAATGCCGCGCGCACGCAAGAACATGCCGGCACGCGCCGCCTGGTCGCAACCCAGCTGCGTGAGCGGCGAGTCGCTCCAACCCTGAATAATGCGTTTGAGGTTAAATATCGTCTGTCCATGGCGAACCAGATACAGGTCTTTATTCATAGGGGGTCCTTTCGTTTGTTACCAACCCAAGAGCGAAAACGCCCCGTCGCAATAGCCAAAATGAAGCACGGCACCGTTGTCGGGCTGCTCTCCCCCGCCAGTCACGCATCTAAGAAACTCCTGGCAGGCTGAGCCGTGGGAGACGGCCAGCACGCAGTTGTGCTGCGGTCGGGCCATGATGCGGGACAGCGCCGCGACCATACGTGCGCGAAGCTCACTTTCCGACTCGCCACCAAAGGCAACCGGATAATCACCCCAAGGTTGCGCCGGCATCTCGCGGTTTGACGTGCCCTCCAACGAACCCAAATGCCACTCGCGCAGTTCATCGACCAGCTCTATGGAACAGCCCTCGCCAACAATCAGCTCGGC
The DNA here is from genome assembly GCA_958347015.1 of uncultured Collinsella sp. GTDB lineage: Bacteria > Actinomycetota > Coriobacteriia > Coriobacteriales > Coriobacteriaceae > Collinsella. The sequence goes on along the minus strand of CATVTV010000037.1, from coordinate 9,368 downwards.
CGTACACCGCGCCCGCCCCAACGGAGACGAATACACATGGTCAAAGGTCACGCCGCGGTCCTCGAACGCCGCACGCGTCGCCAGCGCCTGCTCGCGCCCACGCGCCGTCAACGGCGAATCGTGCCAGCCCTGCAAAATGTTCTTCACATTGAGCTCAGTCTGCCCATGCCGCACCAAATACAGATCGGCCACACGCCCTCCCCTCGCACCACCACAAAGGGGACAGGCACCTTTGTGGTGGTTTTGCCGCCGGATCGCACCGCAACGACGTGCAGCTACAGCAGTACGTCGGCAAGCGGACGCTTGGGCACGTGATGCACCTGCACCTCATCACGCCAGTAATTGATAGAGCCATCCGGGTTGGAGTCGATCGCGTCGATCACCTGCGTCTCGGCCGGAACGCCAAACGCCATGATAAGCTTGAGCTCATACTTGTCGTTATCGAGCCCCATGGCGTCGATTGCACGGGGCGTAAAGGCCTTGAACATGCATGCCGCCACCTCGGGCGTGGCGCTGCGAGCGGCGAGCATCATCGTCTGCGCGGCAATGCCCGTGTCGACCTCGGTGATGGGCGCGGCGGGCTTACCCGGAACAGCGCGCTCGGCAAGAATCGCGATGTAGCCGGTCGGGCGCTCGCCCTCATCGGGACCCGGCCAATCCTTGAGCGCACCGGCCCAGGCGAGCTCATCAAATACGCGCGCGCAGTCCTCTGCACCGCTCACCACATGAAAGCGCAGGCGCTGAGCGTTGGCGCCGCAAGGGGCCAGGTGTGCCAGCTCCGCCAGCTCGAGCAAAAACTCGCGCGGTACGCGCATGGACTCGTCAAACCGACGGCACGTGCGGGCGCGGCGGACCAGGGCGTCAAACGTGTCCAGGCCAAGCTTTTCACAACCCTGCTTTGCCATCGACTCGGCGCTCGCCGGCGCCGCGGGAACTGTTTCGTTCATAGGGACCCCTCAATAAAAGCCAATTGTTCTTAAGAAAATCTAACCTAAAACGTAGGCAATAACGAACAGAGCCGCAATGTTCTACATCTGTTGAATATCCCACATCCAAACGGGAACAAAGATAACAATTCGGGAAGATGAGACTCCCATTCGCCCTTTCCGCCCCACGCGACGGCGCCCTTGGGCGATACTGGTTGCAAGAGCTACGGCTTACGCCGCACGGAAAGGAGACATCATGGGCATCTTTAAGAACGATGACAAGCAATCGAGCGCGTTTGGATTTGACGAGAAAAGCATGGCAGGCAAGGCCGTCAAGGCCGTGCGCTGGATTTACGCCATCACGGGCGTCTTGGCGCTCGTCGCCGGCATCGCACTGCTGTTTGCGCCCGCCAAGTCCCTCGTCTTCCTAACAACCGTCTTGGGCTTCTACTTTGTGATCACGGCAGCCATTAGGCTGTTCACCGCCATTTTTGAGCCGCTGCTGCCCACCGGTTGGCGCGTAACGAGCATCATCTCCAACCTGCTCATCATCCTGGGCGGCGTCATAATTCTGCGCAACCAGGCCTTCTCGACCGCGACGCTCACCACGCTTGTAGTGGTCGTCGCCGGCTTTGGCTGGATCGTCGAAGGCGTCATGTCCATTCTGGAGTCCGAGCTTTCGTCCAACCGCGCCCTCGCCATCCTGAGCGGCGCACTCTCCATCATCGCGGGCATGTTCGTGTTTATCTATCCGCTGTGGTCGGCCAAGATGCTCGTCATCTTTAGCGGTGCCGCGCTGCTGGTGTTTGGCGTGACGCTGATTGTTCGCGCTATTCAATTTGGCAAACTGGTGCGCTAGATGCCAAAGACGCTTTTTATTGATGCCGATGCCTGCCCGGTCACGCGCGAGTCGATCGACTGCGCGCGGAGGACGGGCGTCGCCGTCGTTATCGCCGGCAACAGCACGCAAAACCTGGAACGCCACATTCGCCGCGACGATCCGCGCGATGCCGAGCGCGCGCGGCGGGGCTTTTGGGTCACGACGCTCGATGTGAGTGTGGGAGCCGATAGTGCCGACTTTGCCATTGTCGAGCGCCTGCAGGCTGGCGACGTGGTCGTGACGCAGGACATAGGCCTGGCGAGCATGGTGCTCGGCCGCGATGCCGCCGCCATCGGCGTGCGCGGGCGCGTCTACGATAAGGCGACCATCGACATGCAACTGTTTATTCGTCACGAGGAAAAGAAGGTGCGTCGCGCTGGCGGTCGCACCCGCGGGCCGGCGGCATTTACCAGCGAAGATCGCGCCCGCTTTAAGCGCAATCTCACCGAGCTGTTACGCTAAACAAAGTAGACTATTGGGACATGCCCGGAAATCTGCCTTTTTGTTTTGAGCGGTATGAGCACTCAGGATCCATGGCTCAACAAAAAACGGACTTCAAAATGCCATGCGTCGCTGCATTGTGCAGGCGCCGAGCATGGCTACTTTGAAGCCCGTTTTGCTAGGCCTACTTAGAAGCCAACAGCGGATAGGAGGAGACCCCAGCCGGCACCGATGACGTACATCATGACAAGGAACACGGCATTTTCGCGAGCGCTGCGGTTGGTGCGGAACAGCACCAGGTAGCCCACGCCGGCGGAAATGAGCGTGCCGGCGAGCATCGGGGCCAGCTGCAGTGCGCCTTCCAGGTACAGTTGCGTGATGACGACGCTGGCCGAGCAGTTGGGAATCAGGCCGACGAGCGCCGAGCCCAGGACGGCGAGCGTCTCGTTGCCGCGCAGGAACTGCTCGATTGCGGACTCGCCAAAGGTCTCGAGCACGGCCACCAGAATCAGCGTCACCAGGAAAATGAATACCGACACCTGCACGGTGTGCGAGATCGCGCTGCGGATGATCGACAGAACGGGCGCGCCCTCGTGGGAGTGGCTGTGGTCGTGGCCGTGGTGGTGTTCATGCTCGCCCGCATGACCATGGTCGTGGCTGTGGTCATGCCCGTGCTCGTCCTCGTCTTCATCACAGCCGCAATGATCGCGTTCGCACAGCTCGTGGATGTGATCGGCGCTCACGCCCGCCTCAGCCACTTCATCAATGATGTCGCCCCCGGTATGGTCGTCGTGCGCGCAGTTCACATGAGCCGGATTGGCAGCGGCCCCCAGCACGGTACGGCGAATCGCCGCATGCGCGCGGGCATTACGACGAAGGCCGCGGATAGCCGCATCCACGATAAAGCCCGTGACCAGAGCGATCAGTGCCTTCGAGGCGAGCAGCATCGCCATGGTCTGCACGGGAACTTGCTCTGCAAGCAACAGCGGCAACATCTCGTCGGAGGTCGATAGGAACACGGCAACCAGCGTGCCCAGCGTCACGACACGGCCGGCGTACAGCGTTGCTGCCATGGCCGAAAATCCGCACTGCGGCACCATGCCCAGCAGCGAGCCAACCACGGGGCCCGCGGCGCCGGCGCGCTTGATAGCGCCGTTGACGCGATCGCCTGCAACGTGCTCAAGGATTTCAAGAGCCAAATACGTCACCAACAAAAACGGCACCAACGACAGCGTGTCCTTGCCGGCGTCGAACAGAATATCAATCAGTAAATCCATGACGGATGGAACCTTTCGTGTCTTTCGGCAGCATTGTAAAAGTCCTAGCGGTCAACTAGGGTATTGTAGTTGTCCCGGGCGCGGTGCCAATAGTTGCCCATGGTAAACTATCATCTCGCCACAACTCAGTAACCCCGAGCCGCGCGACGCGGCCCGTCCAAGGAGCAGTCTATGAACGTTTCGCAAGCACTCGAATACGAGCGCCAGCCGTTTATCCCCATGTTTATCTATGGCGATCACGGCGCCATGGAGTCCGAGCGCCAGAAGGGCGAGGAGGCCCTCAAGGTGCTCGAGACCGAGTACTTTACCGCCGAGGGCGACCCCGGCTTCGACTTTGCCACTGTGCGCGACCTGGCCGACCGCAACCGCGACCTGTGCGACCAAATTGGCGAGGCGCGCCTGCGCAACGTGACGCCCGCGACGCTCTCGCGCGGCCTGTCCGACGCCGACACCTGCGCCGCCATCGGCAAGATGCAAAAGCGCACCGCAGCATCGGTCATGCGCGAGATCCGCGGTGACCGCGACGCACTCGGCGTAGCCTATGCCCGCAAGCCCATCCAAGGCACGGTGCTGGGCATCGACATCGAGACCACCGGTCGCGCGCCCGAGCGCGGCTACATCATCAACGTGGGCTGGGAGATCATGGATCTCACCAGCGACGCCGTGCCGCATGACGCCGAGGCACACTACTGCGGCCTGCCCGACATCTACCGCGGCGAGGATGTGCCGCTATCGAACATCCATCACATCACCTGGGACGACATCGACGGCAAAAAGCCGTTCCGCGAGAACAAGGAGCTGCAGAAGCAGCTGCTCAAGCTCATGAAGAAGTATCCCTATATGGCGCATAATGCCGCCTTCGAGGACAGCTGGTTCAAAATTCATCTGGACGGTTACGCCGAGGCACGCCGCGCAGGCAAGATCATCGTCATCGACTCGCGCCAGATCTGCCGCAGCCTGGACGCCGACGTGCGTTCGCTCCCCCGCGAGTCCGCGCCCGCTGCGCTCGAAAATTGGGCACGCCGCCGTGGCACCCTCGCCGCCGACGCCAACGAGCAGCACCTGGGCCTCGACGACACCGATCTCATGCTCCGTACCGTCCAGGCCGAGTTCAACCTCAAGAACCTGTTTGCCAAGTAGAAACGTCTGCGACAAACCACGGCGTAGATCACGAGCGGCCTCGCAGCGGGAACCCCCGCGGCGGGGCCGCCCTACGTTCCATAAGCAGGCCCGCGCTTCACAAATTCTGAACCCTATTTTTTAACTATTTCGGCACTTTCCCGACACGTGATTTGTGTTCAGATGGCGATGCATCGATACCAAATGTGCAGCAATTGAGTATTTCTATGCTATAGCTGAGCAGCGAAAACATTGATTTAGGGTGAACGTGCCCATAATTGCGTCAAGCTTTTGGACAGCATTTGGTTAGACCTCTAAAACGACTTTTCCACTCAGCGCCATCAACACGACATTAGCTGACACGATATATACCATGAGTATCGTATTGTCACATACCACGGCAAAAGCGGTCTACCAGGCCGCGCATTCGGTGTCTGCGAAAGACATCGAGTCCTGCAGCCCTGTCGCAATTTACGGATCGTGTCCCACCGGAACGCTCCTCGACGCGGCCACAGAATGGCTTGCCAGACATGATGTTGCCCGCGACGCAAACCATCCCCTCGAGGTAATGGTGTTTGATCGCAGGAACGCGCGCTACGCGATGGACTGCCGATGCCACGTTTCGTCAAAGCGATTCTCATGCTCGCGTTTTATAGAGCTAGAAGATGACATCTACATTGTTGGCGTTGAGCTTTGTGCACTTCAGGCCGCCACCTATCTTTCTTTTCGCGAACTGGTGGAGTACTACTTTGAGCTGTGCGGCGCCTATTCCCTTGGAACCGGTTCTTCTACCTCTTATGCCGAGCGTTTCCCACTTACCTCAACCGAGAGGTTAAAGCAGTTCTTTAATTCCATTACCAGATGCGATGGTTTGGCCCTTGCCCGAAAGGCTATTCAATGTGTACGCGATGGATGCCGCTCTCCCATGGAAACGGCCTTTGTCATGATGCTTACGCTGCCCAAAAGCGAAGGTGGACTTGGTATTAAGGGAATTGAGACCGATTACGAGGTGCAGGTCACCGCCGCCGCAAAAAATCTCACGAGACGCAAAAAGTTCTTTATGGATGCATATCTGAAGAAATCTCGAACAGATATTGAATACAACGGGTTTTATCACGACGCCGAAGAGGACCGCGCTATCGACGAGGAGCGCAAGAATGCGCTTGCGTCCATGGGGTACGGAATCATCACCGTCAGCCGTTATTCCTTTATGCATGCCAGCTCTTTCGTTAGGGTCATGGAGGCAATCCAACGAAAAGAAGGTATACGCCCCTCGCGTCTGCCAAAAGACTTTCAAATCATGCAAGAGGACCTGAGACTGTTTGTGCTCAGAAGGTTTATTGAGGAGAAGAAACGAATCCAGGAGGAGCTTCGCCAGGATTCCGAAGAGCGTCAACGAATTGACCTCGAAAAAGCAATGCTCGAAGGCATCACATTGGACGATCCGACGATTAACGAAGCGCCGGCAATCGATGATATGCAAACCGTCGAACCCGACAGCCCATCACTCAACCAAACAAACAGCTTCACGCCCGAGGGCAGGGTCTTCGGGGCCGGAATCTAGGCCGACTAACAAGGTGGGTACCCTAGCGACGTGCAAAATTGCGAGTATTCAGCAGGGTCGGGTGTCCATCACCCTCGAGTGGATCCAAATGTGAAGCGAAATCACTCTTGCGTGAGAACGTTAGGCAACATTTGAGGAAGAACTCATCGGTTTAACGCCCTAAGATGACTCTTAAACTACATTATTTGGCCTGAAATAAATTAACAGACCCCCTATCGTTGCAGAATACTCCAATTTTTGCACGGCGCAGGGGCACCCACCCCGGCATCGCTAATCAAAACCGCTTAGTCCGGGATCTCGTCCGCTTTTCCTCATCATTTTGTACGACGAATTACCTGAACGTTATTGACATATGAACATGCGCTCATATAATCGGAAGTAAGTTATATGAGCGCATGTTCATATGAAAGGATATTGCAATGAGCGACCACGCTGATGAAACAAAGACTGACATCGAGGCCACCGAACCCGTGATCCCCACCACCTGCTCGCCCGAGGACCTTCCCGACGAGGAGTTGCTGTACGACTTGGCCGATCTGTTCAAGGTCTTCAGCGACACCACGCGCATCAAGATTCTCTATGCCCTCATGGGACGCGAGCTCTGCGTGGCTGACATCGCCGAGGCGACCGCAACCTCGCAGTCGGCAGTATCGCACCAGCTGCGCACGCTTAAGCAGTCGCACCTGGTCAAGTTCCGCCGCGACGGCCGCAACATCCTCTACTCGCTTGCCGACGATCATGTCTACACCATGCTCAACCAGGGCATGAGCCATATCTGCGAATAGCAACCAACCACGGTACCAGCGCGGCCTGCACCCAGGTCGCAAATACAGGGAAAGGAACCCACCATGAAAAAGCAGTTTAAGCTCGACGAGATCGACTGCGCCAACTGTGCGCGCGAGCTTCAGGACGAGCTGGCCAAACTCGAGGGCGTCAAATCCGTGTCCGTCAACTTTATGACCCAGAAATTGACGCTCGAGGCCGATGACGCCGAGTTCGACGAGGTACTCAACCGCGTTGTAGAGTTTACGGCCGACGCCGAGCCGGACTGCGAGATCATTCTCTAGCCCAGGTTTACGCCAACCTGCAAGGCCGCGCTTGCCGCGGCCTTTGCTCGCGAAATTATATGAGCGAGTGTTCATACATTCAAATGGGAGGATACGAGTCATGGCCACCGCCGACCCCAAGAAGAAAAAGAAGCGCAAGAAAAAAGAGTCACTCGAGCATAAGCGCAACCGCATCCTGGTAGCGCTGGGCATTTTTGCCGTGGTGTACGCCCTCGATGAGCTTGGCACCCTCGCCGCCGCGTTCGGCACCCCGGGCGACATCTACGCCAGCTTTGTGCTGTTCCTCGTGCCGTTTTTGATTGCCGGCTACGACGTACTGCAAAAGGCATTCAACAACATCCGCCGCGGCAAGGCCTTCGACGAGAGCTTCCTCATGGCCGTCGCGACCATCGGCGCGTTTGCCATGGTGCTCTTCCCCGATACCGACCCGCACATGGCCGAAGGCGCCGCTGTCATGCTGTTCTACCAGGTCGGCGAGCTGTTCCAGGCATACGCCGTGGGCAAGAGCCGCAAGTCGATCAGCGCCATGATGGACATCGCGCCCGACTACGCTAACGTCGAGCAAGCCGACGGCACACTCGAACAGGTCTTTCCCGATGACATCGCCGTCGGCACCGTGATCGTGGTCAAGCCAGGCGAGCGCGTGCCTACCGACGGCATCATCGTCGAGGGCGAAACCCAGCTCGACACCGCCGCGCTCACGGGTGAGTCGGTCCCCCGCCCCGCCAAGTCCGGCGACGACATCATCAGTGGCTGCATCAACATGACGGGCCTCATCCACGTGCGCACCACCAAGCCTTTTGGCGAGTCCACCGTCGCACGCGTCCTGGAGCTCGTGGAAAATGCCAGCGAAAAGAAGGCACGCACCGAGAACTTCATCACGCGCCTTGCCCGCGTCTACACCCCCGCCGTCACCGGCGCGGCCGTGGTGCTCGCCCTTGGCGGCGGCCTGGTCACCGGTGCCTGGTCCGACTGGATTCTGCGCGGCCTGACCTTCCTGGTCGTCAGCTGCCCGTGCGCGTTGGTGATCAGCGTGCCGCTCAGTTTCTTTGGCGGCATCGGCGGCGCCTCCAAGCTGGGCGTTCTCATCAAAGGCTCCAACTACCTCGAGACGCTCGCCGACGTGGACACCGTCGTCTTTGACAAGACGGGCACCCTCACCAACGGCACGTTCTCGGTCGTCGCGGTGCACCCCGAGGCCGGCCATACCGAGCAGTCGTTGCTCGAAATCGCCGCCCTTGCCGAGTCTTTCTCCGATCACCCTATCGCGCAGTCAGTACGCACTGCCTTCCAGGGTGAGCTCGATCCCAAGCGCGTGACGGATTCCACTAATGACGCGGGCCACGGCGTGACGGCAACCATCGACGGCAAGCAGGTCGTCGTCGGCAACGCCAAGATGCTCGCCGCGGCCAGCGTCGAAGTACCCGATTGCGAGGTCGTCGGAACGATTCTGCATGTGCTTGTTGACGGCGTGTACGCCGGCCACATCGTGATTGCAGACACCGTTAAGGCCGATGCCGAGCAGACGATCCGCGACCTGCACGCCGCCGGCGTCAAGCGCACCGTTATGCTCACGGGCGACCGCGAGGAAGTAGCTGCTGCGGTGGCCAAGCAGCTCGGCCTCGACGAGTTCCACGCGCAGCTGCTGCCGGGCGACAAGGTCGACCGTGTTGAGGCGCTGCTCGCGGCCGAAAGCGGCAAGGGCAAGCTCGCATTTGTCGGCGACGGCATCAACGACGCGCCTGTGCTTACGCGCGCCGATGTGGGTATTGCCATGGGCGCCATGGGGTCCGACGCCGCGATCGAGGCCGCCGACGTGGTGCTGATGGATGACAAGCCGTCCAACATTTCCCGCGCAATCCGCGTTGCGCGCAAGACCATGTCGATCGTCTGGCAGAACATCATCTTTGCGCTGAGCGTTAAGCTGCTGATTCTGGTGCTTGCGGCACTGGGCATCGCCAACATGTGGCTTGCCGTGTTCGGCGACGTAGGCGTGGCGATCATCGCCATCCTGAACGCCATGCGCGCGATGGATGTCAAGAACCTGTAGCGTTCGTGGGCTGTCCGGCCGGGACCGGGCTTGGTTTTGAAAAC
>CATVTV010000036.1:0-20385 GCA_958347015.1 uncultured Collinsella sp. | reverse complement strand
CCACCACTCCACTCCCAATATGTTGTAAAACACCCCCGAGCATATGTTCGAAAACACAATATGTTGTGTTTGCAGCAAAGGCGGGATGCCACCTGTAGAACCACGTCCGTGAACCTCAACCTTCAAGTTGACCTTGAGGTGATTTTTACGTCCCTTTACACGCCGTTCACATCGCCCCCAAACTCCCCCACCCACGGCACACACGGCCCACCACCGCGTCGATGTCTGGCGAAAAATGGGACGGGCCCCAGATTGCCCATGCGCGCAAAAGTGCGTCTCGGCAATCTGGGGCCCGTCCCCTTTAATATTTATAAATATGCAGGTCAGCGAGGTGCTAGCGATGTGCCAGCGGATGCGCCGCCAGATAGACCTCGGTCAGTTGCGTGCGGTCGACATGCGTGTAGACCTGCGTGGTCGAAATATCGGCATGGCCCAAAATCTCCTGCAGCACACGCAGGTCGGCACCGCCCGCGAGCATATGGGTGGCAAAGGAGTGGCGCAAGGTATGGGGATGGAGCCCCACCAGCCCCACCTGGCGCCCATACCGCTCGCATATCGCATGCACGGCCTGACGCGACAGGCGACGTCCGTTCTTATTTAAAAAGACCGCCGAGGTCTCTATCCCGTGAGCATGGGCGGCCAGGAGAGCGCGCCCGTCACCTATATAGTGTGTCAGGGCACGCGCCGCGCTTCCCACCAACGGGGCCAGACGCTCCTTGGAGCCCTTACCGCGCACCAGGACAAACCCGTCATCGATATGGATATCGCCCACATCGAGCCCAACCAGTTCACTCACGCGCAAGCCGCAACCGTAAAGCACTTCCAAGATGGCGTGATCGCGCAGTCCCATCTCGCCCTCGGGAAAGTCTTGATCCAGCAGTGCCGAGACGTCCTCCACCGAAAGGTATTCCGGCAGGCGATCTGCCTTTTTGGGCAGGCGCAACGCCGCCGTCGGGTTTTGGGCCACGGCCCCATCGCGCACCAAAAAGGCATGCAGGCCCTTCACGGCAGCAAGCGCGCGCTCCACCGAGGCGTCGGAATAGCCTCCGTCGCGGCGATCGGCAACAAAGCCCTCCACGACCTGACGGGCCACCTCTTCAAAAGACGCAATGTCAGCCCGCTCCAGATAGGCGCAGTACGTCGTCAGGTCACGACGATAGGCCGCAATCGTGTTGCGCGTCAAGCCACGCTCGACCGCGAGGTAATCGAGATACTCCCCCGCCGCCACGGCGAGCGACGAGGGAGTAGCTTCGGTATGTTCCTTATTCGCCGGCACCCTTAGTCCGTAGCGAGGTTCTTGGGCGTCACCTGCAAGCGATCGACGCCCTCATGCTGGCCGATCGAGGCGCGTACGAACTCGCGGAACAGCGGCTGCGGGTTGGTCGGGCGGCTCTTGAACTCGGGATGAGCCTGGGTGGCCACATACCACGGATGTACGTCGCGCGGCAGCTCGACCATCTCGACCAGACGCTCGTCGGGCGAAAGACCCGAGATAACCAGACCGGCGTCCTCGAGCTGGTCACGGAAGGCGTTGTTGAACTCAAAACGGTGACGGTGACGCTCGTAGACGAGCTCCTCGCCGTATGCCTCGCGCGCGAGGGTATCGGCGGCGAGCTTGCACGGATAGGCGCCCAGGCGCATGGTGCCGCCCTTCTCGGTCACGTCCTCCTGCGAGCTCATCAGGTCGATGACACTATACGGGCCGTCCGGATCGAACTCGGAAGAGCTGGCGCCGGCAAGGCCGACCACGTTGCGGGCGAACTCGCACACGGCTACCTGCATACCCAGGCAAATGCCCAGATACGGAATCTTGTGCTCGCGGGCGAACTCGGCCGCGAGGATCTTGCCCTCCAGGGCGCGCTTGCCAAAGCCGCCAGGGACCAAGATGCCCGAGGCGTCACCCAGGACCTCGGAGACGTTCTGCTCGTCGAGGCTCTCGCCATCGACCAGCTGCACGTCAACGTGGCGATCGTAGAACACGCCCGCGTGGTGCAGGGCCTCGATAACCGACAGGTAGGCATCGGGCAGCTGCGTGTACTTGCCCACGACGGCGATCTTCACCTTGTCGGCGTGATGGTTGGCATGGTTCTGCTTGCGCAGGAACTCGTTCCACTCGCTCATGTCGCGCTCACGCGGGTCCAGACCCAGGCGTTCGCAAATGCGCAGGTCAAAGTCCTGCTCGGCAAGCAACTGCGGAACATCGTAGATGCTCGCGCAGTCCTCGTTGGTAAAGACACAGTCGGTGTCGACGTCGCAGAAGCTTGCAATCTTGCCGCGGATGGCATCGTCGATATGGTGGTCGGAGCGCAGAACGATAATATCGGGCTGGATACCAAAGCTGCGGAGCTCCTTAACGGAGTGCTGCGTCGGCTTGGTCTTGACCTCGTGGGCGGCGGCGATATAGGGAACGAGCGACACGTGGATGTAGCAGACGTTCTCGGGGCCGGCCTCCTTGCGATACTGGCGGATGGCCTCGACAAACGGCTGCGACTCGATGTCACCGATAGTGCCGCCCAACTCAGTGATGACCACGTCGGAGCCGGTCTGCTCCTCAATACGACGGAACTTATCCTTAATGGCGTTCGTGACGTGCGGAATCACCTGCACGGTGCCGCCCAAAAAGTCACCGCGACGTTCACGGGCGATCAGGCTCTTATAGATGGCACCAGTCGTAAAGTTGGAATCGCGGGTCAGGTTCTCGTCAATAAAGCGCTCGTAGTGGCCCAGGTCCAGATCGGACTCGTAGCCGTCCTCGGTCACAAAGACCTCGCCATGCTGGAACGGGCTCATGGTGCCGGGGTCGACGTTCAGATACGGGTCGGCCTTTTGCATCGTTACCTTGTAGCCGCGCGACTTGAGCAGACGGCCCAGCGAGGCCGCGGTAATACCCTTGCCCAGAGACGAAACCACGCCGCCGGTCACGAACACATGCTTGGTCATATTGAGTTACCTGCGCTTCCCGTAGAAGTTGTCCATACACATCTTACGGGTCTTCATTGTAATACTCGCGACGCGCGCCGCACGCATTTTTTCTTACGCGCAATCGCATTTCTCCATCTCGAAACAAAACGCCGTCCGGTTGCCCAGGCGGCGTCGTTTCCACTATGAATGCACGCTGTTATCGATCGGCGGCTTCATCCTCGATCAAGTCCTTCACGAGCATACCGGCACGGATGCCCTCTAGATACCATTCGCCACGCTCCGTGAGACAAATACCATTTGCGAGCTGGCCGCCGTCGTCGCTGTAGCGCGAGACGACCTCGATGATGTCTTCGGATTCCAAGCGTTCAATTGCCGCGCGGGCGCGATACGGAGACACCCCCACACGCTCGGCAAGCGTCTTGCGCGAAAAGCCATAAAATCCGCCGTTGTCTTCGGACAGCTGTGCGATCTCCATCAGCACCTGCACCTCGACACGCTTCATATCGTTGACACTCGCACGACCCTTGCCAGCCATGGCAGCCTCCTCAAACCGAGCACGGGCATCACCTGCACCGTGCGCGACCGGCACACCCCATGATGGCCGGCAACATCCATCATGCGGCATCCCCGCAAAAGGATGAAACAGTTAGGGTTATTGTATACCGCCCAAATCGCTTATAGGCAGGTAAACGGGCTATTTTTAGGTTAAACGGTAGCTTTGTTGATAAAAGGGGCACACCGAATGCATACCCGATGCGCCCCTTTCAGACCAATTAATCCAGGCTTAGCGGTGGAAGAAACCACGGCGCTCGAACTTGGGCTCGCAGCACACGTTGATGCCCAGCTTGCGCAACACCGTCTCGTCCGTCGGCGAGATGATCACGCTAAAGAAGGCATCGCAGCCGCGCAGCTGCTCCAGGCCCGAAAGGACGCGGGCCGCCGTCTCGCTCGTTGCCGAGGTGATCGAGAGCGCCATAAGCGTCTCGTCGGTGTGCAGGCGCGGGTTCTTGCTACCCAGGAAATGCGTCTTGAGCTTGCTGATAGGCTCGATCGCCTCATCGCTAATGACCTCGAGCTCAAGGTCAACGCCCGAGACATGCTTAAGTGCATTCATGATGAGCGAGCTCGCGGCGCCCAGGCGCGTGGAAGTCTTGCCGGTCACCACGGAGCCATCGGGCATGACCATGGCGCCTACGGGGCCACCCGTCAGCTGCTCCCTGGTAAGGGCGGCCGAGCGTGCCGGCGAGTAGTTCTTGTCGATACCGGCCTTCTTCATAATGATCTTGAGACGGTCGACTTGCTCATCGCCCACGCCGGTACGGCGCACATTTTCGACCGCGGTAAAGTAGCGGCGGACGATCTCCATCTTGGAAGCGTCGCGGCAGGCATCGTCATCGGTAATAGCAAAACCGACCATATTGACGCCCATGTCCGTGGGGCTCTGGTAGGGGCTCTTGCCCAGGATCTTTTCCATCAGAGCACGGACCACCGGGAAAGCCTCGACGTCACGGTTGTAGTTGACCGTGGTCTTGTTGTAGGCCTCCAAGTGGAAGGAGTCGATGATATTGGCGTCGTCGAGATCTGCCGTGGCCGCCTCGTAGGCGATGTTGACCGGATGCGTGAGGGGAAGGTTCCAGACCGGGAAGGTCTCGAACTTGGCGTAGCCGGCGGCGGTGCCGTGTTTGTGCTCGTGATAAAGCTGCGACAGGCAGGTGGCGAGCTTACCCGAGCCAGGACCCGGCGCGGTGACCACGACGAGCGGACGGGTGGTCTCGACAAACTCGTTCTTGCCGTAGCCGTCGTCGGACACGATCAGATCGACGTCGTGGGGATAGCCCTCGATGGGATAGTGCAGCTTGGCGGGAATGCCGAGCGCGTTCAGGCGATTGCGGAAGACATCGGCGGCGGGCTGGCCGGCGTACTGGGTGATAACCACGGCCGCGACAGCAAAACCGTTGCCGCGGAACAGGTCGACCAGGCGCAAGACGTCCTCGTCATAGGTAATGCCCAGGTCGCCACGGGCCTTATTCTTCTCGATGTGGTTCGCGTTGATCGCGATGATGACCTCAACGTCATCGGCAATGCTCTTGAGCATGCGAAACTTGCTGTCCGGTTCAAAACCCGGCAGCACGCGACTCGCGTGATAGTCGTCAAACAGCTTGCCGCCAAACTCCAAATACAGCTTGCCGCCAAACTGCGAGATACGCTCTTTAATATGAGCGGCCTGCAGCTCGATATACTTCGCGTTGTCGAAACCCTGGCGCATATATGGCTCCCGTCCCGTTTCCATTTAATGTTCTAGGCGATTATAGCGGAGCCCGCCCTCCCCGATACCCAGACCATCAACAGGCACCAACCAAACACGCCACCGATAAGTTGCGGTGAAATAGTTCCCGTTTAACCCCTCAAGACGGCCAAACAGGAACTATTCCACCGCAACTTCCCCTTTTGGCGCGAAGTAACCTGACCCCTTTGCACCAACAACAGAAACGTCGCGGGCAGAGAACGGACAGCGAACGGGTACCAGAGCGAACAAGCAGCCCCCTGCACCAATTAAGGGGAACGTCGCAGGTTGAGCATAAGTCAGCGAGCGACGTCCAGGACGTACAAGTTGGCATGAAAAAGGCAAGGCATAGACCTTCTGGTCATGCCTTGCCTTTTGAATGACAAATTGTCGTCCTGGGCAGCGCGCAGCGTCGACTGGTTGCGCGGTTCGTAGAACCGCGCAACATGAGAGCGCCCCCTCCCGCGCACGGAACGGGAGGGGGCTAAAGGTAGGAGTCTACCGGTGGGCTTACCCCACCGGACAGACGATGACCAGATGATCCTTTACAGGATCGTCAAGGTTTCCGTGGGGTACCCGTTGGGTACTTAGAGCAACACGCAGGCGACGGTCAGGATGATGGCGCAGACGACGGAGAGCGCGACGATGAGCTTAAGGGCAAACTTGAGCCAAGTCGTCCACTCGATCTTGGCCAGGGCGAGACCGCCCATGATGGCGCCGGAGGTCGGGGTGAACAGGTTCACGACACCGATGGCGGCGGAGAAGATCATGACCATGACCTCGGGCGAGAAGCCGAGCTTAACAGCCAGCGGTCCCATGATGGGCATGGAGACGGTAGCCATACCGGAGGTCGAGGGGATCAGGAAGGACAGGCCGAAGTAGACCAGGAAGCTCATGGGAGCGAAGATTACGCCGGACAGGCCAGCCAGGGCATTGGCGGCAGCGTCGAGGACGAAAACGTCGAGACCGGTGTTAGCCATGAGGACGGAGATGCCACGGGCGAGGGCGATGACGAGAACAACGGACATCATGTCGGCAGCGCCGGTGATGAAGGTGTTAACGATCTGCTTCTCGGACAGGCCACCGATGATACCGATAAGGACGGCCATGAGGAAGAACCAGGTAGAAGCCTCGTCGAAGTACCACTGGCCAATGGGCAGGCCGGTGATCAGGGCAGACCAGCCCTGGACGACGGCGTTACCGTCAGCGTCGTAGACAGCGCCAGCGTCGAAGAAGTTGGCGACGCCCTCGTTGAGGTCGGCCAGCGGAATGAAGCCGACGATCATGACGACGAAGGTGAAGGCGAAGGCAATCAGAACACCCTTCTGACGACCGGTGAGCTTGACCTCCTTGTGGACCTCGGAAGCAGCCTTGCCGTGAGCCTCTTCGGCGTCCTTGAGCTCCTGCATCGACAGGATGGTGGAACCCTTGTCAGCCTTGACCTTCTTGGCATAGTTCATCACGAAGAAGATGGACATAGCGGTAGTGACAATCCACAGGACGGCACCGAGGCCGATGATGATGGACTGGTTGACCTCAATGCCAACGCCGGTCAGAGCGTCGACGGCAGCGCCGACGGCGAACGGGTTAACCGTGGAGCCCAGGCAGCCGCAGCCAGCGCCGAGCAGGACGGTAGCGGCACCGACCATGGGGTCGAAGCCAGCGGCCATCATGGTAGCGGCGAGCAGGGCGTAGAAGGGAACGGTCTCCTCGCACATACCATAGGTGGTACCACCGAGGGAGAAGATGAGCATCAGCACGGGAATGAGCATAATCTCGTTGCCCTTAAGCTTCTGCACCAGAACGGCGATGCCATTGTCCAGGGCGCCGGTCTCGGTCATCATGCCGAGGAAGCCGCCCAGGATCATAACGAAGAGGCAGACGGGCAGAGCGTCAGCGAAGCCCAGGATCGGGGCGGTGCAGAAATCGCTCAGACGGGCTGCGGTAACCGCGCCGCCGGACGTGCCGGAGACGATAACGGTAATCACTGCAACAATTGCCAGCAGAGCTAGAAGAATGGTGAACGATGAAGGCATACCGCGCTTTTTCTTAGCGGTCTCAGTCATGGTTCTCATCCCCCCCCTTCATAAATCATTTAACTTTCTCGCGCGAAGCGGATCTTCCGTGCCGTGCCCACCGCCCGACGCGAGATATTTACCAGACAAAGCCGCTCGGGGTGTGCAGCAATACACCCCGAGCGAGATGCTAGATGCTCTTACTTGAGCGTGGCGTACATGACAGCCTTGATGGTGTGCATGCGGTTCTCGGCCTCGTCGAAGACCTTGGAAGCGGGGCTCTCGAAGACCTCGTCGGTGACCTCCTGCTCGGTGATGCCGAACTGCTCGCACTTCTCGGCGCCAATCGTGGTGT
Organism: uncultured Collinsella sp.; assembly: GCA_958347015.1. Lineage (GTDB taxonomy): Bacteria > Actinomycetota > Coriobacteriia > Coriobacteriales > Coriobacteriaceae > Collinsella. Next base: position 12,809 of record CATVTV010000036.1, on the reverse strand, counting down.
TGGTGTCGTGGAAGCTGGGCAGGCAGTGCAGGAAGATGGCACCCGGGTTGGCCATAGCCATGACCTCGGAGGTAACGCGATACGGGGTGAGCTGAGCGATGCGCTCGGCCCAGACCTCGTCGGGCTCGCCCATGGAGACCCACACATCGGTGTAGATAACGTCGGCACCGGTGACGCCGTCCTTGACGTCAGTGGTCAGCTTGATGGTGCAGCCGTTAGCCTCGGCGATGGGCTTGCAGGCCTCGATGACGTCGTCGGCGGGCATGCACTCCTCGGGGCCGCAGGCCACGAAGTTCATGCCGAGCCTGGAGCAGACGACCATGAGGGAGCGAGCAACGTTGTTCTTGCAGTCGCCCATGAAGACGAGGGTCTTGCCCTTGATGTCGTAGTTGAAGTTCTCCTGGACGGTCAGGATGTCGGCGAGCATCTGGGTGGGGTGCCACTCGGTGGTCAGGCCGTTCCACACAGGCACGCCGGACTTAGCAGCGAGCTCCTCGACGTCGTCCTGGGCAAAGCCACGGAACTCGATGCCGTCATACATGCGGCCGAGAACGCGGGCGGTGTCCTCGATGGACTCCTTCTTGCCCATCTGCGACGAACCCGGATCGAGGTAGGTGACGCCCATGCCCAGATCCATGCCGCCGACCTCGAAGGCGCAGCGGGTACGAGTGGAGGTCTTCTGGAAGAGCAGAACGATGTTCTTGCCCTCGAGATAGCGGTGCGGAACGCCAGCGCGCTTCATGTCCTTGAAGTTCTTGGAGAGCTTGAGCAGGTACTCGATCTCCTCGGTGGTGAGGTCGAGAAGCTTGAGGAAGCTACGGCCGGAGAGGTTAACACCCATGGTTCGTTTCCTTTCGAAAAAATGAATTACGTAAGTATTAGTGTTGCCCGTTTGACGGGCGAAACCGGTGCGGTTGTAGGGGGACCGCACCGGAAACGGAAAAACTTAGAGGTCCTCGCGCCAGAAGGGCATGCTCATGCAGCGCGGGCCGCCGCGGCCGCGGGAGAGCTCGGCGGAGGGCACGACGAGAAGGTCCAGGCCCTCCTTGTACAGCACGTCGTTGGTGACGGTGTTGCGGGCGTAGACGCAGATCTTGCCGGGCTCGACGCACAGGGTGTTGGAGCCGTCGTTCCACTGCTCGCGGGAGGCCGCGATCGGGTCGCCGCCGCCGCAGGGGATCAGCTTGACCTGGTCGACGCCGGTGGCGTCCTCCAGGACGTGCTCGAGGGTGTCCTCGATCAGGCGGATGTTCACGTCGCCCGGGTTCTTGCCGGCGGTCAGCTCGTAGACGCGCAGGGTGCCCATGATGGCGGGGTGGATCGTGAACTTATCGACGTCGATCTGGGTGAAGACCGTGTCGAGGTGCATGAAGGCGCGCGAGACCGGGATGTCGAAGGCCAGGATGCGCTCGACCTTGGAGTCGGAGTTCCAGAAGATGTTCTGGGCCATGACGTCGATAGCGGCGGCCTGGGTGCGCTGGGAGATGCCGACGGCGAGGGTCTTCTCGTTGATGTTCAGCACGTCGCCGCCCTCGGTGTGGAACTGGCAGTCGCGGCGGAAGTACAGCGAGACGTCCTTGTAGTCGGGGTGGTACTTGAAGACGTACTTGCCGTACAGGGTCTCGCGGTTGCGGGTGACCGAGTACATGCGGTTGAGGTTGACGCCCTCGCCGACGACCGCGAACGGGTCGCGGGTGAAGTAGAGGTTGGGCATCGGGTCGATGATCAGGTCGGACTCGGACTCGGAGTTGACCAGGGAGTCGAGGGTCGTGGACGCCGTGAGGGGCAGGTCGATCTCGGCCTTGGTCATGCCGGCCATGGTCTTCTTGACGAACTCGAGGTTGTCCTCGATGGAGTCCAGCTTCTCGCGGACGATCTGCGGCATGTGCTGGCCGCGGATGCCGGCCTCGGCGATGTACTGGTCGGTGAACTCGGCGCGGGCGCCGGGGACCTGGTCGAACACCTCGGCGACGAGGTTCTCCAGATAGAGGACCTCGACGCCCTGGTCCCTCAGGATCTGGGCGAAGGTGTCGTGCTCCTGCTGTGCGACCTCCAGGAACGGGACGTCGTCGAACAGGAGTCGCTCGAGCTCGTCGGGCGGCAGGTTGAGGAGCTCGTCGCCGGGACGGTGCAGGCAGACCTTCCTGAGCTTGCCGATCTCGGAAGGCACGTGCAGACCTTTCGTCATGGCCTCCTACCTTTCTTTCGGGCCTTACTGGCCGAATGTATCAGCGCCCCTCCGTATGGGACGCTGCTTGCTGACAGCTCTAGTTATATCCAAAAACCACCCGCAATTCCACCTCGCCCCCGAACGGTCAGCAAAGTGCAATGAACGGTATATCGCATATGATTCCCCCATGATGCACTTCAGTTTTCTAAAGCAGGTTTTCAAAGGTAATCGTTCTTTTTTCTAAGGAATTGAGCAAGATTGCACAAATAATTTCATGTTTAGGAATTGCATAGCTAAAACTGTTTTCTGCATATATGTCGTCTGTCCATGATTCAATTTGGATTCGATTATATTCAGCTCGCAATCATTCTTATTCATACATCCTCACCAGTTGAGTATGGATATAGATTGTTTTCAAAACGAGTCGGGCAGTTAGTTGCATGCCTTGACGGCGTAAGAAGTAGGTAAAGATACCGTTCGCACAATACGTCCGTGCCACAAGTCGACTAAATTGAGACAATAGTGAATAGGGTTAGGCTACCGTCCCCTGCGGGGACTGAACGGACAGATGCATATGCCGAGCAAAATCGAAAAAAAGCAAGCCGCCGCAAAGCTGCGCAAACCGCCGCGCGACTTCTCGTACACGCAGAACCGAGAGCTCAGCTGGCTACGCTTTGACAACCGTGTGCTCGACGAGGCTTTTGATGAGTCCGTGCCGCTGTTCGAGCGCCTTAAGTTCGTCTCGATCTTCGAGTCTAACCTCGACGAGTTTCTCATGGTGCGTGTGGGCGGCCTGTCCGATCTGGCAGAGCTCAAAAAACAGCCTGTCGACAACAAGAGCAATATGACCGCCTCCGAACAGGTCGATGCTGTCATGGCCGAAATGCCCGGGCTCCTTACCCGTTGGGAGTCCATCTTTAAGAGCATCGAGGGCAAGCTCGATACCTTGGGCGTTCACCGCGCCCGCATCGATTCGCTTACGCCCGAGGAGCGCACCTTTGTAACCCGCTACTTCCAGGCCTACGTGTCGCCGGTCATCTCACCGCTGGTGATCGACCCGCGCCACCCCTTCCCCAACCTGCGCAACGGCGCGCTCTACCTGGCGTGCGGCCTGGACGGCGTCACCGACGAGGAAAGTCTGCTGGGCCTGATCGAGATTCCCGCCTCGATGAACCGCGTGGTCGAGATCCCCTCGCCCACCGGCACCTACTCCTACATTCTGCTCGAGGACGTCATCCTCGCCTGCCTGGACAGCTGCTTTGGCTCCTATAAGCCGCTCGACCGCGCGCTCATCCGCGTCACCCGCAACGCCGACATCGACCCGGACGGCGAGGGCGTCGAGGAGGAAGAGGATTACCGCCAGCACATGAAGCGCATCCTCAAGAAGCGCCTGCGCCTGCAGCCGGTAGTGCTCGCCATCTCGGGCTCACTCGAGAAGCAGACGCTCAAGACTATCCGCAAGGCGCTCGAGCTCTCGCGTCGCTCGGTCTTTACCTGCGATATCCCGCTCAACCTGGGCTATGTCTTTGGCATTGAGGGCAAGATTCCCGAGCACCTGCGCAACGAGCTGCTCTTTACGCCATTTAAGCCGCAGCCCAACCCCACCATCGATATGTCCCGCTCCATCCGCGAGCAGGTGCTTCAGCACGACAAACTGCTCTTTTATCCCTATGAGGCCATGAACCCCTTCCTGGATCTGGTACACGAGGCCGCCTACGACCCCGAGTGCATCTCGCTGCGCATCACGCTCTACCGCGTGGCCAAGCAGAGCCGCCTGTGCGAGTCGCTGATCGATGCCGCCGAGAACGGCAAAGAGGTCACGGTGCTCATGGAGCTCCGCGCCCGCTTCGACGAGCAGAACAACATCGAGTGGGCCGAGCGTCTGGAAGAGGCAGGCTGCACCGTCATCTACGGCTCCGAAGGCTTTAAGTGCCACTCCAAGATCTGCCAGCTCACCTATCGCGAGGGCATGGCGCTTACACGCCTGACGCTGTTGGGCACCGGCAACTTTAACGAGAAGACGGCCAAGCTCTACAGCGACTTTATGCTCATGACCGCCCATCCCGGCATCGGCGAGGACGCCAACTTGTTCTTCCGCAACCTGTCGCTGGGCAACCTGCGCGGCGATTACCGCTTCCTGGGCGTGGCGCCGGTCGGCCTGAAGCCACTCATTATGCGCGGCCTGGATCGCGAGATCCAGCGTGCCCTCGCTGGCGAGCCCGCCCGTGTGTTCTTTAAGCTCAACTCGCTCACCGACCGCGAGGTCATCGACAAGATCGCTGAGGCATCGTGCGCAGGAGTCCGCGTAGACATGATCATCCGCGGCATCTCGTGCCTCAAGCCGGGCGTTCCGGGCAAGACCGAGAACGTGCATGTCCGTTCTATCGTCGGACGCTTTTTGGAGCATGCGCGCGTTTACGCCTTTGGCGTGGACTCGGACATGATCTATCTGAGCTCGGCCGACATGATGACGCGCAACACCGAGCACCGCGTGGAGATCGCCTTCCCCGTGCTCGACCCCACCTGCCGCGCCCTGGTGCACGAATACATGGGCATGCAGCTGCGCGACAACGTGAAGGCCCGCAGCCTCACGAGCGACGGCACCTGGGTCCCCGTGAAGCGTGCAGAGGACGAGAAACCCTTCAACTCGCAGGAAGCCCTGCTGGAGCGTGCCTATCGCAACGCCGAGGCCGCCGCCAAGGCAGAACCCGCGCCCGCGTCCCAACCTGAGCCCAAGCCGCAACCAGCCACACCCAAGGTTCAGAAGGTCCAGGCGACCGTCATTGAGCCCAAGCCCGCACCTGTACCTCGGCCCGAGCCGCAGGTCACCAAGCCCGCACCCGAGCCGAACGCCCGTCGCGATAAGCCCGCTGGCAAAGCCAAGGCCATCGAGCGCCATCGCCCCGGCCGCGTGCGCATGGGCTTGGGTCTGATCGGCCTAGGCCTTAAGACGCTCATTACCGGCAAGACGAAATAGACGTTTGTAGAAGCGCCCCGTATTTGAGGAATGCCCCAGATACGGGGCGCTTTTCCCTGCTACCATGGTTGCGGACAAATCCGCGAATGACAGGCAGGAATATGAAGCTCACCATAGAATCGATGACCTACGGCGCCGACGGTCTGGCACATGCCGACAACGGCAAGGCCACATTTGTGCAAGGCGCCGTGGCGGGCGACACCGTCGAAGCCGAGATCGTGCAGGACGGCAAGTCGTTTATGCGCGCCCGCACTACCGAGATTCTGGAGCCAAGCCCCGATCGCATTCAGCCTCCCTGCCCCTTCGTGGGCATCTGCGGCGGTTGTTCGTGGGGCAACCTCTCGCGCACCGCTCAGCTTGCCGCCAAAGAGCAAAACCTGCGTTCCACGCTCGAGCGCATTGGCAAGTTCACCCCCGAGCAGGTCGATGAGTTGGTACAGCCCATCCGCCACACCAAGGACGACTGGGGCTACCGCAATAAAATCGAGCTCGAACCGACCATCGTCAACGGTCGCGTGCGCCTTGGCATGCACGGCGTCGATCCCAGCAAGATCGTGACCGTCGATGCATGCCCGCTGTTCGATAAGCGTTTTCCCAAGGCGCTCAAATCGGTCGTCGGCGCGCTCAACTATCTGAGCGGCAGCCACGACCTGGGTCTGGAGCGCGTGGGCATTCGCGCCTCGCGTCGCACCAAGGCACTCGAGGTCGCGCTTTGGACGCCCGCAGGCTCCTTCCCGCGCTCACAGGTCTCGCGCGTGCTGGCAGACGCCGCACACCCCACGAGCGTCGTGCGCGTCATGAGCAAGGGCGAGAAGAAGGCCCGCCGCGTTTCCAAGGTGGAGATGCTCGCCGGTGAGGGCTCGTGGACCGAGAACATCGCTGACGGCCAGATGCGCTTGTCCGCCCCATCGTTTTTCCAGGTCAACACCAAGGGTGCCGAGATTTTGATCGAGCTCGTTATGGACGCACTCGATCCGCAGGAAGACGAGCTTGCCGTGGACCTGTACTGCGGCGCCGGCACCTTTACCCTGCCGCTCGCCCGCCGCTGCGACTTTGTTGCCGCCGTCGAGGCCTACGGTCCGGCCGTGCGCGACCTGCGCCGTAACCTCGAGATCAACAAGCTCGACAACGTCGACGTCATCGGCGGCGATGCCGTGCACGAGTTCCCCGACCAGGATGCCGATGTCCTGGTGGTCGACCCGCCGCGTGCAGGTCTGGCGCCCGAGGCCATCGACCTCATCGCCAGCACGAGTGCGCGCGATGTCGCCTATGTGAGCTGCGACCCTGCCACCCTGGCACGCGACCTTAAGCGCTTTGTCGAGGAAGGCACCTTCTCCCCCGTCAAGATCACACCGGTCGACCTGTTCCCGCAAACCTTCCACTGCGAAACCGTCGTCCACCTCAAGCGCAACTAGACAGTTTGCCCGAGACCACGCCCGATAGTTTTTCTGGGACGGGGATTAAATAATCAATTTGTACCGAATGATTATTTAATCCCCGTCCCTTTTTAAACATTGGGAAATCGAGCGTGGCAAGCGCATGTCTTCGGGGTATAAGACGGCTAATTGTATGCCGCCTTACGAAAGGAACTCTCATGCCCAGCGTTGCCGTTCTCGCCGCCGATGGCTTTGAAACGATTGAATGCCTGACCATGGTCGACGTCATGCGTCGCGGCGGCGTGCGCGCCACGCTCGTCTCGATCATGCCCACGCGCGAGGTCGTGAGCTCGCTGCAGATTCCCGTGACCTGCGATGCGCTCTTTGACGAAATCAACTTTGACGAGTACGACTGCGTCGTGCTGCCCGGCGGCCTGCCCGGAGCCACCAACCTGCGCGCCGACCAGCGCGTCTGCGACGTAGTCTGCGAGTTCGCCGCGACCAAGCACGTTGCCGCCATCTGCGCCGCCCCGTTTATCCTGGGCGAGCTTGGCCTGCTCGAGGGACGCCGCGCCACGTGCTTCCCCGGCTTTGAGAAGAGCTTCCCCGAGGGAGCTTATACCGGCGAGAAGGTCACGCAAGACGGCAATATCATCACTGCCAGCGGCATGGCACAGTCACTCCCCTTTGCCTTGGAGCTGCTGCGCACGCTCGCCGGCGACAAGGCCGTCGAGAAGGTCGCCGAGGGCATCCAACTATGATTTTGGCTTCGCAATCGCCGCGCCGCATAGAGCTAATGCGCGAGGCGGGCTACAACATTCGCGTGATTCCCGCGGATATCGACGAAACGCCCTTTGATGGCGAAGCTCCGCTTACGCTCGTCGAGCGCTTGGCGCGTGCCAAAGCCGCTGCCGTCGCCGCCGAGCATGCCGAACCCAATGAGCTGACCGTCGCGGCCGATACCATCGTCACCTTCGATGGCATGATTTTGGGTAAGCCGGCAAACGAAGACGAGGCGCGCACCATGCTCCGCGAGCTTTCGGGCCGCACGCACCAGGTGGCGACCGGCGTCTGCATCGTTAAAGCCGGCGACGCTACAGCTCCGCATGCCGCCGAGAGCCTGTCGTTTGTCGATGTGACCGACGTGACGTTCTATGAGCTTACCGAGGAGCAGATCGAGCGCTATGTCGCCTCCGGCGAGCCCATGGACAAGGCCGGAGCCTACGGCATCCAGGGCACAGGCGGCCGCATGCTCGTGCACGACATTTCGGGTGACTTCTACAACGTGGTGGGCTTGCCCATCGCTCGCGTCGCACGCGCGATTCAAAAACTCTCGTAATTGCATCTGGCGCTGGGTATCCCCCAGCGCCTACAATTTTGCCGTACCGTACGGATCCCGACCGGGCATAAGGCCCGGCGGAAAACCGATAGGAGAAAATATGGACACGCTGCTCGAAGCCATCGATGTTTGCAATGTCGATGGCTTTTGCTTTGGCAACTATACGGACGAGGAGGCTGGCACCGGCTGTACCGTAATCGTGGCGCCCGAGGGTGCCACTGGTGGCGTTGACGTACGCGGTGGCGCCCCCGCTTCGCGCGAGACCGATTTGCTGCGTCCCGAGAACACCGTCGACAAGGTCCACGCCGTCTGCCTTTCGGGCGGATCGGCCTTTGGCCTCGAAGCCGCAAGCGGCGTCGCCCGCGAGCTTGAGAGCCGCGGCATCGGCCTTCCCGTCGGCCCCACGCAGGTGCCTATCGTGTGCTCCAGCTGCATCTTCGACCTCGCCTTTGGCGACCCCACCGTGCGCCCCGACATCGAGGCCGGTGCCGCCGCAGTGCGCGAGGCGCTCGACCACACCCCTGCCTCGCTCGAGCAGGGCAACGTGGGCGCCGGCACCGGCGCCACCGTAGGCAAGCTCATGGGACCTGCCACCTGCATGAAGGCCGGCCTCGGAGCTGCCGCCGTGGCGCTCGGCCCCGTCAAGGTGGGCGCCGTGGTCTCGGTCAACGCCTGTGGCAACGTTGTCGACCCCTTCACTGGCGAATGGGTCGCCGGCATGCGCGCCGCAGCCGATAGCGACCAGATCGTCGACATGGAGCTCGCCGCCTTTGCCGCCGCAGGCTCTATGCAGATGCCGCTCGACCGCACCAACACCACCATCAGCTGTATCGTCACCAACGTGGAGCTCACCAAGGCCCAGGCCACCAAAGTCTCTCAGATGGCCGCAGACGCCTACGCGCACGCCATCCGCCCCACACACACCACCAACGACGGCGACACCATCTACACCCTTGCCAGCGGCAAACTGGGAGCCCAGGCAAGCGCCGCCGTTCCCCTAGACCTGCTGGGCATGCTCGCCGTAAGGGCCCTAGAAGCTGCCATCGTAAACGGAGCCAAAACCGCCAAAACCTCCCACGGCATCCCCGGCGCCGCGAAGTAAACTAGCTCGTCCGGTTGCCCGGTGGGTCTTGGTTATGTTTGCTGCTCTACAGTCCTGGCTCGCACGAAGAGCACATTAAGTGCTCTTCGGCTCGTGCGGAACTCGCGACAAACATAACCAAGACCCACCGGGCAACCTACTCAACTAAATCCCTTTCAGCCCAGGCCCCTGTGTACCGCGCGTCTAAGATCTTCAAATTCAGGTTGCTGACATAAAGCGAGACATAGCAGAGGACCCCTGGTCCTTAACTTGATACGAGTTCCGCACGCAAAGGAGGCGCCAGTGGCGCCTCCGTCTTGCGCAGGACTGTTCGAAGTAGCAAGTTAAGGACCAGGGGTCCCCGTTACCCGAGCGCTTCTGTGCTAGTTGAATTTGAAGATCTTTGAGGCAAGACGGTATAGGCCAAGCGTGGTTTTGTCACCAGCCTGACCGCGCAGGTTGGTGAAGAAGCCGACCACACCGTAGCGTGCACGACGATACATACGCTCGTCATAGGCCTTTAAATCACTCCACAACGTCTTCAGGCGCTCGTCGGCACAATCCTCGTCGGAAAGCTTAGTGAGCACCGAGCAGATTGCCATCATCATGGTGAAATAGCCCATCATGTACGAGCGCAGACGCGACGACTCAACATCGGTGTACAGATGGAACGACTCCATCATGATGCGCGTCACGCGGAACTGCTGGTCCAGACGCTTGACCATCGTGGCCTCGTTGACGCTTTGGCCCTCACGGCCGATAAAGTAGCGATAGAGATCGATGTCGGCGTAGTACATGGTCTTGCAACGCGGCAGCGGCACGTAGGCGTAGATGTTGTCTACATAGAACGTGTGCGGCGGCATAGGTAGATTGGACGCGCGCAGCACATCCGTGCGATAGCACAGGCTGTGCATGAGCAGATTCTGATCTAGACGGAAATGACCGATTTGGTCCCAGGTAAAAATCTTTTTGCGCGGTAGGGCAAACTTGTAGCCAATAGCGGTATGCGTACCCTCGTAAACCTTCTCGTACACATAGTTCGAGATAAAGAGGTCGACGCGCTGGTCGCGCTCCTCAAAACCGCGCAGGATCGAAAGCATGGTCGACAGGGCTGCGCCATCGAGCCAGTCGTCCGAGTCGACGACCTTGTAGTAGGTGCCCTGTGCCTCGCGCAAGCCCGAAAGGACGGCAATGCCGTGGCCACCGTTCTCCTGATGCACCGCGCGAATGATGCCGGGATAACGTGTCTCCCACTCGTCGGCCTTGGCTGCCGTCTCGTCCTTGGAACCGTCATCGACGATGATGATCTCGATATCGGTGGCGTAATTGCTCCCCTCCAGAATGGAGGTGATGCAATGGTCCATGTCCTTGGCGGCGTTATACGAGGGAATACCGAATGATATGACTTTATGCATGGCAGGCGATAATCTCATCCGAAAGATCGAGGGCGGAGTTGGTCACGGCATCCATATCGTAGTAACGATACTCGGCCAGGCGACCCACCGGGTGGAAGTTCGTCAGGTTCTGGACGCGCTCAAGATAGCGCTCATAGAGCTCGCGGTTCTCGGGCTCCAGAATGGCGTAATAGGGCGTCTCTCCCGAACCGGGCGTATAGGCCTTGGAATACTCCTTCATGATGGTGGTCTTGCCGGGCAGGACCTGACCAGTCATGTTCTTGAACTCGGTGATACGCGTGTAGTCCTCACTCGTGGTGTAATTGACGGTGCCCACGGGCTGGAACTGGTCCATATCGAGTGTCTCGAACTTCATGTCGAGCGTACGGTACGGCAGAGCGCCCAGGTCGAGGTTGAACAGCTCGTCGAGCGGACCGGTGTAGACGATCTCGCCGCCATAGACCTTGCCGTCGATCTTGACGGTGGTCTCGTCGATCTCGAAGAGGTCGCGGGCGTCCACGTCGCAGAACACATCAATCAGATCGTGGTCGAGCATGTGCTCGAACAGCGCGGTATAGCCGTCCTGCGGCATGCCCTGGAAGGGAGCCTGCGGGAAGTAGCGATCATCGTCGCCCACAAAGACGGGAACACGGCCGGTAATCGAAGGATCGATCTGGTCGGGCGTCTGGCCCCACTGCTTCATGGTGTAATGCAAAAAGACGTTCTCGTAGACGTAATCGGCGACCTCGGCAAGATCCGGGTCGTTCTTCTTGCGCAGCTCCATGATGGGCACCTTGACGTCCTTGCCAAAGGTCTCCACGAGCTTCTGATACAGCTCCTCGCCACGCTCATCGCCAAAGGCGAGCTTAAGGCTCGCATGGTTAAAGGGCACGGGCATAAGGGTGCCGTTGATATTGGCGAGCACCTTGTGCTGGTAGTCCGTCCACTTGGTAAAGCGCGACAGGAAATTGTGGACGCGCTCATTAAAGGTATGGTAGATGTGTGGACCATACTCGTGGACCAGGATCCCGGCCTCATCAGCGCAGTCGTAGGCGTTGCCCGCAATGTGGCTACGGCGCTCCAGAACGGCAACGCGATAGCCGATGGTCTCGGCGAGACGGCGGGCACAAACGGCACCGGCATATCCGGCACCGACGACAATCATGTCGTATGCGCCGGCGTTAAAGCCTTCAGGCAGGCCTGAGGTAATCTGCATCGATACTCCTTGTCAAAAGCCACGGGCTCGTTAGCTGGGCTTTTCTCGAACATTCTTCGAGACATATTTATCAGAGCGATTATAGCGCTAATGCGTCCTATAATGAGCTTGCCACACAAGGAAAGCTCAAGCACCGCGGCGTACATAATTGAAAGGTAAACCCGCTAGCAGCGGGTTTATTCGTGAGCAGCCGGGCGCCTGGAGCTTAGCGAAACGCTTGTAAGGAGTAACATGAGCGATTTCCTAAACCGTATGAAGTCTGCCGCCAAGGCCGACCTTAAGACGATCGTCCTGCCCGAGGGCGAGGATCCGCGCACCATCGTCGCGGCCACCAAGATCATCGAGGAGGGCCTGGCAAAGATCGTCATCCTGGGTAACCCCGACGAGATCGACGTTCCCGGCGCTACCGTCATCGATCCGCGCAATGCCGAGAAGCACGAGGAGTACGCGCAGAAGTTTGCCGAGCTCCGCGCCAAGAAGGGCGTCACCATCGAGCAGGCTCGCGCCCAGGTGATGGATGCCACCTACTTTGGCACCATGATGGTCAAGATGGGCGACGCCGACGGCCTGGTCTCCGGCGCCTGCCACTCCACCGCCGACACGCTGCGCCCCGCGCTGCAGATCCTCAAGACCGCCCCGGGCACCAAGCTGGTCTCGGCCTTCTTCGTGATGTGCACCGACACCCCGCAGTTCGGCACCGACGGCACGCTGATCTTCGCCGACTGCGGTCTCAACATCAACCCGTCCTCCGATGAGCTCTCCGAGATCGCCATCGCCTCCGCTCACTCCTGGTCCACCTTCATGGGCAACGTTGAGCCGCACGTGGCCATGCTCTCCTACTCCACCATGGGCTCCGCCGGCGGCGAGGTCGCCAAGAAGGTCCAAGAGGCCGTGAAATTCTGCCACGAGAAGGCTCCCGAGCTCGCCATCGATGGCGACCTGCAGCTCGACGCCGCCATCGTCCCCACCGTCGCCCAGCTCAAGGCTCCTGGTTCCTCCGTTGCCGGTAAGGCCAACGTGCTGGTGTTCCCCGACCTCGAGGCCGGCAACATCGGCTACAAGCTGGTCCAGCGCTTCGCCGGCGCCGACGCTTACGGCCCCATCCTGCAGGGCATCGCCAAGCCGGTCAACGACCTGTCGCGCGGCTGCTCTGCCGACGACATCGTGGGTGTCGTGGCCATCACCGCCGTCCAGGCTCAGATGGCTGAGTAGCGTACATATCCCCTCGGGACCCTACAGGGTAAAGCTCTGAAAAC
>CATVTV010000035.1:0-22010 GCA_958347015.1 uncultured Collinsella sp. | reverse complement strand
TTCCGTGCCCTCGGATTGGGTCATAGTGTCTGTCCGTCCTCTACCTGCGGCGTTGACTTGCTCCGGATGGGTAGTCATTGGGGACGTTCTTAAATGACTAGTCGAAAGGGACACTCTTGCACCAAATCTGCCGACCCACGCCGGGCTCGTCCTTTACTTTACTGAAATAAAGTGAACGTGTAGATTCGTAACCCACTCGCAACCGTTCTATGGCACGATATTGAACGAATGTATGCTATGCGCCCGAGCCTTTCGGGCAGAGTGGGAGACAGTATGGTTAAGCTGTACGAGGACGGCATCTACCTGCGCGGCGGCAGCGAGGTTGTGCCTGCGGCCGAGGCTGCCGAGCGCGGTATTACGCAGACGCCTGAGGACGCCAAGCGTGGCACCATCGCGTATTCGATCCTCCAAGCACACAATACGTCCGGCAACCCCGAGGCGCTCAAGATTCGCTTCGATGCCATGGCGAGCCACGACATCACCTTTGTCGGCATCATCCAGACGGCGCGCGCCTCGGGCATGGAACAGTTCCCGCTGCCCTACGTGCTCACCAACTGCCATAACTCGCTGTGCGCCGTGGGCGGCACCATCAACGAGGACGACCACGTCTTTGGCCTTTCAGCGGCCAAGAAGTACGGCGGCATCTTCGTCCCGCCGCACATCGCCGTCATCCATTCCTTTATGCGTGAGAACTTCGCCGGTTGCGGCAAGATGATCTTGGGCTCCGACTCGCACACCCGCTACGGCGCCTTGGGCACCATGGCCGTGGGTGAGGGCGGCGGCGAGTTGGCCAAGCAGCTGCTGCGTGACACCTACGACGTCGCCTATCTCGGCGTTGTTGCCATCTACCTCACGGGCGCCCCGCGCCCCGGCGTCGGCCCGCACGACGTGGCGCTCGCCATCATCCGCGCCGTCTTTGCCAAGGGCTACGTCAAGAACAAGGTCATGGAGTTTGTGGGCCCCGGCATCGCGAGCATGACGACCGACTACCGTAACGGCGTCGATGTCATGACCACCGAGACCACCTGCCTGTCGAGCATCTGGGCCACCGACGAGGACACGCACACGTTTCTGACCATGCACGGCCGCGGCGACGACTACCGCGAGCTCAAGCCTGCCGATGTTGCCTACTACGACGGCTGCGTCGAGGTCGATCTGTCGAGCATCAAGCCCATGATCGCGCTGCCGTTCCATCCTTCCAACGGCTTCGAGATTGACGAGCTCAACGAGAACCTCGAGGACATCCTTCACGAGGTGGAGCTCGAGGCCGCCAAGATCGGCGAGGGCAAGACGCACTTTAGCCTGCTCGACAAGATCGTCGATGGCAAGCTGCACGTGCAGCAGGGCGTTATCGCCGGCTGCTCGGGCGGCAACTACGACTCAGTGGTCCAGGCTGCCCGCGTGCTCAAGGGCGCCAACACCGGCTGCGGCGAGTTCTCGCTGTCGGTCTATCCCACGAGCCAGCCCGTGGCACTCGAGCTTACACGCCGCGGCTATATCTACGACCTTATGGAGGCCGGCGCGATTGTGCGCACGGCATTCTGCGGCCCGTGCTTCGGCGCCGGCGACACGCCTGCCAACAACGGCCTGTCCATCCGCCACACCACGCGCAACTTCCCCAACCGCGAGGGTTCCAAGCCGGGCAATGGCCAGTTGAGCGCCGTGGCCCTGATGGACGCCCGCTCCATTGCGGCGACGGCTGCCAACGGCGGCGTCCTGACGCCGGCGACCGATTTGCCCGAGGAGACTTGGGACGAGGCCTGCGAGTACACCTTTGACGACGCGCCGTACAAAAAGCGTGTGTACTGGGGCTTTGGCAAGGCGGAGCCTGCCGACGAGCTGGTCGAGGGTCCCAATATCAAGCCGTGGCCCGCGATGGAGCCTCTCGGCGACGATATCCTGCTCAAGGTGTGCTCCAAGATCATGGACCCGGTCACCACGACCGACGAGCTCATTCCTTCGGGCGAGACGAGCTCCTTCCGCTCCAACCCGCTGGGCCTGGCCGAGTTTACTCTCAGCCGCCGCGATCCGGCCTACGTGGGTCGTTCCAAGGAGGTCGACGCGGTGGAAAAGCGTCGCGTGGCCGGCGAGGCCGCGGGTGACCTGGCGGCGCTTGATGTCGAGCTTGCGGGCGTGTTTGAGGCGCTGGCCGGCGCGGGCGTCGCGGCAGATGCCAAGGCGACCGAGTACGGCTCCATGCTCTATGCCAAGAAGCCCGGTGACGGTTCTGCCCGCGAGCAGGCTGCGAGCTGCCAGCGCGTAATTGGCGGTCTGGCCAACATCGTCCACGAGTACGCCACCAAGCGCTATCGCTCCAACGTGATGAACTGGGGCATGGTGCCCTTCCAGATGGAGGCCGAGCCTAACTTTGAGGTGGGCGACTACGTCTTTGTGCCGGGTATCCGTGCCGCGCTCGATGGCGACCTGAAGGACATCGCCGCCTACGTGGTGCGCGCCGACGGCACGGTCGAGCGGATTGAGCTTTACATTGCCGATATGACGGCAGAGGAGCGCGCCATCGTCAAGGCCGGCTGCCTGATCAACTACAACAAGTTCAAGGCCGCTGCCGAGTAACGTTGCTGTACGCCCCGGACACACCTTTCCCTCGTGCTCACGCGCTTCGCGAGGGTCGCCCGAGGGAAAGGTGTGTCCGGGGCTACCGCGACGTTCTCGTTGGGTCTTGAGGGACGCCAAAAATAGACCTGCTTGATGCCGCCTCTTTTTATTGGGGCGGCTTCTTTTTGTCGAAAACCACCACAAAGGTGCCTGTCCCCTTTGTGGTGGTCCGCGGTTTGTCTCGTTCTGTAACAGGTAGACCCTTATTTGCCGAGTAGTTGTTACAGATCTAGATAAACGGGTACCGCTGAACAATTCATCTCGATCCGTAACATCTGGACCCAAAAACGGCCGCTAGATGTTATGGATTGAGATGGTGAACGCCGGGGCCGAAGATCACCACAAAGGCTCCTGTCCCCTTTGTGGTGGTGGGGGGCGAGCTCGATGTTGCCGTGCTCGTTGAACGACATTCTAATGAGCGTCCCTACAGGATTTCATCCGGGCTGGCGGGTTTGGTTGTTTTGGGGATGCCGAGTTTGGATGACGCGAAATCGTCAACATTGTCCTTAATTCCGTCTTTGGTGTAGACAGTGACCATATAGGTGCTGTGTCCGAATTCGCCCTTGTCGCGTGTTGCCCAGGCATCCCAGTAGGCGGCCCCGTTTCGCCCTTTGATTTTTCCGACACGGCGGAGTTCTGTTCGCTTTAATTTCCGGTTGCTATAGATGGTTCGACCGGCTTCCGCGGTGAGCCCGCACTGTCCAAGCAGCTTGTCGAGGACTTGGTTCATGTGGCGCTCATCGGTGTTTGGTGCGTAGTCGTAGGCGAGGGTGATGGAGTCGAGTGGCTGGTCGTCGATCAGATAGTTTAGCGCCTGAGGTTCAAGGCAGAAATAGGGGGAGCATCCGTCGACCTTGCCGAGCAACGGTAACTTGGACTGCCAACTTCCGGTGGGAATTGCATATTCGTAGAACACGCCACGGCAGACAAAGGAGAGCGAGGTGGCACGCGAGCCGGCGTCGATCATCCCGCAAAGATCGAAGGGCGAGGCGATACCAAAAGAAAAGGGCGTGATGACGATAAGGAAGAGCATCACGATGGGTATGGCGAGAATGGCGATGACGTTGCGGCCGGTGGAATGAGACGGCTTCATATGCGCTCCTCGAGACAAAGATCTGTTGAGGATAGGCAGAAATGGATATGTTCAGAGAACAATTCAAGTTTAATCTCATGGCGCGAGATGGTCGACCGTTAGCGTCGAAAACCACCACAAAGGTGCCTGTCCCCTTTGTGGTGGTGAGGAGCGCGCGGCTTCTTTTGGTAATAGTGTTAGCTGGCGGTATCATTAGTGCAGGTGGCGAAGGTTTGCATTGTGGGGTGTTTTGCCGTGAGCCGTTCTGCCCGTATTGGATTGATTGTCTTGGCGCTTGCGATCGCTGTGGTTGGCGCGGGCGCTGTCGGTATGGCATTTCTACCTGCTGCGGTGACGGAGCCGTTGGTCAAGCCTGTGGCTCAATCTGTCGAACTTCTGACCGGCGACGACAAGCCCGAGACCATTACCGTTGATTTTGATGAGCAGCCGGCTGTGCTGGGTATTAGCAATTATCCGAGTATTCAGCTTGGGGCCATGCGCTATACCACGGATACAAGCCTGATCGATAGGGCGTCCGAGCTACTCAAGGGCAAAACATTTAAGCGTTGGTACGGATATGCGTCCTATCGGGCAAAAGCGAACGACATGGTTGGCGGATGCCACTCTTCCATCGAGCTGGACACTGCAAACGGCGCAAAGTTATGTGATGTCTCGTACGATCCGGGTTACGAGGGCAATGAGGGTCCGGGTATTTACATCATGGCCGGCGATGCAGCCTATGTCATGGAGGGCGACCAGGCCGAGCTCAACGATTTTATGGGTCAGTGTATCCAAGATGCCTATGAACAGACCTGTTTGCCCGACCCGCAGACTGCACGCGATAGTGGGTCTGCCCGTATATGGCTCTTCGAGGATGAGATGCCCTGGAGCGGCGAATCGGGAAGCACGGGTTCGGCAAGTAAATAGAGACTGCAACCACCACAAAGGTACCCGTCCCCTTTGTAGTAGTTCTCGGTTTGTCTCGATCTGTAACATCTTGGCCGCTAAAAGTGGGCCTGGTGTTACAGATTTAGATTTTCGATTCGGGTGTCTTCTGTTTGTCTCAATCTGTAACAGATAGGGCCCTATTTGCCGAGTAGTTGTTACAGATTTAGATAAACGGGCGCCGCTGAGCATTTCATCTCGATCTGTAACATCTAGGATCAAAAATGGCTGCTAGATGTTACAGATCGAGACGGTAGTGCGCCTGGGCAGCGGCGGGCTGACATCTCAGTACCCTATCTCTTAATCACTCAGAAAATCTTATATATAGAGACTTAGATTTGTGTATAAGATCGCGCAAAGCTGGCAACAATACTTCTCGAACAACGTGAAGCCGCCCCGTAGGGCGGCCGCCCCAAGAGAGGTGATTCCATGAGAATCGATAAGCTAGCAATGACGTCGCGCGAGGCGTTGCAGACCGCCATGAGCACGGCTGCCGATGCACAGGCCGGCGCTGTGGAGCCGATTCACCTGCTGTCCGCCCTGCTCGGTGCCGGCGAGCGCAATATCTCCGTGATCATAGAGCGCATCGGTGCCGACCCGGCTCAGCTCGCACGCTCCACACAGGATGCCATCGACCACGCGCCCAAGGTTTCGGGCGAGGGTCAGCAGATGGGTCTGTCTAACGAGCTCGTCCGTGTCATCGAAAAGGCCGAGAAGAAGGCCACCAAGATGGGCGACAGCTTTGTAGTGACCGAGCATCTACTGATGGCACTTGCCGAGGACAAGGGCGAGGCGGGCCGCGTGCTGCGCGATGCCGGCGTGACCAAGGAGCGCATCGAGCAAGTCTACGAGGAACTGCGCGGCGATGACCGCGTGACGTCTGCCGAGGATAAGACGCAGTTTGAGGCGCTGGAGCAGTACGGTCGCAACATCTGTGACCTCGCTCGCGCCGGCAAACTCGACCCGGTCATCGGCCGTACCGATGAGATTCGCCGCACCATCCAGGTCCTGTCCCGTCGCACCAAGAACAACCCCGTGCTCATCGGTGAGCCGGGCGTCGGCAAGACGGCCATCGTCGAGGGCATCGCTCAGCGTATCGTGGCCGGCGACGTACCGAGCACCCTGCGCGACCGCGACCTGATCGAGCTCGACATGAGCGCGCTGGTCGCCGGCGCCAAGTACCGCGGCGAGTTCGAGGACCGCTTGAAGGCCGTGCTCAAGGAGGTACAGAAGTCCGAGGGTAAGGTCATCCTGTTCATCGATGAGCTCCATACCATCGTGGGCGCGGGTGCAACCGAGGGCTCCATGGACGCCGGCAACATCCTCAAGCCTGCGCTTGCCCGTGGCGACTTGCACGCGATTGGCGCGACTACGCTCGACGAATACCGCAAGTACATCGAGAAGGACGCGGCGCTCGCGCGTCGTTTCCAGACTGTGATGGTCTCCGAGCCTACCGTCGAGGACACCATCTCGATCCTTCGTGGCCTCAAGGAGAAGTACGAGATCTTCCACGGCGTGCATATCACCGATAGCGCGCTCGTGGCGGCTGCCGACCTCTCCGATCGCTACATCGCCGACCGCTTCCTGCCCGACAAGGCCATCGACCTGGTCGACGAGGCCGCAAGCCGCCTGCGCATGGAGCTCGACAGCATGCCGGTCGAGATCGACGCCACCACGCGTCAGCTCACCCAGCTGCAGATCGAGGAGCAGGCGCTCATGAAGGAGACCGATGACGCCTCCAAGGAGCGTCTGGAGGCCCTGCGCCAGGAGATTGCCGAGGTCCAGGAAAAACTCAACGTGCAAAAGGCCGGCTGGCTCAACCAGAAGAACGCCATTGACCACGTGCAGGAGCTTAAGAGCCAGCTTGACGAGGCCAAGAGCGAAGAGGAGCGCGCGACGCGCAACGGCGACCTGGCCCGTGCGTCCGAGCTGCGCTTCTCCGTGATTCCGGGCCTGCAGCAGCAGATTCAGGATTCCGAGGCCGCGCTCGAGGCGCAAAAGCAGCAGGACGGCGAGGGCCTCAACGAACAGGTGACCTCCGATGAGATCGCCGAGGTCGTGAGCGCCTGGACCGGCGTGCCCGTCTCCAAGATGATGCAGGGCGAGCTCGACAAGTTGAAGGGCCTGGAGGGCGAGCTGCATAAGCGCGTCATCGGCCAGGACGAGGCCGTCTCCGCCGTGGCCGCGGCCGTGCGCCGTAGCCGTGCGGGTCTCTCCGATCCGGACAAGCCCATCGGCAGCTTCTTCTTCCTGGGCCCCACCGGCGTGGGCAAGACTGAGCTTGCCAAGGCGCTGGCCGAGTGCCTGTTCGATGACGAGCGCGCGCTCGTGCGTATCGACATGTCCGAATACATGGAGAAGTTCAGCGTCCAGCGTCTGATCGGTGCGCCCCCGGGATACGTGGGTTACGACGAGGGCGGCCAGCTCACCGAGGCCGTGCGCCGTCGTCCGTACTCCGTGATCTTGCTCGACGAGATGGAGAAGGCTCATCCGGATGTCTTTAACGTGCTGCTGCAGGTGCTTGATGACGGCCGTCTGACCGATGGCCAGGGTCGCCAGGTGTCCTTCAAGAACACGATCATCATCATGACGTCCAACGTGGGCTCCAAAGCCATCGCCGATCTGTCCGGTAAGGACGAGGAGGAGATGCGCCATCAGGTCGACGCCGCCATGGCTCAGACCTTCCGCCCCGAGTTCCTCAACCGTATCGACGATATCGTGGTGTTCCATCCGCTCGGCATGGCGCAGATCGAGAAGATCGTCGACATCCAGCTTGCCGACGTCCGCGCACGCCTGGCCAAGGAGCGCATGACGCTTGCCATCACCCCGGCGGCCAAGCAGATGCTCGCCGTGGGCGGCCTGGATCCGGTCTTTGGTGCCCGTCCGCTCAAGCGTCTGGTCCAGCGCGAGGTCGTGGACGCCATCGCCGCCGCCATCATCGACGGCACGGTGCGCGAGGGCGATCAGGTGACGGTCGATGTCGACAAGGACGGCGGCTTTACCGTCGTGTGCGACAACACGCCGGCGGCCACCTACGAGGTTCCCGACGCCGAGTAGATTTTTGGGACATGCCTTAAAATCTGCCAGCCGTCTCTAAACGCCAAGGGCGGCGGATCCAATTGGGTCCGCCGCCCTTTTTCGTGCGACAATCGATGGTGTTGAACGTGAGCACATGGCAAGGAGCTATGCAGATGAAAGACGAGAACAAGACGAACGCACCGGCGACCGATGCCGCACCCGCCGCACCCAAGCCTGCGCCCAAGCCGGCACCCAAGCCGCGCGACCCCTACATCCGTGCCGAGAACGAGGACGATGACGGCTACGATCCCTACAGCGATCGCCGCCCCGAGCGCGAGCCAATGTTCGAAGCCGATCCGTGGCGCTGAGCGCCACCCAAAAGGCCACCAATAAGTTGCGGTGAAATAGGGACTGTTTTGCGGTTTGACCAGCAAAAACAGTCCCTATTTCACCGCAACTGCGTTGGGGATTTTTCTACAGGGGGAGGGTAGTCATAAAAGCCCCGTCCCAAATTGACTGCTCGGGGAGTCGCATTCGAGCTCGGTTGTCCTCTTAGCCACTCGATATCCTTCAGAGCAATAATAGTGAAAAAACTTGCTTAAGTGTTAATCAAGCTACACACAATCTTGCTCTCTAATTAATCAAGAATCAGTATAATTTTGATTAGCTAGAGAGCAAGATTGGAGAATCATGGCATTCAACGACTTGATCGCCCAGAAAATAAAGGACTTTGAACAGCAGGGGGTTCCGCAGGTCTTTGAGCGAGATCTTGATCTGGAAAACCCACAGGAGCCAAAGCGCGACAACATCGTAAATGTGGTTGTGGGGGCCCGCCGTTGTGGAAAGACGTATCGCCTGTATCAGGAGATGCAGCGGCTTCAGGGCCGGGGCGTCGAGCTTGACCGGATGCTTTACTTTAATTTTGAGGACGAGCGCTTGCGCCCGTATGAGTCATCGCTGCTGGCGGACGTGCTCGACACGTTCTATGCGCTGTATCCTGCTGCTCGAACCGAGGGCGCTTACATTTTCTTTGACGAGATCCAGGAAATTCCCGAATGGGGTGCGTTTCTGCGGCGTGTAGTCGATACGGAGAAAGCGACCGTCTATGTGACGGGATCTTCTTCTAAGATGCTGTCCTCAGAGCTTAAGAGCGAGTTCAGGGGTCGTTCTCTTATACGGGAGCTTTTTCCGTTGAGTTTTTCGGAATACGTTCGGTATAAGACGGGGAGCGTTTTCGAGCCAGATGCGACCTTTTCCCC
Source organism: uncultured Collinsella sp. (assembly GCA_958347015.1). GTDB lineage: Bacteria > Actinomycetota > Coriobacteriia > Coriobacteriales > Coriobacteriaceae > Collinsella. The sequence continues at coordinate 13,100 of CATVTV010000035.1, read as the reverse complement.
AAGCGATGCAGCGCTGCTTCGACATCATCTGATCGGATATCTTGAACGAGGGGGATTCATCGCGACGCTTGAGCAGACGCCCGCAGACGCGATTCAGCTGCTACAGGAATATGCTTCGCGAACGGTCGCTATGGACGTCGTTGAGCGTTACGACGTCAAGAACCCTCGCTTGGCATCGCTGTTCCTAACGCGGTGTATGGCATCTTCGGGACGAGAGCTGTCGGTGAACAAAGTGTACAACGAGTTCAAGAGCAGGCAGATACCCGTCAGTCGTAATTCGCTCAGCGACTTACTTGAGTATTATGAGGACGCCTACCTGCTGTTCTCCGTGCCGGAGTTCACGCGCTCATTGGCAAATAACATGCGGTCTGCGTCTAAGGTCTACGCTGTCGACCCTGCGATGTTTGGAGCATTCTCTCCCGCATCAGCATTGGACCAGGGCCAGAGGCTCGAGACCGCAGTGTTCAATGCGCTAAGAAGAAGGACTCCCGCGGTGAGGATCGGATCGGTCTGCCGCCTGCTGATCAAAGAGAAGAGCAAAAGCCATGAGGTGGACTTTGTGGCTGGGGACGCACTTCTCATGCGGGCTTATAGCCTGATTCAGGTGAGTGTGGGTATGGCAAGTGAGAAAACGCGCGAGCGCGAAATTGCCGCGCTTGATGCCTCGATGGCCCAGTTCGATCTTGGCGAGTCGGCAATCGTTACCATGGATGAGCAGGCCGATATTCCATGCGAGCACGGTGCGGTACACGTTGTGCCCGCATGGAAGTGGCTCCTTGCCTAATCATCTACGGATCGTGGGGCCAGGACCTCCTGGCCCCTTCATCATGGTTGGGGAGCACCTTGCTGCGCCCGGCTAGTCCTGGGCCTTGATGCTCGGCAGGAGAATCTGGGCGAGGTAGTCGGTCTCGAGTTTGGTCGCGGCGTCAGCCTTGCCGTCTTTGCCGACCAGCACGTTCTTGATCTGGCTATAGGTGTAGCGGTTGCCGGTTGTAAGCTCGACAAGCTCAATGGCCGTGTCCATGGGGTAGGTCGACACGGGGTCTTGCGTGCGCCCGTTGATGGTCTGGGGCACCACGTACGGATAGACGGGGCCGCTGGCGTAGACGGTGTAGCCGTTGCCGAGGTTTGCCGCACCCAAAACCGCATCGCCCTCATCGGGCGTAAAGCTCTCGCCGTCGCGCACCGTGACAAGCGTCACAAGCGGCGTGTTCGTGTCGCCGGCAAGATAGATGCACAGCGTGCTGCCGTTTTGCCAAGTCGCGACTTTGCCGTACCACTCAACGGGAATATCGAGCTGATACAGGTCCGTTGCCTTATGTCGAGCATCGGCGTCGCGGGCCGCCTGTGCCTCGCGGGAGCTCACGGCGTTGACGGCGGCGTCACGGCGCGCGGTTGCCGCCTGCTGGAGCACCTTTGCGACCGCGGCGGAGTTCACCCCGCCTTCTTCGGCATACTTGGCGGCGGCATCGATCTGGTCGTCAGTCACCGTGTCGGCCGAAGGCACCTTGAGCTTAAAGGTGGCCTGGGCACTCAAATCCTGTCCATCGCTCTTGACCGTAGCCTGGGCCTTGGTGGTCGGCACGGTGTAAATGGTACCGTCGGCTGCGATGGGGGACCCAGCGATGGAGAGCGTATAGTCGCCGGGCAGCAGCTTGATGCCGCGACCATGCTCGTCAACGTAGAGCGTCTCGCTCACGGAAGAACTGTCGGAATCCTGGCCGCTCACCTGCACGGGAATCTTGGAGCCAGTTGAGCAGTCGAGGCCCGCGGCATGCACGCCAATCTGCACCGACATCATCGTGTGTGCACTGGCGGCGACAGCGGCAGCCTGCTCTTGCTGATATCCGTTCCAGACAGTATAGCCTGCGCCGCCGGCGACGAGCGCGACGGCCACAACGCCGGCAACCATCAGGTTGCGGCGCTTGGGCGGCATCTTACGATGACGAACCTCGGCTTCGCGTGCCGAAGGAACGGACGGTAGGGGAATATCGCCCATGGCGATGGTCTCGTCCACGGCAGGAGCGGAGCCCAGGCCGGGAAGCTCGCGGGTCAGCGAATCTTCGGCCGGCAAGCTGTCGAGCAAGATGGTTTCCTCGCTCGTGTCGGATTCGGGCTGGTCGTCGGCCTCGCACTCGGGTTCCTCGTGCCCCGCCTCGTCTTCGGTGGGCGCGGTGCCATCGTCTTTTGCATCCCGATCATCGGGCTGCGCCTCGATTTCCGGCTCATCCCGCACATCAACGCTCGAATCGTCAAACGCAATCTCGGCCAGCGCGATCTGGTCTAGGCTCTCCAGGGCCTCGGCACACGCTTCTGCATCTTGGGCCGCATCCTCTTGGCCCATCGTTTCATCTTTCATATATCCCCCAAGCTCAATATCGGGACAACACTGTACCCAAAAACGGGACCCCATAGAGCCGCCGCAGGATTTGAAATCCGATTTTATATATGCGCGTGTTTTTGAATGCAAGCGGGATGAAAAAAGCCCCCGGAAAGCGAGCGAAACGCTTTCCGGGGGCTCTGCGAGACATTGGATTGAAAAGCCTGGCGGGCCTATGACCAAGTGCCAACAGCGATCAGCACGTTACTCGGCGTGCGCGTAATCAACCTTGGCGCGGCGAGCGGTGGCCTTCTCCCAATCGCTGGTGCCCTCAAAGACATCCTGCTTGTAGGGATTGCGGCCGAGCTTCTTGGCACGGTAGGCGATGTAGATGATCGCGGCGACGTTGGCGACCAGCGCGGCGACCGAGACCGCGGTGGCGGCGCCGGGGTCGAGCGTGGAGTGGGTTACAAAGATGGACTCCTCCTGGAAGTACGGGAACACCTGGGCAAACATGCACCAAATAGCAAGCGTAAAGGCGCGGTTCTGAATCCAGCCGCCCTTGTTCCAGATAAAGGCGGCGACGGTGGGCGCCAGCAGCAGCGCAAAGCCGCAGAACCAGGAGTGGGTGGGCAGGCAGTTGTAGGTGTAGCAGAAGTTCCAGATATCGTAGGCGATGATGTAGACCCAAGTCATGTCGGGCCACAACATGTCGGTCTGATCCTCGGAGGCGTAGACGCTCCACCAACCGGTCATGCAGAAGATGTTGATGAGACCGGCGATGCCGTTGAACACGTTGTTCCAGCCGGCAAGCTGCGTGGCGCCCTCGGAGGTGACCCAGGTGGACTGGCCCAGGACAAAGAAGTGATAGGCGCTCTCGAAGTCGGACACGACGGCGATCAAGATGTTGATGGCGACGATCACAAACGGCCACGCGCGGAACCAATGCGCCTTGCCGATCTTGCCCCACTGGTACTTAATGGCAATGAAGCCCCAGCAACCGGCCAGCGCCGCGTATACCTTGGCGTAGTGGAACCAGCTGTTCTGATACACATGGGTGGGGTTGGTGAGCGCCCACTCGGCGCCCTGCGAAACGCCGATGGCGATGGCGACGCAGTAGATGGTCATGGCCAGCGGAGCCACGCCAAAGATGATTGCCGCGCCAAGCTTGGTGCGGCGGCCGACCTCGTTGAGCACGATCAGGCCAATAAAGACCATGGCCCAGCCGGCCCAGTGGATAAGGGTATCGCTACCCCAAACATCGAACAGCATGCTGCTCTCCTTTCACACGCCCGCGGCCCCTCTTCTGATCGCGGGCAGTTTGGCCAAATGTCGTCAGTTCTGGGGCATGCGCTCCGGATACTTGGCGGTATAGCCCTCGATGTGGAGTGTCGAGGCGATGATTTCCTTGACCGTCTCGTCGGGCACATCGGGGTGCGTGCGGATATACATCAAAAGACCCATGATGAGGGTGTAGAACGTCTCGTAGACATGGTCGATGCGTAGCTCGTGATGGGCGACAAAATCCACCACGGTGGTGTCGCAGATATACTGAGCCACGCGCTGAACCACGTTGTGCAGAAAGCCGCCGTAGAGCGCGCCGCTGCTTGAGGTGAGCGTACTCGGCAGCTCGTGGCCGCTGGCGACCAGCCGCTTAAAGAGCGGGGCGACGGTGTCGAGTGCGCCCTCAATATCACCGACGATGCGGTTGGCATTCCACTGCTCGAGCTCGGAGATAAAACCGTCGATTGCCTCGTCCATAACAGCGGTGACGGCGGCGTCCATGTCGGCAAAGTAGTGGTAGAACAATGAGCGCGTGCAGCCGGCTCGCTTGGTCACGGCCGAGACGGATAGGTGGGACACGCCCAGCTCGGAGCTTACGGTGCGCACAGCATCGAGGATCTCGCGACGGCGTTCGTCACCCGTCAGTCGCTTTGCCGCGCTATCGGATGCGGGGACGGCATCGACCACAGAGGTATCTGCTGTGTTATTGCCCATGTTTTCCGCCTTTCATCCTCTTTTGCCTGACCGTTCGCCTAACAGTCTTGAATATTGTTGACGGTTCGTCAATACTATTTTTGACACAATGTCAACAATGGCGGGTAAACGGCATGGGGGGCATGCCCGACCTGCAAAAAAGAGGGGTGCCGCGGTCTCGCCGGGCTGTGGCAAGAGAAGGGACAACCATGATTCTCAACGGACCGGGAATTAGCTACACCGAGCCCGACATCGGCTCGGAGTTCGTACCGCCGCTGCCGGAGCATCCGCGCGAGGCCATCGTCAAACTGTGCGAGCACTGCACTAACCGTCTGCTGCATCGCGACGAGCTGCTGGGCTACGAGTACTGGTCGTTTGCCGAGGCCGCAACCGACGAGCAGGCCGAAGTGCTCTGCAAGATGAAGATGCGCCGTCCCTACACGCTGCCCGAGATGGTCGAGCTCACCGGCATGCCCGAGGCCGATATCGAGAAGATGCTCGACGACATGAGCTACACGGGTCTGCTCGAGTACAACTGGGAAAACCCCGAGCGCGCCAAGCAGTGGGTGCTGCCCATGCTGGTGCCGGGTTCCGCCGAGTTCCTCAACATGCGCGTGAGCCAGCTCGAGGAGCACCCGGTCTACGCTAAGTTCTTTGAACAGGCATCCAAGGGCCCGCTGTCCAAGGCCACGCCGATGGTGCCGCCCGGAGGCGCCGGTATCGGCATGCACGTCATTCCGGTCGAGAAGGCCATTGACGCCGCGAGCACCTCGGTGCCTATTGAGCATATCGAGCACTGGCTCGACAAATACGAGGGCAAGTATGCCGCCAGTACCTGCAGCTGCCGCGCGAGCCGTCGCGTGATGGGTGAGGGCTGCGCCGACGACCCGGCCGATTGGTGCATCGCCGTGGGCGATATGGCCGACTACGTGGTCGAGACCGATCGTGGCCATTACGTGACCCGCGACGAGGTCTACGACATCCTGCGCCAGGCCGAGGACAACGGCTTTGTGCACCAGATCACCAACATCGACGGCGAGAACAAGATCTTCGCCATCTGCAACTGCAACGTCAACGTGTGCTACGCCCTGCGCACCTCGCAGCTGTTCAACACGCCCAACCTGTCGCGCTCGGCCTATGTCGCCAAGGTCGAAAAGGACAAGTGCGTGGCCTGCGGTCGCTGCGTTGAGGTGTGCCCGGCCGGTGCCGCTAAGCTGGGCCAGAAGCTCTGCAGCAAAAAGGCCGGCGGACAGGTTCCCGAGTATCCGCGCCAGGAGCTGCCCGATGCCGCCAAGTGGGACCACACCAAGTGGTCGCCCAACTACCGCAACGACAACCGCATCGAGACGCATGAGTCCGGCACCGCTCCCTGCAAGACGGCCTGCCCCGCGCATGTCGCCGTTCAGGGCTATTTGAAGCTCGCGGCTCAGGGCCGCTATGACGAGGCCCTAGCACTCATTAAGCGCGAGAACCCGCTGCCCGCTATCTGCGGCCGTGTGTGCAACCGCCGCTGTGAGGACGCCTGCACCCGTGGTCGCGTGGATGCAGCCGTGGCTATCGACGAGGTCAAGAAGTTTATCGCCCAGCGCGATCTTGATGCCGCGACCCGCTATGTCCCGCCCGTGGTGACGCCGACGCGCGCTGGCGGCTTCGACCAGAAGATCGCCGTCATCGGTGCCGGCCCGGCCGGTCTGTCCTGCGCTTTCTACCTGGCCGAGAAGGGCTATAAGCCCGTCGTATTCGAGAAGAACGAGCGTCCGGGCGGCATGCTCACCTACGGCATTCCCAGCTTTAAGCTGCAGAAGGACGTTATCGAGGCCGAGGTCGAGATCATTCGCCTGATGGGCGCCGAGTTCCGCTATGGCGTGGAGGTCGGTCGCGATGTGACGCTCGACGAGCTGCGCGAGCAGGGCTTTAAGGCCTTCTACGTGGCTATTGGCTGCCAGGGCGGCCGCCTTGCCGGCATTCCGGGCGAGGATGCCGAGGACGTGACCGTGGCCGTCGACTTTTTGCGCGAGGTCAACAGTGGCAAGATCGACGCGCTGTCCGGCCGCACCATCGTAGTGGGCGGTGGCAACGTGGCCATCGATGTCGCACGCAACGCCTGCCGTTTGGGTTCCGAGCACGTTGAGATGTTCTGCCTGGAGAGCGAGGCTCAGATGCCCGCCAGCGAGGAGGAGCGTCGCGAGGCCATCGAGGACGGCGCTCACATCAGCTGCGGCTGGGGTCCCAAGGAGGTTCACCTGGACGAGGCCGGTCGTGTGTACGGTATCACCTTCAAGCGCTGCACGCGTGTCTTTGACGACGAGGGCCGGTTTGCGCCCGAGTACGACGAGAACGATCTGCGCCGTGTCGATGCCGACCGTGTCGTCATGTCGATTGGCCAGTCCATTGTGTGGGGCGACCTGCTGGCTGGCTCCAAGGTGGAGCTTGGCCGCGGCCAGGGCGCTCTTGCCGACCCCCAGACCTATCAGACCGCTGAGCCCGACATCTTTGTGGGCGGCGAAGTCTACACCGGTCCGAGCTTTGCCATCGACGCCATCGCCGCCGGTCACGAGGCCGCCGTCTCCATCCATCGCTTTGTGCAGCCGGGCTCCACGCTCACCATCGGCCGCAACCAGCGCCGCTACACCGCGTTCGACCGCGACGACGTTGTGCTCGAGGGCTACGACAACGCGAGCCGCGAGGTGGCGCATGTTAACCGCGACCGCGAGAAGGCTGCGCCCTTTAGCGAGTACGTCGAGACCTTTACCGAAGAGCAGGTGCGCGCCGAGACCGCCCGTTGCCTGGGTTGCGGTGCCTCGATCGTCGACCCCAACAAGTGCATCGGCTGCGGCCTGTGCACCACCAAGTGCGCATTCGACGCCATCCATCTGGATCGCGACCGCCCCGAGTGCTCAACGATGGTCAAATACGAGCAAAAGCTCCCCAGCCTCGGCAAGTACGCTTTGAAACGCGCAATCAAAATCAAGTTCGGTCGCAAGTAAGTAGTCATAACGGGAACGGCGGAGGAAAAAGTGCACGAGCTCGGAATCGTTTACCACATCATTCGCGATGTTGAGAACGTGGCGCGTGCCAATGGCGTGCGCCGCGTCTCGAGCGTGACGTTGCTGCTGGGCGAGGTCTCGGGCGTCGTTCCCGACTTGCTGCTCGACGCTTGGCGCTGGGCGGCAGATAAAAAGTCCATCACCGAGGGTGCGGAGCTTATTGTGGAGCCTGTCGAGGCCGTGACGCATTGCGAGGCGTGCGGCTGCGACTACGTGACGGTCGAGCACGGCAAGACCTGCCCCCATTGCGGCAGCGGCGAGACATACCTGCTGCAGGGCCAGGAGGTCATGATCAAGCAGATCGAGACCCCCGACGAGGACCCGGCAGACGCTGCTCCCGACGGTCCTTCCGACGCTCCCGACGCCGTCGACGCCGCCAATCCCCTCCACATCGCCTAACTTGGTCGTTGGGGACGTTCTTAAACGACTAGTCAAACAAGAACGTCCCCAACGACTAGTCGTTTAAGAACGTCCCCAATGACTACTTGCGCTAGAGCATAAGTCACGCTAATAGTCAAGTTATGTCTGTTTAAACAAAATAGCGGCAGTACAAGCGCATTCGCGCTTGCCTAAAATCGATATTAATGAACAGCCTGCTTGTATCTGTAAAATGCACGGCTTGATGAGCGGCGCCTTGGCGGGTAATGAGTGAAAAACCAGCAACGTAATCAACTTGTAACAAACCTAGACGTTTAAATAAATAATGCAACCTTTTGCAAATTTAGCGATAATTCCACAAACTAAACAGGTATACTTCCTTAATGTCGTGTAGGGAATACGTAGACAAAAAGGAGGTTATGTGATGGTAAGTATTGTTCTTGCTAGCCACGGGGACTTGGCAGCTGGAATCAAGCAGACGGGCTCGATGGTCTTTGGCGATCAGCCGTCTGTTGCCGTGGTCTCGCTCGAGCCGAGCATGGGCCCCGACGACTTCCGTGCCAAGGTCGAGGAAGCAATCGCTTCCTTCGAAGACCAGGAGCAGGTGCTCTTCCTCGTTGATCTGTGGGGCGGCACGCCGTTCAACCAGATTAGCGGGCTCATCGAGGGCCACGATTCCTGGGCTATCGTCACCGGTGTCAACCTGCCTATGCTCATCGAGGCATATTCGCAGCGCTTTGATGCAAAGAACACTGCACATGCGATCGCAAAACATCTCGTGACTGAGGCTAAGGCTGGCGTGCGCGTCAAGCCCGAGTCTCTGGAGCCCGAGGAGAAGAAGCCGGCTGCGGCCGCCGCTGCTCCTGCAGGCGCCATCCCTCCGGGAACGGTCATCGGCGACGGGCACATCAAGATTGCCCACGTCCGTATCGACACCCGTCTGCTGCATGGTCAGGTGGCCACCACGTGGACCAAGCAGATCAACCCCAACCGCATCATCGTGGTTTCCGACGGCGTTGCTCACGACGAGCTCCGCAAGACCATGATCGAGCAGGCTGCCCCTCCGGGAGTCCATGCCAACGTCGTTCCCATCAAGAAGATGGCCGAGGTCGTCAAGGACACGCGCTTTGGTGACACCAAGGCCATGCTGCTCTTTGAGAACCCGCAGGATCTGCTCAAGGCCATCGAGGCCGGCGTCGACATCAAGGAAGTCAACATCGGTTCCATGGCTCACTCCAAGGGCAAGGTCGTCGTCACCAACGCCGTCGCTATGGGCGATGATGACGTCAAGACTCTCGAGGCCCTCAAGGCCAAGGGCGTCAAGTTCGAGGTCCGCAAGGTTCCTTCGGATTCCTCCGAGGATCTCGACGTCATGTTGAAGAAAGCTAAGGCCGAACTGGCCGCTCAAGCATAGTAAAGGAGGGTCCGATACATGTCTGCAATCACTATTTTGCTTGTTGCGATTGTCGCGTTGCTTGCCGGTATGGAAGGCGTTCTGGATGAGTTCCAGTTCCATCAGCCGCTCGTGGCATGCACGCTTATCGGTCTCGTAACCGGTCACCTTCAGGAGGGCATCCTCCTGGGCGGTTCGCTCCAGATGATGGCCCTTGGCTGGGCTAACGTCGGCGCCGCCGTCGCGCCTGACGCCGCTCTGGCCTCGGTCGCTTCTTCGATCATCATGGTGCTCGCCCTCAACGGTGGCGCCACCGATTCGGGTAAGGCCGTTACCACCGCCATCGCCGTCGCCGTCCCGCTGTCGGTCGCTGGTCTGTTCCTGACCATGATCTGCCGTACCATTGCTACCGCTATCGCTCACGCCATGGACGGTTGCGCCGAGAAGGGCGACTTCTCCGGCATCGAGCGCTGGCAGTATGCTGCCATCCTCATGCAGGGCCTTCGTATCGTCATCCCGGCAGTGCTTCTGTGCGTCATCCCGGCCGAGGCCGTTACCAACGCGCTTAACGCTATGCCCGACTGGCTGTCCGGCGGCATGGCTGTCGGCGGCGGCATGGTCGCTTCCGTCGGTTACGCCATGGTCATCAACATGATGGCCACCAAGGAGACCTGGCCGTTCTTCGTCCTCGGCTTCGTCCTTGCTGCCATCCCTCAGCTCACGCTGATCGCTCTTGGCCTCATCGGCATCTCCCTTGCCCTCATCTACCTTGGCCTTAAGGATCTGGCCAAGCAGGGTGGCGGCATGGGCGGTGGCTCCGGCGACCCGCTCGGCGACATTCTGAACGATTACGAGTAGGAGGGGAGTGATACATATGGCAGAGAACAAGATTCAGCTCACCAAGGCTGACCGCAAGAAGGTTTGCTTCCGTCATCAGTTCCTTCAGGGCTCGTGGAACTACGAGCGTATGCAGAACGGCGGCTGGTGCTTCGCAATGATCCCTGCGATCAAGAAGCTCTACACCAGCAAGGATGACCAGATTGCCGCTCTTAAGCGCCACCTGGAGTTCTATAACACCCACCCCTATGTTTCAGCCCCCGTCATTGGCGTTACCCTCGCCCTCGAGGAGGAGCGCGCCAACGGTGCTCCGATCGATGACGTCGCCATCCAGGGCGTCAAGGTCGGTATGATGGGCCCGCTCGCCGGCGTCGGTGACCCCGTCTTCTGGTTCACCCTTCGCCCGATTCTGGGCGCTCTGGGCGCTTCCCTGGCCATGTCCGGCAGCATCGTCGGTCCGCTGCTGTTCTTCTTCGCGTGGAACATCATCCGTTACGCTTTCCTGTGGTACACGCAGGAGTTTGGCTACAAGGTCGGCTCCTCCATCGCCAAGGACCTCTCCGGTGGTCTGATGGGCAAGGTCACCGAGGGCGCTTCCATCCTGGGTATGTTCATCATCGGCGCCCTGGTCGAGCGCTGGGTGTCCATTTCCTTCACCCCGATCGTCTCCACGGTCAAGCAGTCTGCTGGCGCCTTTATCGACTGGGCTAGCCTGCCCTCCGGTTCCGAGGGTATCAAGGAGGCGCTGACGATGTACAACTCCGTCGGTGCTACCGCCCTTGATCAGATGAAGGTCACCACGCTTCAGGCCAACCTCGATCAGCTCATCCCCGGCCTTGCCGCCGTGTGCCTGACCCTGCTGGTCTGCAAGCTCCTCAAGAAGAAGGTCAGCCCGATCGTCATCATCCTGGCTCTCTTCGCCGTCGGCATCATCGGTCGCTTCTGCGGCTTCATGTAAGCACGCTTCGGCTTAAGACCGAGAGTTGCTAGGCAAGGGCTTTTGAGCCATTGAAACGGACCGCACCCGGTGGGTACACTGGATGCGGTCCGATTGTTTTATTTGGAGGGCGAGGCGCGCATGGCGCAATCTCAGAACAGCACGGTCGATCTGGCAACGCCGGCAACCTGCCTGATGGGGCTTACCAGTCACGGTAACGTAATGGTGGGCAATAAGGCGTTCGAGTACTATAACGAGCGCAATCCCGAGGATTATATTCAAATCCCATGGGACGAGGTCGACTATATTGCCGCCGAGGTTTTACGCGGCACCAAGAAGATCACGCGTTTTGCCATCTTCACCAAGGACAACGGTCACTTTACGTTTTCGACGCGCGACGACAAAGAGACGCTTCGTGCGGTTCGTAAGTACGTCGACGAGGATAAGCTCGTGCGTTCGCCCGACTTTATCGATGTGACCGCCAAGGGCGCCAAGAGCATTCCTTCCGTCATCAAAGGCCTCTTCCACAAAGGTAACTAGGCGTTAAAGAGCGCTTCCCTCAAAGTGGGACCCAGTTTCCCATTGGGCTCGATCGGGAAAGTGCATCCCAGTTCGAGCGCCGATTCTGGGATGTAGTTTCCGGAACGGGGTCGTTTGGGAAACCGTATCCCGTTTCGAGCCGGGACTGCGGACAAAAAGTTGGACCGTTGAGGTCCGGAACGGAGTCCGTATGGCATACAGTAGGAGAATGGTGGAGAGGGCCAGGGCGCTTCGTGGCGCCGGGCTTACCGTCATGGAGATAACCGAGATACTCGGCGGGCCCGGCAAGACGTCCGTCTGGCGCTGGATCAGGGACGTGCGCAAGCCCGCGGGAAGGGCCGGTGGAGGAATGGACCTGCCGCGACTCGTCGGGGACGGCCCCGACTACCCCGACATCGACCCGGAGGACAAGGACGCCCTGATCGAGCGGCTCAGGCTCGAGAACGCGGTGCTGAGGGCGGTGCAGGACTTTTTAAAAGCCGAGAGCCTCGACGGGATGTCGAACAGGGAGAAGACCCTGGTGATAGACCGCCTGAGGCCTGCGGGGAAGTGGTCCTTGAGAGAACTCACCGGCTTCTTGAGGATATCGAGGAGCTCCTATGACTACCAGCGCCGCGCGATCGCCAGGCCGGACCGCCTGGCGCCGCTGAGGGACGTCGTGCGGCGGGTGTTCCTGGAGGACGGCGACGGCGCGCGCGGCTACAGGTTCGTGGTGCGCAGGCTCCGCGAGCTCGACGACCCCGTGCGCGTCTCCGAGAAGGTCGTCCGGCGCATCATGCGCGAGGAGGGGCTCGTCCCGAGGTGGATGTGGAGGAGGGCCGGCGCCTACAGCTCCTACGGCGGCGAGGTGACCCCCGCCCCGCCGAACCTCGTGTGCCGCGACTTCCGCTCGGCCCTGCCGAACTTCCTGTGGCTCACCGACATAACCGAGTTCAGGCTGCCGACGGGCCGCAAGGCGTACCTGTCCGCCATCAGGGACTGCTTCGACTCCTCGGTCGTCGCCTGGCGGGCGGGCGAGCACCCGGACGCCGACCTCGCGAACTCGACGCTGTCGGACGCGTGCTCCCGGCTGGCGCCCGGCGAGCGCCCCGTGATCCACTCCGACCGCGGCGCGCACTACCGCTGGCCGGGCTGGATATCGATATGCGAGCGGAACGGCCTGGTCAGGAGCATGTCGGCCAAGGGCTGCAGCCCGGACAACGCCGCGATGGAGGGCTTCTTCGGCCTGCTCAAGAAGGAGTTCTTCCACGGGAGGGACTGGTCCGGCTGGTCGCCCGGGGGAGTTCATCGAGGCCCTCGGCGCGTGGATAGGGCGCTTCAACTCCGAGCGGGCAAGCGACGCGCTCGGTGGCGCGACGCCGGACGACTACCGGTCGTCGCTGGGGATGGCCGCGATTTAGCGGTCCAGAAAATCGTCCGCAGTCCCGCCGAAATTCTGGGACACAGTTTCCCAGCGAGGTCCCATTGGGAAAGTCTGGTCCAGAATTTGCCCGGATAGTGGGACGTACTTTCCGGAGGGCTGTCCCACTGCAACTTCGAAGAGTGGCTATACGCTGCATTACAACGGCGTAAATCTGCTACACTAGTACAACATGCCTCCGTAGCTCAGGGGATAGAGCACCGCTCTCCTAAAGCGGGTGTCGACGGTTCGAATCCGCCCGGGGGCACCAG
>CATVTV010000034.1:0-22076 GCA_958347015.1 uncultured Collinsella sp. | reverse complement strand
CGTACTGGAAGTAGGCCTGGACGTACTTGTCGGTGTGGTCGCCGATGATCTTGATCGAGTTCTTGTTGGCGCCGACGGTACCGTCGCCACCCAGACCCCAGAACTTGCACTCGATGGTGCCGGGGGCTGCGGTGTTGGGCGCATCCTCGGCCTCGGGCAGGCTCAGGTTGGTCACGTCATCGACGATGCCGATGGTGAACTCGCGCTTGGGCTCGTCCTTCTTAAGCTCCTCGAAGACAGCGAACGCGGACGCGGGAGGCGTGTCCTTGCTGCCCAGGCCGTAACGGCCGCCGACGACCTTGATGCCCGTCTTGCCGGCCTCGTAGAGAGCGGAGACAACGTCCTGGTAGAGCGGCTCGCCGATGGAACCCGGCTCCTTGGTGCGGTCCATGACGGCAATCTTCTGGACGGTCTCGGGGAGAACGTCGACGAAGTGCTTGATGGAGAACGGACGGAACAGGCGAACCTTGACCAGGCCGACCTTCTCGCCGTGAGCGTTGAGGTAGTCGATGACTTCCTCGAGCACGTCGCAGAAGGAGCCCATGCACACGACGACGCGATCAGCATCGGGAGCGCCGTAGTAGTTGAACAGGCCGTAATCGGTGCCGAGCTTCTCGTTGATCTTCTTCATGTAGCCCTCGACGACGGCGGGAAGCTCGTCGTAGACCTTGTTGCAGGCCTCGCGGTTCTGGAAGAAGATGTCGCCGTTCTCGTGGCTACCGCGGGTATGCGGGTGCTCAGGGTTGAGCGCGTGATCACGGAAAGCCTGGACAGCGTCCATGTCGCACATCTCGGCCAGATCCTTGTAGTCCCACATGGCGACCTTCTGGATCTCGTGGCTGGTGCGGAAACCGTCGAAGAAGTTAAGGAACGGGGTCTTACCCTCGATGGCGGCAAGGTGAGCCACCGGCGAGAGGTCCATGACCTCCTGGACGTTGCCCTCGGCGAGCATGGCGAAACCGGTCTGGCGACAGGCCATGACGTCGGAGTGGTCACCGAAGATGTTCAGGGCGTGCGAAGCGACGCAACGCGCGGAGACGTGGAAGACGCCCGGGAGCTGCTCGCCTGCGATCTTGTACATGTTCGGGATCATCAGGAGCAGACCCTGAGAAGCCGTGTAGGTGGTGGTCAGAGCACCGGCACCCAGCGAACCGTGAACGGTACCGGCTGCACCTGCCTCAGACTCCATCTCGACGACCTTGACCGGGGTGCCGAAGATGTTCTTGCGACCCTGGGCCGCCCACTGGTCGACATGGTCGGCCATCGGGCTGGACGGCGTAATGGGATAAATTCCCGCTACCTCGGTGTACGCATACGAAACATATGCGGCCGCCTCGTTGCCGTCCATAGACTTAAACTTACGCGCCATATACCCCTCTCCTCTCATATAGGTATACAGGCCCCGGCGATCGCCGGGATATTGGCGTGATGGGATTTTCGTTGTTGCTTCCAATCATCTGGCAGGCGGACTCAGCAGCAGGTACATGGCGTGGAGAGAAGGCATGCCGAGGCGAGGAGGGCTGCACGCGCTCCACAGGCCCAGCTACCCGTCTTGCACATGACCGAGCGCCGCAAAGGCCGCATGCCGGATGCTCCCGGGCACGCCCCGGCGATGGGAAGCGCCCGCAACGGAAATCCGCATGCGGGTTTATTGTACCCCGCCGTCAGGCCATATTTCGACAAATATAGGTGGGCGGTAAAGGTTTACCTCGGGTGACTATTGTGCGCCCGGCACCGACGGACACAGTCCCCTGGAACCCCACAGCAGTTGCGGTGAAATAGGGAGTGTTTTTGCTGTTAACGGCCTTAATCAGTCCCTATTTCACCGCAAGTTATTTGGGGGGGGATGAGTTAGAGGGCGCCGAGGAGGATGGCGTAGGTGGTGGATTCGCCGAGCTTGAGCTCGTCACCGGGGTTGAGCTGAGCGGAGCGGCCAGGCTCGACCTGGGTGCAGACGTTCGTCGCGCCGTTTACCACCACGGTTCCGTTGGTGGACGACAGATCCTCGACGTACCAGGTATTTTGGTCATCGCACCACACGTGGGCATGGCGAGCCGAAACGTCATCGCCCACATCGGTGATATCGCCCTCCCCCGTCGCCAGCGCACCGATCTCCACGCCCTGCTCGCTCGGCTGAATCCAGCGCGGGGCACTTACCACGTAACCGTTTTGCACGCGCAGCAGTCCCAGCGGATGCAGCGGCGCCGCCTCGTGCTCGCCCGTGACCGTCGAGGTGCTCAGCGAGCGCGGCGTCGATGTGGCGCCGCCACAGGTCGCATGAGCGTAGTCGATGGCATAGGTCACCGAGGATCGAACATCTGCCGAGCAACCGACGGCGACAAACAGCACCAGCACGGCCTCGGCACGTTCGGCGGGCATAAGCTCCGCCGCCTGCGACAGGCGCTCGACCGCATTGCGGTAGAGGCTCGTATCCTGATGGCATTCCTCGAGCGCCCGCACCATGGGCTCGCCAGCGGGCCCGCACACCATGTTGATCACCGCCGTGGCATTCATGGGATTGCGGCGGCGCAGGGCCAGATGCGACATGATGCGCGCGGCCGAGGTGCCGTAATCGGCAAAATAGCGCTCCTGCAGCGTGCCGACCGGAGCGCGCACGATAAAACGCGAGACCCAGGAGCGATCGGCGGCGCGGCTCTGTGGACTACGGCCGTCGGCGAGCGGGCGGCTCGAGAGCACCAGGCCGCACAGTTCGATATGGCTCAGGTGCGCTGCGCGCTTAAAGATGTCAAACATTGCCCCGCACGGGGTGAGCTCAGCTTGAGAAGCCATGGCTTAGCCCTCCTTGGTCGCAGAGATAGTGTCGGATACTTCGGCCGGCCCGCCAAAGGCGCGAACAGCCGCGGCTCCGCCGGCAAGCGGCGTCGCCATGGGAATTTTCGCACGTCGCGCTGACACGACGGGAAGCTCAAAGGCAAACCCCATCGCCAGCAAAAACCACGTGAGCGCATAGGTTGCAATTATGGCGGCCACCAGGCCACCCGCCACGGCATGCTGGGAAAACACGGCGCATGCGAGTGCGGCCAGAGCCGGAACCTCACAGGCGGAAAGGGCCAACACGCCCTGCAGGAACCCCGCGCGGCGATTGCGCGCCAAGGCTCCGACGGCAATGCCCGCCACGCTCGGCAGCGCCAACGCCAGCACGGCGACGATGCCCGGCAGTGTGCCGGACCACGAAATGTGCCCCACGGCAACCGTCATACGAGCACCCGACGCCAGCAGCGCCGCCGACACCACCACAACGGCCCATACGAGGCCGCAGACAGCCGCAGCGCCAATCATCGCAGCGCGACGGACCGCGCGACCGGACGCGTCCATGGGACAGGGCATGAGCGGCTCGGCGCGAAGCGAGCGGGCGACATTTTGCGCATAGTGGTCGCAAAATGCCGAGAGCGCCGCCTCCACCGCAGCCGGCTCGGGACGATCTTCCTGATGGCAGGACAGGCAGGCCATCACCACATCGAACAGCTGAGCGTCGACAAACGCCAGCGCATCGCGCAGATCCTCGGAATTTGGATCGAGCCCCAGCTGCTGAGCCTGTTCGGCCGCGGCAAGTGCCACATCGGGCTCGCGTCGCAGCAGTTGCGTCAAGTCGCAGCCGGGCGCGTGGGCGCCGACGGGATAATCGGGCAGCGTATCCATCTTGAGACGATAAGGGCTGGCGATATCGCGCGTCTTTTTGCGCGAGCCCGAAGTACCCGACGTGCCCGGCGCTACTTCGTACGGCGCGACACCGGCGATGAGCTCATAGACCGTGCTCGCCGCGGCATACACGTCGATTGCCGGCGACATGCGCAAAACGCGCAGGTCGGCAATATCGTCGGTGAGCATCTCGGGCGGAGCGTAGGCAACCGTCGCGCGACGCAACGTGGCGTAGCGCTCTGTAAAGGACTCCCTGCCGCCGGTTCCCGCCACCGCAGAGGCAGGCTCGAGCGCCAGCGACGAGCCAAAATCGATGAGGCACAAATCGAACGTGCCTTCGGCAAGCTGTCGGTCGAGCGGTAGGCGCGCCGTGCGCACCATAATATTGGCCGGCGAGATGTCGCGATGGACGAACCCCTCCCCCACCAAGCTCATGCGGCAGAGCAGATCGAACAGGTCGCGACCCAGGCGCGCCGCCACGAGCGGCGACAGACGCCCGGCATCGTCCACGGCAAAGCGCGGGCGCAGGCGAGCGAGCGTCTCGCCCTCGACCCACTCCATGACAATCGCGGGCACGCCGTCGACCTCGCCCCACCCGTACAAGCGGGGAAAGCCCTTAAGGCCCGAAAGGGCACGATGGCATTCATATTCCTCGCGAAACGCCGCCTTGAACTTGGTGACCAGCGCCTCGTGGGCGACATCGTCATCAAATTCGTCGCGCGTTGGCAAGATGAGCTGCTTGAGCGCCACGGCCTCGCCCTGCGCGTTGACGGCACGCGTCACACGGCCGATACCACCACGGCGCATGGTGGCGTCATCGGCAAACAGCATCGTAAAACGGCGAAGGTAGGCGGGAAGCTCGTCCGTGCCCAGGGCGACGGCCGGCTCAAACCCGTCGACGCGCGCCAGGCGCAGGCCCACCATGGGATCACGGTTGAGCGACTGGGCTGCCGCAGAAGCGAGATCGTTCGTCATAGGGCGATCGCCGCCAGGCTATTGTTGAAGTTGTTAAGCGCAATGTCATCATCGCCGTAATGCCCCACCCATTGGCACAGGTTGGTGTAGCAGCCCCATAGGTTGGCGTACTGCCGATACCACTTTGAGTGGGGAGAAAACGTTTGCCGGCCAAACTCGGCACGGATGACAAACATATCGTTGGCCAGGCTATCGCACGGCCCGGTATCGCCTGTTGCGTTATAGGTCGAGACCGCGCTATTTGCCCGAGAGACATAGCCGTCGAGCATATTGCACTTGGTCACGAGCCAGCTGTGTATGCTTTCCTCCTCGGCGGTCGAAAGGCCGCTGGAGCTTGTATTGCCACCGGTGTTGCCGCCCGTCGAGCTGTCGCCCCCAGACCCGCCGGAGGCGGAGCCCGAACCGGAGCCACCGCTCGAGTTCGACGAATCGGAGCTGGAGCCAGACGAACCGGAGCCGCCAGGTTTCCCCGACTGCTGCGTATCCTGACCCTTTTGCTGCTCGGCCTTGTTTACGACGGTCGAAACGCTGTTATCGGAAAGGTGATGGATGATTTTGGTGTTGGTGAGCACGATGGTCTTGCCGTTGGCAAGCGCGATTTCGTTGTCCGACGCCTCGGCGCTGCCCGCGTCGTCGACACCAAACACGACGTGCGTGACTACGCTCGCCCAGGCGTATCCGGTTGTGGTGCCCAAATCGCTTTTGGCCTTGTGCCCCACGCGCAACTCGCGCGCGGTACGCGCTTGCACCATAGGTGGCACAGCCAAACCGTAGGCAGAAACGCCGGCAACGACCAGCGCCAGCGAACAGGACAGCAGCACACACGCCCGAGGCGCCAGGCCCAACCGGCGCCGCATACGCACCGCGGCGCCATGCTTTGTCTGAGTGCCCCCGGGCCGCATGCGATCTCCTCCAACAAAAACACGCCGCTCGAAAGCGGCGCATTCATTCAAACCCATAGTTGAGTGTATCAGCGAACACAAAAGGTTGCGCAACGAACGCGCAAATACGGGACGCGAACAGGGGCATCCACGCGATAAGCGGATGGAAAGTGCATTTGTTGCACAACAAATGCACAAACATGGGGCCAATTATGGCAACCGCGTGCAACGCGCAGGGAAACGCGAGGTCGGTGGACCGATATCTAGATCCTAGATCGCGCGACGGGCCTCGATAGCACGGCCAAGCGTGAGCTCGTCGGCATACTCCAGGTCGCCTCCCACGGGCAGCCCGCTCGCCAGACGCGACACCTCGACGCCCAGTGGCTTGATGGTGCGAGCAAGGTAGCTCGCCGTGGTCTCGCCCTCGATATTGGGGTTGGTGGCGATAATGACCTCGTGGATATCCTCGTGGCCCAAGCGCGCCAGCAACTCGCGGATGTGCAGCTGCTCGGGACCGATCTTGTCCATGGGGCTGATCACGCCGCCCAGCACGTGGTAGAGGCCGTGGTAGCTGCCCGTGCGCTCAATCGCCTGGACATCGCGCGGCTCACCCACCACGCAGATGCGGGTGGTGTCGCGCATCGAGTCTTGGCAAATGGAGCACTCGTCAGCGGTGGCGTAATTAAAGCAGCGGCTGCAAAAATGCACTTCCTGCTTAACCTCCAGAATGGCCTCGGCCAGGCGGCGGGCCTCCTCGGCATCGGCCTCGAGCAGGTAGTAGGCGATGCGCTGGGCCGACTTGGGGCCAATGCCCGGCAGGCGGCCCAACTCATCGAGCAGTTTTTGCAGGCTATGGTTGGCACTCATATATATGCGTGTCTTAGAACGGCATGCCCGGGATGTTGAGGCCGCCGGTGATGGCGCCCATCTGCTTGTTGGCGAGCTCGTTGACGCCGCGGACGGCCTCGTTGACGGCAGCCATGATCATGTCCTGCAGCATATCGACGTCCTCGGGATCGAGCGCATCAGGGTCGATGGTGAGGTTGACGAGCTCCATCTCGCCGTTAACGGTCACCTTGACCATGCCGCCGCCGGCAGAGGCATCGACGGTCTGGGACTTGAGGTTTTCCTGCGCGGCGGCAAGCTGCTCCTGCATCTTGCGGGCCTGCTTCATCATCTGCTGCATGTTCATACCGGCCATGATGGCTCCTTTACGTGCGGCCGCACGACGAGCTGCAAAGGCAGCCGGGACGCGGCGGGGCTTTCAAACTCAAAAATCGTACCACGGCACGAGGTCAGCGAGCGGGGCGGACACGCTACCTCAGTCGATATACATGCCCTGGAGTGCAAGCCGCGCCCAAAGATTATGCAAAGTTGAATAATTCGCATCTGCATAAATGTCTCAAATTAAATCTAGCAGGGCCGGAACCCGGCATTTTCTGCATCCAGCTAGATAGCAAAATGCTAAACCGCCGCTCGAGGTGGCGCTCATGACGGCATGGTAAAATTTGATTGTCAAAGATCGCAATTTGGAGGTGCCCCATGAATGTCCCCGACGCGCTCCAAAACATCCGCTCAAAACACCCCGTTGCATATGTGGTTCTCTATCTCTTTGTCGGCTGGGCATTGCTGGTTGTCATCACCCATGCCATAGCCTTTGGAGCAGAACTGCTGATAGCCAGCTCGGACCAGCCCGTCGTCAAATGGGAAGCGGCCGATGAGTGCACCGACGGAACCCGAACCATTTACTACAACAGCCCGTCCCTCTACCAAGAGTTCAAGGTCAAGATAAAGGACTCCAAGATTGTCGATGCCGAACTGGGCTCTTTATTTACAATCGGAGCAACCGTCAACGCCGAGCAAGTCGAGTACACGGACAGCCATGCGACATATCGTATCGACCTCAGCATCCTAGGCCGACCGTCACGTGCCTGTCTGCTCGAATGCGATATACGCGGCACCACACTACACATGTCCGAAATACAGATGCGCCCGGACAAAGAGAGCTCTTCGTGAGCAGTATGTCCGCCCGCACGGTTACTCCACCGGTTTGAAGATGGTGGCCTGGCCAAAGACGTTGCGGATGAGGGCTTTGGCCTCATCCTCGGTCTGCGGGATGCTCGGGGCTGCGCCCTGGTGGCCGAAGGGACTGCCGGCGCCGAGGTTGGACTCCCAAGGGGCAGCGGGGGCGTCATCGCTTGCGGGAGCGGACGTCGCAGCTGCGGGAGCCGCGACTGAAGCGGCAGGGCTGGGCGCAGGCACCACGGCAGGCACGTCGAACGGAGGAAGATCCTCCCCGCTCGCATCGCCGGCGAAGCCGCCGACCATGGCGTCGTCGTAGGGCACCTGCTCGGATTCCCACGACGCAGCCTGCGCAGACGGCTGAGTCTTGGGAGCGGACGCGCGCTCGGGCGCTCGGGGCGCGGGCTCGGTCGGGAGCTTACCCGTGGCAGGAGCGCCGGCGGGGTTGTCGGAGCGCAGCCAGGGGGTCTTGGCCAGGTCGGATGGCTTGGGCACAGGCGCGGCAACGGGCTTGGGTGCGGGGACCGGAGCAGCCGGTTTGGCCGCAGCGGGTTCAGGCGCCGACGAGGTCGGTGCCATCACCGACGTCGCTTGCCGCTGCGGAGCGCTGGCGCTCGAGGATACAGGGGCCGCCGAGGACACGGGTTGCGGGTCCGCAGATGCCGCAGCCCGTGCAGATGGAGAATGCTCCTCATGTTGAGGAGCCGGCGTGCCACCCCCATTCAGGACATAGTCGACGGTACGACGACCGAAGACTGCGTTGACTGTCGGCAGGACCACCGACTGCGTATCGGCGCGGCCGAGCATCTTGATGGCAAAGGCTGTGGGGAACGACACCGTAAGCTTAGAGCCGTCGTCCGCCGTGGCGCGGGCGTTAAGCAGAAGAGCCGCGTAGGAGGCTTGCTGAGCTTTGACGCGCTCGACGACCTCGGCCCATTTGCGCTGTAGCTCGCCGGCATCCTCGACCGCGGGGGTCTCGGCGGTGCCGGCGGCAGCAACCTGGGCGGCATTGTTGGGCTTGGACACCGGCGCGGTCGATGCAGCAGGCGCGGGAGCCGGAGCCGTAACGGGTTGAGGTGCAGGCGTTACAGGTTTGGGCGCGGGAGCCGGAGCCGCAGACTTGGGCGCAGGCTGGGCAGCCGGAACAGCAGCGCCGCGGTCCCAAGGCATGCCGCCCTGATGCGCGGACGTAGCAGCGGGGGCGGCGGTCGCCGCAGGAGTAGCAGCTCGGGCACCCGAAATCAGCGTCGGCTGCTGGGCAGCAACGGATACGGATGCTGCAGGCGCGGCGGCCTGAGCGGCAGCCACGCTCGCCGGCACGGCGCCGTTGGCAACCATGGCCTCCAAGCGAGCCACGCGCTCAGCCAAAGCTTCAATCGTTAAATCGGCCTCAGGACGCGTCAGGCGGGTGCAGGCGATCTCGAGTACCAGGCGCACGTCGCTCGCACCCCTCATCTCCAAGGCGGCATCGTCGAGCACTGTCAGCACGCGAGCCAGACGATCGGCAGGATGCTCGCCAAAGGCAGCGGCCTCGGCAGCAAGTGCTTCGGCCTGTTCGGCCCCGCCCTCAAACAGCTCGGCACGGGCACCGGCAACACAGGCAACATACACGTCGCGCACATGTGCCACCAGGTCGCGCGTCAGCTCCAGCAGGTCATTGCCCTCCTCGACCTGCACGCGAATCAGCCCATAGAGCTCGGCAATATCGCGCTCGGCAATGGCGCGCGCAAACTCGCCCAGAATCTGGTCCGAAACTTCGCCCAAAAGCGAGCGGGCATCGTCCGCATGCACGGTGCCGTTGCCGAAGACGCTCAGCTGCTCCAGCGTGGAGAGCGCGTCGCGCATGCCACCCTTGGCATGGCGCGCCACGATGGCAAGCGCCTCGTCGTCGTAGTCGAAGCCCTCCTGCTCGCACACGTATGCCAGGCGGCGCTCGATATCCTCGTTACCGATGCGGTGGAAATCGAAGCGCTGGCAGCGCGAGAGGATGGTCTCCAGAATCTTTTGCGGGTCGGTAGTACACAGCACAAAGATCACGTGCGCCGGCGGCTCCTCGAGCGTCTTGAGCAGCGCGTTAAACGCCGCCGTCGTGAGCATGTGGACCTCGTCGATGATATAGATCTTGTACTTGCCGCGCACCGGGGCAAAGTTAACGGAGTTGATGATCTCCTCGCGCACGTTGTCTACGCCGGTACGGCTTGCGGCATCGAGCTCGTAGACATCGGGGTGGTTGCCCTCGGCAATGAGCTCACACTCCTCGCAGGTGCCGTCGGGCATGCAGCCGCTTGCACCCTCGGCGCGCGCCGCCTCGGCATTGCGGCACAGCAGCGCCTTGGCCAAAATGCGCGCCATAGTGGTCTTGCCCGTGCCGCGCGGTCCGCAGAACAGGTAGGCGTGGGACAGGCGCCCCTCGGTGATGGCGTGCTCGAGCGTCGAGACGATATGCTGCTGGCCCACCACGGAGTCGAAGGTGAGCGGGCGATACTTTCGGTACAACGATTCCATGGGTGCTCCCCCGGGTATACTGAGTCTTGTTGCCGCGGCGGCCATGCGGTCGCACGGCATACTGCATTCATAATAACCCGTACGGCGAGCCCGCCGCGATAGGAGTCCAAAGAGCATGGCAGACGCAGAGAGCAACCTCGTTCCCTCCGAAGCAGCCGACCAGGTCGAGGTCGCGCTCGAGACGCAGGCAGCAGCCGATGACGGCATCCTGTACCTCAACGAGTATCAGTACGAAAACGACCTCGTCACCGATTTCGCCCGCCTGGTCGCCTCGCCCAGGCGCCGTGGCTCCCTGTACATCGCCGCTGCGATTGCCGCGCTCATCGGCATCGGCATGCTGGTGGCCGGCGGCAACTGGATCAAGTTCGGCGTCGTCCTGATCGTATTCGGCGCCTTTTTGGCCTGGTGGAGCAAAAACCTGCACCACACGCTCGCCCGCGACTTTATCGATGCCGTCGAGGCCGACGAGTCCATGGGCGGCCGCTATCGCCGCGTCGCCGCCAACGAGGACGGCCTGATGGTCTGGGGCAAGAGCGGCAAGTCGCAGTTCTTCCCGTTTGAGAAGCTCGACCACGTACTCGACGGCGAGCGCATCTTTGTGGCCATGTTCGCCGACCAGGGCGTGACGATCCCTAAGGACACCTTTGTGCGTGGCGATGCCGAGCAGTTTGGCTCGTTCCTCAAGGCGCGCATCAACAAAAAGCTGCGCATCGAGACCAAACGCAAGAAGATGAAGGCCGAAAAGGCCGCTGCCGAAGCAAAACAGGGCGACCAACCCAAAAAGGACGCTCCCAAGCAGCGTAAGCAGAAGAAGAACAAGAAGAAGCGCTAAGGCCAAGTTCCCGGTCCAAGCTTCAGTCGCTTGCTTAGGCAAAACTTAGATTGACAGCGGAAACCGCATCCCGTTTTGGCACTCCAAAGCGGGATGCGGTTTCCTTTTGAGCGCTGATCTGGAAAATGCATCCCGTTCTAGGCCAATATTCTGGGACACAGTTTCCGCAGCCTACCCCATCCGGAAAACGCATCCCACAATTTGACCGAAAACTGGGGCGCGCTTTCCGGATGCGTTGAGACGAGGGCCAAGTCAGATAGGCCACCTCGCCCCGCTACCTTCACCATGCGCCCGAGCGTGCTAAACTAGCAGCATCTATGCCACCGCGAACGGCTTGGCCCCGCGCCCGCCGCTCGCAAACGAACTTTAAACGCACGAGGGTTGGCCATGCCGCTTTTCTCGCAACATACCGCCCGGTTCTCGCCGGACGTTCCCTTGGAGGGCACCAGCTCTCGCGAGCTGCTCAAGCGGTTCCAGCCGCTCGAGACGCTTGCGACCGGCGGTTTTGGCTCCATCGAGATTTGCCGCGACACGCACCTGCGCCGTCGCGTGGCCATTAAGCGCATCCCCCTTATCAACGGCGCCGGCATGCCCGCCAGCGACATCATGGACGTGCTGCGCGAGGCACACACCGCCGCCATGCTTCAACATCCCAATATCGTGCAGGTTATCGACTTTACGCACGATACCACCTATGCCTACCTCGTCATGGAATATGTCGACGGCATGTCCCTAGCCGAGTTTTTGCATCGCGTGGACGGCCATTCGCTCACCTTTGACGAGGCCGCGGCAATTGCCGACGCGCTGGGCCAGGCGCTCACCTTCGCCCATAGCAATGGCGTGCTCCACCTGGATATTAAGCCCGCCAACGTACTCATCGACCACTCGGGCAATGTAAAGCTCACCGACTTTGGCATGGCGCGGCTGTCGTCTGCCGGCGGCTTTGGCGGCTCGCGCGGCGGCACCATCGGCTACATGCCGCCCGAGCAGCTCGATATCGAGACCGGCACGGTCGACGAGCGCGCCGACGTCTTTGCCCTTGCCTGCGTTATCTATGAGGGCTTGTGCGGCAGCGCTCCCTTTATGGCGGCCACGCCCGCCGACTCGCTCGGCCGCATCATCGGCGGCGCCACCTATCCCAGCGAGCTGATACCACACTTTCCCCCGGGAGCCGAGGCTGCGCTCATGAGCGCCCTCTCCCCCATGCCGCAAGACCGCCCCAGCAGCATCGAGGCATTTTGCGACCAGCTGCTCGCCAGCTTGGGCAGCGTGCGCGAGGGCCGTCGCAGCCTGGAGCAGATGGTGGGCGAGCTGTCGGATGACGAGCGCGCGGCAGACGATATCGAATCGTTGCCCTATGAGGACGACACCATCGAGGTCGACCCCGCGCTTGGTTGGGCCGGCACGCGCTGGAGCCACGCGCGCGATTACACCATGCGTGCCATCTCGGCGCTAACGTGTGGTGCCTTTAGCTTTTTGCTCATGCAGACGGCTGGCGTCGCGGCGCTTCCCGGACTTATCGCCGCGGCCATCGCGATTGGGGCGGCCGCCGGCCTGGCCCCGCAAATTGGCTCGGCTATCTCGGCCGTGGGCTTTTTGGTACTTATGGCCAACACCACCATGCAGGCGCAGGGCATCCTGTCGATGCTGCCTGTCGCGGTGCTCTTTGCCGCCACCATGTCCGGTTGGTGGATCGCCTGGGGCCGCACCGAGGCCGCCGCGAGCGCCGCGCTCACCTGCGTCGTGGCACTTGGCTGTCTAACGGGCGACGTCCTCCTTGCCGCCGGGGTCGCCGCCGGCATCGCGGCCTTTTGGCTCGGCCCGGCAAGCGCCGCGGCCGCCACGGGGATGGGCGCGCTTTTTGGCCGCCTGGCTACGGTTGCGCTTTCCGCCGGAGGCGTGCTGGGGCTCGGCAATGTTGCCGCGGCGCTGGGAGACATGCTCTTCTGGGCTGCCGTTATGCTCGTCGCGGCGACAGCTGCACTGGCATCTCTGCTGCTCAACGCCCATGCCAAGCGTGCCGAGCAGGGCTCGAACCTGACTGCAATCGCCGCCATCGCCGGCTGCGGAATAGGCACCGCGGCGTCACTCTGTCTTGCACACCATATGGAAATTGCCAGCCTTGCGGCCGCGGTCGTCGTCAAGGCGGCGGTTGCGGGAACCCTATCCTCTATAATCGTTGGGATATGCCTATATTTGCTCGGATACCAAAGAACCTATACGGAGAGTGATCTTTCGTGAACTTCCTGAACATCTTCGAGGACCATGTGGCCGGCATCTTCGGTGCCACCCGTGCCCCATTCTCCTTTAAGAAGCTTGCCAAGCAGGCCGCTCGCGACATGGAGGATCAGACTCTGGTGATCAACGGCGTCAACACCGCGCCGGCACTCTATACCATCCTGATCGCCGCCGACGACGATCCCATGCTCGCCCCGTTCTACCCCGAGCTTTCGCGCGAAGTCCGCGAGTTTGTGAAGGCACAGGCCGAAAAGCGCCGCTATGTGTTTGTCGGCGAACCCCTCGTTCGCTTTATGATCGACCCGCAGCTGCGTGCCGGTAAGTTCTCGGTCTTTGCCGAGAACGTCGACGCCCCCACGCTCGGTCGTCTGTACGAGGAAGAGCGCGCCTACCAGAATGGCCTGGGCCAGAACAACTCGGCCGCAAGCCGCGCCGCCAGCGCTCCCCGCGCCGGCAAGCAGCAATTCGCCGCTCCGCAGCAACAGCACCCCGCCGCCATGCCCCAGCAGCCGACGCCCCGCGCCGTCGCTCCCGACCCGCTCGCCGTGGCCGATCCCTTTGCGCCCAACGTCCCCGACCCCGCCGCCGCGCCCATCCCCGTGCCGCAGACCGTCTCTCGTGACGCCCTCGCCGGTATGGGCGGAGCCGCCGCGACCGGCGCCGCCGTGGGCCTTGGCGCCGCGGCCGGTATTGCCTCCAACATGGCGAGCACCCGCGCCCCGCAGCGCCCGCTCGCCCAGCTCGTCGACGTCGTGAGCGGCGAGAGCTACAGCATCACTTCCGCGCAGGTGACCATCGGTCGCGAGCGTTCGGTTTCGGACATCGCCCTGCGCGACCCCAACGTGTCGCGCCGTCATGCCCAGCTCACCTTTACCGGCTCGGACTGGTCGATCGAGGACCTCAACTCCACCAACGGCACGCTCGTCAACAACCGCCGCATCACGCGCTGCCCGCTGCGCAACGGCGACCTGCTGACGTTTGGCCTGAGCACCTTTGAATTTAGGGGATAGTCGCTTATGAACATCGATATCGTCCTTTTTGCAGGCCGCATCGTCCTGGTCGCCCTGCTCTACATCTTCCTGTTCGCTGTCATGAAAACCGGCGTTGGACTCGTACGCGGCCAGCGCCGCGACTCCGCTATCTGGACGATCGATGTGGACAAGGGTCCGCGCGGCATCCGTGGCATCCATGTAGACATGCTCGGCCCCGTCATCGTGGGCCGCTCGCCGTCCTCGGACATCTGCATCAACGAACCGTTTGTCTCGGCCTCGCACGCACGCTTTTCGCTGCAGGGCCCGGCACTCATCATCGAAGACCTCAACTCGCTGAACGGCACGCTCGTTAACGGCCGTCAGCTGGTAGAGCCCGCAACGCTGCGCGAGGGTGATGAGGTCCAGATTGGCGACGTGGTCATGAAGGTGAACCGTCGATGATCGACGAGGAGAACAAGTCCGCAACCATGCCCGAGACGCCAACTGCCCCCGCAGCAGCGCCGGCCCATGCCGCTCCGGCGCGCCCTGCGACCGTGGAGCCCGAGGACACCGTGTTCTCCCTGCCTCTTTCGCATGTAACTCAAGAATATCCGGCACTCGTCGATGACGAGGACGCCGACGCCGAGCAGCTCAACGCCCCCATCGGCGCGCACGCTGCCGAGCAGCCCGCGGAACCGGAGGCAACGCCCGCACCGGCTCACTTTGCCGAGCCCGTCGCCGAGGCGATTAACGAGAGCGCTGCCGTGTTTGCAGCCCCCGAGCCTGCCGCTCCGGTATTCCCCGTCGCCCCGGCAAGCGAGGCGGCACCCGCATCCGCAACGCCTGCCGAAGTCGAGCAGCCCGTTGCCGCGCCCGCCGCAGCTCCCGAGCCCTCCGCTCAACCCCAGAGTACGCCCGCGCCGTCGCACTTTGCGACGCCCGAGCCGACGGCTGTCGAGCCGCAGCAGGACGGCGATCCCGCCGACCGCATAACCGAAGATCTCAGCCTTCCGGACGTCTCCGACGCCGAGTCGGGAGACGATGCCGACACCGTCTCCCCCGGCGACACCGCCGAGATCGATGTCGCCGCCGTGGAGGCAAAGCTCAAAGATCCCGGCTCGACCATGAGCTTTGAGCCGCTGACCGACGAGCGCATCGAGACCGACTCGACCTACGACGCCGGCACCACCACGCAGCTTATGTGGGGCGCCCGCTCCGACGTCGGATGCGTACGCCCGCACAATGAGGACTCCTATCTGGTGCAGTCGCCGCTCTTTTGCGTGTGCGACGGCATGGGAGGACACGCCGCCGGCGAGGTGGCATCCTCCATCGCCGTCGAGACCATCGCCAAGACGGCGCCGCAGTCCGCCGACGCCGCGCGCCTGGCCGCAGCCGTCGAGGCCGCCAACGCCGCCGTGATCGAGGCCGCCCTCAACGGCCTGGGCAAACCCGGCATGGGGTGCACGGCCACCTGCGCCTACATCGAAAACGACACGCTCGCCATCGCCCACGTGGGCGACTCGCGCGCTTACCTGCTCCACGAGGGTACGCTCATCCGCGTGACCCGCGACCACTCCTACGTGGAGGAGCTCGTGGATGCCGGCGAGATTACGGCCGACGAGGCCCGCGTCCACCCCAACCGCTCGGTCATCACCCGCGCGCTGGGCTCGGATCCCGCCATGTATGCCGACCACTTTACCCTGCACATCGAGGAAGGCGACCGCCTGATTCTGTGCTCCGATGGTCTTTCGAGCATGATTCCCGATAGCGATATCGAGAACATCGCTACGCAGTCCTCGAGCGCACAGATCTGTGTCGACAACTTGGTGGACGCGGCGCTCGCCGCCGGCGGCCACGACAATGTAACCGTGGTGGTCGTCGACCTGGTCGACGACGGCGTCATGCGCGAGGCAAAACGCGTCCGACGCCGTAATGTCACCATCGCCACTGTCTTGGCCCTTGTCTTTGTGCTGGTAGCAGGCATCTGGGCATACACGGGCGTCACCGGCTCCTATTACTTGGGAACCTACCACGGCAATGTCGCCGTCTGGCGCGGCCTGCCCGGCAAGACGCTCGGGGTCGAGCTCCACTGGCTCGAGAGCGAAACCAGCATCAAGCTGTCCGACCTGCCCGAAGACACGCAAAACCGCCTGAAGGCAGGCATTCCGCAAACGAGTGTCGACGATGCGCAGGACACCATTTCCAAGTACCGCCATCAGATTGACGAGGAGCAGACCCGTCAGGTGATTGACGCGCAAACGATTCGCGACAACACCGATCGGGAATCCACCTCCGAGTCAGATTCCGAGAAAACCGCCGAACAGTCAGCCGAGGCCGAAGCCTCCGATAAGAATTAGAAAGGGAGTGCCGCTTATGAGTCGCCGCAACACCGAACTGCTCTTGCTCATCGCCTCGGCGTTCCCCGTCATCCTGCTCTATGCGATGTACGTGCTCACCGCGGGTGCCACGATTTCCTTTGAGACGCTCGCCGTGCCGATCGGCCTGTTCGCCGCCTTCGCCGCGGCGCATATCGCCGTACGCATCCTGGCGCCCGGCGCCGACCCCGCCATCCTGCCCATCGTCTTTGTGCTCTCGGGCATCGGCATCACATTCGTGACGCGCCTGGCCCCCGACCTCGCCATCTCGCAGCTCATCATCTTGTTTGTCTCGGTGGCGCTCATGGTGGGAACGCTCGCACTGGTCAAGAACCTCGACGTGGTCATGCGCTACAAGTACACCTTTGGCATTATCGGCATCATCCTGCTGATGCTGCCGATCTTTATCGGCACCACGATCTCGGGCTCCAAGCTGTGGATTCGCATCGCGGGCTTCACCATCCAGCCCGGCGAGTTCGCCAAGGTCTTCATCGTCTTGTTCCTGGCAGGCTATCTGGCCGAGAACCGCGAGCTGCTCTCCATCTCCAACCGCAAGATCTTGGGCCTCAAGATTCCGCGCTTCCGCCTGCTGCTGCCGCTGTTTGCCGTGTGGGGCGTGTGCCTGCTCATCGTCGTCTTCGAACGCGACCTGGGCTCGGCCGTCCTGTTCTACACCATCTTTTTGCTGATGCTCTATGTTGCCACGGGACGCTTTTCGTACGTCATCATCGGCCTTGCGCTGCTGGCCGTTGGAGCCGTGGGTGCCTACAAGTTCCTGTCGCACGTGCAGGTGCGCTTTCAGGTCTGGGTCGATCCGTTTAAGGACGCCCAGGGTCAGGGCTACCAGATCGTACAGTCACTTTACTCGCTGGCTGACGGCGGCCTGGTTGGCGTCGGCATCGGCAACGGCATGGCAAACAACATCCCCGTCGTCGAGTCCGACTTTATCTTCTCGGCCATAGGCGAGGAAATGGGCCTTTTGGGCGGCGGCGCCGTGCTCATCCTGTTTATGCTTTTTGCCGTGCGTGGCCTCACCACGGCCGCCCGCGCCAAGTCCGACCTTGCCGCCTTTAGCGCGACCGGCCTTACGGCGGCCATCAGCTTCCAGGCATTCTTAATCGTTGGCGGCGTAACCCGCCTGATCCCGCTGACCGGCGTCACCCTGCCCTTTATGAGCCAGGGCGGCTCCTCGCTGCTGGCGAGCTTTATCATCGTCGCGCTACTGCTGCGCGCCGGCGACGAGGCAACCGGACGCGAAGCCGAGCTCACCGGCACCGGCACCATGGCCGCCATCACCGATGACCAGGTCGCATCCGCCGCTGCCCCGACCGGTACGCGTTTTGCCAACGTGCCTTCCTACAGCCACGGCAGCCACTCCGCGGGTTCTCGCATGCGTCGTCGCCTGCTCGACACGCCCGAGTCCGGCGTGCTCGGCCGCGTGGCGCTTGCCAACCGTCTGACTCGTGCCGTGCTTGCCTTCACGGCGCTGTTCGCCATCCTTATCGGCAACCTCACCTATGTCCAGGTCATCAAGGCGAAGGACTACCAGGACATGCCGACCAACAACCACACCATCGCCCGCTCCAAGTACATCCAGCGTGGCTCCATCATCACGTCCGACGGCGTGACACTAGCCGAGTCGCTGCAGCAGGAGGACGGCACCTACGCCCGCTCCTACCCCAACGGCAACATGGCCGCGCACGTGGTGGGCTACGTGAGCCAGCAATACGGCACCGCCGGCATCGAGAGCGTCATGAACGATACGCTCACCGGCTCCAAGGATTACTCCAGCTGGAACAACGCCATCGCGTCGCTCGCGGGGCAGACCCAGCCGGGCAATACCGCCAAACTTACTATCGACTCGCGCATCCAGACGGCTGCCGAGCAGGCGCTCAAGGGCTTTAAGGGCGCTGTGGTGGTCATGGATCCGCGCACCGGTGCGGTCCTTGCGTGCGCGAGCTCGCCCACTTACGACAACACCAACATCGATGCCCTGATGCAGTCGGGCGGCGGCGAGGACGGCTCCATGTACGACCGCGCCATGGACGCGCTCTACACCCCGGGCTCGACCTTTAAGGTCGTCACACTCTCCGCGGCGCTCGAAACCGGCACCGCCAGCCTTACCAGCACGTACCAGGCGCCCGGCTCCATGGACATCGGCAACGCGCCGGTCACCAACTACGCCAACGAAAGCTACGGAACCATCAGCCTGCAGCAGGCCTTCGCCGTGTCGTCCAACGTCGTCTTTGGCCAGGTGGCCAACGAGGTCGGCGCCAACTCGCTGGTACAGTTTGCCAACGCCTTTGGCTATGGGCAAAAGCTGGGTCAGGACCTTACCGCCGCGGCCTCCATCATGGCCGACCCGTCGCTTATGACCGAGTGGGAAACCGCTTGGGCAGGCGCCGGCCAGCCCGTCGGCATGGACCACACGCCTGGCCCGCAGACGACCGTCATGCAGAATTGCGTGATCGCTGCCGCTATCGCCAACAGCGGCGTGGTCATGGACCCGTTCTTTGTGTCCCAGATACTCGCCCCGGACGGAACCGTGGTTAAGACCACGCAGTCCCGCTCGCTGGGCCAGGCTGTCAACTCTGCCACGGCCGATCAGGTCAAGCAGGCCATGCTCGCCGTCGTCCAGTCCGGTACCGGCACCGATGCCCAGATTCCGGGCGTCAAGGTTGCCGGCAAGACCGGTTCGGCCGAGACCGGCGGCACCAACGTCAACTCTATGTTTGTTGGCTTTGCACCTTACGATTCACCCACGGTTGCCATCTCGGTGGCCCTGGAGGATTACGACAAGCACGACGTCAAGGCGGCCAAGATTGCCGGCATCGTCCTGACCGCGGCGCTCGCCGCACAGGGAGCGTGATGCCCGTGATCAAAGCGGATACTTGGGGCGCGCCGCGGCCGATGAGCTAGCGGCAACGCGCCACACGGCCCCAGCGGCCACACATTTGGTACTACACACATCGTTGAGCGAATAGTTATGTTAGGAGCAGGAATGGAACAGAGGGTCCTCGGGGGAAGATACCTCCTCAAGGATAAGGTGGGAACGGGCGGTATGGCGACCGTCTTCCGTGCACAGGATCAGGTCCTCGACCGCACGGTTGCCGTCAAGATCATGCTGCCGCAGTATGCCGGCGACGCCACCTTCGCTGCCCGCTTTAAGCAGGAGGCCCAGGCAGCGGCCGGCCTGTCCTCCCCCTATATCGTGGGCGTCTACGACTGGGGCAAGGACGGCGACACCTATTACATCGTCATGGAGTACCTGCGCGGTACCGACCTTAAGAGCGGCATCAAGAGCCACGGCGCCCTCGACCCCAAGAAGGTCGCGCAGATCGGCTCGCAGATCAGCTCCGCGCTTTCGGTCGCACACAAGCACGAGATCATCCACCGCGACATTAAGCCGCAAAACATCATGGTGCTGCCCGACGGCAACATCAAGGTAATGGATTTTGGCATCGCACGCGCCAAGAACAGCCACCTCACGCAGGATAACAACGTGCTGGGCACCGCCCACTATGTAAGCCCCGAGCAGACCCGCGGCCAGGACCTCGGCCCCACCTCGGATATCTACTCGCTGGGTGTCGTCATGTACGAGTGCGCCACCGGCCGCGTACCCTTTGACGGCGATGACGCCATCTCGGTCGCGCTCAAGCAGGTCAACGAGCTCCCCATCCCGCCGAGCCAGATCAACTCCGGCGTCGATGCCGACCTGGAGCGCATCATCCTCAAGTGCATGGAGAAGGACCCGGCAAACCGCTTCCAGACGGCCGACGAGCTGCGCCAGGTGCTCAACAGCTACCTGTCCGGCCGTGCCGTCAACGTCTCGGAGCCCACGCGCATCATCGGTGCCGCCGGCGACCTGGGTGCCACCAAGACCCGCGAGCTTTCCGACTCAACGCGCGCTATGGTTCGTCCCGTCTCGGGCGTGAGCGGTCAGAACACCGCCCGTAGCGCTGTCTCGGGCTCCAAGGGCTCCTACGAGGTCGAGAAGCCTAAGTCCAACAAGAACAAGATTATCGCCGCCGTGATTGCCGCCGTCGCCGTGATTGGCGTTGTGGTGGCCTTTGCCACGGGCATGTTCAGTGGCGAACAGGTCACGGTGCCCGACGTGCTGGGCAAGGACCAGGAAACCGCTATTGAGCTGATCAAGGAAGCCGGCCTTGAGGTTGGCACCGTCGACCAGAGCTACAACGACGATGTCGACCAGGGAAAGGTCGCCGAGCAGACCCCCAACGGCAACACCAAGAAGGCCAAGGGCACGAGGGTGAACCTGGTAATCTCCAAGGGCCCTAAGCCCTCCGAGAAGGTTGAGGTTCCGCGGCTCGTCGGCCTGACCAAGGACCAGGCCGAGGCCGCACTGGCAAGCGTGGGCCTGAAGGGCAGCGCTTCGGAGGAAGCCAATGAGGCCGAAGAGGGCCAGGTCTTTGAGCAGAGCATTGCTGCCGGCAAGGAGGTCGAGAAGGGCACGACCATCTCGTACAAGGTCTCTGGCGGCCCGGACACCACCTCGGTGCCCGATCTGACCGACATGACCGAGGCCCAAGCGCGCAACGCTCTCGACATGGCTGGCTTTGGCGTCGACGTGAGCTACCAGGAAAACGACTCGGTTACCGAGGGCACCGTAATTAGCTGGAACCCCAGCGGCAAGCAGAAGCCCGGCGCCACGATCACCGTCGTCATCGCCAAGAAGTCCGGCAAGGCCAGCGTCCCGGGCAACCTGTACGGCAAGAGTATCTCCGCCGCCGTCACCGCGCTCAACAACGCCGGTTTCTACAACATCGCATTCTGCGATCAGAACGGCAACCCCGTGAGCGGCAACGAGAATGCCACCGTTACGGGCGTCTCCCCCACCGGTAAGCAGTCCACCGACAGCACGATTACGCTGACGGTTTCCGTCTCCGGCTCCGGCTCCGGCGACGACTCCGAGTCTAGCAACTAACGTCAATCGCTTGTTGCTCCGAGCGGCTTAGACCGCAAACACATTCGCTCAGAAGCGCCCGCTTGCTCCCCCAGCAAGCGGGCGCTTTGTGTGTCTCAGTAGACATCTGGTGATTTGATTTGGAAAATGTGGACGGACCCGCAGC
Organism: uncultured Collinsella sp.; assembly: GCA_958347015.1. GTDB lineage: Bacteria > Actinomycetota > Coriobacteriia > Coriobacteriales > Coriobacteriaceae > Collinsella. The sequence goes on along the minus strand of CATVTV010000034.1, from coordinate 527 downwards.
CGGACGGGTAGAATGTTTCTAGAAAACGACGCATCCCGCGTAAGTGTTAAGGAGCGCGGGCGGCCTAGTTTTCTAACGTGTTAAACGGCCGGGCTGCAACCCCGGCCGTTTTTATTTGCGCTTGCGGCGCAAACGCCGAGAACCGTCCGCACCGCGCGTGCGCCTACGGACCTTAAACCGAACCTCATACGAATCAAGAAACGCAATGATGAACGTGCCGACCGTCGCAAGGGCGGCGAGCGCGTTAAGGAATTTCAGCAATTGGGGACCTCCGATCAAGTCTTCGGCCGCCCGCGCACGGGATGCGTCGCACACACGATTCTAACCGATGCAGCCCTGATGATGCGGGCGACGGGAAGGGTGGCGCGAGCGGAGCTAGACGAAATGCGACCCATATTGGTGACGCGGGCGTCGACGGCCCGAATCCGGCCCTTAGACCAGAAGAGCCCGGCACCATAGCGGTACCGGGCTCGGTCAATCTCTGGTGCCCCCGGGCGGATTCGAACCGTCGACACCCGCTTTAGGAG
>CATVTV010000033.1:0-23863 GCA_958347015.1 uncultured Collinsella sp. | reverse complement strand
GAGACTCCTCACAAACTTAAAACCTACGAAAGCGGGGGTTTACCCGATTGTTACCGAACATGCTGAGACTCCTCACAAACTTAAAACCTACGAAAGCGGGGGTTTACCCGATTGTTACCTAAATATGCGCTGCATTTGCGGGCTGCGCACAACAACCAGCCATATTAACGCGCATGTGCGGCGGTGTGGCGCAATGTAGTGGCGGCCTGCGCGATAATGGACGGGAATTACACGGAAACGTAAAGGCTTCTTAAAGAATTGGCGAGGATAGAGCTATGGGCGATCAGGTTTGTATGACGGGTGCCGAGTGCTGCGACGGAGCTGCGGGCGTGGATGCGAACGGTTATCCGGTCGAGACCACGGGCAATGCGGTGCTGGACATCTTGGAGCATCGCTCGTCTACGCGTGCCTTCGCGCGTGATGACGACGACCGTCCCGTGGCGGTGACCGACGAGCAGCGGGCGGCGATTCTGCACGCGGCGAGCCGTGCGCCGTCGGCGGGCGCCATGATGATGTATTCCATCGTGAGCATTCGCGAGCAGGCCACGCTCGACCGCCTGGCCGACCTGTGCGACCACCAGCCTATGATTGCCAAGGCGCCCTGGGCACTTATATTTGTGGTCGATTATGCCAAGTGGATCGATCTGTTTGAGCACGTGGGCTGCTTTGAGCCCGAGTTCGTCGAGCGCACGGGCAAGGCGCCCCGCCGCGCGCCGGGTTTGGGCGACTTTGCCATCGCGGCCCAGGACGCCGTGATCGCCGCGCAAAACGCCGTGGTTGCCGCCGAGGCCCTGGGCTTGGGGAGCTGCTACATTGGCGACATCGTGGAGAACGCCGAGGAAGTTGCCGAGCTGCTCGATCTGCCGCCCTATACCATGCCGCTGTCGATGCTCATCATCGGCACGCCCCGGAAGGAGCGTCCGGCCATTGCGCATCCCGTGGTGAACCTGGTGCACGAGGAGCGCTACCGCCGCGCCGATGCTGCGACTATGGATGCGCAGGTGGCCGAGATGGACGCGATGTTCCGTCCACATGCCCGCGAGGTGGGGGAGCGCGTCGTGGACATCTATACCCGCAAGCACACGAGTCCCTTTATGGCCGAGATGAGCCGATCCATGGAATGGTGGTTCAAAAACTGGCTTGGAAAATGACGAATGTGACAAAGGGGCAGTCCCTTTGCCACATTCCATATCGCCGCGGTGGCCTAAAGGCCGTATAAATGTTTATCTAGCTGGGAAAACAGTGCCATTCAAACATGGGCCGATTACCTATAATTCCTTCGAACATTAAAGTTGGGAGGAAACCGGCTTATGGAACAAAAGGCCAAGGAGGCAGCCTCGCACGCTGCTATTCCTGTGAGTATCTCGGCGATGCTCGTCACGCTGGGCGTGGTGTACGGCGATATCGGCACCAGCCCTATGTATGTAACCAAGGCGCTCGTTGCCGGCAACGGCGGCATCGGAAGCGTGACGGAGGAGTTCGTGCTCGGCGCGCTCTCCCTTGTCGTGTGGACGGTCACGCTGCTGACCACCATCAAGTATGTGCTCATCTCGCTGCGCGCCGATAACCATGGTGAGGGCGGCATCTTTGCCCTATACAGCCTGGTCAAGCGCTGCGGCAAGTGGCTTATCACCCCCGCCATGCTGGGTGGCGCCGCGCTGCTCGCCGACGGCATCCTGACGCCGGCCGTTACCGTTACCACGGCCATCGAGGGCCTGCGCACCATCCCGGCGGTCCATGCCGTGCTGGGCGATGACCAGGGCCGCGTCGTCGCCATTACGCTCGCCATCATCATCGTGCTCTTCTTGGTGCAGCGCATCGGTACGGCCAAGATCGGTCACGCCTTTGGCCCCATCATGACGCTGTGGTTTCTGTTCCTGGGCGGCACGGGTCTGTTCTTTGTCTTCCAGCACCCCGCCGTGCTGCTGTGCCTCAACCCGGTGCGCGGCATCGCCTTTTTGCTGAGCCCCAACAACCACGCGGGCATCATGATTCTGGGCAGCTGCTTCCTCGCCACCACCGGTGCCGAGGCGCTCTACTCCGACATGGGCCACGTCGGCCGCGGCAACATCTACGCCACCTGGCCGTTCGTTAAGTGCTGTCTGCTGCTTTCCTATATGGGCCAGGGCGCTTGGCTTATGAACAACGCTGCCAACCCCGAGCTCATGGGCATTGCCGACCTCAACCCGTTCTACCAGATGCTCGCCCCGGGCCTGCGCCCGTTTGCCGTCGGCCTTTCCACCGTCGCGGCCATCATCGCCTCGCAGGCGCTCATCACCGGCGCATTCTCGCTGGTGTCCGAGGCCAGCCGCCTGGACCTTATGCCGCACATGCAGGTCTTCTACCCTGCCGAGACCAAGGGCCAGCTCTACATCCCCATGGTCAACAACGTCATGCTCGTGGGCTGCGTCATCGTGGTGCTGCTGTTCCAGAACTCGGCGCATATGGAAGCTGCCTACGGCCTTGCCATCACGCTGACTATGATGTGCACCACGCTGCTGCTCTTCTTCTACCTGCACGAGGAGCGCAAGCTCAAGGTTGCTCCGTGGGTCTTCGCGGCCTTCTTCCTTTTGCTCGAAGGCTTCTTCTTCGTGAGCTCGCTCACCAAGTTCTTCCACGGCGGCTACTTCACCATCCTCATGGCTGCACTCATCATGGGCATTATGGTGTGCTGGTACAACGGCACGGCGGTCGAGCAGCGCCAGTTTACGCTGCTGCCGCTGCGCAGCTACCTGCCGCAGCTCAAGCGCCTGCGTGACGACGACCGTTACGAGCGCATGAGCGACAACGTCGTGTACCTGACCAAGGACACCCATACCGACTACATCGACCGCGATATCGTCTATTCGATCTTGGACAAGCATCCCAAGCGCGCCCGCGCCTGGTGGTTTGTGAATGTCGAGACCATGGACGAGCCGCATACCTTTGCCTATTCGGTCGAGACGTTCGGCACCGACTACGTGTTCCGCGTGCATCTGTACCTGGGCTACAAGATCAACCAGCGCGTCAATGCCTACCTGCGTCAGGTTGTTCAGGACCTGGCTGCCACCGGCGAGCTGCCGCCGCAGACACATGACTACTCGGTCTACAAGGATCCGGGTAACATCGGCACGTTCAAGTTCGTCCTGATCCGTAAGCTTTTGGCGCCCGAGAGCGATGTGGAGCCCAGCGAGCGTACGGCCATCACGCTCAAGTACATCATCCGCCGTGCCGCCGGCACGCCCGCGCGTTGGTACGGCCTGGAGAACTCCAACGTGAGCTTTGAGTACGTGCCGCTGTTCACCAAGTTCAAGGCCGTGAACAAGATGCAGCGCCTGGCTCCCAACGAGCGGCCGTAGACGCCGGTGGCTACACGGAGTTAGTTTTTGATGGATAAGCATGAGGCCGGGGAGGAAAACATGGATACAAAGGCGCTCGATGGCCGTGAGGCGGTGGTCGAAATGGTTCGTGAGGCGCGCGTTGACGCCGCCGAAGATCGGTTCTTTACGAATCGTGCCAACATGGACATGGCCGACCGCGTGATTTCGGTCGTGGTGACGGTGTTTGCCGTGGCGTGCGTTTGCGCGCTGCTCGCGCACGTGCTGTTTGTCTAACGATCGCAGGCTGCAAAGGCTTTACACTTAGAACAACCACAAGGGGAAACCACCACAAAGGTGCCTGTCCCCTTTGTGGTGGTTTTTGTTTTTGAGAGAGGAGCGGGGCGCTGATGGACGTCCGTACGGACGGCGATATTGCCGATAGCTTTTGGTGGCGGCGCACAACGTTGACGCGCCGCACTCCTCTGTATGACGCCTGCGTATCGGCGGGGCTGCTGGTTGCGGCGACGATTGTGGGCGCGTTGCTCGACCATCCGGGTCTCGCGCCGAGCATCATGATCGTCTATGTGTTCGCCGTTCAGCTGTGCGCATTCTTTACCTGGAGTCGCCTGTATTGCTTGCTGAGCTCGGCTGCCGCCGTGGCGCTCTACAACTTCTTGTTTGTCGACCCGCGCTACTCGCTGTCGCTTATCGACCGCGGCTATCCCGGCATGTTCTTCATCATGTTCGTGGTCTCGCTTGTGTCGAGCTCGATTGCGTTGGCCCTGCGCCGCGCCTTGGCACAGGCTGCCGCCAGCGACCGCCGCACGCATATGGTGCTCGAGACCAACCGTATGCTGCAGCGGTGCGCCGATCAGCATCAGATCGTTCATGCCATGGCTACGCAGCTGGCGCGTCTTTCGGGCTGTCCAGTCGTGTGGTACAGCGCCGACGCCGAGGGCGATGACCTGCTGCCGCGTGCGACGTACACAGCCGTGGGCGATGCCGCGCCGGTGCACGAGCTGGCGCCGCAGATGCCGCCGCGGCTCTCGGCGTCCGCCTACGTGGGAACGCCGCTTGACGCCACGTTTGGCGGATCGGCGTTCTATGGCATCTACCTGACGGTTCGCACGGGCGACGGCTTCGTGCGCTCGGGCGACCCCGCCTCGGTGGTGGGCGTGCTGGCCATCGTTGCCGAGCCCGACGTGCTGACGCATGAGGAACGGACACTTGCCGATGCCATCGTGAGCGAAGGCGAGCTGGCGCTCGACCGCGCCCGCGCCATGGAGGCCCGCGAGGAGGCGGCGGTACTCGCCAAAAACGAACAGCTGCGCGCCAACCTGCTGCGCTCCATCTCGCACGATCTGCGCACGCCGCTCACTAGTATTTCGGGTAATGCCGACGTGCTGCTCGACCAGGGCTCGACCGGCACCGCCGTGCTCGATGCCCAGACGCGCCGCGGCCTGCTTCTATCCATTCGCTCGGATGCGCTGTGGCTCAACGCCACTGTCGAGAACCTGCTCGCCATCACCAAGCTCGAGGGCGGCGGCATGCATCTTTCGACTACGCTCGAGCTCATGGACGATATCGTCGAGGAGGCGCTACGCCACGTAAGTCCGGCCGTGCGTGAACACGATCTTAAGGTGGTGCCGTGCGACGAGCCGGCGCTCGTCAACGTCGATGCGCGCCTGATGGTGCAGCTGGTGGTCAATCTGGTGAACAACGCCATCACCTATACGCCCGCAGGCTCGCATATCGTGATTTCGATTGGCGTCGACGATGGACGCGTGGCGTGCTCGGTGGCCGATGACGGCCCGGGCATTGCGCCCGAGGACCGCGAGCGAATCTTTGAGTCGTTCTACACCGCCAACCACGGTCTTGCCGACAGCCATCGCAGCGTGGGCCTGGGTCTTTCGCTCTGCCGCTCCATTGCGCTGGCGCATGGCGGTAGCATAGAGGTTGCCGCGGCGGACCCGCACGGCTCGGTCTTTACGATTGAGCTTCCCGTCGCCGACGTTTCGTTTGATAAGGAGTAGCGCTGTGCCGAACTCTGCCGTAAAACCGCTCATCTTGGTCGTTGAGGACGACCCCGCCGTTCGCAACTTAATCGTTGCCGCGCTCGAGGCGCACGGCTTGCGTCATATGGCCGTGGAGACCGCCCATGCCGCCATTGCCGCTGCCTCATCGCAGGCACCGAGCATTGTGCTGCTCGATCTTGGTCTGCCCGATATGGACGGCGTCAAGGTGGTGGAGTCGGTGCGCGCATGGTCGGGCATGCCGATTATCGTGGTCTCGGCGCGCAGTGAGGATGCGGACAAGATTCGCGCACTCGATGCCGGCGCCGACGATTACCTGACCAAGCCGTTTTCGGTCGAGGAGTTGCTCGCGCGCATTCGCACGACGCTCAGGCGTCTGTCGTATGCGCAGACAGGCGGTGTTGCCTCCGAGGGCTCGTTCGATACCGGCGAGCTGCATATCGATTTTGATGCCGGCATCGCCACGATGGATGGCGAGGAACTGCACCTGACGCCGATCGAGTACAAGCTCTTGTGCCTGCTGGCGCACAACGCCGACAAGGTGCTGACGCACCAGTTTATCCTGCATGAGATTTGGGGTACGGCAACTAAGAGCGACCTGGCGAGCCTGCGTGTCTTTATGGGCACGCTGCGCAAGAAGATCGAGTCCGACCCCGCGCACCCGCGCTATATCCAAACGCACGTGGGTATCGGCTATCGCCTGGTCACCCAAGGCTAGATTGCCAACCACCATCCCAATGTGAGTTGCGGTGAAATAGTTCCTGTTTGGGCCTTTACCAGGCTTTTTAGGAACTATTCCACCGCAACTTTGTTATTTGCCCTTGGGCTTGCTGGCGTAGAACTTCTTCTTTTTGAGCTTGCCGGCGGGGGAGGGCTTGCCGACAAAGTTGGGCTTGCCGTTGCCGGCCTGCGCGTGCGCGGGCGCCGTTGCGCGAGGCTTGCGGGCTTCGGGGCTGCGCAGCTCCTCGGTTCGCTCGGCAATCTCCTCGGCGCTAAAGCCGACTTCGGCCATGGCGTCCTCGATGGGCAGGCGGCGCACGATATAGCAATGGTGCACCTTCTGGTTGCGCGCGAAATCCTCGGGGATGGTCTGTGCCGTAATGTCCTCCAGCACCACGCCCGCACGCGCGAGCTTGCGCGTCTCGGGGCGGAAGCCGCGCAGGTTGCAGCTAAAGATGGCATGGCCGCCCTGTGCGAGCAGGCGAGATACGCCGGCCAAAAGCTCAACATGGTCGCGCTGGACATCCCAAGTGCGGCGGCCCATCTTGGACGAGTTCGAGAACGTGGGTGGGTCGACAAAGATCAGGTCCCAGCGGTTGCGCGTCTGGCGCTGGTCGCGAATCCAGGCGAGCACGTCGTCGCGCACAAAGTGATGCTGCGGACCCACAAAGCCGTTCTGGCGCATATTGCGCTCGGCCCAGTCCAGGTAGGTGTTGGAAAGGTCGACCGTCACAGTCTCCTCGACGCCGCCGTCTGCCGCATAGCAGGTGGCGGTGCCGGTGTAGGCAAACAGGTTGAGGAAGCGGCGCGCCTGCTTGGCGTGCTCGCGCACTAGGTTGCGGGTGACGCGGTGATCCAGGAAGATGCCCACATCCAGATAGTCGTCAAAGTTGACGGCAAAGGTGAGCCCGCCCTCTTCGATGAGCGGCAGGCGACGGCGTGCGATGTTGGCACGCTCGCCCGATCCGCCCTTGCCGGCGCCCTGCTTGCCGTACTGCGAGCCGCCGCGCGAACGCATGCGGGCCTTGGTGTGCACGTGCTCGGCCGGAACATCCAGGATGCGCGGCGCGATGGACAAGATGTCGAGCATACGGGCCTGGGCCAGTGCGGGGTCGATGGTCTTGGGCGCGGCGTATTCGGCGATGACGAGCCAGCGTCCCGGCGTCTGCGGGCAGCCCTCGTACAGATCGATGGCGGCGGAGTAATCGGGCAGGTCGGCATCGTAGACGCGGTAGCAGCTCACGCCCTCGCGCTTGGCCCACTTGCGGCGCAGACGGGCATTCTTGCGCAGGCGGTTGGCGAACTGCTCGGACTCCGGGATGAGCACGGGCAGCGGCTTGCCGTCGCCCAGGTCGAGTATGGCGGCAGGCTCGGGCATGGGGGTGCCGGCGGCGTTGTCGTTGACTTCGTCGGCACCCGTGATCTCGGCCTCGGCATCCGCACTGGTCGCGGCTTCAAATGCTGCGGCGGCGTGGTCGAGCGAAGGCCAGACTTCGACGGTCGCCTCCTCGTTGTTGGGCATGACGGCGATCGAGCGCTCGGGCTCGGCGTGGAGCGCGCGGGCCAGCAATCCGTCGCGGGTGAGCGCGGCGACCGGCGCCGCGGCAAGCTCGGGCGCGCGGCGCAGCTCACCGACCAGCGTCATGGCGTCGTGCATAAGCGACAGCGGCGTCTCGGTCGTATCCGCGACGAGGGCGGCACCGGCGACAGCGCCCGCGTGGTCCAGTACGGTGGCAGATTTGGCAGCGCAAAAATCGACAAAGCGCTTGTAACCGGCGCACTTAACCATGCGCTCAGCGGTCTTGCGGGCGGCGGGGTCGATGTCTACAGCCACGATGCGTGCCTCGCGCTCGCGTGCTGCCGCCTCGCGCTCGCGCGCCTCGGCAAGTAGCTGCTCCCACAGGGCGGCGTCGTGCAGCTGCCAGCCCTCAAAGCCCCAGCGCTCGCGTGCGGCGCCCGGGGCGCGGTCAGTCAGAATGTTCACGGCCTCCAGCAGCAGGCCGCCGCCGGCGCACGAGGCGTCGACCAGCGTGGGCAGGGCTTCGTTCTCGTAATCATCGGCCGTCAGCTCGCGCTCGCACAGTGCAGTCCAGCCGACCTGCGCCAGCACCAGGGCGGCGTAGTCGGGGCGCAGCACGTGTGCGCCCTCGCCGGCACGGGTCGCCGCGGGCGGCAGGCGCTTGAACAGCGGGTCGCCCGAAAGATCCAGGCTGATGCTCGCGCGGCGCTGGCGCAGTGAAAGCAACAGGTGAACGTCGGGATCGGCAACGTCGACATCGGCGCGACGGCCCGTGGTCTCGGCCAGACGGTCGCACAGCGCGTCCTTGGCGCGCAGGGACGAGAAGCGCGTGTTGCGCAGCTGCTCGGTCACGCCGCGGGCGGTGATGGCGATGGTGGCGCCGGGGCGGATGATGGTCTCCCAGGTGATGTCGTAAACGCTATCGTACAGCTCGTCGGCATCCTGCGCCTCAAAGCGCCCGAGCACCGCAAACACGCGGCTCGCTAGGCGCGACCACAGACAGGCGCGGTAGCCTTCTTCGAGCTCGCCCTCAAATGTAGCGCGGCCCTTCAGCCGGCGAACATGCGAAAGCCCGAGGCGTTTAAGCTCATCGGCGAGTGCGGACTCAAGGCCCTCGGGGCAGCTTGCGTAAAATTCCATGGGTGACCTCTCTGGTTGCGTCGCTCCATTATATGATGGATACTTCGTTTACTCTCGCCCCCGAAAGGAACCCATATGATTGATGCGTGCCCCGATTCCGCCGTGCTCTTTTTTGACGTGGACGGCACGCTGACGTCGTTCGATCCCGACAACATGACCGACAAGGACTTTTCGGCGGTTCACCCCTCGCAGACGGTCGTCGAGGCGTTTCATCGTCTGCGCGACGCGGGACACCAGGCATTTATCTGCACGGGTCGTCCCCTGTGGCTCATCGCGGACAGCTTGCGTGCGCTCGATCCCGCGGGCATCGTTGCCATGGCAGGCGCCACGCTCGAGGTCGAGGGCCGCGTGGTGCATGAGGACTGCTTTGACGAAGACATTGTTGCGGAGCTCGCTCGCCGTATGGTCGCGGCAGGGATTGAAGCCTTTTTCGAGACCAACGTGGCTACTTTTGCCCTGGAACCCGCGGGCGTTGAGCAGTCGTCTCTGATCGGCACTTCTGTGGTGCACAGCACCGAGGAAATGCGCGTCGACGGCCGTCTGCGCGTGGGCAAGGTAGGCATCGTCGCGAGCGACCTGGCTCGCGTAGCCAACGATGATGGCTTTATCGATCGCGAGTTTGAGCTGTGCAACACCGGTGGTCAGAATCGCGAGCTGAGCCCCAAGGGCATCGACAAGGGCGTGGGCGTGGCGCGAGCGCTGGAATACCTGGGTCGCACCGGCAACGCGCGCACCTTTGGCTTCGGCGATTCGGGTAACGACCTGGGCATGCTCGCTGCGGTCGAGACGGCTGTCGCCATGGGCAACGCCATGCCCGAGGTCAAGGCGGTCGCCGACTACGTGACCGACGATGTCGCACACGACGGCACCGTCACAGCGATGCAGCATTTCGGCCTCATCTAATGAATCCCGCATTCTGACGTTTGCTCAAACTGCGACTCTTTGCTTTTGCATGCTCAATCGATTTATCAATCCAAACACTGAGGTGTTTATACCGTTCGCCGAGAAGATAAAAACCCGCAGCTCACGCCTTGATAAACATAGGTAAAGTGTTTAGCAGTTTATCGGCCGTATGCTAACGAAAGGAATCAGGCAGATGGCAATCAAGGTGTTCGCTGACGGTGCAAACCTCGAGGGCATGCTCGACATGTACGAGAACGGCAACGTTCAGGGTTTCACGACCAACCCGTCCCTTATGAAGAAGGGCGGCGTGACGGATTACCGCGCGTTTGCCAAGGAGGTCCTGACTCACATCACCGATGTGTCCGTCTCGTTTGAGGTCTTTGCCGACGACGTCGAGACCATGGAGGTCGAGGCCCGCGAGATCGCTACCTGGGCCGACAACGTCTATGTCAAGATTCCGTGCGTGACCACCAAGGGCGAGTCCACCGCCGAGCTGGTCCGCAAGCTTTCGGCCGACGGCATCAAGGTCAACGTCACCACCATCTTTACGCCTACGCAGGTCGATGAGATGGTCGAGGCCGTTGACGCCGAGACGCCGTCTATCATCTCGCTCTTTGCCGGCGTATCGCCGACACCGGCGTCGACCCCATTCCGTTTGTGACGGAGTCGGTCAAGAAGGCCGCCGCCAAGCCCAACTGCGAGGTCCTGTGGGCGTCCACGCGCGAGCTCATCAACATCTACCAGGCCGAAGCCTGCGGTTGTCAGATCATCACGGTGCCCAACAGCATCCTGGCCAAGCGCAAGAACATCGGCCGTGATCCGTACGAGGTCTCGCTCGACACCGTCCGTGGCTTTGCCAAGGATATCGCCTCGCTCGGCTTCCATATCCTGCCGTAACGCGAACACTGGCTGCGCCGCGGGTTGTTCGCCCCGGCCTTTCCTTTCCCTATCGCTCACGCGCTTCGCGAGGGTCGCGCTAGGCAAAGGAAAGGCCGGGGCTGCCGACACGAACTTGCCAGTAGGTAGGTGATTGGCTTCCATATCCTGCCGTGGGCAAAGGTACCCCCGCCTGCGACGTGCAAAATCGCGAGTATTCAGCAAGGTAAAGGCTTTTACCAGCTAGCTGAAGCACGGAATAGCCCCCGTTTTGGCTCTGACGACGCTAAAACGGGGGCTATTTTTGACTTTATTGCTCCTGAGGGGCGTCCGGAACGGCGGAGTTTGCAGAATACTCGCGATTTTGCACGTCGCTACAGGGGGTACCCTTGCTTTGGCGGTTTACTTCCCCTGCACCATGGTGAGTGAGATCTTCTTGCGGTCGCGATCGACCTTTTCCACCCACACCTTTACCGTGTCGCCGACGCGCACCACGTCGCTCGGGTGCTTGACGAAGCGGTTGGCGAGCTTGGAGATATGCACGAGGCCGTCCTGGTGCACGCCCACGTCGACGAAGGCGCCAAAGTCCACAACGTTACGCACCGTGCCCTTGAGCTCCATGCCGGGCTCCAGGTCGTCGATGGAAAGCGCCGAGCGGCTAAAGACCACTTCGGGCGCGTCGTCGCGCGGGTCGCGGCCGGGTTTTTTGAGCTCGTTGACGATGTCGATGAGCGTGAGGGTGCCGCAGTCCAGGTCGCTTGCCAGCGCCGAGATGCTGCCCAAGCGGCGCTCGATGTCGGGTACGCCGCCACGGCTAAGCTCGCTGGCTTTAACGCCGGCGCGTTCCAGGACGGACGTGGCCACCTCGTAGCTTTCGGGGTGGACGCTTGTCGCGTCGAGCGGGTTCTTGCCGCCGCTGATGCGCAGGAAGCCCGCGGCGTTGAGGTATGCCTTGGGTCCCAGCTTGGGGACCTTCTTAAGCTGGCGGCGATCGGTAAAGGCGCCGTTTTCCTCGCGATAGGCCACGATGTTCTTGGCCACGCTCGGTGTGATGCCCGATACGTATCCCAGCAGGCTCGAGCTCGCGGTGTTCACGTCGACGCCCACACGGTTGACGACGTCTTCCACCACGTGGCCCAGGGTGCGCGAAAGTTCGGACTGGTCAAGGTCGTGCTGGTATTGGCCCACGCCGATGGACTGGGGCGGAATCTTGACGAGCTCTGCCAGCGGGTCCTGCAGGCGGCGGCCCAGGCTCATGGCGCCGCGCACGGTGACATCCAGGTCGGGATATTCCTGGCTCGCGAGCTCGGAGGCGGAGTACACCGACGCGCCGGCCTCGTTGACGATGGTGTAGCGAAGGCTGGGTGCCTGCTCGGCAATGAACTCCGAGACGACTTCCTCGGTCTCGCGGCTGGCGGTGCCGTTGCCGATGACGATGGTGTTGACGCCGTCCTTTTTGACGAGGCGGGCGAGCTCGCGCTTGGTGCCGTCGACGTCGTGGCGCGGCTTGGTGGGGTAGACCACGCCGTGGTCGAGTAGCTTGCCGGTCTCGTCCATGACGGCGACCTTGCAGCCGGTGCGGTAGCCCGGGTCGAGCGCGAGCACGCGGGCGCCGCGCACGGGGCGTGCTGAGAGCAGACCTTCGAGATTCTTGGCAAAGACGTTAATGGCCTCGGTCTGGGCGCGGACGGTGAGCTTGGCACGGGCTTCGCGCTCCAGCGAGGGGGCCATGAGGCGCTTGTAACCGTCGGCGATGGCGGCATCGAAGATGGGAGCAAACACGCCCTGGCGTCGGGGCCAACGGCTGCCGAGGCGCGCCGTGGCGACAGCACCGTCGACGTTCACGTGCACGCGGAGTTTGCCCTCGCGCTCACCGCGGTCGATAGCCAGCACGCGGTGGTTGGGTATACGGCGCAGCGGCTCGTCAAAGTTGTAGTAGGGCTCGTAGGGGGTCTTCTCGGCGGGGTCGGTGGCCTCGACGACGATGTCGGCGGTGTTTTGCGTAAAGGCGCGCAGGTCGGCGACGTTTTCGGGGTCCTCGGCTACCGTCTCGGCCACGATGTCGGCGGCGCCGGCGAGCGCCTTCTCGGGCGTGTCGAAGCCGGCCTCCTCGTTGACGTATGCCGCGGCGGCGTCGAGTGCGCTGCCCTTGGCCGAGGCCTGCATGATGATCATGTTGGCGAGCGGCTCCAGGCCGGCCTCGCGGGCCTTTTGCGCGCGGGTCATGCGCTTTTTGCGGTAGGGCTTGTAGAGGTCCTCGACACGCTGGAGCTGCGTGGCCTCGCGAATCTGCTGTTCGAGTTCGGGCGTGAGCTTGCCCTGGGCGTCGATGAGCAGAATGACGTCCTCTTTGCGCTGCTCAAGATTGCGCAGGTAGGACAGGCGCTCGTCGAGGGCGCGCAGGGCGACGTCGTCCATGCCGCCCGTGGCTTCCTTGCGGTAGCGCGAGATAAAGGGGATGGTGTTGCCCTCGTCGATGAGCTTGACGGCTGCCTCGACATTGACGGCCTTAAGGTTGAGCTCGCGGGCGAGCTGGGCGATAAGATCCATGAAACTCCTTGCGTTTAAGGTGCGTTTGCAGCACAGAGCTACCAAGGATACCACTCGTCCCAAAAGACTGTTTTGGGCCGTGCCGCGAAAATGGCCTATCTACTACGTTTAACCCATATGGGTCGACCATCCCCCGGTTTTCCGAGAATACGCAAGCCGTCTACCTGCGGCTTTTATTTCGCGAAATTCGGCATGGTTGAGGGCGATCGGTTAAACGTAGTAGATAGGCGCGTTTCGTGGCGAACGAATCAAGCCGAGGTGCAAAATAGCCCCCGCCCCAGAAAAATCGTCAGCGAAGTAGCAAAAAGCCCCGCGGGCAGGAGGCTGCTCGCGGGGCAAAGAAGAGGGGCTTGTTGGTGGCGGACCGAAGGGTTCGGCATGGGGCTTCTGCCGCGGTCTACCCTAAGGCGTTACAGCTCGACGAGCTGGCCGGTCTCGGCGGCCTCCTTGATGGCGTTGAGAAGCGTGAGCGTCTTGACGTTGTCGGCGGGGGTCACGACGGGCTCGACCTCACGGCGGACAACCTTCACAAAGTGCTTGAGCTGCATCTTGTGCGGCAGCGCCGGGTCGACGGCCGGGATCTCCATCTGCAGCGGCTTGTGCCAGTTGGAGGCGCCGTCGTAGGAGAACTGGTGCAGGCGGGGCAGCGAAAGGGCGCCCTTAGTGCCGCCGATAAAGTAGGCGTCGGCGTCGAAGGGGCGGTACTGCGGATCCTCGCGAGCGGTGGCCTCCCAGTTCCAGGGGCTGGCGGTGGCGTCGGAGATGGTCATGCTCGCGAGTGCGCCATCGGCAAAACGAACGTTGACCACGGCGGAGTCCTCGGTCTCAAAACCGCGGGCGGCGCTGGACTGCATACCCTGGACGGCAACGGGCTCGCCCAACAGATAGCGGAGCAGGTCGACGTCGTGAACCAGGTTGACCAGGATCGGGCCGGCACCCTTCTTGCGGCGCCACTCGACGTCGAAGTACTCGTCATTCTTATAGATCATGTAGTGGAAGCTCGACACGGTGAGCTTGCCCAGCTCGCCGGACTCGATGATCTCCTTGGCCTTGTTGACGAAGGGGTTGTGGCGACGGTGCTGACCCACGAGCACGGGCACGCCGGCGGTCTCGGCCTCGGCGGCGAAGGCCTGGGCATCCTCCAGGTCGTTGGAGATCGGCTTTTCGACCAACGGCACGATGTTGCGCTTCACAGCCTCGCGGGCAACGCCCAGGTGTAGGTCGTTGGGCGTGGCGATGATGACGGCCTCGGGCTTGACCTCGTCCATCATCTGGGCGGGATCGGTATAAAACGGCACGCCGGCGGCCTCGGCCGTGGCGCGGGCGCCCTCAAAGGCGTCGGCGATGGCGACGAGCTCGGCCTCGGGCTCCTCGGTGACAAAGCGGATGTGGTTGCGGCCCATGGCGCCGGCGCCGATGACGGCAATGCGGACGGGGTTGAGCTCAGACATTTCGACTCCTTAATACTGGTGGCGGTGGAATGTGACAAAGGGGCAGTCCCTTTGTCACATTGGCAATTACTAAGCGGACTTCTTCTTGCTGTCGGAGACCATCATGTAGACGGTGAGCACGACGGCGATGGCGGCGATCACAATGGCGCCGTAGAAAGACTGCTGGTAGGCGGCGCTGCCGGCCTCGGCGTGATACAGCACGGCGGTGATGGGCTGGCTGATCCAAGTGGAAGCGGCGTAACCCAAAAACATGATGCCGTAGTTGACGCCGATGTTGCTGGTGCCGAAGGCGCCACCGGTGAGCGGCGGGTAGATGACGAGCAGGGCACCAAAGCTAAAGCCGAGCAGGGCGAGCGCCACAAAGAACATGCTCTGTGTAAAGCTCATCGACATGATGACGAGCGCGACGATGGTGACGACAAGGCTGATGAGCAGCGACTTATAGGCGCCGAGTTTGTCGATGATCTGGCCAAAGGACAGACGTCCAACCAGGTTGGCGCAGGTGTTAACGGAGACGACCACGCCGCCGAGGGCGACGGCCGCGGCGCTCGTGGGGTCGGCGAAGAGCTGGACGGCGGCGATGGAGGCAACCTTGCCCACGAGCAGGGTACCGGCGGTAGCGGCAAAGGCGAAGGTGACGATGAGGACCCAGAAGCGCGGGGTCTTGACCATCTCGCCCGGGGTGAGGTCGCCGAAGGTACCGGCGTGCGCGCCGCCCTTGGGGGCCTCGAAGCCCTCGGGCAGCCAACCGGCCTCGGGGGCCTTCAGGAACAGGGCGGAGGCGGCGATCGTCACAAAGAAGATGACGCCGAGCGCCTTGAGGGCGCCAAAGATGCCCAGGCTCGGGATGAGCAGCGAGGCGAGTACCGGGGACAGCACGGCGGGACCGGCGGTCGAAGCGGCCAGGGTGATGCCGGAGGCGAGACCCTTCTTGTCGATGAACCACTTTTGGCCGGTGGTGAGCGCCGGGTTGTAGCCCAGGCCGTTGCCGATAGCGGCGACAAGCGAGAACCACAGGTAGAACTGCCACGGCTCGGTGACGGTGCCGGACATGAACCAGCCCACGCCGTAGCACACGGCGGCGGCGATCACAACGTTGCGCGGACCGATCTTGTCGGAGATGCGGCCGGCGAAGATGCCCGTCACGGCCATGATGGTCTGAAAGACCGGGAAGGCCCAGGTAAGGGCGCTGGACCACTCGGGGTAGACGGCGAGCAGGTTCTTGCTCACGACGGAATACAGCGCGATGGAGCTGATGAAGAACATGGTGACGCACGCGGCGGAAAGCACGACGGCGCGACCCTTGTTGGAGTTGGTGGAAGCCATAGGACTCTTTCTAATCGATGCGGGGGAGGAGCGGGCGTATCCGCGGGTCCTCCCTGTTAGGTTGGTTTACTGGTCAGTCGGCTTTGCGACGCCGGACTCATCGGACCAGAGCTCGACACCCTTGTTCTTAAGGTAGTTGTCGGCATAGGCGCGACGGCCGCCGGGCTTGGCGGTGAGGTCGCCCATCATGTTGGAGAAGCCGCCGTCGACCTTGATGGCGTCGCCGGTGGTAAAGTCCGAGCGCGTGGACGCTAGGAACATGACGGCGTTGGCGATATCGCTGACCTCGCCGATGCGGCGCGTGGCGATCAGACGGCTGCGGCTCTTCTCGACCTCGGGGTCGGCGTAGAAGTTGGCCGACATCGGGGTCTTAACGAAGCAAGGCTCGACGCAGTTGGAGCGGACGCCATAGGGGCCCCACTCGGCGGCGAGCATCTTGGACATCATGTTGACGCCCGCCTTGGTGGAGCTGTACACGCCCGAGAACGTCTCGGGAGAGTGGCTGGCAACGGTTGAGATGTGCACCAGACGACCCTGGCCGGCCTTGATCATCTCGCGACCAAAGCGCTGCGAGGTGATGAAGTAACCGGTGAGGTTGACGTTGAGCACCTGCTCCCAGTCGCTCAGCGGCAGGTCCTCCATGGCGGCGAAGCGCAGGATGCCAGCGGTGTTGACAAGGACGTCGACGCGGCCGAAGTCGGCGATAGTGGCGTCGACGGCGGCCTGAACCTCGGCCTCATCGGTGGCGTTCATCTTGTAACCCTCGGCGTGGATGCCAAACTCGGCGGCGAGCTCGGCGGCAGCGGCCTTGACCTTCTCTTCGTCCAGGTCGAGCAGGACGACGTTGGCGCCATTGCGGGCGAACTCGCGGCAGATCTCGGCGCCCATACCGCCGAGCGCGCCAGTCACGGCGCAAACATCGCCCTCGAGCTTAAGCCAATTGCTCATAGGAACTTCCCTTCTTGTGCCTCCCGGTGGGTCGCTCCCATTAATCGACCCACGTGGTTTTCGCTGGTTATCGTATGCTTTGCATTTGCGCAGGTGAATTGCATATTTGTTAGAATGGCGTTAACCGTAGGTTTACACTGTGTGATGCAGATTATTCTCAATGGGCGCGTGACCTGCGAAAACAACCCCCTGTGGCACCATGCGGTCACAGGCGCGAAAACGGGAGATTGACGTGTACGATCGACGACTCGAGGCCATATCGGCCGCCGCGGAGCTGGGAAGCTTCTCGCGTGCGGCGGCAAAATTGCGTGTGTCGACTCCGGCGCTCGTCAAGCAGGTGTCGGGCTTCGAGGC
Source organism: uncultured Collinsella sp. (assembly GCA_958347015.1). GTDB lineage: Bacteria > Actinomycetota > Coriobacteriia > Coriobacteriales > Coriobacteriaceae > Collinsella. The sequence goes on along the minus strand of CATVTV010000033.1, from coordinate 6,744 downwards.
CGAGTTCGGCATCACGCTGTTCGAACGCTCTCACTCGGGCGTCAAGGTGACGCCGGCGGGCGCTCTGCTGGTGGACGACGCACGCTCGATCATGCGGCAGTCCGAGGACGCGCTGCGCCGTGCCCGACGCGCGGCGGGCGATGGCGGTGCCGTGCGCCTGGGCGTGTCGATGATGTGCCCGGGGCGCCAAACGCTGTCGATGTGGACGGGCGTACACGAGTTGGAACCGTCGCTGCGATTTGAGATCGTGCCGGTAAGCGACCTCTATGACGAGCGCGAATCCGTCATGCGCAGCCTCGGTCGCGAGGTGGATGTAGTGCAGTCGAGTTTTTCGACCCCGCGCTGGGGCGACACCTGCCAAAAGCTCCGCATCGTCAACGTGCCGTTTTATATCGACGTGCCGCGCACGAGCCCGCTGGCGCGCAAGACGCGCATCACGGTCGCCGACTTGGAGGGCATGCGCCTGCGCGTGCTGCGTCACGGCAACGATGCCATGGACAGCCTGCGCATCGACCTGTTGGCCGACGGCGGCGTGGACGTGATCGATGTGGATAGCTTCGACTTTGCGCTCTTTAACGAGGCGGAGGAAAAGGGCGACGCGGTGCTCACCTGCGGAGCGTGGTCGGGGGTGCACCCGGCCTTTGTGGGCGTGCCGTTCCTGTGCGGCCGCGAGGTACCGGTCTTTCTGCACTACCCGCTCGAGCCCACCCTCCAGGTACAAAAATTCGTCAACGCCATGGCTCAACTCCTCAAATAGCTATCGTGTCGATGATTCTTTAATCCCCGTCCTAGAAAAATCATCTGGTAGAGTTGACCCCGCATGATTTACAAGACGCTATGCGCCACCTACTCTTTTGCCATTTGGGGGATTGAACTTGTGAATACTTCTGTCGCCAAGAAGGCCAGCCAGGCGGTGCGCCTGCTCATGATGGTGCTCACGGCAGTTCTCATCTTCTTCTTCATCAATGTTATGCTGCTCGTCTCCGATATCCAGGGCACGGCGCGCGTGGTCAACTACGCCGGTCTGGTGCGCGGTACCACGCAGCGAATTGTTAAGCTCGAGGACGCGGGCCAGCCTCAAGATGGCCTGCTCAAAGCCGTGGATTCATACATTAACGGTTTGCGTTACGGAAGTGACGACCTCAACCTCGTCCGTCTCAACGACGACGAGTATCAGACAAAGATGACCGAGCTTGCTAATTATTTTGATGAGCTTTGCGCCGAGATCATCCGCGTGCGCGAAGTCGGCTATGAGAACACCGACATCATCTCCATGAGCGAGGAGTTCTTTGGCATTTGCGACGATGCTACGCGACTCGCAGAGGACTACTCTCAGGAGAAGGCGTCGGCGCTCAACTATCTCGAGGGCTTGGTGATCATCGACATCGTGGGCCTGGTGGCGGCCTTTGCGGTTGAACTTGTTCGCGCGGTGCGAACTGCCGCGCTCAATCGCGAACTGCAGAGCAAAGTCTATCTCGACGAAGCCACGGGACTGCCCAACAAGAACAAGTGCGAGGAGATCTTGGGGCAGGAGCAGCCTGTCTCCGCGGAGGCGCCCGTTGCGGTGTGCGTCTTCGACCTTAACAATCTGCATACGGTCAATAACAGCTTCGGCCACGAGAAGGGCGACGAATACATCCGTTCTTTTGCCCAGCAGCTGGGGCACGTGGCGTCCGAGACCTGCTTTGTGGGCCGCGACGGCGGCGATGAGTTTATCGCGGTGCTGCGGGATACCGACCGAGCTGCCGTGGAGTCCTGTCTCGCTCGGGTCCGTGCGAACGTGAACGAGTATTCCGAGGCTCACCCCGACATGCCCATCAGCTATGCGGTGGGCTACGCGCTTTCCAGTGATTTTGATGAATCGCCTACGATGCGCGAGCTCTTTTCCCAGGCCGACAAAAACATGTACATCGACAAGAACCGCGTAAAGGCAACCGAGGCAGCCGGGCCGCAACGCGAGGAACGGTAAGCTTGTAACAACAGAGGGCATAGAAAAGCCTCCGCAGCTCGTGTGTGCTGCGGAGGCTTTATTCGTTGCGGCGCATTGTGTTTGGGTCGTTGAGATGAGTCGATTTGCCCCGAAAGAGGAGGGCATTGACCTTAGGGTCATGCCCGACGAATGAGCGACAAATCGGCCATCTCGGCGGGCCGAACTACTCCAGCTCAAACGCTCCGGTGTAGAGCTGGTAGTAATACCCGCGCTTGGCGATCAGCTCGTCGTGGTTACCGCGCTCGATAATGCGGCCATGGTCCAGACAGATGATCGCGTCGGAGTTGCGCACGGTGGACAGGCGGTGCGCGATGACAAACGTCGTGCGACCCTCCATGAGCTTGTCCATGCCCGCCTGCACGATGGCCTCGGTGCGGGTGTCGATGGAGCTCGTGGCCTCGTCCAGAATCATTGCCGGCGGATCGGCGACGGCGGCGCGGGCGATCGAAATCAGCTGGCGCTGGCCCTGCGACAGCTGGGCGCCGTTGCCGGTGAGCATCGTGTCGTAGCCGTCGGGCAGGCGGGTGATAAAGTCGTCCGCGCCCGCGAGCTTTGCCGCCGCGATGCACTCCTCGTCGGTAGCGTCCAGGTTGCCGTAGCGGATGTTATCCATCACGGTGCCGGTGAACAGGTTCACGTCCTGCAGTACGACGCCCAGCGAGCGGCGCAGATCGGCCTTGCGGATCTTGTTGACGTTGATGCCGTCGTAGCGGATCTTGCCGTCGGCGATGTCATAGAAGCGGTTGATGAGGTTGGTGATGGTCGTCTTGCCCGCGCCGGTGGCACCGACAAACGCGACCTTCTGGCCCGGCTTAGCAAACACGGACACGCCGTGCAGCACCTCGTGGTCGGCCGTGTAGCCAAAGTCGACGTTGTCCATGACCAGGTCGCCGCGCAGCGGCACGTACTCAATCTCGCCGGTTGCGCGGTGCGGATGTTTCCATGCCCACATGCCGGTGTGGTGGTCGGCCTCCTCGAGCTGCCAGGTATCGGGGTTCACCTGCGCGTTGACGAGCGTCACGTAGCCTTCGTCGGTCTCGGGCTTCTCGTCGATGAGCTCAAAGATGCGGTCGGCGCCGGCGAGGCCCATGACCACGGCGTTGATTTGCTGCGAGATCTGACCGATCTGTCCGCAGAACTGCTTGGTCATGTTGAGGAACGGCACCACGACGGCGATGGACAGCGCCATGCCCGAGATACTCAGGTTGGGCACGCCCAGCGCCAGGAAAATGCCGCCTGCCAGTGCGACCAGCACGTAGAGCAGGTTGCCCAGGTTCATAAGGATGGGCATGAGGATGTTGGCGTACATGTTGGCCTTCTGCGAGACCTCGAAGAGCTTTTCGTTGCGCTCGTCAAAATCGGCCTCGGCGGCAGACTCGTGGCAGAATGCCTTGACGACCTTCTGGCCGTTCATGACTTCCTCGATATGGCCCTCGACCACGCCGAGCTCGGTCTGCTGCGCAATGAAGAAGCGCGCGGAGTTGGAGCCGAGCAGCTTGGTCATAAAGGTCATAAAGACGACGCCGGCCACAATGACCAGGCACATCCAAACGCTGTAGTACAGCATGATAAAGAACACCGTGACGATGACGATGGTCGTCATGAGCAGGTTGGGCAGCGACTGGCTGATCATCTGGCGCAGCGTGTCGATGTCGTTGGTGTAGTGGCTCATGATGTCGCCGCGCTGGTGCGTGTCGAAGTAGCGAATCGGCAGGTCCTGCATGCGGTTGAACATCTTCTCGCGCAGCTTCTCGAGCGAGCCCTGCGTGACGATGGCCATGGCGCGGTTCCAGAACAGCGAGGACAGGATGCCGACGCCGTAGATGCAGGCGAGGGTGGTCACGAGCTGTGCAATCTTGGGCTGTGCGGCTTCCCAATCGCCCGACTGCCACGATTCGCTAATAATCTGCAGGGCGCTCTGAAGGAAGGTCGCGCCGATGGAGTTGATGATGGCGCAGAGCACCACGCCGACGACGACGAGGGGCAAAAGCACGGGGTAGAAGCCAAAAAGCGTCTTGATGAGGCGCGACATGGTGCCACCCTTGCGGTTGAGTGCGCGCTCGGCGGTCGTTGCCTTACTCATGTGCCTCGCCTCCTTCCTGGGTCTGAGCTTGTGTTGCGGATGCCTCGGCTTCGGCCTCGACGGCCCCTTCGCCCTCGGCAGACATCTTGTTTTGCGAGGTAAAGGTCTCGCGGTAGATCTCGCTCGTCTTGAGCAGCTCGTCATGGTTGCCGATCTGAGCGATACGGCCGCCCTCCATGACGATGATGCGGTCTGCGTCCTGCACGGAGCTAATGCGCTGGGCGATGATGAGCTTGGTCGTGTTGGGCAGATAGCTTGCCAACCCTGCGCGGATCTTGGCGTCGGTCTTGGTGTCGACGGCGCTGGTGGAGTCGTCCAGGATCAAGATCTTGGGGCGACGCAGCAGGGCACGCGCAATGCACAGGCGCTGCTTCTGACCGCCCGAGACATTGGAGCCGCCCTGCTCGATCCAGGTGTCATAGCCCTTGGGGAAGCCATCGACAAACTCATCGGCGCAGGCCAGATGTGCCGCCTCGCGGACTTCCTCGTCGGTGGCGTTCGGGTCGCCCCAGCGCAGATTCTCGGCAATGGTGCCGCTAAACAGCACATTTTTCTGCAGCACCATGGCCACTTGGTGGCGCAGGGCGTCCAAGTCGTAGTCGCGCACGTCCATGCCGCCCACGCGCACGGTGCCCTCGGTGGCGTCGTACAGGCGGGCGATGAGGTTTACGAGCGTGGACTTGGCCGAGCCGGTACCGCCGATGATGCCGATGGTCTCGCCGCTCGTAATGTGCAGGTCGATATCGTCGAGCGCCTGGCGCTTCGCATGCGCAGAATACTTAAAGCTCACGTGGTCAAAGTCGATGGAACCGTCGGCAACCTCGAGCACGGGCTCGGCGGGATTGGCAATCGTGGGCTCGGCGGCCAGCACCTCGGTAATGCGGTGCGCCGATTCGTCGGCCATGGTCACCATGACAAAGATCATCGACAGCTGCATCAGGCTCATGAGGATCTGGAAGCCATAGGTAAAGATCGAGGAGAGCTGTCCCACGTCGAACAGCGTGCCCTGGCTCGTGATGATGAGCTTGGATCCCAGGTAGATGATGACGACAAACGCGCCGTTGACGCAGATGTTCATCATGGGGTTGTTAAAGGCGAGCAGCTTCTCGGCGCGGGTGAAGTCCATCTGGACGTCGCGCGCGGCGGTCGCGAACTTCTCCTTCTCAAAGTCTTCGCGCACGTAGCTTTTGACCACGCGCATGCCGGTGACGTTTTCCTCGACGGACTCGTTAAGGGCGTCGTACTTGTGGAACACGCGCGAGAAGATGGGGCGCACCTTAAAGATGATAAAGAACAGTCCAAAGCCCAGCAGCGGAATGATGATCAGGTAGACCATGGCGACGCTGCCGCCCATGATAAATGCCATGGTAAAGGCGAAGATCAAGACCTGCGGCGCGCGCACGGCGATACGGATAATCATCATAAAGGCCTGCTGCACGTTGTTGATGTCGGTGGTCAGGCGCGTGACGAGCGAGGAGCTCGAGAACTCATCGATGTTGGCAAAGCTGAACGTCTGGATCTTGTAGAACAGGTCGTGACGCAGGTTCTTGGCGAAGCCGCAGCTCGCATGGCTGCAGGTGACGCCGGCAGCGGCGCCAAAAGCCAGCGATGTCAGCGCGATGAGCACCAAAAAGCCCGCGGTGGGAAGCATCTCGGCTACGGTGGCGCCGTCTTTGATGGCGTCGATTAGGTTGGCGGTGATAAATGGAATCAGCATCTCGCAGAGCACCTCGCCAAGCACGAGCAATGGCGTGGCAACAGTGACTTTCATATAGTCGCGGATGCTGCCCATGAGGGTTTTAATCATCCAGTTCCTCCCAGGTTACACGGATTTTCTCGAGCATTTCGGCGAGCTGCTCGCGCTCGTCGTGAGTGAGGGCGCTAAAGGCGCGCTCTCTAAAGCGGATGCGGGCCGCCTGGTCGATGCGGGCGTTTTCGCGGCCGGTTTCGGTCAGGCGAATGGTGAGTTGCCGTCGATCCTTGGGGTTACGGCTGCGCTCGATGAGGCCGTTGACCTCGAGCTTGGACAGGATCTCGGAAAGCGACCCCGGTTTGAGGTCAAAGTGCATGCCGAGTTCCTGCTGCGACATCTCGCCGCCGGGCTGCTTGGCCAGCAGGCAGATGATGGGCGCCTTGCCGGACACGCCTCCGCCATGAAAATGCATGTAATGGCCGCAAAACCCCAGCCCATGGAGGATTCTCTTGGCGAGACGGTCCTCCTTAGACTGGGTCTCGGGCTCGTCTGCCGGCCGTGAGAGGTCGCCGCCGGGTTCATGCGGATAGGCGAGTGGTTCAACACACATGTCTAAGCTTCGCTCCTTTCTTTAGTTAGGTAGATGAATTGTTTTGTGCCTAACTAATTTAGGAGCGCATAGATTGATTGTCAAGGTACCAAACTAGTGGTTACGCGGTTTTACCAAACCGCGTAACGGCTCGACGCTGCAAACCTGCCAGAGCGGCAATCTGCCTTTCAACTTCGGCGGCATGACCAGAAGGTCAATGCCGCCTCGTTTCAAGGCACCTTGCTCGCTCTGGCGGGTTTTCGCTGACTTCGCCAAAACATCGGCGTTGCCCTTGTTGGGATAGTCGTTGGGGACGTTCTTGTTTGACTAGTCAGTTAAGAACGTCCCCAACGACTAACTTAAAAACTATGCCGGATTACGGGGCTGAA
>CATVTV010000032.1:0-23984 GCA_958347015.1 uncultured Collinsella sp. | reverse complement strand
AGACGGAAAGCACATTAAGTGCTTTCCTTTGCGTGCGGAACTCGCGACAAACTTAGCCCGCGCCAGCCGGCCCCGGAGACCCTCCCTGCCGTCACTATGTTCAACCAGTTTTGCGGGCGTGCGCCGCTGCGCGGCTAGCCCGCGTGCTCCTCGGCGGGGTTGTCTGATGGTTGTTGTTGAACTTCGGCCTTTGGCTCAAAGAAAAACGGGAGATGCGATCTGCATCCCCCGTTTTTGTTGCACCTACTCCAAGTCAATAAAATTGGTGCTCAGGATCTTGCCGTCCTTGACGAGCATTCTGGCCATGGTGGGGCCTCGGCTGCCTCGGGGGTAGCTGGCGCTGCCGGGGTTGAGGACCAGGCAGCGGCCTACTTGGGCTTCTTTGGTTACGTGGGTGTGACCGTTGATGGCTACGTCTACGGATCCCACCGGAAGGTCTTCGCGGTAATGGGCTACGGCGAATTTGAGGCCTTCGTAGGTGAAGATAGCCAGACGGTCTACATCCGGGCCGTAGTCGCGGTAGTAGTCGTTGTTTCCTAGGACCGCTCGCACGGGGGCGATGGTGCATAGATGCTCGTAATCCATCTCTGAGGTGAGGTCTCCGGCGTGGATAATCAGATCTGCGCCCTTGAGCTCGTCCAGAAGCGCGGGCGAAAGATAGCCGTGGGTGTCCGAGATGATGTCGATGCGCTTGGCGCTTGCACTGTTCATGGGATCCCTTCTGCAAAACCGATTCGACGTATATACAAAAAGCCCCACGGCTCCGCAGACAATTGGTCTACAGGGCTGCGGGGCCAGTGTACTAGAGGCTCAGGGCCTTCTTGAGCGGTACAACGCGGCGGCGCGAAACCGGCACGCGTTCGTCGACGCCCGTAATACCCAGTTGGATGGCGCCCGAGGGCACCGTCTCGACATCCGTGACGCACGCCAAGTTGACGATATAGCGGCGATGAACGCGAAAGAAGCCAAAGTCGCAAAGCTTGGCCTCGAACTGCGCCAGCGAAGTCGTCGATAGAAAACGATCATCGACGGTATAGATACAGGAGTAATCGTCCTTGGCCATGATGAAGCGAATGTCATCCACGGGGATGAGGACCTTACGGCCGCCCTTTTCCACCGGAATGCGCTCGATGGTGGCTTTGCTGTCCGTGACGGGCTTGGCGTGCTGCATGACCTTCTCGATCGCGCGATCCAGGCGTGCCTCCTCGACCGGCTTCATGAGGTAATCGACGGCATCTACGTCGAACGCCTCGACGGCATGATCGCTATACGCAGTCACGAACACAATCGCCGGCGGATTCTTAAGCTTATGCAGTGCCTCGGCAAGCTGCAGACCAGAAGCACCGGGCATCGAGATATCGAGAAATACGACATCGACGCGGCTTTCCATCAACATCTCAATGGCGGAGCGGACGCTCGACGCCTCAGTGATCGTGCCGATCTTGCCCGCCTGCTCGAGCAAGAAGCGAAGTTCCGAACGGGCCGGGGCCTCGTCATCCACAATCATCGCACGCAGCATAGGGATTAAACCTTTCGTCAACAAACTACGCTGGGCATCCGCCGCTTGGCGTTGAGCCCATAGCCTTTTATTTTACTCTTGAATGTCAAAGATGCTCTCTGACAAATCAAGATGCAGGAGCACTTTGGTGCCCTTGCCCGGCGCCGATTCGACGCGCGTATAAGAGTGCGGTCCATAAAAGCGATGGATGCGCTCAGAAATATTGTGCATGGCAACGCCGGCGCCGCCGCCTTGCGGGGAACTGGCATCGGGGCGGGCGGAGCGCTCATCAAACAGCCTGGCGGCGGTGCCCTCATCCATGCCCACGCCGTTGTCGGCCACGGCAATCAGGATTGCGTCGTCGCCGTCTTGATGGACGGTCACGTCGATCCGCAGGGCATCGTCATCGCCCATGCCATGCCGCACGGCGTTCTCGACAATGGGCTGGATTACAAAGGCCGGGACCAACGTGTCCTCGATATCCTCGGAGACATCGAAGGTCGCCAGTACGCGGTCCTCGCCAAAGCGCGCCTTCTCAAACGTCAGGTAGCGCTTGGTCTGGGCAACCTCGCGCGAGACCGGGATAAGCGACCCCGAGTTGTCGAGCGTGGCGCGATAGAACGAGGAGAACTCGCGCAGCAGCTCGCGAGCGCGCAGCGGGTCGGTACGCGTAAACGACGCGATGGTGTTGAGCGTGTTGAACAGAAAGTGCGGATTGATCTGCGCCTGCAGGGCACGCACCTCGGCACGTGTCGTCAGTTCCTTTTGCACCTCGAGCTCGTGGATGGCGAGCTGCGTGGACAGGATCTCGGCAAAGCCCGAGGCGAGCGCATACTGGGTACGATCGACGGCGCGCGGGGTCTTGTAGTAGAACTTGAGCGTGCCGACGGTACGGTCGCCCACCTTGATGGGCGCGATGATACCGGCGGGAACCTGGTTGTGCGAGCCATCCGAACCCACCACGTCCACCACGCGGTTGAACGACTGCACGATGCCGTGCTCAATGACGTAGCGCGTGGCAAGCGTATGGATGGGCGAATCGGGCAGCAGCTTTTCCTCGAACTCGCCCGCGCAGGCCAGCACGTTGCCCTCATCGGTGATGGCAACGGTCATGGCACGTGTCTCGGGCAGAATACGCCGGCACACCAAAAGTGCCGATTCCTGTGTCAGGCCGCCCTTAATGTCCTCGAGCATGGCCGAGGCAACCGAAAGCGTCTCCTCGGTGTACTGGGAGCGTACCGAATCGGGATTGAGCGTCAAATAGATAAAGATGCACAGGAAGATGCACAGCAGCGCACAGGCGATCACCGTGGCAATCGGCTCAATGCCAGTCGCTAGGGCAAAGATAAAGTACGCCAACACGCAAACGGCGCAGACAACGGCGATGATGCGAAAGATTGAAATTGAATTATCGCGCTGGGCGCGGCGGTCGATCATTCAGCCCCCTCCAGGATGCTAATCAGTTGTGCGTCGCGCCAAAGTTCGTCCATGATCTTGGGCCAGAAACTCTGAAAACGCAGGTAGCTTGCGGCGTTTTGGCGGGCATAGGTCTTGGCCTCGTCAATACCATGACGCCAGATGCGCAGATACCCCTCGTGCTCGCGGGTAAACATGCTGCGAACCATGGCGGTCTTGCGCACGCGGTCATCGAGCTCGCGCGAGATCCACGGACCCGGATAGGGCATGAGTGATGCGGCCGTAACCGGAATGAGCTCCTTTTGGTGCGCAGCGAACGTCAGCTTGGCCCGCTCGTAGTACCAACGGTACACGTCCTGCATAAAGCGTGGCGAGCGCTTCTCGGACTCGGGCGGCAGGTGGCGCACGGTCCACTCGTTGTCGAACCACACGTCGTAGCCAAACGTGCGCATGTTAAAGAGATAGTCCAGATCCTCGCCGCGGGTAATAAACGGGTCGAATGCCACGCGGGTAAACGCACGGGCATGCAGGGCCATCAGGCCGCCGCACACGTAATTGGAACGCGAGATGCGGGTGCCCGAGAGCGCCTTTTTCATCCAGCGATTGAACTCGATACGCTTGGTCCACCAGCGATGGCAAATGCCCGCTTTGTCCGTGGGAGCCAGCGGCGACCCGTCGCGATCGTAAAAGTATCCGCTCTTGACTAAAATCGGCAGGCCCTGACGCGTCTGTTGGCCCAGCGCATAGGTCGCACGCTTCATAAAGTCGGCATCGATGACGGTCTCGTCGTCATCCAAAAACACAACCGCGTCGTGCCCCAACACGGCCGCGCAGGCAAGACCCATGTTGCGGATGGCGCCGTAGCCGCGCAGGCTCACGCACTCGCCCGAGCCTTTGGGCGCAATCTGCGCCACGCGGTCGGCAACACGCGAAGCCTGAGTATTGGTAACGATGGTGACCTTAAGTGTGGGATGCGCATTAACGATTTCGTGCACGCGATGGGATACGTCGGCCGTGGCAGAAACCGGACAGACCACCAAGAGAATGATGCGCGGAATGTCGCGCACCTGTTCGAGCGAAGTCAGGCAGCGATCGAGTTCCGGGTTGGCGGCATTGAGCGACGTCGAGTGATCGTAGGTGCCGGGAGCGTTTGCTTGGGTATCATCGCCCGCCCAATATGTTGGGATCACAACCGTGGCGTTCATACCTTTACCCTCCTTGCAACACAAAAACGGGGCGCCGCCAAACACAGGCGACGCCCCGCGACCTAGCTGTTTCCATCATACCCACTTGGGCTAAACATTGTTCGGAAGTCAGAATGATTTATGCGGCTACTTCCAAAAGAGTACTGCAGATAGGCCCAATTGCCGCACTGAGCCCAGTTGTCTTACGCCGCCGTCTGAGCCATGCGGGACAGACGGACCAGCAGCACAAAGCCAAGCACCAGCAGCACGCCGATGGAAAGGACGCCCAGCGACGGGTTGCCAGTCAGCGAGGTGACGACCGACACCAGGAAGGTGCCCATCACGCTTGCGTAGCGGCCAAAGATATCAAAGAAGCCGTAGTACTCGTTGGACTTTTCCTTGGGGATGATGCGGCCAAAATAGCTGCGGCTGAGCGCCTGCACGCCACCTTGGAACAAGCCGACCAAAATGGCGAGCACCCAGAACTCAAAGGCAGTCTTTAAGAAAAACGCGGCAAAGAGCACGATGCCCATGTAGGCGGCGACGGCCACCATGATCATGTTGAGCGTGCCCACGCGACCGGCGAGCTTGCCGTAGATGATGGCGGACGGGAAAGCGACGAACTGCGTAACGAGCAGTGCCAGCACCAGCTGGGTCGAGTCGATGCCCAAAGCCGAGCCGTAGCTGGTTGCCATGGAGATGACCGTATGGACACCATCGATGTAGAAGAAGAACGCGATCATGTAGACCAGCACGGGCTTGTTGTGGGCGATCTCGCGCATGGTGTGTCCGACCTCGGAGAACACGCCACCCACGATGTGGCCGATGGTGTCCTGGGGACCGCGCTCGCGACCGTACTTTTGCTTATAGGTGCGAATGAGTGGCAAGGTAAAGATGAGCCACCAGGCACCAGTGATGACAAACGACAGACGCGTTGCCAGCATGGTGGGGACGCCAAGAGCGGGGCCACCCATGATAAGCGCTAGGCAGATGATGAACGGCACGGTGGAACCGATGTAGCCCCAGGCATAGCCCGAGCTGGACACGGCGTCCATGCGCTCGTCGGTGGTAATGTCGGGCAGCATGGCGTCGTAGAACGTCATAGAAGAGTTAAGGCCGATGGTACACAGCACGTACACGGTCAAAAATGCCATGGCGGACATTGGGATAGCCTGCGCTAGGCAAAGAACCAGGCCCGTGAGGAAGAAGCCCAAGAAGAACTTGATCTTGTTGCCGGCATAATCGGCAAGCGCGCCCAGAATGGGCATGAGCATGGCAATGACCAACGAGGCGATCGTCTGTGCGTTGCCCCAAGCGACCACCAGGTCTGCCGAAGAAGCACCGGTATTGATGGCGTTAAAGTAGATGGGCACCACCGAGGTATTGAGCAGCACGAGGGCCGAGTTGCCCACATCGTACATAACCCAGTTACGCTCGAGCTTGGTGTATTTCATGGACAGGGCCCCTTCGTATTCGCCCGATATGCAGTTAGTTCATCGTACCCCAATTGTCCAGAAGCGCCGGTAAGGATTCGGCAAAGGGGCACGCACGAGCCCTACTCCTCGCGGTCGAACTCTTCGTCGGCGCCGAGCACGCGACCGCTGTAATTGACGTGGTTGGTCACGGCTTCCATATCGCCGGTCTCGATAAAGCGGGCGACGGTGAGCTCGTAATCGAGCAGTGCGCGGTCAAAGACCTCGGGGAAGCTCTCGGTCGAGACTTCATCGGTAAAGGGGCTCTTCCATGCCAAGTGGCCCAGGTTGCCGGTGCGCTCGGGCAGCTCGGTCGTCACGCGGTGCGCAAGGCCGTCGAGCAGCGAATAATCGTGCACCAAGCCCTCGAGCAGGGCAATCGCACGCGTCTTGGCCGAACCGGCAGGCTCGATAGTGCGGTAGAGCAGCTGCATGTCGGCTACGGCGCCGCCGTACTCCCCCGCCGGGATGTCGATACCGTACACGCGCCCGGCGACGTAGCTCATCAGCACGCCGGCAACGCGATTGATGCGGTCGGTAGTGACGATCTCGCCCGCCGGCGGATAATCCTCGACCGTTGCCCCATCGCGCTTGAGCTGCAGCATCAGCACGTCCAAGTCGCTTTCGAGCACGGCATGAACTTGACTGCCCGAAGCCTCGAGCTCGGGATCGGACTCGACAATGCCAAACTGCTGCTCGTAGACAAAGGGATGGGCATTGCGATCGAGCACATAGTGCGACAACAGGCCCAGCGCAAAGGCGCGACCCAGATTGGCATCGCGCGGCTGCAGGTGCGACACGCCGTCGCGCAGGCACGAGAACTGGCGCGACATGCGCGAGCGGTGCATGACCTGAGCAAGCGACATGCAGTCGGAAATGCGCGGCGTGAGCATGTGAAAGAAGAACGGGTCGGGACCTTGGTTTCCCAGGATAAAGGCGATGCGCTCCTCGTCGGACGTGATAACGCCCTGCGGAAGACGGTCGATGCTTTCCTCGCCAAACAGATGATGCGTAATGAGCGCGGGCATAATAATCCTTTCGATTTCATTCGATGCAATCCATTATGCCCACCGCACAGTCATGCCAAACCTGTAACGGCAAACGATGGCACACCGACCCCTACGCAAGCCCCAAGTGCGATTTGACCTCGGCAGCGCGACGGCGGGACACGGGCACCGTCGAGGTTACGCGATCGAGCCTGAGCTCCATCAGGCCCGTGGAGCCGATCTCGACATTGTGCACGTCTTCCAAATTAACCAGATAGCTGCGGTGGACACGGATAAAGCCCTCGGAGGCCAGGCGCCGCTCGAGCGAGGAAATCGACTCATTGATCAGGTATGTCCCCTCGGCGCAGACGGCGTTGCAAAAATCGGCGCGCGCCTCAAAGTAGCAGACATCCGCCACGGGAATGAACACCTTTTTGCCCCCGCGATCCACCGTCAGGCGCAAAGGCTGGCGCGGAGCGTGGACGACACGGCGAGCACCCAGGGCAGTCTCGATCTTGTCAAGCGCCTTTGACAGGCGGGCATCCTCGACCGGTTTAACGACGTAATCGACCGCATCGAGGTTATAGGCATCGGCCGCATACTCGGCAAATGCCGTCACAAACACCACGACCGGCGGCCTCTTTAGGTTTTGCAGGGTCTCGGCAAGCTCAATTCCCGAGCGACCGGGCATGGTAATGTCTAAAAACAGCACGTCGGGCTTGCTCGACAGAATCAACTCCACGGCTTCGGTGACATTGCCCGCCTCGGCAATCTGACCCACACGCGTATCCTTTTCCAACAGATAGCGTAGCTCAGCCCTAATTGGGGGCTCGTTATCAACCACCAGGATGTTCCAGCCTTCGGACATATGCGCTTCCCCTCTTTTTCTCTCAATCCAACCGCGTGCTACACCGTTAGCGGCGCCGGCTCATGTGGCTCGCCGTTCAACTCAACGATGACCTGCGTTCCCACGCCCTCCTGAGACTTCACGCGCATACCAGAATCTTCTCCGTAAAAGAAATGGATGCGCTGAAGCACGTTGAAGAGCGCCAGGCCGCAACCTCGCTTGACGGAGCCGTCGGCGGTAATGCTCTCGGGCTCCTCTCGGCGATGCTGCTCAAACAGATGCGCGCAGACTTCTTCGCTCATCCCGATGCCGTCATCTTCGACGATGATCTCCAAGCCGTCATCGGTCTCAAAAGCCCTAACACGAATAGAAAGCGGCTCGGTCTCGCGCTGCGCATGCTTGATGCAGTTTTCGAGCAGCGGCTGCAAGATAAACGGCGGTACCAGGCTGTCGTGCACCTCAAAGTCGATGTCGACCGAAACGCGCAGACGGCCGTCGCCATACCGGGCCTGCATAAGATTGATATAACGAGTGCCCTGTTCCACCTCGTGCTCGAGCGTGGTGAGCGTATCGGAGTCAGAAAGCGTCTGACGGTAATAATTGGAAAAATCGATGAGCAACAATCGCGCCTTGTCGGGCTCGGTTCGAACGAGCGACACGATCGTGCTAATGGTATTGAATAGAAAATGCGGGTCGACCTGCGACTGCAGGGCGCGAAGCTCAACGCGGGCCGTGAGCTCGTCCTGGCGCTCGAGCTCAAAGCTGGAGAGCTGCGTGGAAATGAGATCGGCAAAACCCGAGGCCAACGCCGTCTGGCGCATATCAATGCTGCTCAGGCGGGGGTAATACAGCTCGAGCGTACCCACGCAATGTCCGCGCACGGTAAGCGGCGCGACAATGCCGGCGCGCAGGCGGGGAAAATAGCCGCCCGTCTCATTGGAGGTGTCACGCGAAAACACGCTCTGCTCGCCCGTCTCAATCACACTGAGCGTGGTCTTGAGCACGACCGGGGTGCCGGCAGGGCACTTTGCCGAGTCCTCGCCCCAGCTTGCCAACACCTGCTTGCCGTCGGTAAAGCAGATGGCAGAGGCGATGGTCTCGGACAGGATGATTTTAGAGGCGCCCAGGGCCGCTTCGGGCGTAAGGCCGCGCGACGTGTAGGCGAATATTTTTGATGCGATGGCGAGCGTACGGTCGGTTGCGCTCGATGTGAGGTCGTCGGGGACCACAAAGACATATGAGAAAAAGAAGCACAGCATGACCAAGCCGGCAATAACGACAACGCCCGGAACGGGATTGGGATTATCGGTTAAATCCCAGATAAGCAGCAGGATAAGCGCCGGAACGACAACACCGAGCAGGATAGCCTGGACCACATGCTGGGCCGTACGAAAGACCTTGGTAGAGTTGTAGCTCTTGCCCAGAATCAGCCTGTTTAAATCCACCGTCATCCCCCTTTTATCTATCGCACCCATAGCAATAAAGAGGGCCGCAAGCGACCCTCTCCATTGCATTATGCAATCAAATACTGTGTTTTACATCCAGTCGTCGATGAACGGTAGTTTAGGCGCTGTATTTGTTGGCCTCGCCAAAGGTGCCCGCCTCGACGATCCAGCCGTCCTTCATGATGACGTCCATGTTGTCGGTGTTGAGCACGTGGATGTCGGCGGCGACGTCACCGTTGACGACCAGCAGGTCGGCGCACTTGCCGGCCTCGATAGAACCGGTCTCGTCCTCGATGTGGCACATCTTGGCACCGTTGAGGGTAGCGCAGGTGATGGTCTCGACCGGGGTGAAGCCGATCTTGTCGACGAACTCGTACATCTCCTCGATGGAGCAGGTGCCGTACGGGGTGACGAAGGAGAAGGAGTCGGAGCCGATCGTCATGACGACGCCGCGCTTCTTGGCCTCGCGCAGGCAGTCGTAGTTGCGCTGCAGCTCCTTCTCGACCAGGGTGCCCTCGTACTTGTCGTGCAGCTCGGGGACGTAGACGGGCGGATAGGTGGCGTACCAGGTGGGCAGGAAGGCGATCGTCGGGGTGAAGAAGGTACCCTGCTCGGCCATGAGGTCCATGGTGCGCTCATCGATATCGAAGCCGTGAATCAGCTGCTCGCAGCCAAAGCGGACGGAATCGTAGGCAGCGGCGTGGTTGTTGTAGCAGTGGCTCCACACGGGGATGCCGACCATCTTGGCCTCTTCGACCACGGCCTGGATCTCCTCGGAGCAATAGTGCTGGTCGCGACCGGAGTCCCAGCGCCAGATGCCGCCACCGGTAGCCCAGATCTTAATGGCATCGGGGTTCTCGCGCAGGCGACGGCGGACAGCCTTGCGCAGATCCCAAGGACCGTCGACCTGATCACCCCAGGGATGGGATTCCTTGTTGAGCTCCTGGGTGCAGTGGTGGGAGTCACCGTGGCCGGCAACGCGGCAGAAGCCGAGACCGGTGGCCAGAACGCGCGGGCCCTTAAAGACGCCCTTGTCGATGCAGTCACGGATCTGGATACCAAAGCGGCCGATCTCGCAGACGGTGGTGAGGCCGTGGGTGAGGCAGTCGTAGGCCTGCTTGACGGCGACGGCCTGCTTCTCGAGGAGCGGCTGCATGACCCAATCGGTGTCATCGTCGGTCAGGTTGCCCGAGAAGTGCAGGTGGGTGTCGATCAGGCCGGGAAGGACGGTTTTGCCGGCGGCGTCGATGACCTCAACGCCCTCGGGAAGGTCCTGCATAGTGCCGGCGTACTCGATCTTGCCGTTGTCGTCGACGAGAACGAGGGAGTTCTCGACCGGCTCGGCACCGGTACCGTCGATGAGCTTGCCGCCAACGATTGCATACTTAGTGGACATGGTTCCTCCTTATGGATCCATATATGTGGGCGAGGCCGTGTTGGGTCGCGGCCTCACAAAGCTACCCAAGTGATGCCGGGTTCGGTGCGCGGAAGAGAGGGCCCCGCGCACCTGGTCCGCCCCGGCTAGGCGTTACTTTTTGCGGGAATTGGTGAAAGCCATGAGGGCCAGACCAATAGCCAACCAGCCGATCACGATGCTCCACTCCACCATGTTGAGGGAGGCGGGAGAGAACGGAATCACGAGAAGGCCGATGATGATGGCGCAGGCAGCGATAGCGAGGCCGATGCCAAACTTGCCGCTGGGCACCTCGTAGGGACGAGGCAGGTCGGGCTCGGTGAAGCGCATGCGCAGGCAGGCGAGGGCGACCATACCGCAGGAGAAGATGAAGGCGAGAGCCGACACGTTGGTCAGAGGGATGAGCATGTTCTTGCCCAGGAACGGACCGATGACGGTGATAACGCCCAGAACGACGCAGGCGAGCTTGGGAGCGCCGGACTTGGGGTCGACCTCGGCGAACTTCTCGGGCAGTTGGCCCTTGCGGCCCATGGCGAGCATGATGCGGCTCGTGGCGCCGTAGAAGGAGTTCATCGGGCCCATGGGTCCAAGCGTGGCGATGACGAGCATGGCCAGGTACAGAAGCATGTTGATGCCCTTGAGGCAGGCAAGCGCGGGAACCGGGCTCTTAACAAACTCATGCCAGTCGAGGATGGTGCCGAACGAGTAGATGCAGACCATGTAGAAGCCGCCGGCGGCCAGCAGGGCCAGGGAGATGATCTTGCCGAACTTGTTCCAGTTGAGGCCCTCGGCTGCTTCCTCAGCCTGCTGAGGAATGGTGTCGAAACCGGCGTAGAAGAACGGGGTCAGAACCAGGACCGACACGATGCCGGCGAACAGGCTGGCGCCCTCGGTAGCGGCCTTGCCGCCGCCAGCGCCGGTGACCTGGGAGAACACGGGCATGGCATTGTCCGGCGAGCCGGTGAACAGCGAGACGCCCATGGCGAGCAGCATGCCGCAGAGCAGAGCCTTGGTCAGGAAGGCCTGGAGCTTGGCGGCCGAGCTGGCGCCGCGGAAGTTGAGGAAGATGACGTAGGCTGCGAAGCCGAGCGCGATCAGCGTCGGGAACAGGTAAACGTCGGCGCCCAGGATGGTGTAGAGCTTGACGGCGCGCAGCCACTCAAGACCGGGCAGGCTGCCGAACATCTCGGACACGAGGGTCGAAATGGCGATGGCCTCCCACGGGCACAGGATACCGTTGCCCAGGGCCAAAAGCCAACCGGTGATGTAGCTCAGCGTACGGCCAAAGCTACGATCGACATACTCGACGATGCCGCCCGAGATGGGGATAGCAGCCGTGAGCTCACCGAAAACAGCTCCGACGGGCACGAGGAAGATTGCACCCAAGAGGAATGCGATCATAGCGGGAACGGGACCGCCGCCCACGACCATCCAGTCGCCGACCTGCAGAACCCAACCGGTGCCGATGATGGCACCGAAACCGATGGTGAAGAAGTTCCAGAGCGAAAGCGTTTTCTTCATACCGCCGTTATCCTCGACTGCAACTTCTGCGTTCTTGTCCGCCATTGTTCCCCTCCTTTCCTTTTTGACGCCCCTTGACGTCACTCCTTGCGCGGTCTGTTTTGCCGCGCTCTTTTATTTCGTGGCTTTAAGATACGGCCTTGGCGCAGCACGGCCGCCCATGGCTCGACCGAAGGCCGAACTCGCATATGAGCGGCGCCGTTTTTGGGACGAACGGCACGGTTTGCCGCTCATTGTTGCCGCCCGTCCGACGGGCGCACGCTCATCGGACGCATAGAGAGATGTTTTTGAGGCCGTGTGTTTTGCGCCTTTCGTACCGTTTACCGAGCTTTTGACGCGCAGACCCATTTGTTGCACATCTTTTTTGTAGGATAGACAGGTTATACATGAGACAAGGCGGTACGAATGGCATACGGATACAACGACGGTGACCAACGGCGACAAAGCGTTCGCCTTGCTGGCCGTACCGCGCCGACGCCCAGAAGCGCCACGAGCAGCAATCCGCAACGCCCTCAAGAGCAACCCAGGCCTTCGTCTCGGCAGCAGACAAGCAGAACGCGGCAGAGTGGCCGTCCGAGCATGAACACAAGCGCGCAGCAAGATAGCCGCTTGGGCGCGCGCACTCGACAGCGTCAGGCCGAGGTTCCGCAGCTGCGCCGCAACGGCGTACGTCAGCCCGGCATCCATATCAACCGCTTCTTTTCGCATCCCCAAGGCGGACGCGACGGCAAGCCTTACCGCTCGACATCGCACGCGAATGCCCCCGCCCTGCCGGCTCATCGACTTCGCCTCGCACTGTGCTCTATCCTCACCTGTCTGGTCTTTGTGCTTATGAGCTCCTGTATGTCCCACGGGTCGGCCGGTCTCGAGCCCACCGCCGAGGACAAGCTGCTCAAGGCCCCCGTCGCACCCGGTTATTCTTTCGCCTTTTCGACCCCACGCTCGCAATGGCAAGCCGGCACGATGCCCCATATCTATCAGATCGACCCTGCGTGGTCGGAGCTGCCTTACGCCGGCGGCACCATCCGCCAAAATGCCTGCGGGCCCACGTGCCTCGCCATGGTCTACATCTTTAAGACGGGACGCACCAATAATGACCCCGTCGATATGTGCGCGCTTTCCGAGGCGGGCAATTACGCCCCCACCGGCGCAACCGAATGGTCGTTTATGACGAGCGGCGCGTGGCAGTTGGGACTCAACGGAACGGAACTCCATAACGATCGCGACTCGATGACTCAGGCGCTGCGTTCGGGAGCGCCCGTCATTGCCGCCGTTCGGCCGGGCACCTTTACCAGCGTGGGCCACTACATTGTGCTTTACGGTATTGACGACGCTGACCAGATTGGCGTCTACGACCCCAACTCGGCCAGCCGCAGCGCCCACCGCTGGGGCGTCGTAGAGGTCCTCAACGAAGTCGAAGCCATGTGGGCCTACTACTAGTCATTGGGGACAGACTTAAATGAGTGGTCTCTGGCTGCCCGGAACTGCTGGCACGGAAAATGCATCCCGCTTTGAAGTTCGATAGCGGGATGCACTTTCCGCGCACGGCCTGTTTGGGAAACTACGTTCCACTTTCCGGCAACATTCCGGGATGCATTTTCCGGTTGAGGCCCTCAAGGGAAACCATGTCCCATGTTGGACGCTCATTCTGGGATGCGCTTTCCGCAGTTGATTGATGCGGGCTTTAAGGACTGTTCCAAGCTGCCGGCAGAAAAGGAACGTCCCCAAGTGCCGGGTTTCCGCAGTCATTGGGGACAGACTTAAATGACTAGTCGTTTAAGAACGTCCCCAATGACTACCCACAGAATGAGGGTCTCATCGGGGACTAGGTAAATAGCAAAAGCCCCCGCGGCCGAAACGGGCCGCGGGGGCAGCAGGCTTGCAAGGGTTAACTCAAGTCCTCGCCATTTGATGCAATGACCTTTTGATACCAGCAGAAGCTGTCCTTTCGGTAGCGATCGAACGTGCCTTTGCCCGTATCATCGGCATCGACATAAACAAAGCCATAGCGCTTCTTCATCTGCCCCGTCGAGGCCGATACCAGATCGATACAGCCCCACGGCGTGTATCCCATCAGGTCAACACCGTCCTCGACAATTGCATCGCGTAGCGCAAGAATATGCCTGCGCAGGTAATCAATATGATACGCATCGTGGACTTTGCCGTCTTCCAGCGCATCGAGTCCGCCCACACCGTTCTCAGCGATAAAGAGCGGAAGATGGTAACGATCGTGGTAGCCGGCAAGCGTCACGCGCAAACCCAGCGCATCGATCTGCCATTTCCAGGCAGTCTCTTTATCCTTGAGGTACGGATTGCGCAGCGTCGGGAACACGTTGCCCTCCGCCTTCTCAGCGATCACCTGGTCATCGGCGCACACCAAGCGCGAGCAATAGTACGAGAACGAGATGAAGTCGACGGTATGCTCGGCCAGACACTCCGTATCGCCCGGCTCAAAGGGCACGTAAACACCCTCTTTCTCGAGCGCACGCAGCTTCCAAGTAGGATAGGCGCCCGCAGCCATCACGTCAGTGTAGAAGTAGCGGCCGCGGTCCTCCTCATACGCAAGCCATACGTCCTCGGGCGCACAACGGTACGGATAGGTCGCACCGGCAGCGATCATGCAACCCACCTTGTTTGCGGGATCGATCTTGTGCAGGATCTCGACAGCGCGAGCGCTCGCCATAAACATATGGTGCGAGAACGCCGCGGTCACGGCTGCACGGTCACGCTCATCCTCGAGCGTGACGCCCGCGTTGAGATAGGACAGCGCCACGCTGTTGATCTCGTTGAAGGTGAGCCAATAACGCACGAGGCCCTGGTACGCACGTCCGACGGTCTCGACGTAGTGCGCATACCGCTCGATCATCTCTCGGCTTTGCCATCCACCATAACGCTCGACCAGAGCCAACGGATAGTCGTAGTGCGACAGCGTCACGAGCGGCTCGATTCCGTGCTCGCGCAGCGCCTCGAATACCTGACGGTAAAACTCCAAGCCCTCACCGTTGGGCTCGGCCTCCATCCCTGTGGGAAAAATACGGCTCCAACAAATTGAAAGACGCAGGCACTTAAAGCCCATCTCGGCAAAGAGCTCGACGTCCTCGCGCCAATGATGGAAGAAGTCGTTGCCCCAACGGCATGGATACAGCCTGTCCGGATCATCCACGGGCTTTTGCCTGCCAAACATCACATCCCAGCGGTCGGGACCCTGTGGAATCAGGTCGGAGTGCGACATACCGCGGCCGCCCTCGTTCCAGCCCCCTTCGGCCTGGTTGGCAGCGAGCGCGCCGCCCCACAAAAAGCCCTCGGGCATACCGGCAGCAGACGTTCTGTCAAAGTAACCCATGCTACTCAGTATCCTTGGCAGAAGCTGCCGCGGCGTTCTCCTGCTCCTGTGCCAGGAGCTGGTTGTCGTACACCTTAAAGAACGGGTACCAGACCACAGCCATGACCACGATCAAAACGATCGTAAATACCCAGATGCGCGGGTCGAGGCACTGGATAAAGCCCTGAACGAAGATGGGGAACGTGCCGCTCACCAAGATGTAGAAGTTAGAGACAAGACCCAGTGAGATTGCACCCCAATACAGCAGGGCCGAAATCATACCGCCCAGCACAAACGGAATCATGAGGATCGGGTTGAAGATGATGGGTGCGCCAAAGATCGCGGGCTCGGAGATACGGAAGAAGCTCGGCACGATCGATGCCTTGCCAAATGCCTTGAGCTGCTGCGACTTTGCCCTAAACGCGCAGAGCGCCACAAAAGAGAACGTATTGCCCGTGCCGCCGATGAGGTTGATGACCATCGACATGAGTACCGGGTGGAACTCAAGCGGCTGCCCAGCAGCGTAGAGTGAGGCGTTGGCAGCAAAGGCGGCAAGCGTGACCGGGGCGGTGATGGGCATCACGATCATGTTGCCGTGGACGCCAAAGCACCAAAACAGCAGCGTCATGAAGCAGATAAGCAGTGCGCCGGGCACAGAGTCAACTGCGACGGAAAGCGGGGCAGCGAGCAGCTTCTCGATAACCGAGGGGATGGACAGCGTGGGATCGATCATCTGGATCAGCAGGTTGCCACCAAAGAAGATGAGGATGTTGGCGAGCATAGGCACGATGGCGCCAAAGGTTTCGGACAAAAACGGCGGCACGCCATCGGGCATCTTGATGGTGATGCCCTTGGTCTGGCAGAAGCGCGTGACCTCGACGGAGACCAGGGCAACGATGATGGCGGTAAACAGGCCCTGCGCACCCAGATAGGTGCAGGGGACCGCCTGGAGCACGGACTCATCAGCAAGCTGGTAGTAGGACGACGGCGCCGCGGCGATCAGGAACATCACCAGCGAGGTCATACCGGCGTTAAGCTTGGGCATCTTGTAGGTGCCCGCCAGGTTATAGGCGATTGCGAACGTCACGATCACCGACAGTATGCCCATCGTCATGTTGAACGGGATGAGCAGCGTGAGCTTATTGGCCGTGGCAAAATCGAGCCAAGGGCCAAAGACGGACCAGAACCCGCCCTGCGCCACCAGGTCGGCCGTGACCGGCGGGTTGGCGATGATCATAAAGACGGCAGAGACCAAGATGAAGCTGATCGCGCTCATAAAGCCCTTTTGCATGGAGGCAAAGTGGCGCTCGGTGCCGCAGAAATTGGCAATAGGGGTCAGTTTTTCCTGAAGCAGGGTCATGAACTTTTCCATGGTCGCCTCCTAGCCCAACAGCGACTGGGCGAGTGCCAGCACGTTGGCGGCGTTGCCCATGCCGTAGTCCTGTGCGGGGATGACCGCGGTCGGCTTACCGCTCCCCTGCTTGACGGTGTTGAGCTGGTAGGACACCTGCGGCCCCAAGAGCAGCACGTCATAATCGGCGCAGGTCTCCTGATACTCGCCGATACCCACCGCATCGATATCGAGCTCGATGCCGTTTTGCTCCGCGTATTTCTCGAGTTTCTTCATCAGAATGCTTGTAGACAGGCCAGCTGCGCAAACAAGAAGGATCTTCATAAGGGATTCCCTTCGCATTGATTGGTTGGATAGTCGCCGCACGCCGTTAGGCGTTCTTGGCTGCAGTGCGCTCATACAGGCAGATCAGCTCCTGCACGAGCTCCTGAGCAAGCATGGAGCACATGAGGTGGTCCTGAGCATGGACCAGCAACACATCCACCGACAGATGCTCGCCCGCCGCCTCGGTCGAAAGCAGCTGCGTTTGGATGTGGTGAGCCTTGATTCCCACATCCTTTGACTGCTTCATGAGTTTGGCGGCAGCGTCAAAATCCCCCGCCTTTGCCTTTTCAAGGGCTTCGAAGGCAAGGCTGCGCGCCTCTCCCGCTGCAGCGACCAGCTGAAACGAAACCATCTCGGTTCCCTGATCGTCCATAACGGTCTCCTCTCCCGTGATGTTTGGTTTGTACTTGAATATTCGAAACGCCTATCTCCCACCCGCAATCCTCGAGGTTTATTGCAGGCAGGCAGGGTTTTCGACAAAAGAAGCCTTAAGCCGTATGCGCTTGCACAAGCGCCATCAGCTCATGCCAGGACCGGCGCTCGCGTAAGCGCTCGACCCCCTGGCGGTCCATAAAGATCTCAGCGAGCAGCGAGCTCAAGATCCGCGTCTCATCGCCGCCCGACCGGGCAAACGACACCATAAAGACGATATCGACCTCATGGCCGTATTCGTCCCAAAGAATGGGATGTTCGAGCAGGCCCACGGTAACAAAGGCCTCGGCGCTCAAAGGATGCATCCCATGGGGCATGGCCACCCCATTGCCAAACGAGGTGGCACTCGCGCTCTCGCGCTCGGCAACCTCTTGGGCAAACTGGGCATCGACACGGCCGCTCTCGACGGCGCGCTCGGAGAGATATCGGAGAACGGCCTGCTTCGACGACGCCTCAACGCGGTTGAAGAACAGGGCACGGCTAAAGAAAGCGCTCAGGGAGTCCGATTGCGCAGCGTCATCACTCAGCACCTTGCGGATAGCGTTGACATCGCTCGTCTCCAAGAAGAAATCGGCCTCGCGGACGGGCACAGGCAACTTGACGTTGAGCGGCACCGTTGTGAACACGTAGTCGATGTGCGAAAAGTCGAGCGTTCCCACGCGGGCGACGTCGCATGTCTCAATCGACTCGATATACATACCAAACTGCTTGCGGTACTGGTGCTCGAGCATACGGGCGCTTCCCGCTCCCGAGGCGCACACGATCAGGATGCGTTTGCGACGCGGCTGGTCGGCTTGCTGCTCGAGGGCCAGGGCAAATGCCATGGCGATGTAGCCGAGCTCCTCATCAGAGGGCTGGCTGCCAAAATGACGCTCGAGTACCTGCGAGGTGCCGGCCGCCATCGAATAGGCCAACGGAAACCTCGTCTTGATATCGGGCAGCATGGGGTTATCCATATGCATGTGATATTCAAGGCGATAACCCAGAGGGCCAATATGCCGAGCAAGGTTCATGCGAAGTTCAAGATCGCTGCTAAAGTCAAACCTAAACTCATCGTTGACCGCACATACCATCTCGGAAGCGATCTCCCACATCTCGTCCGAGATAACGGCCGAGCCCTTCTCGGGCACGCCCGTGCCCCTGCCGAGCAAATGGATTGCGATAAAGGCAACCTCTTCTCGGGGCATGCTCACGCCCAGGGCATCCTTGATGTTTGCGGCAATCTGGAAAGCCGCAGCGTATTCGCGCGTTCCCTCCAGCTTTAAAACGTCCGATTCTGCAGCCGGGACATAGCAGCCCTGCTCGATGCGGCCAAGAGCGATGTAAAGATGCATGATGAGATTGCGGGATGCCAGCGAGCTCACCGTGACGGGCGAGGCAGTCAGGGCATCGTCCACACATGCGGCGATGGCCCGCAGGCGCTCGGCGAGCTCTGCATCGTCGGTGTCGGGCAACACGGGCCTCACCAGTGAGGCCAGACACAGACGCCGTTGCGACTCCCCACCCGCAACGCGGATTCCGTAGCGAGGGCGCTTTTCGAGCATCAAGTCAAATTGGGCGAGTTTCTGCTCTACCAGACGCATGTCATTGGACAGAGTTCGCGCCGAAACGTAGAGTAAATCCGCATACTCCTCAATCGTCACCCACTGGGACCGCATGAGAAGGTCGTTAAGAAGGAAGGACACACGGCCGTCGCGCGTATCAGGAATGCCCGGATGGGCCAGAGCCGCACCGTCTAGCAAGCGAGCAAGCTCATCTGCATGTGCAACATCGATACGATATTGCCCTTTGCTGCCAACGATGCGTGCAACCCCCGCAAGCTTGTCGTTTGCGCGATGGATATAGTTTCTCACGGCGCGCTCGCTTACCTCGAGACGCTTGGCAAGCACCGCGACAGCGACAGGCTGATCGTCCTCGATCATATTTACAAGCTGCTTAACGCGAGCATCCATGTCCTCCTCCTTTCCCTGCGTCTAGTCTAACGCGGTAAAGAATGACACTCCACGTCGCGCTCGTTCCGCCAACGCGGAACAGGTTGCGGGGAGCCCAGCTGAACTTATAGGGAGCACGGAGAGAGGGCCCGAAAGCAATGCGTCGGTGTGAGATGCGCTTTCCGCAGTCATTGGGGACAGATTTAAATTAGTAGTCATTGAGGACGTTCTTGTTTAACTAGTCGTTTAAGAACGTCCCCAATGACTACCGCCTTTAAGGACTGTCCCAAGCTGCCGACAGGAAAGGAACGTCCCCAAGTGCCGGGTTGAAGCAAAAGCCCCGCAGTCGGAGCGGACTGCGGGGCTCATGAAGAGAGGCTAGTTTGCGGGCGCCTTGCCCGGCGCCCACGAGAGAGGCAATGGAGTAGAGGCTACTCGTGGATGCGGGTACCGGAGAGGCCGGCCATGGTCTCGGCGGCCTTGTCCAGGGCGCCGATGATGCAGGTGCGGCCCTTGCGGGAACGGGCGAACTTGATGGCGGCGCGGACCTTGGGCTCCATGGAACCCTTGCCGAACTGGCCCTCGTCGGCCAGGCGCTCGGCCTCGTCGGCGGTGATGTCCTCGAGCTCCTCCTGGTTGGGCTTGCCAAAGTTGATGGCGACATGCTCAACGGCGGTCAGCAGGAACAGAACGTCGGCGTCGCAGTCCTCGGCCAGCAGCTCGCCGCCCAGGTCCTTGTCGATGACGGCGGGAACGCCCTTATAGCAGCCCTTGTTCTCGTAGTCGCGGACGACGGGGATGCCGCCGCCACCGCAGGCGATGACGATGAACTCGTTGTCGAGCAGGTTGAGGATGGAGTCAGCCTCGACGATCTTCTTGGGATCGGGGGAAGCGACGACGCGACGCCAGCCGCGGCCGGAATCCTCGACGAAGACCTTGGAAGGATCCTCGGCCATGAACTCCTTGGCCTGCTCCTCGGTGTAGAAGGGGCCGATCGGCTTGGTCGGGTTCTTGAACGCAGGATCATCCGGGTCGCACTCGATCTGGGTGACGACGGTTGCGGCGTGCCAACGCTTATAGCGCTTGTGCATCTCGCGGCCAATGCCCTGCTGCAGGTGATAGCCGATGTAGCCCTGGGACATGGCGCCGCACTCGGGCAGCGGCATCTCGGGGGTGCCGATGGCGTCGTGGGCAGCGGCGAAGGCGTTCTGGATCATGCCAACCTGCGGGCCGTTGCCGTGGGTGATGATGATCTCGTTGCCCTGCTCGATCAGGCCGAGGAGAGCGTGAGCGGTGTTGCTCACGGCCTCGATCTGCTCAACGGGGTTGTTGCCGAGGGCGTTGCCGCCAAGGGCGACGACGATACGATCGGGCTTGCCAAGAGGCTTAGACATTGCTGGAATCCTTTCTGTAAAAGGCCTACAACCCATTAATAACCCGCGCCCGTGCGATACGCGAGTTTATTAAGGTTTATATTCTCTTTATCGCTCATTTTATTCATTTTGAAAATAGTTGAACGGTGAACGGTCGCTTTTGCCCGCTCAGCGTAAAGAAACCCAGCTCAAGCATATCTACGTCATTTACGTGCAACTTTATTTTAATAGAGCAGGGATTAGACCAGATTATGCAAACTGTATCTTTGCTAAACATAAAACAGACAGCGCAAAATCTTACTCGCACTATACGAGATTCTATGCACTTATTGGACGAGTATGCAGCCCTGCAATAACATGGCGTTTTTCATCCAACTTAAGGAATAGACGAGTGCCTTTGCCGCGCGTCGGCCGGCAGCCGGCGAGCCGTCTCGTCGGTTGCCGCTTCCAGAAAATCAAAAACTGATATTGCGCGCGCAATTGCTGCATGGTACTTTAGCGAAGAACAGCGCGGGCTGGGGCGACAGAGATCTGCCGTGAAGTTTGGGTTCGGCGACCCCGCTGCTGTCTTCTCCTTATCCGCCAGCGAACCCCTTGAGCGACGGATTGAGGAGGTCCTTACTATGACAAAAATGCTCAAGATCACGCTGAATGGCGAGACGTTTCTCGCCGACATGCTCTGGGACAAGGCTCCCGAGGCATGCAAGCTATTCGAATCGTCCTGTCCGGTCGAGTCACGTATCTTTTCGGCCAAAATCTGCGATGCCGAGGTGACGTATCCTGTCTCGGGCCCCATCGCCAATTACGAGCACATCGAGAACCCCGTCTTTCACGAGCCAGCGGGCGCCGTGAGCTGGTATGGCGGATGGTCATCAATCTGCATCTTCTTTGACGTCTGTGAGCCTTTTGGCACCTGCAACATGTTCGCCCGCATCTGCGAGACAGACCGTGAACGCTTTGCCGCCGCCTGCCGCAATGTCTGGGACAACCAGGGCATGTACATCAAAAACGAAATCGTCGAGATCGAAGCGGAGGCCTAAAGATGATGGATATCAACACCCTGCTCACACTCGACCTTGCCGAGTACACCGCTGCACTTGAGGCCCTCGCCGACCAAATGATGCTCGAGGAGCCCCGCGACATCGACCTGATGCGCCGCCGCAAGCTCGACACCGGCCGCGAATTCGCCGTCTGGAACTTCACCGTCGGCTACTGCATGAACGCCACCGACGCCCTCTCCCTCCTGCGAGCCCAGGCCAACGAAAACGCCAACGATGGCACCGCCGACCTCGCAACGATCAACAACAGCGCCGCGCGCCTGTGCGACTGGTTCTCGGGCGCCTTCGACGTCACCGGCAAAATGGATGACACCACGGCAATCCTCGCCCACAGCCGCGACCTCTACGCCCAGGTAGAGACTCACGAACAGTTTGCAGCCCTCACCCGCGCCACCGAGCGCTATCTGGTCCAGCTCCAATTTTGGGCTGATCGCCAGATTCCCTGGCCGGCCATCAGCGACCTCGTCCACGGCTACCGCCTACGCACGGAGTCCGGCGAGACAAGGTAACCAAGCAAGCAGCACCGACAACACCCCACCATCGGATTCAAAGTAAGAATCAGAGGGCTGGAGACGCACCCAACAGCGTCCCCAGCCCCTTCGCAAAGTAGAGCACTGTTTCAGTGGCTTTGAGGCCTATTCGAACCTTTGCTATCTCCCAATTTTTGTATATTTACGACATTATTATCTGCCAATTTTTGTATGATTTTAGGCGATTCTATCTGTCAATTTTTGTCATTTGGGGGTTTAATGCTACGCCGTAAGGTCACTGATAAGCTTTTGAGCTGGAAGAATAACTCCAATAAGGCATTACTCGTTACTGGTGCGCGTCAGATTGGCAAGAGCTATGCGCTTCGCGCGTTTGGAAAAAGCAACTACGCGTCGTATTTTGAGGTCAATTTACTACTCGATGTCGAAGCAAGGAATGCACTTGTTGGCGCAAAGAACTCCGTTGACTTTATCAACCGCGTAGCCCTTCTTGCGGATGCGCCGCTTGTTGAGGGCGATACGCTTGTCTTTGTCGATGAGATTCAGGAGTATCCGCAGATCGTTACACTCATGAAGGCGTTGGTCGAGGATGGGCGCTTTAGCTATGTCTTCTCGGGGTCTATGCTTGGGACTGAGTTTAAGGGGATCTCTTCTTTTCCGGTGGGGTATGTAGAGCACATTGTTATGCGCCCGATGGATTTTGAAGAGTTTTGTTGGGCAAACAGCGTTAGCGAGAATGTGCTTGCAGGCATTCGCAGCTGCCTTGTCGAGAAACATCCTGTCGAAAACTATATTCATGAGGCGATGCTCAAGAACTATAGAGCTTATATCGTTTGCGGCGGCATGCCGGAGGTCGTTCAGAATTATATTGATTCGGGTTATTCGCTCGTGAGCACACGTGAGCTTCAAACTCAGCTGGTCGATCAGTACAAAAGCGATATCTCAAAATATGCATCGACTCGAGCGTTTAACGTTCGGTCGATTTTTGAGCAAATTCCCGTTCAGCTTGAGGCGGAGTCTCATCGCTTTGTTGTTTCGTCTCTGGGTGAGGGAGCTCGCCTTAAAAAATATGAGCAGGATTTCCTGTGGCTTGTTAACGCAGGTGTTGGATTGATGGTCGCCAGGGTGACGGAGCCACGGAGTCCTCTCAAGAGGACGGAGAAAACGACGGCCTTCAAACTATATGAGTCTGATACGGGCATGCTCGCATCGCGGTACCCCGGCAGCACCGCACGCGCTGTCTATCTTGATATGAAAACTCCCAACCTTGGTGGTCTCTATGAGAACGTGGTCGCGCAGGAACTTGTTGCCCTCGGGGCGGATGCATGGTACTACCAAACGCGTGAGGTCGGTGAAGTTGATTTTGTGATCGAAGGCGCCCACGGGCATGTTGTCCCAATCGAGGTCAAATCGGGCAAGAAAGTTCGAGCGCACGCGGCCCTCGATCGTCTGATGAGTGTGGGCGAGTACAAAATTCCCGAGGCCGTTGTACTAAGCCACGAGAATCTCAGCAAAGAGGGCAAGGTTCTGTACGTTCCAATCTACATGACGTTTTGTCTCGATGAGTTTATGGAAAAGGATGACCCCAATAACGATTTCTCGTTCGCGCCCATATCTCTCTAGCCATTTGAATCTGCAATCCAGCCACGCCCTCCATCCATCCCCAAAGTGGCGCGAGCTTTCGCGGCAAAGCCGCGAAACAGCGAAGGGGACAAAAGGCCCCACCAACCACGTCCTTCATTCAGCCACACAATCCGAGGACGTAGTCGTAGCAGGATCTGAGGGCTGACCTTCGCGGACACTCCGCAGGACGAAAGAACCCCCGCCGCACGTAGTGCGCAGCGGGGGTTCTTTCATGTCCGAGGACGTCCGCGAAGGTCAGCCCTCAGATCCTGCGGTGGGAGACCTAGGCCTCGTTGTAC
>CATVTV010000031.1:0-25067 GCA_958347015.1 uncultured Collinsella sp. | reverse complement strand
GTCGGCGGGGCCATTGTGGCTCTTGACAGCGGATTGGGTCATATGAGCGAGCGGGTCGCATTTGTGACAAGGTGACGTGAAACGAAAGGGCGCTGACCTTTTGATCGCGCCCTTGAAGTTGAACGTCAGATTGTCCAAATGCGGCCCGCGCAGCGTCGGCCCGTTACGCGGTTCGTAGAACCGCGTAACTAGTTAGTACATCTTTGCGCCGGCAGGAATGGAAGCGTCGAGCTGGATCAGGTTGAGGCGCTCCTCGCCCTCCTCCTCGTGGATGGCGCTGATGAGCATGCCGCAGCTGGGGATACCCATCATCTTGCGCGGAGGCAGGTTGGTGATGGCAAGCAAGGTCTTGCCGACCAGGTCCTCGGGCTCGTAATAATCGTGAATACCGGAGAGGATGGTGCGGTCGGTGCCGGTGCCATCATCGAGCGTAAAGTTCAGCAGCTTCTTGGACTTCTTGACGGCCTCGCATGCCTTGACCTTCACGGCGCGGAAGTCGCTCTTGGAGAAGGTATCAAAGTCGACGAACTCCTCAAACAGCGGTTCGACGGCAATCTTGGAATAATCAACCGTGGGCTTGAGCGGCTTGACGAAGGGGCTCGCGGTGTTGCCGGCCTCGGCAGCCTTGGCAGCAGCGGCACCGGACTGGAAACCCTTCTCGGGCTTCATGTGCGGGAACAGCAGCACGTCGCGGATGGAAGCCTGGTTGGTGAGCAGCATGACCACGCGGTCGATACCGATGCCGATGCCGCCCGCGGGAGGCATACCGTACTCGAGGGCGCGCACGTAATCCTCGTCGTACTCCATGGCCTCGTCGTCGCCGCCGGCCTTCTCGGCCATCTGGGCAGCGAAGCGCTCGGCCTGGTCGACCGGGTCGTTGAGCTCGGAGAACGCGTTCGCGTACTCGTGGCCGGCGATGACCAACTCAAAGCGATGGGTCAGGCGCGGGTCGTCCTCAAAGCGCTTGGCAAGCGGGCTAACCTCGATGGGGTAATCGCACACGAAGGTGGGGTTGACGATGGTGTCCTCGCCCAGCTCGTCATAGATCTCGGCGATGATCTTGCCGGCGGTCCACTCGGGCTTGATCTCCAGGCCCTTCTCGCGTGCGGCGGCAGCAAGCTCCTCAACCGGCGTGTCGATGGTGATCTGCTTGCCAATCACGTCAGAGACGATATCGGTCATGGAACGACTGGCCCACTCGCCGGACAGGTCGATAGTCTGGCCCTGATACTCAATAACCTCGGGGTTGCCGATAGCCTTGTTAGCGGCCTTAATGACACCCTGGGCGAGTGCCTTCATGCCCTCGAGATCGGAGAAGGCGCGGTAGGCCTCCATCGTGGTGAACTCGGGATTGTGG
This sequence comes from uncultured Collinsella sp., assembly GCA_958347015.1. Lineage (GTDB taxonomy): Bacteria > Actinomycetota > Coriobacteriia > Coriobacteriales > Coriobacteriaceae > Collinsella. Next base: position 23,710 of record CATVTV010000031.1, on the reverse strand, counting down.
GTAAGGTCCATGCCCTCGTTGCGGAAGATACGACCGATTTCGAACACGCGCTCAAAGCCGCCGACGATGCAGCGCTTGAGGTGCAGCTCGGTGGCGATACGCAGGTAGCACTCCTGATCGAGCGCGTTGAAGTGCGTGATGAACGGCTTGGCAGTAGCTCCGCCCTGGATGGTCTGCAGGATGGGGGTCTCAACCTCCATGTAGCCATCGGACTCCATAAAGCGGCGGAACGTGGAGAGGATCTGCGAGCGCTTGCGGAAGGTCTCGCGAACGTCCTCGTTGGCGATCAGGTCGACATAGCGCTGACGATAGCGGGTCTCCTTGTCGGAGAGTCCGTGGAACTTCTCGGGCAGCGGGCGAACGGCCTTGGACAGCAGCGTCGCACTCTTGGGGGCAACGGAAAGCTGGCCACGCTTGGTGCGCACGACTACGCCGGTCACGCCCAGGATATCGCCCAGGTCGAGCGCCTTGAGCGTGTTCCAGGCGGCCTCGTCCATATCGTTGATGCGGCAGAACAGCTGGATCTCACCGGTCGCGTCGCGCACGACGATGAACATAATCTTGCCCTGACCGCGCTTGGCAACCACACGGCCGCCGATCTTCACGACGTCCTCGGTGTCCTCGCCATCGGTGAGCTCGGCGTACTTAGTCTCGATGTCGACGACGTAGTCCTCAATCTCAGAGTGCTCGGGATACGGGTTCTGGCCCGCCTCGAACAGGGAGGCACGCTTGGCCAGGCGGGTGGCGCGCTCGTCGTTGAGCGTCGATGCCTGATCGGCGGCGTTCTGGTTTTCTGCCATAGTTAGCTCCTCAAACTAAAACGCTCCCCAGGATTCGGTCCCAGGGAGCGAAAACATACCTTTACGCGGGACCGTGGTCTAGCGTGCGATCTTGGCGATGGTGTAAACGCGAGTCTTGCCGGAAGGCGTAACGACCTCGACGGAGTCGCCCTCGCCATGACCAATGATGGCGTGGCCGACCGGAGACTCGTTGGAAATCTTGTGCTCGAGCGAGTTGGTCTCGGTGGTACCGACAAGCGTGACCTCGATGAGCTCACCGTTGGGGTCGACCAGGGTAACAGTCGAGCCAATGGAGACGGTCAGGTCGCCCGTGCTGGCAGCGATCTGAGCGTTGGCGAGGATGGCCTGGATCTCGGCGATACGAGCGGCGTTCTGAGCCTGCTTGTCCTTGGCGGCATCGTACTCGGAGTTCTCCGAAAGGTCGCCGAACGCGCGGGCTTCCTTGATGTCCTCGACGATCTCCTTGGCGTAATCGCCCTCACGCCAAGCGAGCTCCTCGACGAGCTTCTGGCGGCCCTCAGCGGTCAGTACGATCTGGCTTGCGTCCATACGGATATCTCCCCAACTATGATGTAACGATCAACTGTCAACAAAAACGAAAAAGACCGGCTAGCCTGCGGGCAAGCCGGTCAGGTGCTCACCCCAAAGGGATGGGACTACTCTGCGTCCGCGTCGCTGTCCTCTGCCTTCTTTTGCTTGGCAGCAGCGAGCTTGGCCTCGAGCTCTGCGATCTCCTTGTCCTCCTTGGACTCCTCGACCACAACGTCCTCGGCCTGCTTGGTTTCGCCCTTATCGTCGCCCTCCATACCCTCGCGGATATTCTTGACGGTAGAGCCGAGGGACTTACCGAGCTTCGGCAGGTTCTTAGGCCCAAAGATAATCAGGACAACAACGAGAATAATGATGAGCTCAGGAGCCCTCAGTCCAAACATGTAGACCTCCACAATACAGCGAGACAAGCTCGAATGAGTATACCGCGGGTATCGCGGTATCACAACAATAGCTAAAAAAAGGGACCGCAAGAAGCGGTCCCTCCTCATGCTCTGGTCGGGTTGACTGGATTTGAACCAGCGACCCCTGCGTCCCGAACGCAGTGCTCTACCAAACTGAGCCACAACCCGTTAGCTCGACTATAGTAACAAAGATTTCCGTCGTGTGCCAGAGAAATTTTTACTTCTTTGGCGCTTCAATGCGAACCGTGTCGGAAATGAGCTCCGTTGCATAAGCCCACCAGCCGTTTTGTTGAGCGTCTGCCGCAAGATTGACTGCCGTGGCGGCGGTATCGCAGAGAGCAAACGAGCAGGCACCCGAACCGCACACGTTTACGGCAATGGTACCGTCCTGTGAACGAAGCCAGTCAAGCACCGTTTGAATCCGCGGCTCCATCTGCGCGGAAATGACACCCAGGTTGTTGTGGACGAGCGCGTAGGCCGCCTCTGCATCTCCCGAGTGAAGGGCAGATGCGATCGCTCCGGGCTTGTCCGCAAGCGCCGGGGTCTCGTCAAAACGTCGATAGGCTTCAATTGTTGAAACGCTTGCCTCGCGCGGCTTGACCAGCACGACGGGTGTCGCGGGTAGTGCAGGATACTCGGTTGCCAGCACGTCTCCCCCACCCACGTAAAATGCAGGGCTGGCATGCAAAAAGAAGGGAACGTCAGCGCCAATGCCGCGCGCGATGTTGTCCAGCGCGGAATCGGCACGGTCGATACCCCACAGCTCTGCCAAGGCGACAATGACCGCCGCGGCATCCGTCGAAGGACCGCCCAGGCCGGCACACAACGGGATGCGCTTCTCGATCGTAATGCAGACGTTGGCTTCACGACCATAATGCTCGGCCATAGCGAGCGCAGCACGATACGCCGTATTCTTTTGCATGGGAAAGTCGGATGCCGGAATCGTCTGAACGGTCAGCGCCTGTGCCGGCGTAACCGTCACGATATCGACAAGGCCGACGGCTGCCATCAGGGAATCGACCTTATGGTAGCCGCGGTCGTCGCGCTCGGTATGAACCCCCAGATAGAGGTTGATCTTTGCCGGCGCGGAAAGGGTCAGGGACCAATCGGTCACCGCTAGTGCTCCTCGAGCTGATTGCCGAGCGGGGTAAAAATGTGCTCGCCGCTCTCGGGGTCGAACAGCTCGACCTGACCGGTGAGAACATCAATATACTGGTAGGACTGACGCGACTTGCGGCCACGGCGCTCGTCGACCTCGACGATAAAGACTGCCGGATGGACGCTCTTGATGGTGCCCATGCGCTCGACGACGCGGGTGCGGCCCATGTTGGCCTTCACCTTAACGCGATCGCCCACCATATCGGTCAGCTTCTCGTGGATGTCGTCGACGTGATTGACTTCCATCTCTTCCATGAACAGGGCCTCCAGAAGGTGCAATTCAAAAAGGGGATAATACCCCTAAGATAGACAAAACTCTAATACTATAGCACCCTGCTGTGGCCATACGCAAGTAGCTAAATAAGCCCCGTCCCAAATTGACTACTTACAGGCTATCGGTGTCCAGGACTATGGTGAATGGACCGTCGTTGACGAGGTCGACCTTCATGTCGGCGCCAAAGATGCCGTGCGCCACGTGTTCGACATCTTGACGAACGAGCGTCAGGAAGTACTCGTAGAGCTCGTTGGCGACATCGGGGGCGCCGGCATCCGTAAACGATGGACGGCGGCCGTGACGGCAATCGGCGAACAGCGTGAACTGCGACACCACGAGAACCTCGCCGTCGACATCGGCAAGTGCCAGGTTGGTCTTGCCGTTCTCGTCCTCGTTAATGCGCAAGCCCCGGAGCTTGCCCCACAGCTTATCGGCCTCGGCGCGCGTGTCGCCGTGGCCCACGCCCAGCAGCACCAGATAGCCGCGCCCGATTTTGCCCACGCACTCGCCGTCGACCGTCACGCCGGCGTTGAGCACGCGCTGCACCACCGCACGCACGGCCTACTCCTCGCCCGTCAGTTTGGCGGATAGGTGCTCGAGCGCATGGAATCGATGGCTGATGGCGTTCTTCTCGTCCGCCGTCAGCTCGGCCATGGTCTTGCCCGGCGTGTCGACCGGCAGGAACAGCGGGTCGTAGCCAAAGCCGTGATCGCCGCGGCCCTCGTGCGCGATAACGCCCTCGCAGGCGCCCTCACCATAGGTGACCAAACCGTCTGTGTCGATGAGCGCGACGACGCTCATAAAGCGCGCAGTGCGGTCCTCGTCGGCCACGCCCTCCAGATTCACGAGCAGCTTGGCATTGTTGGCGGCATCGTCGCCGTGAACGCCCGCGTAGCGCGCGCTATACACACCGGGCTCACCGTCCAGCGCGTCGACGACCAGGCCCGAATCGTCGGCAATGGCCATGAGCCCCGTCTCTTCGACGGCAGTCTGCGCCTTGATGATGGCGTTCTCCAAAAACGTCGTGCCGTTTTCCTCGGGGTCCTCAAAATCGCCCAGCTGGCCGAGCGCCACAAAGCGAACCTCGGGCATAACCTTGCCCAAAATGGCCTCGATCTCGGTGAGCTTGTGGGCGTTGCCCGTTGCCACGACGATGGTCGCCGCCGGGTCGAGGGTGTCGATGTCGATCTTCTCAAGTGCCATAGCTGGCCTCCTTGTTCTTATAACAACGCCACACAAAAGGTAATTAGGCTCTCAAGCCCCTCCCCTCGCGCGGCAGCAGCCTTACAGTTCAGCGTTTCCGCAGATAAAACCTGCCAAAATAAACCTGTCCCTTTTTGGCAGGTTAGACGAGGGCTTGGCGCTGGAGCTCGATGAGCTCGGCAATGCCCTTGTCGCCCAAATCAAGCAGGGCATTGAGACGCTTGCGGTCGAAGGGCGCCTGCTCGCCAGTGCCCTGGAGCTCGATCATCTCACCGGTATCGGTGGCGACAAGGTTCATGTCGACCTCGGCGTGACTGTCCTCGGAATAATCCAGGTCGAGCAGGGTGTTGCCGTCGACAACACCCATGGAAATCGCGGCGACCTGGCCCGTGAGCGGGATGCGCTCGAGCTTACCCGCCTCGACCCACATGGCAAGGGCGTCGTGCAGTGCCACCCAGGCGCCGGTAATGCTCGCCGTTCGCGTGCCGCCATCTGCCTGAATCACGTCACAGTCGACGGTAACGGTGTACTCGCCGAGTGCCTTCATATTGACGACAGTACGCAGGCTGCGACCGATGAGGCGCTCGATCTCCATGGAGCGGCCCTTACGGTTGGCATGCTCGCGCTTGCAGCGCTTGCCGGTCGATGCCGGCAGCATGGCGTACTCCGCCGTTACCCAACCGGCCTTGGCGCCCTTGCGCCAGCCCGGCACGCCCTCCTCGATAGTGGCAGCGCACAGCACGCGCGTGTCACCGAACTCAGCCAGGCACGAGCCGTGGGCATGCTTCATAACACCACGGGTGAGCTTGACGGGGCGCAGCTCATTGGCGGCACGGCCGTTGGCGCGGTTGACCTGCATGTACTCCATAGAAATATCCTTTCGGCAAAAGAAGGGGGCAAGTCTTTGGACGGTAACCCTACATCTATTTCAGTTCGTCGATATCGATATGTTCGATGCTCTTGAGCGGCTGACCAAAGATAAAACTGCCCGCCACCGCAAACTCGGCAATGTTATCGGCCGTCGTTGCAAAACGATGCTGCGGCTCGGCTGCGTCGCCCGCCAGCTGCTCGCGGCGCGTGAGAATATCGGTCAGCTCGCGCGTGGTCTCCTCGGCGGAGCTCACCACGCGCACTCCGGGACCCAGCGCATGGCGAATAGGCCCCACGAGCAGCGGAAAATGCGTGCAGCCGAGCACCACGGTATCGATGCCGTGGTCGCGCAGCGGTTCAACCGTGGCACCGACCAGCGCGCGTACGGCAGGCGTATCAAAGATGTCCTCGTTCTCGAGCCACTGCTCTTGCAGATGCGCGCCCGAGGCGAGCTCGTGCTCAACGACCTCGACAAAGCTCGAGGCAGGGCAGCCGTATACGTCGACGCCGGCATCCAGGTCCTGGATGGCACGCGTGTAAGCGCCTGAGCGAATGGTGAGGTTGGTGGCGAGCACGCCCACCCGGCGCGTGCGGGTGCTGTTGATTGCCGCGCGTGCGCCCGGTGCGATCACACCGATGACGGGGACGTCGAGCACCTGCTGGGCCAAACGCAAGGCCGCAGCGGTCGCCGTATTGCAGGCGATGACCATGATCTTGACGTCGTGCTTCGACAGCCAACGGCCCGCCTGCAGTGCAAACGAGCGCACCTCGTCCTCGGTGCGGGTGCCGTAGGGGCAGCGCTTGGTGTCGCCAAAGTAGTAGACGGACTCGTGCGGCAACGCCGTTGCGATGGCGCGTGCAACCGTCAGACCGCCCAGACCAGAATCGAACACGCCAATCGGGCGCGTGTCGCCTGCCGGATTCTCGATATCGGACATTACCTCACCAGATTCTCTCTCGAAAAGATATGGCTCAGAACGATAGGGGCGCGCTACGAACGGGCCGCGACGAGCAACTCTGCCGTTGCCGCCCAGCCATCGACAATCTTGCCGCGCGTGACGTAGGCGTTATCGCAAGCATCCAGGAACTCGGGCGCGCCGGCGCTGGTCAAACCGTTCTCGACCAGGCAGAACGTGCCCACGTGGTCAGCCATGTAGAAGTCGGACTCGGAATCGCCGAGCGCCAGCGTCTCCTCGCGCTCGATACCCAGGTGCTCACAGAAACGTGCGATGGCAACGCCCTTGTTGAGGCCGGCGGGATTGATGTTAAACGCGCGGCCATCCTCGACGCGTTCGAGCTCGAGCGTCGTCGGCTTGGACAGATGGGTCAGGTGACCGTTGCAGGCCCAGACCAGGCCACAGCCGGCCTCGTCAAGAATGGCCTGGACCTCGTCGTCGGGCACATCACCGCGCATGCCGACGGTGACCTCGCGGTACTTGTAGCCAGTCGACATGTCGTTGTGGTACTCGATCTTATGCGGCCAGCGAGCGAGAATCTTCTCGCACACGCCGGTCTGCTCGATCACCTGATGCGGCGTGAGGCCGCAGGCGGGGTCGTAGGGCATATCGCCGGTCAGGTACTCCCAATCGTTGGCCTTGAGGTCGTACATGACCAGACCACCCATCTCGCCGATGTAGGAGTTGAGGCCGAGCACGCGCGCATCCTCGTGGATCATGGTGCGGTTGCGGCCCGAGGTGGGAACCACCTGGATGCCGGCGCGGGCAAGTGCCACGACAGCCTCGACGAGCTTGGTCGAGGGGTTGCCGTCGTTGTCGCGCAGCACGCACGAGCCGGGCGCGAGCATGGTGGCGTCCAGGTCGGTAAAGACGTACTTAACCTTGGCAAGACGCTCGCGCATCTCGCCCGAAAGCTCAGCGACGGTCGGCAGGGTATTGTGGGACATGGTCACTCCATTACGTAGAAGGGGCTTCTGGTCTTAGGCGTCGTACGCCGCAAGGGCGCGCTTGAGAATCGAACCGTCGCGCTCACAAGGCTCGGGTCCGTTCTTGCGCAGCATACGCTCTTCCTCGCCCTTACCGGTCACGATGACCACGGCAGGACGGACGGTTTCGCGCACGGCAGTCTCGATAGCGGCAACGCGATCAGTCACGATTTGCCAGTTATCATTTCCCTGCGCTTGAACGTTGCGCGCGATCTCGGCGCAGATATCCTCGACATCCTCGGGGCCGGGGTCATCCTCGGTAATCACGATTCGGTCGGCATACTTGCCAGCGGCGATGCCCATCGTGGTGCGTCGATCGACACCCTTACCACCCGTAGCGCCAAATACAACCGCCAGCTCGCGCTCGGGATAGTTCTCGCGCAAGTCACGCAGGAGCGTCTCGAGGCTCATACCGTTATGTGCAAAATCGACGATGCCCAAGATTTTGCCCGATACGGACGGATAGAGCTCCATGCGGCCGGGAACGAAGACACCCTCAAAGCCGTGGACGATACCCTCTTCGGAAATGCCCAGGGCCTCGGCGCAGGCAATAGCGGCAAGCGCATTGGACACATTGAACTTAACCGGCGTGGGAATCACAATGTCGCGCGTAAAGCGGGGCGTGCGCACCGTTGCTACCACGCCGCAGTCGTCATTACGAATCGCCAGCGCGAGCACGTCGGCACGCTCGTCGGTCAGGGAGAACGTCACCGTACGTTCGCAACGAGATGCCGCCTCGAGCACACGATCGACCTTATCCATATCGAGATTGACCACGGCAAAACGGCTCTGCGAGAAGATTTTGAGCTTGCTGGCAAAGTAATCCTCGAGCGTCGGATGCTCAATCGGCGAAATGTGATCCTCGCCGATATTGGTAAAGGCTCCGACTTCAAAGGCGATCTTGCCCGTGCGCTCGTATTTGAGGCCCTGGCTCGATGCCTCCATAACCAGCCACGGGGCACCCGCCTCCGCGGCATGCGCGATGCGAGACTGCAGCAGGAAGGATTCGGGGGTCGTCAGTTTGGAAGGGCCTGCCTCGATGCCGTCGTCGAACTCAATGCCCGTATTAAGAGCGGGTCGATGACAGCCTGTAAGCTTGGCCTCGTTGGCGAGAATGCCGCGCAGATAAAAGCTACAGGTCGACTTTCCCTTGGTGCCTGTAAAGGCGCAGACCTTCACCTTACCCGACGGGTGCCCATAAAAGGCATCTGCCACCACGGCGAGCGTGCGACGAATATCACTCACAATCACCGCGGGAAGATCAACATCGTAATCGACCTCGGAAACGTAGGCCACGGCGCCATCGGCGATTGCCGAAAGCAGGTACTCGCGCTTAAACGCACGGCCCTTGCAGACGAACAACGTGCCCGGACGCACCTGGCGTGAGTCATCAGTTGCAAACTCAATGCGCTGGTCGCACGAAGCGCTCGGTCTGGAAACAACAAGGTCATCTTCCTCGAGCAACTCTATATAGCGCATCAGAGTTAGCTTCTCTTGTGTCGGACTCGACATACAAAGACCTCTCTCGCTAAATTCAGCCTTAAAGGGCAAAAGACGTCCCGCGGCAGAAACGATGAAACATTCTGTATTATCAACCATCCTAATATGCCACCTGACCTTGCGCGCATTGCAGCCTTCTAAAAAATTGCATGGACTGCGCCGTGGGTTAATAAATGACAACAGTGTCCACCCCGTGTAAAAACAAGGAAATCTGGGTGCTATTCTTTATCCAATTGTCTTGATGTGCCTCATTGACCCACAATGCCGACTCATCATGCCCAAGCAAAGGATTCCAGATGAAACGACACTTCGAACGTCGCCACCACTCGGCACATGTCCAGTTGACCCGGCGCATCGTCTGCGCCTTCGCGACGATCGTTGTGGCCCTTGCCACCACCATCGGCGCGAGCGGCTGTTCGTCCTCCCAGAACGCCTCGAGCGCCTACACACTCGTCGAGAATGGCAAGCTCACTGTCGCAAGTGACTTGGCCACACCCCCGTTTGAATACGTCAACGATTCCGGCGAAGACCGGGGCTTTACCTATGAACTCATGGGCATGATCGCAGACGAGCTCGGTCTGGAGCTCAACTACTTGCCGGCGCAAAAGTTCGACGGCATTATCCCCATGGTCAAGCAGGGTGTAAAGACCGATGTCGGCGCATGTAACATCACGATTACCGACGAGCGCAAGAAAGAGGTCGACTTCACCGACCCCTATATCGACTCCAACCAGGGCGTCGCAGTTGCAAAGAACACTGGATACGACACGGTCGATAGCCTCAACGCACCGGGCGTCAAAATTGCCGTGCAGTCGGGTACCACGTCCGAGGAGTGGGCAATCGAGAACCTGCCGCAGGCAACCACCGTCAACTTTGACGACTGGACGGCAGCCTTCACCGCCGTCATGAGTGGTCAGTGCCAGGCGGTCGTATGCGATCTGCCCGTTGAGCAGTGGATGGTTTCGAATTCCTTTACCGGCATGGAGATCATCAAAGAGGTTCCGACGGGCGAGCAGTTTGGCATTGCCGTCTCTAAAGACAACCCCGAGCTGACACAGGCCATCAACGATGCCCTTGCCAAGATCAAGAGCTCCGGCGCCTATGACAAACTGTACGAGAAGTGGTTTGGCATGGCACCCACGAGCGGGTCCGATAACGAGGATGCCTCGAGCTCAGAGGACACGACGGGCGCTTCACTCGCCGTCACCTCGGCGACCGCCAAGTCAAACGAAGACGGCGGCAGCGGCGTGCTCGGCGGCATCGCAACCCGCCTGACCTGGGAAGCGACAACGGGTAGCGACGAGGGCGACGTCTCGCAAATTGAGCTTGAGCTGCCCGAGGGCGGATCGTTTGAAAGCACCGATGTTAAGGTCACGCTGCTCGACGGACTGAACCAGACGGGCATCAAGGCATCGTGCTCGTTGAACGGCTCAAAACTCGTCATCAAGTTCGCCGATTCCGTCGCTGCCAGCTCACAGATTCGCGTTGTCGTCCCCGACGTCGTATTCCCGAGTAACGCGGGTGCCTATGCCGTCACCGGTAGCTATGTCGTCGACGGCGACAAGCGAGATCTTCCCGAGAGCCCCACCATCAGCGTCTCGGAGAGCACCATGGTGCAAGAAATCGTCGCCTGGCTCGATGCCCAGCCTTGGGTTGCCGCATGGAACTCCAACCCGTTTTTGGGTATGTTCTGCAAGCCGCAGATTATCGTCACCTCAATCGCTTCGCTCTTTAAGGGCTGGGGCATAGCACTTGCCGTGACCGCCATCGGTTTTCCGCTCGCCATCCCCATCGGCTTGCTGTTTGCCTTTATGAAAATCAGTCATAGTCGTATGCTGCGCGGCATCGCCGTGACATACATCAACGTCCTGCGCGGAACCCCGCTCTTCCTGCAGATCTACATTGCGTTCTTTGGGTTCCCTATGATCGGTCTCAACGTGCCCAATCTGCCGCTCGGCGTTGGCGTGCTCGCCATCAACTGTTCGGCCTATCTTGCCGAGATTTTCCGTGCCGGCATCGAGAGCGTACCGCATGGTCAAGCGGAAGCTGCCTACTCGCTTGGCATGACTTGGTCCCAAGTTATGTCGCGCATCGTGATCCCGCAGGCTGTACTTTACGTTATACCGACTATGACCAGCGAGTTCGTTATGCTGTACAAGGACACGTCGCTGCTTTCGAGCGTTGGCGTCATGGAGCTCATGCTGTTCTCCAAAAACCTCACGGCCACCACGGGCAACATTACGCCCTACATTTGCGCCGCACTTTACTATCTGGTCGTGACGATTCCGCTCATCCACATCGTCACCAAGGTGGAGCACCGTCTCGCCGAGCGCAGCAAGCGCTAACCGCTCATACATAGCATTCGCAACCACGGCCCGCCGCTTCGTCTGAAGATCGGGCCGTGGTTTTTTCGGTTCGCTCGGCGCTTATGCCTTATCACGAAACAAAAGATTGGCATGATAGTAAAGATTATTTGACATCAGCTGCCGCGATCCTTGCGGCAGTACACCTGAGCCGTCAGCAGAAAGGATCTTGCATGTGCGGTTTTGTCGGTTTTACCGGTACAGATGAACAGAGTGAGCTGGTTCTCACGGCCATGATGAATCGCATCATCCACCGTGGTCCCGATATGGGCGGCCAGCATATCGTCGACAACGTTGCCCTTGGCTTCCGTCGTCTTTCGATTCTTGATCTTTCCGAAGCTGGAGCTCAGCCCATGTCGAGCGACGACGGCAAGGTCACGATTGTCTTCAACGGAGAGATCTACAACTTCCAGGAGCTTCGCGCCGAGCTGGAGGCAGCCGGCTACGCCTTCCACTGCAACGCCGATACCGAGGTCCTGGTACACGGCTACGAGGAGTGGGGCGAGGACCTGGTCAACCGCCTGCGCGGCATGTACGCGTTCGTGATTCACGACCAGAACAAGAACAAGCTCTTTGGCGCTCGTGACATCTTTGGTATCAAGCCGTTCTATTATTACCAGGCATCCGATGGCTCGCTGCTGTTTGGCTCCGAGATCAAGAGCTTCCTGGACCATCCCAAGTTTGAGAAGGCTGTCAACCACGACGCGCTGCGCCCCTACCTGACGCTGCAATTCCCCGCCACGGAGGAGACCTTCTTTAAGGGCGTGTTCAAGCTTGCCCCGGCGCATTGCTTTACGTATGACCTGACGACCAACACCATGGACATCAAGCGTTACTGGAGCTGTGACTTCACCGATGACAACTCCAAGACCTTCGAGGAGTACGTTGACGAGTGCGACAAGGTCGTGCACGAAAGCGTCGCCGCGCACCGTATCGCCGATGTTAAGGTGGGCTCGTTCCTTTCTGGCGGCGTTGACTCCAGCTACATTGCCGCCTGCCTCATGCCCGACACCACGTATTCTGTCGGCTTCGATTACAAGAACTTCAACGAGACCAACTACGCTGCCGAGCTTTCCGACAAGCTGGGCATCAAGAACGTGCGCAAGATGATTACCGCCGACGAGTTCTTCGATGCACTGCCCGATATCCAGTATCACATGGACGAGCCGCAATCGAACCTGTCCAGCGTGCCGCTGTACTATCTGGCGCAGATGGCTTCCGAGGAGGTCACCGTCGTCCTTTCGGGCGAGGGCGCCGACGAGCTGTTTGCCGGCTACGAGTGGTACGAGGACACCCCCGAGATGCGCTCCTTTAAGAAGCGCGTGCCGCTCGGCGTACGTCGCGCCCTGGGCTCGCTCGTTCAGCATCTCCCCTACTTTAAGGGCCACAACTTCCTGACGAAATGCGCCGAGGTTCCCGAGCGCTGGTATGTGGGTCAGGCAAAGGTGTTCGATCCCTCCGAGGTCGACGAGGTGCTCAAGCCCGCTTATGACACCGGCAAGAACGCCGCCGAGATGTGCGCCGAGTACTACAAGCAGGTTCCCAACTGCTGCGAGCTTTCCAAGAAACAGTATCTGGATATGAACATGTGGCTGCCGGGCGACATTCTGCTCAAGGCCGATAAGATGTGCATGGCGCATTCTCTGGAGCTTCGCGTACCGTTCCTGGACAAGAAGGTCATGGAGTTTGCCGAGCACATTCCCGCCAACTACCGTGTTAACGAAGAAGGCTGCAAGCTCGTCCTGCGTCACGCCGCCAACCGCACGCTGCCCGACGAGTGGGCAACGCGCAAGAAGGTGGGCTTCCCCGTACCGGTCAAGTTCTGGCTGCGCGAGCAAAAGTACTACGACTACGTAAAGGAATACTTCACCGCACCGTGGGCTGCCGATTTCTTTGACACCGATGCACTCATGAAACTGCTTGACGATCACTTTGAGGGTCGCGCGCTCAACCAGCGCAAGATCTATACCACGCTGACGTTCCTCATCTGGTACAAGCGTTTCTTTATCGACGAGGACAAGAGCGCCGAAGTCGCCGCGTAAGTTTCGTTATGAATTAGCAGTGAACAGCCCAGGGTTTCCGCTATACTCAATCCCTGCGGGCGATTGGCGCAACGGTTAGCGCAGGTGCTTTACACGCACAAGGCTGGGGGTTCGAATCCCTCATCGCCCACCACTTGATTGAAAAGGCTCCCAGCGATGGGGGCCTTTCTTTTTTGTGCCCAGCGCATGGGATTCGAACCCATCAGCGCGTCTGCCACAAAGGCCGTGGTCAAAAAATGGCAAAAATGAGTACTGCTACTTTGCTTGCAACATATAAAAAGATAGCATTTGCTTAAGTTACGCAACATGTGTCCATTATAAGGACTAACAGTTGGATTAAAATCGTGTATTCATCGCCATTTCGTCTTGCTATCTAGCCTTATTAGTCCAAAATTGCTGCTACCAAATCGGTAACAGTACTCATATTTGATGTTTTTTGACCAGCAGGTCTCCCCCGCCTTAGCAAATCGGCAACAAAACGGGCTCCAGACCGCTGAATCGTGCCGCATATGGCACGTCCGCAGTCCGGAACCCGGTCCAAATTGAGTTATTGCGCTGTGTTAGGCCAAAACGTCCGACAAAATCTCGATTAGGCTGTCCACGTCGACTTCCTCGCAGACAAGCGGCGGCAGGAAACGCAGCGTATGAGCTCCGGTCGCGTTAATCACGGCGCCAGCGGCCAGCGCGCGGGCAACAATATCATGCGCATCGCCCGCAGCGTCATCCAGATCGCAGCCGAGCATTAAGCCGCGACCGCGTACCTCGACCACATGCGGCAGCTTGGTGAGCTTTGCCTCCATATAAGCACCCACCTTGGCAGCATGCTCGGCATAATCGCCGCGCACGAGCGCGGAGAGCGTCGCGGCGCACGCCGCGACGGCCAAGCAGCTACCGCCAAAGGTCGAACCGTGATCGCCGGGCTTAAACACGTCGGCGATCTCCTTCTTTGCCACCACGGCACCCATGGGCACGCCATCGGCAATGCCCTTGGCAAGGCTCATAATGTCGGGCTCCACGCCATAGGTCTGGAATGCAAACGGCTTGCCGGAGCGGAAGATGCCACACTGGACCTCGTCGGCGATAAACACGGCGCCCACCTCGTGTGCCAGGTCGCGCGCCGCCGCCATAAACTCCTCGGTCATGGGGTGTACACCGCTCTCACCCTGGATCGGCTCGAGCATGACGGCGCAGACTTCGCTTCCCAGATGCTTAAAGATCGAACGCAGTTCGTCGACATCGTTGGGCGTGCAGGCCACAAAGCCACCCGGCAGCGGGCGGAAGCTATCCTGTAGCCAATCCTGCATGGTGGCGGCAATGGTCTCGAGCGTGCGACCATGGAAGCCGCCGCGCATGCATACGATGGTGTTGCCGCCGTTACCAGCACGCTTGGCGTACAGACGCGCGAGCTTCATCGAGCCCTCGTTGGCTTCGGCACCAGAATTGGCAAAGAACGTCTCCCACACCTGTTCGTCCGCAGCCGGGGCACCGAGCGCAGCGGCCGTGGTCTCATCGCCGGCGGCAATGGCATCGGCCAGAACGCACGCACCATCTACGTCGTCATTGGCAAGCTTGGACAGCAGCGCCGCGACCTGGCCGCGCTGCTCGATGTAGAAGTAATTGGAGACATGCATGAGCTTTTTGGTCTGAGCCTCGAGCGCCGAAAGCACTGCAGGATTTCCGTGACCTAGACTACACACGCCAATACCAGCGAGAAAGTCGAGATACTCACGACCATCGTCACCGATGAGCTTCATGCCGTGACCTTCGACAAACTCAACCGGTGAGCGGCCAAAGGTATGCATAACGTAGTGGGATTCGAGCGATTGTTGAGCAGCAAGTGACATGGGATGCCTTTCGTCGAGCGCCGGGCGGCGCGGGCTATGGGTGTTAGGATGCGGCGCCAGGACGTTAAACCGTCTGGAGCTTCTCGACCTCGTCGAGGTTCTCGGTCAGGCGCGCCGCAAACGTCGAAAGCGGGTGCGGATGCGTATCGAACTCGTAGGCCGTCTCGGTGGAGTGGATCACGGTACCGACGCCAGCATCGGTCAGCAGCTCCAGCAGCAGCGAGTGCGGCGTCGTGCCGTTGATGATGTGCGCGCGGAACACACCGGCGGTAAGCGCATCGACGGCGGCGCGCAGCTTGGGGATCATGCCCTTGTCGACCTCGCCGCCGTAGAGCATCTCATTGACCTCGTCGAGCGTCAGGTTGGAGATGAGCGAATCCTTGTCGCTAAAGTCCTTGTACAGACCGTCGACATCGGTCAAAAAAATCGCCTTGTGCGCATGAAGCGCCGCCGCAACGGCGCCGGCGGCGGTATCGGCGTTGATGTTGAAGAAGCCACCGTCCTCCCCCGCCGCGACCGTGGCGACAACGGGAATGTACTCGCTGTCAAGCAAACGCTCGATATAGTCGGTGTTGACGTGCGTGACCTTGCCTACGCGGCCGAGCTCTGGGTCGAGTGGCTCGGCGATGAGCGTACCGGCGTCACTGCCTGACACGCCCACAGCCAAGTTGCCATGATGATTGATGGCAGCAACCAGCTCTTGATTAACCTTGCCGCCCAGCACCTCGCGCACGATATCCATGGTCGCCGGCGTGGTCACGCGCTGGCCGTTCTTAAACTCGACGGGGATGTCGTAATGGCTCAGCGCCTCGTTGATGGCCTTGCCGCCACCGTGCACGATAACAGGGCGCATGCCGATAATCTTGAGCAGGACGATGTCGCTCATCACGTCACGACGCAGTTGCTCGTCGACCATGGCGGCACCGCCGTACTTGATAACGACCGTCTTACCGGTCAGGTTCTTAATCCACGGCAGCGCCTCGAACAGCAGCTGCGCGGTAACTTCGTTGGATTCGCTCGAGCGACAATCGCGTGCGAACTTCATAGTCTGCCTCGTCTTTCGTGTAGCTATCGCGCCGTACCTCATTGCCCGCGATTGCAGCGGGACGCACGGCACATCGGGAGTCTAGGAACGGTAGTCGCCGTTAATGGAGATGTACTCGTGCGTGAGGTCGCAAGTCCACACGGTGGTCGCCGCGTCCCCTGCGCCCAGGTCTGCCGAGATCACAATCTCGGGCGCCTCAAAACGTCGCAGGGCTTCGTCCTCATCGAAGGGGACCGTCAGGCCATCGCGACAGACGGGCATACCCATCATGTCGATGGACACATCTTCTTGGTTAAACTGCACGCCGCACTTGCCGAGCGCCATGGCAACGCGGCCCCAGTTGCAGTCGTGGCCGGCGATGCAGGTCTTGACGAGCGGCGAGTTGGCGACAGCACGGGCGGCGATATCGGCCTCCTCGTCGTTCGCGGCGCCGGTGACGTTAACCGTCACGAGCTTGGATGCGCCCTCGCCGTCGGCGGCGATGTTGCGCGCCAGGCTCTCGCACACCTCATGCACGGCAAAGGCCAGCTCGTCGAAGGCGTCAGAGCCCTCGACAATAGGCTCGGCATCCGCGGCAGCGCCGGAAGCAAGCATGATGCAGGTGTCGTTGGTCGAGGTGTCGGAGTCGACCGTTACCTTGTTGAAGGTCTGTTTGACGGTCGAGAGCAGCAGGGAGTGGAGAGCCTTCGGCTCGACAGGGGCATCGGTAGTGATGGCCGCGATCATGGTGGCCATGTTGGGCATGATCATACCCGAGCCCTTGCACATACCGCCCACCGTATAGGCATTGCCTGCGTGCCCCGCGGCCTCGCTGCGGTAACACACGGCATACTCCTTGGAGTGCGTGTCGGTCGTCATGATAGCGCGGGCGGCATCGGCGCCACCATGAGCGGAGAGCGCCTCATAAGCTGCCGGAATCGCCGTCTCAAACGTGTCGATCGGCAGAATCTGACCAATTACGCCCGTGGAGGCGACCAGGATTTGCTGAGGCTCGCAGCCGATGACCTGCGAGGCGATGTTGCACGTCTCGCGCGCGCAGGCAAGCCCCGTCTCACCGGTGGCCGCGTTGGCGTTACCGGAATTGACCGAGACACCGGCGATGATGCCATAGCCCTTGTCGGCGCCGCCCAGGTTGGCACGGCTCACCTGCACGGGCGCCGCACAAAAGCGGTTAGTCGTAAACACGCCGGCCCCGGGACAGGGTTTATCGGGCACGACGAGCGCGTAATCCAGGCGCTCGGGATTCTTGCGGAATCCGGCATGGATGCCCGCCGCCTTAAAGCCGGCTGCCGCCGTTACGCCGCCCTCTACGGCACGAATCTTGATATCAATCAGGTCGGTATTCATCGTCCCTACGACTCCTTATATCAAATAAAAAATGGGCATCGGTTGGTGCGCCACACCAGTCACAATCATGAGACCAGCTTAAGAGTGGCGCCCCACTCGATGCCCGACTACCAAATCGTTAACAATCGAATGTGCTACACCGGGCACGCCACCGTAGGCAAGCCTCGTCGCTCGTCAAAACCAAAGACGATGTTGGCGCACTGGACCGCCTGGCCTGCTGCACCCTTGCACAGATTGTCGATGGCGCCCGTAGCCACCAGAACGCCCGCGCGCTTGTTGAGCGCAAGGCCGATCTGGGCGGCGTTGGTGCCGACGACCGAAGCCGTCTTGGGCTGCTGGCCGGCATCGAGCACGCGCACGAAGGTGCGACCGGCGTAGAACTGCTTGTAATGGTCGACAACGTCCTCAAGGGTCAAGGTATCGATAGCCTGCGGCGTAAGCGGCATCGTCACCGTAGAGAGCAGACCGCGTTTGAGCGGTGCCAGGTGCGGGGTAAAGACGACGCGATCGGTTAGGCCCAAGATCTGCTCGATTTCGGGCGTGTGACGATGCTTGCCCACGCCATAGGCCTCCAGGTTTTCGTCCGCGCTGCAAAAATGCGTACGGGCGTTGCAGGACTTACCGGCACCCGTCACGCCGCTGATAGCGTCAACGATCACGGGGCCGCTCTGGGCAACCCAGCCGGCGCGCACGGCAGGCGCGGCGGCAAGGCTCGTCGCGGTGGGATAGCAACCGGCGCAGGCGACCAGCACGGGCTTGCCGTCGGCGTGGTCGGATGCAGCGGTCTCCAAATCCTGGCAGAACAGCTCGGGCAGACCAAAGGCGCGGCTCTTGAGTAACTCGGGGCTCGTGTGCTCTGCGGCATACCAGGCCTCAAAGGTGGCCGGATCGCTCAGGCGATAGTCGGCCGAGAGGTCAATGCAGGAGACTCCCGCGGCAAGCAGGGCGGGCACCTGCGCCATGGCAGCCGTGTGCGGCACGGCGAAAAAGACAGCGTCGCAGGATTTAAGCTCGGGAGCATCGTGCGTCGTGAAGACAAGATCGCTCACGCCGGCGAAACTCGGATACACCGCGGACAGCGGCTGGCCGGCATCGGCGTTGGACGTAATGGCAGCAAGTTCAAACTCGGGATGGCCGAGTACGAGGCGAATGAGCTCGGCACCGGCATATCCTGCCGCACCGACGATTCCAACCTTTAAAGACATATCAGACTCCTTGTCTGCAGTTATGCACCAATGCGCATCCCGCAGCCGTCGTTATGAAGTGGGTTGAAACTTTAGCACCAAAAGATGCATATCCACGCAAATCTTTTGCATATTCATGCATTGAAACAGTCCCGACACATTCACTCGAAGGAATTGACAAATAAATGCGGACCCCATATTGCCCAGTGCGCCTTACGGTGACGTTGCAATGTGGGGCCCGCTACATGCGAGAATTTGAATTGTCGAAGCTTGCTGAGAGACTCGTTTAGAGCTCGATCGGCACCCATTCGTCATGGTTGCAGATAAAGGCCTCGGGTTCCTCCACGCTAAAGAAGACGAGCGTGGAATCGCCTGCGCCCTCGTAGTGCTCGCCTAGGCGCTCCAGGTGCTTCCAGCCTGCCTCGCGCATATCGGGAGCGGCCTGGTCATCCAGACCCGCACGCCCGCGCAAGATGAGCCAGCCATGGCCCGGCCACCAACTCGTGGCCTCAAAGCGTTGATTTTGCAGCAGCTCTTGCCACACGTCTTTGGTGCGCGCCGTTACAAACCACAGCTTGCCGTCCTGGATCTGTGCAAACGAAAACGGACGCACATGCGGCTGTCCGTCAACGCTCGTCGCCAAATACCATGCCGGCACCGACGTCAGATACTCCAACACCGTATTCAATCCGTCCATGTGTCCTCCTGGCACTAGTCTTTTTGGGTCGGGGCTATTTTAGCTACCCTTTAACTGTCAATAAATTATTTGGGGCAGGATAATTGTCAGCCGGCATATGGGGGTAGCTAAAATAGCCCCGTCCCAAATTGACTACCCCGGAATACTGGCTGGTGAGCGCTAGAGCTCCAGGCGTTCCTCGCTGCCGTCGATATCACAGAAGCGGGCAGCGATATTGCGCACCGAGAAAAACGCAAGGCGGCCGTCGTTGGCACTATCGTGTTGCTCGCCAATGCCCACCATGTGCTTAAAGCCCGCCTGGCGCACCCGGTCGCTCACGACCGCGTCGTCCTCGAGCGTAGCCTCGCCGGTCAGTACAATCCAACACTCCCCCGGTTTCCAACCCGAAACCTCAAACTTGGAGTTCGCGCCGAGCTCGGCCCACACGTCCTTATCGCGCGAGGTGCAAAACCACAGCTTGTCATCATCGACCATGGCAAACGAGAACGGCCTCACGCGCGGCTGATATCCGTCTGTCACGTCGATCGTGGCAAGATACCACGCCGGAATACGCCTAAGATACGAACAAGCGCGCTCGAGCTGCGCCGTGCGATCGTTGTCGGTCATAGGGACCCCTTTCCTGCGCTCGAATCGCGCCTAAACAAGTTGAAGATTGATGACGATGACGCAGATGAGCAGCAACGCCGTCACCACCGCCGCCAACGCATCGCCGCGGCCAAATGCAAGCGCATGCAGACGCGTGCGGCCCTGCTCGCCATGATAGCAACGGGCATCCATGGCGGCAGACAGCGTTTCGGCATGACGGAACACGCCCGTGAACAGCGGAATCGCCACACTGCCAAGCATACGCACGCCGCCGAGCGGGCCTCCCGTCACGCGCGCACCGCGGCTCGCCTGCGCATCGGCCGTCTGCTTCATCTCAGTGGCAAACTGCGGCATAAAGCGCAGCGCGATACCCATGATCATGCCGAGCTCGTGCGCAGGAAGTCCCACACGCGCAAACGGCGCGAGCAGGCGCTCAAAGCCCGCGGTGAGGTCGAGCGTCGGTGTGGTGAGCGTGATAGCGCTCATACCGGCCATCATCAAGGTCAGGCGGCACGCCATAAAGGCGGCGGAATGCAGCGAGCCCTCGCTTATCTGCAAAAAGCCGAGCTGCCACAGAATGCGCCCGCTCTGGTCGGAAAACAGGTTGAGCACCGCGACCACCACGACGATCGCCAGCAGCGGCGCCATCGATGACAGGACACGGCGAAGCGGCACCCGGGACACGGCATAGATCAGGACAACGAAGATTGCGACCGGGACCAGTCCGCGGAAGCTACTGACCGTGAGCGTCGTGATCAGAAACACAAAGCCCAAGAGCAACTTGGTTCGCGGGTCCAGGCGGTGGATTGTACTATCGCCGGGATAGTAGCTGCCAAACGAAAACGCCTCCATTAGCAGCCCTCCTCTCGCGTGACCGTCTTGGATTTGGCCTTGTCCGAGACGTTAGAAGGACCGTCCGAGCGACCGTTTAGCAGGTCCACCAACTCGTCTGCCAGCGACTCAACCGTATAGAGACCGTCAAAGCGCAGCGGCACGCCTGCCTTCGCAAGCGCCAGCGCCATGCGCTGAGCGGCAGGTACGCCCAAGCCGATTGATTTAAGCTCATCCGCATGCGCAAACACCTGAGCGGGCGTGCCCTCGGCAAACACCGCACCTTTGTTCATTACGACGATACGGTCGCAGCAATTGGCCAGGTCATCCATGCTGTGCGAAACCATGACGACGGTCAGGCCATCGCGGTGAAGTCGATCGATAAGCTCCAAGAAATCACTGCGCGCCGCCGGATCGAGCCCCGCCATGGGCTCATCGAGTACCAGGACCTCGGGCTCCATGGCAAGCACGCCAGCAAACGCCACGCGCCGTTGCTGCCCGCCCGAGAGCTCAAAGGGGCTCTTGTCGCCCACCGTGGCCAGGTCGAGGCCCGCGCGCGCGAGCGATGACTCAACGCGGCGGGCAACCTCGGCCTGTGACAAGCCAAGGTTACGCGGACCAAATGCCACGTCCTGTGCCACGGTCTCGGCAAACAGCTGACGCTCTGGATACTGAAACACCACGCCGACTTTAGCCTTAACCGCGGCGGCGTCTTTCTTGCTTGATAGGTCGAGTCCCAGCGCGTAAACGCTCCCCTCCTGCGGGCGGATTAACCCGTTGAGGTGCTGGACCAGTGTGGATTTACCCGAACCGGTATGGCCTGCTAGCCCCAGGAACTCGCCGCGACGTACCGTCAAAGACACGTCGCGCAGTGCCCACGGACTGCTAGGGTCGTTTCCCCAGAGAGCCTGCTTGGTTGATTTGCCCGCAGCGGCCGAGCGCTTATGCCAGCGACGGCGCTCGCGCGGACTGAGCGAATAACTGTACGAAACATGGGATAGCTCGATGACGGGCTCCGACGCGTTGTCCTCGTTGTCTGCCGGAACAGTGCCGTCAGCGATTTCCAACTGGGATGCGAAAGGCCGCCCGGCGATGCCTGTCCTACTCCGCTCGGCATAAGCCTGCGCAACATCGGCGACCATATCCGCCTCGCGCACTTTCGCGCAAATGGGCACGCCCTTCGCGCGAAGCGCCCTGCCAAGACAGCACGATGCCGGCATATCCAGGTTCAGCCGCGCGAGTTCGTCCGCCCGCGTCAAGATCTCCTCGGGCGTACCGAGCATGGCAACGCGGCCCGCCTGGAAGACAGCAACGCGATCGGCCTCAGCTGCCTCTTCCATAAAGTGCGTAATCATCACGACGGTCATGCCGCGTTCGTGCAGTGCGTGACAGGCCTTCATAAGGCCCTTGCGCCCGCGCGGATCGAGCATCGAGGACGCCTCGTCCAAAATGAGCACGCGCGGCTCCATGGCGAGCACGCCGGCAAGCGCCACGCGCTGCTTTTGTCCGCCCGAGAGAGCGTGGGTCTCGTGGCGCTCAAAGCCCACCAGACCCACGGCCTTCAGCGCCTCGCGCACGCGCTGCGCGATCTGGGCCGATGGCACGCCAAGGTTTTCGGGACCAAACGCAACATCGTCCTCGACAAGCGTCGCCACAAGCTGGTCGTCGGGATTCTGGAACACCATGCCCGCAGTCGAGCGGATGTCGTAAACCAGCTCAGGATCGGACGCGTCCATGCCGCCGATGCGTACCGTGCCCGCATCGGGTTGCAACAGCGCATTCAGATGCTTGGCAAACGTCGACTTTCCCGACCCATTACCACCGAGGATGCAGAAAAACTCGCCGTCCTCGATATTCAGATCGATGCCATCGAGCGCCAGTGCAGCACCGTCATAGCTAAAGGAAACGCCCCGACACTCAATCATGCGCGGCCTTTGACCTGGTCCTTTTTAGGCGTGATGAGATTAGAGACCGCCTTGTACACCGCCAGCGTCAACACCGAGTTGAGCACGGTCTTGATGAGGTTAAACGGCAAGACGGCGGGAAGCATGAGCGGCAGAATCACATCGGCCGAGCCATACCAGAACCATACGCCAATAGTAAGGTTTGCGACCATAGACAGCACCGTAGCGGCAATGACGCCGAGCGCCAGGCCAATCACGGCACCCTTATAGGTATGCATCTTCTGATAGACGATAGCCGCGGGCAGAATATAGCCCATCGTGGCAACCAAGTTCATAAGCGCGCCGACCCAGTCGCCCGTGGTAAGCGCATGGATAACGATCGCCATAGCGGCAACAGCGGTGCCGGCACCAGGGCCGTACGCGAACCCGCACACCATCGCCGGCACCAGCGACGGGTCATACGTCAAAAACGGCGCCGAAGGAAGGATGGGCAGCTGCACGTACATAAACAGGGCACCCAAGGCGCACATCAACGCCATGGTAACGAGCTGTTTGGTGCTCCACCTATTCGTGTTCTCAAAATGGATATGCTGCGACTGTTCAGACATAAGATCACCTGCCTCTTTCATCCGGACTCTAACCGTTGGTACTGGGATCTCACCAGTTCAGCCGGCATGCGAACCAACGCACACACGGGTCGCGGACTCATCGGCTCGGTCGCAGGTATCTCGCCTGCGCCACGGCGTCCCTTTGACACCGCCCGATTTACCGCCAGTGGGGAATTCCACCCCGCCCTGAAACAGCAATTGCAAGTGTAGCACGGGCAGGTTTTCGCGCAAGTATGCCAAGGGTAATTTATGGTGGGGACCAGTTGCCGCAACAACCACGTTCCCCACCCATCCCAAAGTAACGCGCCTTTCGCGGCAAAGCCGCGAAACAGCGACCGGGACACGTATCCCCATCAGCCACGATCACCGCCCACGCCGACCTCAAGGCCGTAAACGCAGGGAATCCGGGGGCGGGACGGGGGTTTCTCTCCGGAACATTCCGCAGGACGCAAAGAGGCTCCGCAGCGCGAAGCGCGATGCGGAGCCTCTTTGCATGTCCGAGGACGTTCCGGAGAGAAACCCCCGTCCCGCCCCCGGATTCCCGGTGGGAGTTCTAGACC
>CATVTV010000030.1:0-25882 GCA_958347015.1 uncultured Collinsella sp. | reverse complement strand
GTTCTGAAAACTAAGCCCGGCCCCCGCCGGACAGGTCACACTACTCGCAGAGCAGCTTAGCGATCTGGACGGCGTTGGTTGCCGCGCCCTTACGGATTTGGTCGCCGCAGCACCAGAAGGTGATGCCGCGCGCAGCCTCGGGGTTCGAGATGTCGCGGCGCACGCGGCCGACCCAAATCAGGTCCTGGTCGGAGGTGTCCATCGGCATGGGGAAGCGGTCGCGTGCATCCTCGGCAGCCATATCGTCAACCAGCTTGACGCCGGGAGCAGCAGCCAGCGCAGCACGGGCCTCTTCCACCGTAATATCGCGCTCAAACTCGAGCGTAATGCTCTCGGAGTGCGAACGCAGCACGGGCACGCGCACGCAGGTGCAGTTCACGCGCAGCTCGGGCAGGTGCATGATCTTGCGGCCCTCGTTTTGCAGCTTCATCTCCTCGGAGGTAAAGCCTTCCTCCTTGACACCGCCGATCTGCGGAATCAGGTTGCTCGCCAGCTGGGCGGCAAACGCACGCGGCTCGGGAATCTCCTCGCCACGGCCCAGGGCGACCAGCTGAGCCTCGAGCTCGGCCATACCGGGAGCGCCGGCACCCGAAGCCGCCTGATACGTCGAGACGATCATGCGCTTCACGCCGGCGAGCTGGTGCAGCGGCCACGTGGGAACCAGACCAATGATGGTCGCGCAGTTGGGGTTGGCGATAAGGCCGTGATGCCACTTGATATCATCGGCGTTGATCTCGGGCACGACCAGCGGCACCTCGGGATCCATGCGGAAGGCATGGCTGTTGTCGACCACGACGGCGCCGCGCTTGACGGCCTCGGGCAGCAGCTCCTTGGCGATATCGTCGCCGGCGGCGCCGAGTACGATGTCGCAGCCCTCAAAGGCCTCGGGGCAAGCCTCTTCAATCACGATCTGCTCGCCGCGGAACTCAACGGTTTTGCCCGCGGAGCGTGCACTTGCCAACAGCTTGAGCTTGCCGACCGGGAACTCCTGCTCGTTGAGGCACTCGAGCATCTGGGTGCCCACGGCTCCCGTCGCGCCCAAAATAGCAACCGTGTACTGTTTCATGCTTCCCCCTTTAAAGGCTGTGGCTTTTGCCCACACGCTGAGCAGGCCAATTATTGTTGCCAGTGTATACAAGAACGGGGCGGGCACGAAACCCGCCCCGTCGAAACGAAACCGAAACGAAACGCCCCGCCGTAGATTTATGAGACACGTCCCAAAAAATCACCGGGATGACAGCTGCTTACGGAGCGCGGCCAGAGCGGGATCGACCGGCGCGGGAGCCTCCAGGTCGGAAACCTTCACAATGCCGTTTTCGTCGGAAAAGGCACGGTAAATGGTCTGAATCGCCAGATCAAAGTCCTTCTCCTCCACACCGATGATGATGTTGATCTCGTCGCAGCTCTGCGAAATCATGCGCACGCTCACGCCGGCCTGGCCAAGCATGCCAAACAGATGGCCCGAGATGCCCGCGCGACCGCGCAGGTTACGGCCAACGGTCGCAATGAGCGCCAAGCCCTCGACAACCTCGATCTCGAGCGGCTCGACCTCCTGCTGAATGTCGCCCACGAGCGAGTACAGCGAATCGTGAACGTCCTGCTCCTGCACCACGGCGCCAAAGCGGTCGACACCGGTGGGCATGTGCTCGACGGAAACGTCATAACGCTCGAACACCGAAAGCGCACGGCGCATAAAGCCGACGCGGGGCTTGGTGCGGTCGCGGGCGACGTTGATGGCGACAAAACCGCGCTTGCCGGTCACGCCGGTAATGATGGGCTCTGCCTCGCCCTCGTCAGCCGTCTCGCTAATGATGGTGCCGGGGTCCTGCGGTGCATTGGTGTTCTTGATGACCAGCGGAATCCCCGCCTCGCGCACGGGGAACACGGCCTCCTCGTGCAGGACGCTCGCACCCATGTACGAAAGCTCGCGCAGCTCCTCGTAGGTAACGCGCGCAATGGGCTGAGCCTCGGGAACAATACGCGGATCGGCTGAATAGAAGCCCGAGACGTCGGTCCAGTTCTCGTACAGGTCGGCACCCAGGCACTTAGCCAAGATCGAGCCCGAGATATCGCCGCCGCCACGGTCGAGCAGCTTGATCTGGCCCTCACGCGTCGCGCCGTAGAAACCGGGCATAACAAAGCCGCCCTGCTGACCATACTCCTGCACCAGCTCGGAGGTGCGATTCATGCTGAGCGTACCGTCGTGATGGAACGCAACAACCGTCGCGGCGTCCAGGAACGGCAGGCCCAGGTACTCGGCCATCAGGCGAGCGGTGAAATACTCGCCGCGGCTCACGAGCTCCTCGGTAGAGTAACCGCCCGAGCGGGCGCGCTCGGCAAAGGCCGCAAACTCCTCGCGGATGGGATAGGTGAGCTCCAGCTCGTCAGCGATATCAAAATAGCGCTGGCCAATGTCCTCGAGCAGTTCCTCGCACGACACGTGATACTTAACGTGCGCGTTAACCAGGTAGAGCAGGTCGGTCACCTTGGTGTCGCCCTTAAAGCGGCGGCCGCAGGCGGAAACCACCACAAAACGGCGGGCAGGGTCGGCGTCGACGATGGCCTTGATCTTCTTGAAGTGTTCGGCGTCGGCGACCGACGAGCCGCCAAACTTGGCAATCTTAATCATGGGCTGGAGGTTACCTTTCTAAAAAGCCTCTGCGAACCTATTTTGCGCGCTCTGATACCATGGTTTCACCGATTGGGACCAAGGCATCCGAGGAGCAGTGTTATATGGGAACTTATCATAGTACACGAGGACGCACTTTATCGTGCTCAAGTAAGGTGGCAATCCGCACCGGCATCGCTCCCGACGGGGGTTTGTTTGTCTCGGACGAGCTCGGCACCCAGCAGGTCGATATCAGCTCGCTTGCAGATAAATCGTACTTTGAAATCGCTCAAGATGTGTTGGGAATGTTACTGAATGATTACACGGCCGAAGAAATTTCGGCGTGTGTCGACGAGGCATACCGCGGCACGTTCGCGAGTGAAGAGGTTACGCCACTCGTCAAACTCGACGCTGCGCCGGGCGCCGACGCCCCTCAGACCTATGTGATGGAGCTCTTTGGCGGCCCCACGAGCGCCTTTAAGGACGTCGCCCTGCAGATGCTCCCCCGTCTGATGGCCCGCACTTCCGCCAGGGACGGCGGCGCTGAGCGCATCATGATCGTCACCGCCACGTCGGGCGACACGGGCAAGGCCGCGCTCGCCGGTTTTGCCGACGCTCCGGGCACGGGCATCACCGTCTTTTATCCCGAGGGCAAGGTCAGCCGCGTCCAGAACCTGCAGATGTCCACGCAGGAGGGCGACAACGTCGCCGTCTGCGGCATCCGCGGCAACTTTGACGACGCTCAGAGCGCCGTCAAGCGCATCTTTGCCGATAAGGAGCTTGCCGAGCGTCTGGAGGCCGCCGGCACGGTGCTTTCGAGCGCCAACTCCATCAACGTCGGCCGTCTGGTACCGCAGGTCGTCTACTACTTTGCCGCCTATGCGCAGCTGTTGCGCGCCGGCGCCATCGAGGCCGGCGACGCCGTGGAGTTCTGCGTACCGACCGGCAACTTTGGCGATATTTTGGCCGGCTACTATGCCAAGCGCATGGGTCTGCCCGTCGCCAAGCTCGTCGTGGCGAGCGACAAGAACAACGTGCTGGCTGACTTCCTGACTACCGGCGTCTACGACCGCAACCGCCCGTTCTTCACGACCATCTCGCCGTCGATGGACATCCTCATCAGCTCCAACCTGGAGCGCATGCTGTACTTCCTGTCCAACGGCGACTGCGAGCTCGTTGCCGGCCTTATGGAGCAGCTGGCACAGACTGGTCGCTACGAGGTTCCCGCCGACCTGCTGGCAAAGATTCAGAGCGTCTTTGGCTGCGGTTGGGCCAGCGAGGACGAGGTCCGCACTGCCATCAAGAGCTGCTGGGATGCGAACGGCTACGTGATCGACCCGCACACCGCTTGCGGCTATCACGTCTTTGAAAAAGTCGCTCCCGCCGAGGGTGCCAAGGCCCGCGTGCTGCTTTCGACCGCAAGCCCCTACAAGTTCCCGCGCGCCTGCTGCGACGCCCTGGGCCTCGACGTTCCCGAGGATGATTTTGAGGCTATGCGTGTGCTCGAGCAGGCCACCAACACGGTCGCCCCGACCCAGCTCGCCGAACTCGAATCCAAGCCCGTCCGCTTCGAAGACGTCTGCGACGTCGATGAGATGGCAAGCTACGTCGAGTCCGCAGCAAAAAAGATGGCTACCAACTAAACCCCTTATAAGGCGCCGGCGAAAGCCGGCGCACCTTCTTTTTATTTAGCTTTCGGGATGATGACGAGCATGCGAGCGGGTCTGGCCGTTTAGTTCGTCGCGAGTTCCGCACGAGCCGGAAAGCACTTAATGTGCTTTCCGAGCGAGCCAGGACTGCCCGAGCAGCGAACTAAACGGCCAGACCCGCCCAGGAGGACCCACATGATCAAAATCACCGTCCCAGCAACCAGCGCCAACCTAGGCATTGGCTACGATACCCTCGGCATGGCCGTCAGCCTCTACTCGCACTTCACCTTCGAGCGCGCCGACAAGCTCACCATCACGGGCTGCCCCGAGGAGTTCCAAAACGAGAATAACCTGGTCTACGTGAGCTTTGTGGATGCACTGGCCGCATGGGGCGAGTCGGCTTTCCCCGTTGCCATCGACATTCAAACTGATGTGCCCGTCGCCCGCGGCCTGGGTTCCAGCTCCACCTGCGTCGTCGCTGGCATCATGGCGGCCGCCGCGCTGACGGGCCACACCGTCGACCGCGCCGAGCTCGTCCGCATTGCCACCGAGGTCGAGGGCCATCCCGATAACGTCGCCCCCGCTATCCTGGGCGGCGCCGTCTGCTCCTTTACGCCGACCGATTCGCTCCCCCAGTGTCTGCGCTACGAGGTGAGCGATCGCTTGCGTTTTATTACCGTGATTCCACCTTACGAGGTGCACACGAGTGAGGCGCGCAAGGTCGTGCCACAGGAGATTCCGCTCTCCACCGCCGTGTGGCAGATGGGCCGCATCGCGGGCATGACGCGCGGCCTGGAGACCGGCGACCTTGACCTGATTGCCGCCGCCAACGACGACCGCATCCAGGAGCCCTATCGCCGCCGCCTCATCCCCGACTACAACGCAGTGCGCGACACCTGCCTTAACGGCGGCGCTAAGACCATCTGGATCAGTGGCTCCGGCTCGACTCTCATGGCCGTGACTGACGACACCATCGTGGCAAAGTTCCTGCAGGTCAAGCTGCGCGAACAGTTCCCTAAGTGCGACACGCATATTCTGACGTGCGACACGGAAGGCGCCCAGATCGAATACCTGTAGTCGCCGTCCCGTATACTCGCCGGGGAGGCCAGGGGCTTTGCCCCCAAATCGTCCTCGGACATGGCAGGACCCCCGCTGCGCACTTCGTGCGGCGGGGGTCCTGCCGTCCTGCGGAAAGATTTGGGGGCAAAGCCCCTGGCCTCCCCTACGTTAGCTTCGCTGGCGGCGGCTACAGAGACCTACGCTCTGGAAAGTCGCCGGGCTGATAGCCTGCCTTTTATTGATAGGGGCGCTTATTAGAGGCAGGCCTCGGCGATGCGCTTTTTGAGTTCGTCGATGCCGGTGCCGGTTTGGGAGCTTGTAATGATTACGTTCTCGGCCGGGACGTTGAGTTGCTTTTTGATGGCTGCTGCCTGGCGGGCCTGCTGGGTGCGGCTGAGCTTGTCGGCCTTGGTGAGGCAGACGATAAAGTTGAACTCGTTGCCCTGCAGGTAGTCGATCATGTCATGGTCGAGCTTACTGGGATCGTGGCGAATGTCCACCAGCGACACGACCAGGTTAAAGCTGCGCTCCGAGTCGAAGAAGTCGCCGATAAGTTCTGCCCAACGGTCACGCTCGGCCTTGGAACGACGGGCAAAACCATAGCCCGGCAGGTCGACAAAGTGCACGTCGTCGGCCTCGAAGAAGTTGATGTTGCTCGTCTTACCCGGCGTGCTCGAAACCTTGACGAGGTTCTTGCGGCCAAAAAGCTTGTTCATGATCGACGACTTGCCCACGTTGGAGCGGCCGACGAAGCTCACCTCGGGGCAGGTGGACTCGGGAATCTGCGAAACCTTGCCATAGCTGGCAACGAACTTGGCAAGCTGGTAGTTAATAGAATCGGCCATGGACACTCCTTGGTCGTAGGTTCTTACAAAAAAGCACGCTAATAGATAGCAGCGATACGGCGAACGATATCGAGCGTAATGCCACTCGCGGTACGGGCATACTCGAACAGGTCGAACTCGCGGTCGCAAATCGCATCGTACGCCTCGTCACAATTATCGCTGATAGCGCGCAGCACCAGGCAATCGACACCATTTTTGGTTGCGATATGGGCAATTGCCGCGCCCTCCATGCCGACGCAATCGGCATGCGTCGCCTCGATAGCGTCATTGCGCATGGCGGCGCCCGTCACAAAGCGGTTACCCGTGGCAATCGTGCCGACCAGGAATTGTTTGGCTCCCTCGTTCGAAGCGGCTGCATTTGTCGAAGCATCAACAAACCCACGCTCAGCAAGCACATCGGCAGCAATATCGACCAGCGCAGGCGTCGAGCCAAACTCCTCGAGCCCCGGTGCAGACTCGGCGATAAGCGCGGTATCGGTATCCAGATAGCGCAGGCATTTGCCGATGACCACGTCGTCGATATGGAGCTTGGGGTTCAAACCGCCCGCGATACCCGAAAGCACAACTGCCTGTGGAGCATACTTGCTAATGAGGTGCTGTGTTGCGGCGGCAGCGTTTACCGTGCCCATACCCGCCGTCGTGGCGACAATCGACAGGCCGTCGAGCTTACCGCTCACAACGGTCAAGCCTGCCTCCTGTGCCTCGCAAACGTTACTCAGCTCTTCCTTAATCTGCATGATCTCTTTTTCGAGTGCGCCGATAATCGCGATGGTAGCCATGCCATTCCCCAAACCTATACGAAATTCTCAACCACGGTATGGTACCAGCATTTTGTTTGCCAACGCCAAACGAACACGCTAGGCCAGCGCAGCTCGCGTATCAAACAGAGCCTTTGCAATCGCAGCCACCAGCTCACTCGAGCGATCGCTCCATGGCATCGATGTCATGATGCTCATGACATAGGTACGGCCATCGATGTCGATAAGGCCCGCATCGCATGTCGAATAGCAACCATCCTCGCTAATCCAGCCTGCCTTGTTGCGCACCAAAACCTGCTCATCGGCAATCCCATCACGGATAAATGAGCACGATGTTGATGACAGCAGTTCAGATAACCACTGGGAGGCCTCACTGCCACAGCTCAAATACTCGCTCATCTCGCGCCACAACTTGGCCGAGGTGCGCGGGCAATAAGTGGGAAAATCACTCATCGGATCGAGCGCGGTATCGTAATCGATGCCAAGACTGACAATCCAATCCTCGTAACCGGCATGGTCAAACGCCGCGCGTAACGCGATAAACGAGTCGTTATCCGAATTAACGACCGCGGCCTCGATTAGGTCGCGCACCGTCTGCCAGCCCATGCTATAGCCACCATAGGTGCCCAGGGTATCATCGAGTGAGACCTGGCCGTCTCGACCAGAGATTCGCAGATGTACAACGCATAGAGTGCCTTGTAGCTACTCGCGCCGTAAACCTCGATATCGGCGTTATACGTCACGCCCTTGCCGCTCGACAAATCGTAAAACACCACGCCCACATCGCCCAATTCCTGGGCCTGATCAAGGGCATCTTGGAGCGCGGCGAGGCTCCCACCCTCCAGGGCGGGGATCTGGTCATCAACCAATGAGAAGGTCTGCACGGTATCGCCTGAGGGAATATCGTTAAAGTCCGCCTTCGAAAGCCTCGTCTTAAGGCTCGCTGTCGACAGGGTTTGACTTGCGGTAGCTTTAGATTCAGAGACCTTTTTGTTTTGCGTCTGTACCGTTGACGCATCTGAGTGTGCCATTCGCTCCGACGCGTAGGTTTTGGCGGTAATTCCGAGGATAATAACCGCCAACGTTAGCATCCCAACGGCGGCAATCTTCGTCACGCGGATGCGAACGTCAGCGAGGCCACGCGAAGGCGTGCCCTTCGTCTCATATCTGCTGCCATGCTGCGGCACATACTCGCTCCGCGATGCGTTGTTTCGCACGTGGTCTCCTGACTGCTACCGTTTATATACGAGCAGCATAATACCGAGCAGGCATTTCTTTCCAAAGATATTCAGCAGCGTTTAAGGTGTCTTTAAAGAAACCACAAGCGTATTTATCCAAATGGCGCGGTTCTGTTGCGCATCTCTACCCAAATTGCACTTGCGGTGAAATAGTTCCTGTTTGGGCGGCATAAGCCGATACACAAGAACTATTCCACCGCAACTTGACGGGGCTCTTTAGCAATCAACTAGGTGCCCGGGGGCACTCATTTAAGTCTGTCCCCAATGAGTGCCCTTGGGGGCGAAAATGGAACGCTAGCCGATGGCGTTTTTGAGTTCCGCGCGGCGCTTTTTCATGCCCGTCATGACAGCGTTGCGCAGCTCGGGCATGCGCGCGGTATCCATCTGTGGAACGCCCTCGAGCTTATAGGGAATGCCCAGCTGCTCATACTTGACAACGCCCATCGTGTGATACGGCAGCATTTCCAGGCCCACCACGTTGTGCCATGGAGCGATCAGACGACCGAGCTTCTCGCACTCCTCAACCGTATCGGTAATGCCCGGCACCACCACGTGACGGATAACGACCTTAATCTTGCGGCGCGCAAGCTCATCACCAAACGCCAGAATGCGTGCGGGATCGCAACCGGTCAGCTTTTTATGCTCGACGGGATCGGCGTGTTTAATGTCGAGCAGCACCATATCGGTCTCGTTGAGTACGGCATCGAACTTCTCGGGATGCGCGGGGTCGAACGCATAGCCGCAGCTATCCAAGCAGGTGTGCACTCGACCATCGGGGTTGTTGTGCATGGCGCGGAACAGGTCGGCCAAAAACTCAGGCTGCAGGAGCGGCTCGCCGCCGGATACCGTAATACCACCGCTGCGGTAAAACTCATGGTTGCTCTGGAACTCGTCCATCAGGTGCTCGACGGTCACCATGGTGCCGCCGTTAACCGACCAGGTATCGGGGTTGTGGCAATACGCACAGCGCATGGGGCAGCCCTGAACAAACACCACAAAGCGGATGCCGGGTCCATCGACCGTTCCCATCGTCTCAATCGAATGCACGCGGCCCAGGACAAACGCAGAGTCCTCAGGACGAGCGTCCACACCCTCAAGCGTCATCTCAGCCATTCCCGCTACCTTGCCTCTCATTGGTTTTAGCTACATAAATGCCAGAGTCATTCTAGCCTATATGCTTGATGGCGAAACGGTTTAGCGGTCAATTGGATTGTCCTATTTGGCCCCATGCAAAAGCGACGGGAAGGTTGTCGCAACCCGCCCGCCGTCAAGGCAATAGAAATCGATAGACGCCAGGCTTTACGCCTTGAGCGTGAGCACCGCGCCGAAGGCGGTCGGGCCGCAATGGCTCGAGATGACGCCGCCAACCTGAGTCCAGGTAATATCCTTAAAGCCCAGGTCATGCGCATAGACCTCCATGTCGTCGCGCAGCTCCTGGGAAAGGCCCACCGAATACGCCAGGCCAATGTGCGAGTAGTCGATCTCGCCCTTCGCAACCATGTGGTCAATAAAGGCGCGGGCGCACTTGAGCATAGAGCCGCGGAACTTCTTGGTTGCCACGAACTTACCGCCCGTTACCTCAATGCAGGGCTTAATCTTGAGCAGGTGGGCGCCAAGGAATGCCACGTTGGACAGACGACCTCCCGCCTTAAGGAAGGCTAGGTCGGTAGGAACAAAGCCCAGCAGCACACGGTCCATGACGGAATTCGTAAATGCAAAGATCTCGTCGACGGTGGCATCGGGGTGAGCCTCGATGTATTTGGCGGTCTCGACGACAATGAGCGACTGACCCACCGAGACAAAACGCGTGTCCATGGAGAACACGTAGTCGCGGCCCTTAGCCGCAATCTTGGAGGACTGATGCGAGCAGGTCGTGGCCTCGGAATACGCGAGATGCAAAATGGTCGCGTCAGGCTGCTCAGCGTGAATGCGGTCGTACACGTGAGCAAAATCCGCAGGCGCACAGCCACTGGTCTTGGGCATTACGCCAAACTCGTTGCAGCGCGAATAAATCTCGAGCGGATCGATCGAGCCGTCCTCGACGGTCTCGTCACCAATCGTGACATGCATAGGCACGCGCACGATACCGTAGCGTTCGCAGAGCTCCGGCGTCACATCCGACCCAGACTCAACCACGATTACGTACTTGCCCATTATTATCACGACCCATCTCTACGTTGGTTTTTCAATACATGGCACGCGCCGCCGCACTGTTGCACAACGGCGTCCAAGCGCCAAAGAGACGCCGCCCCTTGCACACAACAAAGGACAGCGTCTCCCTGGAAAACTCCGTGCTTATCTAGGATTCCATACGGTTTATTAAGGAGGGTTACTTATTCCGCAAACGGTCGCTATATGCGGTAAGCGGTAGTTGGCCGCGACAACTGCGACACATTCCGTCCAGCAAATCCAATCGTGCTCCACGCACGGTTAATGCACGAGGCGGTAGAAATTCATCGATGCCGCACCCTCGGCGTGCAGCTCCATCGCCGGAACCGCCGGCGAATAGGTACGGCTCGTAAGTGCCGCCTCGCCGCCATTTGCAAAAATCTCGACCATCGTAGTGTCCGAAAGCACGCGTAGGTCGCGAAGCTCGCCGAGCTCAATCGACCTCTGGTCGCGCCCATAGCCTTCGTCACCCATATCGAGGGTAAGCATCCCGTCCGTATAACGCACAAAGACACCCTTGCGGATTTCGAGCTCGATCACCTGGGCGCCCTCACAGGAAACCACAAGATCAAACAGGCGGCCCGGCTCCTCAACGGTTTCACCGCCTGTCGCGCGAACGCAGTCGCCGCGCATCCCCTCAATCTCGTGCGCCGGCTGCTGACAGAGCTTACCATCGCGCATGTTCAGCTCTCTCGGCACTGTCAACGCGCACTGCCACCCGCGTGCCACCGTCGGGCTTTCTGCCGTCGCATCGGGGCAGCCCGACCATCCGATCATCAAACGCCGACCCGCAGCATCCTCAAAGGACTGCGGTGCGTAGAAATCAAAACCGGCATCGACCATCGGGGGCATGCCCTGCCCGGCGATCTTAAAGCTCGGCGCCTCCCAATCGGCCTCGATGGAGAACCACACGCATTGATGCGGATTGTGGTAACGCCAACCATCGGCGGGCACGCCCTGCGGACAGCAAACGAGAATAAGCTCGCCATCGAGCTCAAACAGATCGGGGCACTCCCACATAAAGCCAAACTTCTCGCCCAACTCAATGCGCGTCGCATAGCTCCAGTCCTCAAGATTGCGCGAGGTATAGACAAGCACGCAGCCACGGTCGTCTTTCGTACGAGCACCCAGAACCATGTAGTAGATACCATCGTGCTCAAGGATCTTGGGGTCGCGCACGTGCGTACCGATATCGTCGGGGTAATCGACCGGTCCAACAGCTATGCACTTCTCGCCCAATTCGTCGGGATTCTCGGCAACCATATGAATCTGGTTTTGCTCACGGCCCGTCAACACGTAGTCGTAATCATCGCGGTCAAAATGCTTGACGTTGCCGGTATAGAAATAGTGAATCTTGCCATCGCGTACAAAGGCAGAACCAGAATACGCTCCGTTCGAATCCAAATCGGAATCGGGGAACAGCGCGGGGCCATGATTCTCGTACGTCACAAAATCCTTTGTCGTCAGATGGTTCCAAAGCACTGGACCGCCATGCGCAGCATCGAACGGATCGTATTGATGATAGATGTGATACGTATCACCAATCTGAACCAAACCGTTGGGGTCGTTGAGCCAGCCAAGCTCAGGCTCCACATGGAACAGGAGCCTATCGGGGTCGGACGCGATGCGACCAGCCGTCTCATCCTGTCCGGCACGCCACTGCTCATAGTCCGCGCGTGTCACCTTGTTTTTTTGATTTAACATCGCCGTTGACTTTCTCGTCTATGGGGAAGGACGCTCGACTCACACGAGTCGAACGCCCTTCCTCAAATGGACTTATCCTCAGATTACACTGAACGGCTCAACTAGAAGCTAACGTCGAAGCCAGCGCCAGCGCCCTCTTCATCGGTGGTCGGCACGCCCTTTGCCTTGTTGTAGGCAAAGATCAAGACGATCGGCACGATAAAGGCGATGAGATTGCCAGCCACATACCACACGAGGGTCTCGGGCGTGACGATGAGCAGGCCAAGCACGCCGGTCAGACCCTGACCGATAGCGCGCACCTCAAAGAGCTTGACGAAGGCACCGCCGCAGCCTGCACCGATGCATGCGCAGATGAACGGAATGATCGAATAGCGCATGTTTGCAGCAAAGATAGCGGGCTCGGAGATTCCGACCAGCGTCGGGATAAAGGACGACATGCAGATGTTGCGCTCTTTGGAGTGCTTCTTGTGAATGAGGTACATACCGATGGCGCCGCCGCCCTGGGCGATGATGGAAACCGACCAGATGGCCTGGATGTAGTTGAAGCCAGTCGTGGCAACAAGGTTTGCCTCGATACCCTGGATGAACTGATGCGTACCGGTAACGACGAGCGGCTGCAGGAACGCGGCGAAGACAAAGGCACCAAAGACGCCCATCCTGTTGTACAGGATATCGATTACGCCGGCGAGGACGTCACCGATCAGGTTGCCGAGCGGGCCGAACACGGTGAACAGGGCGACGTTAGCAAGAATCAGGGTAACGGTCGGGACAAAGACGAACGAAACGACCTCGGGGATGTACTTCTGGGCAATCTTTTCGACCTTGGCCATAAACCAGGCAGTCAGGATTGCAGGGAATACGCCGCCCTGGAAAGCAACCATGGGAATGGATAGCGGACCGAAGTTCCAGTACTCAGCACCCGTCGGGTCCATAACGAACGTGTTGCGGTTCATAAGGCTCGGGTGAACCATGACGATACCGACGAGGATGCCCAGGATCGGGTTACCGCCAAAACGCTTGACCGCGCTGTACATAACCAGGACAGGCAGGTAGTCGAACGTGGTGGCGATAATGGCAAAGAAGCTTGCGAGGTTCTTGAGGAACTCGCTGTGATCGGCGAGGCTGCCTTCCATGCCAAAGAGGCCGTTGGCAACGATCAGCGACTTAAGGCCGATGATGATTGCAGCGCCGACGAAGGCGGGAATGATGGGGATAAAGATGTCCGAGAATACCTTGAGGACCGAGAAGAACTTGCCCTTCTTGTCCGCCTCAGCGCCCTTGACCTCGGAAGCACTGATCTCCTTAACGCCCGTCAGAGCCATAAACTCATCGTAAACCTTGTTGACGGTACCGGTACCGAAGATAATCATGAGCTGGCCGCTGTTGTACAGCACGCCCTTGACGCCATCGATGTTCTCGAGCTCGGCCTTGTTGTATTTGCTCGTATCCTTGAGCACCAGACGCAGACGGGTCACGCAATGCGTGGCGCCCTCGATGTTCTCCAGTCCGCCGACGTTGTCGACGACTTGCTGGGACACTGCCTTGTAGTCCATGTTCCTCTCCATTCCTTTTCTAAATCATAAAACGGTTCGTTGCCGCTACAGAGACGCAATCGTTGCGTTTGCGCACTTGAGCGCACCGTCGGTGACGGTAAGCGCCACACCCTGGCCCTGCTTGTTGCAGAAGCGAGCGTTGAGCGCAACATCATCGACAAAGATGGTCGCGATGTCGTCGTCGACGACCAGACGCACATGGTGAGTGCCCTCGCCCTTAAAGAACAACGGACGCTCGAGGCCCATGTTGTTGACCTGGAACCACGGGTACTGGGGAGCCGGCGTGAACTCGAGCTTGCCCTCGCGCAGGTTGGCGCGGAACTCATAGGCAAGACCGGTCTCGGCGTCCTCGGCGAACTTGACCGAGAAGCCGGCAGCGTTACCGCCGAGCTCAATGTCGGCATCGAGCAAGTAGGTGGAGCCGGCATCCGCGGCGAGCACCTGCTCGACCTTGCCCGACTCGCAGGAAAGCTCAAAGGTCTCGACTGCCTTAGCCTCGCCAAAGGCGCCAAGCATGCTGTCGGGGAGCTTGGTGCCGAGCGTTCCGTCGGCACGCTGAACGATCTCGAGGGGCATAAAGGTGCCACCCCATAGGTAAGAGCTGGGGTCGCCGCCCTCGTCACGCGTAGGAACCCAACCAAAGAGAACGCGACGCTCGCCATCGAATGCGGTGCGAGCGGCGTAGTACGCGCGGCCGTCGAAGGAGTCGTCAGCGGGGGTAATCCAAGGACCGTTGATGGACTTGGACATGCGGTAACGGGTCTTGTTGCCGTCGCTGTACTCGGAAAAGACGAGGTACCACCAGTCGCCCATCTTAAAGAGATCAGGCATCTCAAACATGGTGTACAGGCCCGGGTTCCACCAGTCGCCCTGGAACTCCCAGTTGGTCAGATCCTTGGAGGTGAACTTGACCAGGCGGCCGGTCATCAGACGCTTGTCCTCGCCCACACGCGTGCCGAGGATGAGCATGTACTCTTCGTTCTCCTCATCCCAAAGCACAAAGGGATCGCGCCAGTTGCGGTCATCGTAACCCTCCTGGGGCGGAAGCAGCGTCTCGGCGATGTTCTTCTCCCACTTGACGGCGTCGTCGCTCGTTGCGTGAAGAAGAACCTGCTTCATCAAACGTGCGCGGACCTTATCGCGATTGCAACCAGTGTAGAGCGCATGGTACTTGTCGCCCACCTTAAACACCGTTCCGGCATAAATGTACTGGTCGACTTCCTCGTCGCCGCCGCGCTCAAGGCTCTCGCCAAAGTCCTTGTAGTTGACGAAATCCTTGGTCGTAGCGAGTGCCCAGCCAAACGGCTCTCCGAAAGGTTCGGGGTTACGCGTGTCACGCTGATGATAGAGATAGAACGTGCCGTCCTCGCCGTACGGCATGATGTCGCCTACCCAAATTCCCTCAGGCTGGTAATACACCTTGTGCATCCGAGACTTCCTTTCCACGACATACTAACTCGGTACAATGGCAAGATATGTCAATCGTTTTCATATGTCAAACGTTTTCACACCAATACGTCTTTTCGCAGTTCCAGTCGTCGGCAAACGGTTGACATATGCCGGTGAACGGTCATCAGAGGCGTTTGAGGAATTCTTTTGGCACGGGATGAACTACGCGGTTTTGCCCTCAATGAGTTCAACGGGGAGCTTGATATTCGATTCGGGATTATCGCCGTTAATAAGAGCGATGATGGATTGCGCCGCGAGCTCTCCGATGCGATCGATATCTTGACGTACGGTTGTTAAGTCAGGCATAAACGTCATAGTTCGGCGGGCACCATCCGCGCCCACGACCTTAATATCGTCTGGAGCGCTCAAGCCGCGCTGCTTCATCGCGTTGAGACAGATGGCCGCCATCGTATCGTCTCCCGCAAAGATGCCGTCAATATCGGGGTTCTCATCGAGGATCTTCGCAACGACCGCGCCCTTTTCGTCGTCGGGCTTAACGAACTCAACCTCACGGACAAGCGCGGACAAGCCGGCCTGCTCAACAACATCGAGGTAGGCATCGGTACGCTTATTGGCAGGCATGCGCATGCGGCTATTGCTGCGCAGGCACAGGATACGCCTGCAGCCGTCATCAATCAGACAGCGCGTGGCGAGCTCGCCAATGCCATAGCTGTCACTTGCAATCTGGACAGAGCCCTCGCCAAGATCGCAGTCGATGCCAACCAGGCTCAAGCCCATCTCGGCATATGCCTCGGCACCGATATTGAGGGAGTTGACGATGACGCCGTCGACCATATTGCGGCGGAGCATGTCAATATAGGAACGCTCAAGATCGGGTCGATTGACGCTGTTGCACAGCAACATCTTAAAGCCGTTTTCCGCTAACGTGCGCTCGACCGCCTGCACAACCTGAGCATGGAACGGGCTGCTCACAAAGGGAACGATCATACCGATAAGATTCAGGCGACCGTTGAGCATGGCACGGGCGATATCGTTGGGCGTATAGTTGATGCGCTCCATCGCGGCATGGACCTTATCGCGGGTCTCTTGGCTAATATAATCGCGGTTATTAAGCACGCGAGATACCGTAGTAGGCGAAACCCCCGCCACCGCTGCAACTTCCTTGATGCCAGGCTTAGCAGAATCCTTAGAACGAGTGCCCTCGCGAGCCATAGCACCCTCCCCTATCAACATGTCATACGTTTACATACGAACAAAGCATACCCCAACAACAGCGGGAAGACGGTAACAGCACAAGTAAGTAAACGACTCATCCAAATAATTAGGAGAGTTCCGCCTAAAGGGTGACTACACAGGACCCCCGCCGGGACTGTTTGGGCTACCTCCCAAAACATTCCGCAAAGAGGCCCCGCAGCGCGAAGCGCGCAGCGGAGCCCTTTGCATGTCCGAGGACACCAATTTAATTTAGCGTGGTTCCCTAAAGGACGACAACGCAGGAGACCCGGCAAGGCCAGGAGCACTTTGCCTCGCAAACATTCCGCAGCCGCGAAGCGGCGAGGACGTTTGAGAGGCAAAGTGCGTAGGCCTTACCGGGTCTCCGGTGGGAGTTGAGTCCCTTTAGAACTTGTTGTGGAAGGTACGCGCAATGACCTCGTCCTGCTGCTCCTTGGTGAGCGTGTGGAAGTTCACGGCGTAGCCGGAAACGCGGATGGTCAGCTGCGGATACTTCTCGGGGTGAGCCTGAGCGTCGAGCAGCGTCTCACGGTTGAAGACGTTGATGTTCAGGTGGTGGCCACCCTTCTCGGCGTAAGCGTCGAGCATGTGGACCAGGTTATCGGCCTGAGTCTCGGAAACTTCAGAAACCTTCATAATGTGTCTCCTTCGATCGATAGGCGCCGGCCGAAACCGGCGCACTAATCAGTAATCGTTATTGTTAGTATAGCACTAACAATAGTTACTCGCCCAGCTGATCAAGGTCGATATCGCCAAAGAACACCTGATCCTCCTTGCCGAGCGCACTCGGGATGATGGAGAAGGTGTTGGAGATGCCGTCCTGAGCATCGCGGAACGGGAGCTTGGAAACCGAAGACAGCGAAGCGATGGCGCCGTGGCTATCGCGCTTGTGCATGGGGTTAGCACCCGGGGCGAACGGCTGGCCAGCCTTGCGGCCGTCGGGCGTGGAGCCGGTCTTCTTACCGTACACGACATTGGAGGTAATGGTCAGAACCGAGGTCGTGGGCACGGAGTTGCGATAGGTGTCGTTCATGCGGATGTACTCCATGAACTGGTGCACAACGTCGTGAGCGATCTGGTCGACGCGGTCGTCGTCGTTACCGTACTTGGGGAACTCGCCCTCGGTCTCGAAGTCGACGATGATGCCGTTCTCATCACGGACGGGGTGGACCTTGGCGTACTTGATGGCGGACAGGGAGTCAGCCACGACGGAAAGGCCAGCGATGCCCGTAGCGAACCAGCGGTGCACGTGCTTGTCGTGCAGAGCCATCTGGATGCGCTCGTAGCAGTACTTGTCGTGCATGTAGTGAATGATGTTCAGCGAGTTGACGTACACGCCAGCAAGCCACTTCATCATGTCGTTGTACTTGGCCACAACGTCGTCGTAATCGAGCGTATCGCCCTCGACGGCGCGGTACTTGGGGCCGACCTGCTTCTTGGAGACCTCGTCAACACCGCCGTTGAGTGCGTACAGCAGGCACTTGGCCAGGTTGGCGCGGGCGCCGAAGAACTGCATCTCCTTGCCAATGCGCATGGAGGACACGCAGCAGGCAATACCGTAGTCGTCGCCGTGATAGACGCGCATGAGGTCGTCGTTCTCGTACTGGATCGAGGAGCTGGCGACAGAAGTCTTGGCGCAGAACTTCTTGAAGTTCTCGGGCAGACGGGTCGACCACAGAACGGTCATGTTGGGCTCGGGGCTGGTGCCCATGTTCTCGAGCGTGTGCAGGTAGCGGTAGCTCATCTTGGTAACGAGCGTACGGCCGTCGACACCCATGCCGCCGATGGACTCGGTGACCCACTGCGGATCGCCGGTGAACAGGGCCTGGTACTCGGGGGTACGGGCAAACTTGACCATGCGGAGCTTCATGATGAAGTGATCCACGAACTCCTGGATCTGCTCCTCGGTGAAGGTACCGTTGGCAAGGTCGCGCTCAGCGTAGATGTCGATGAACGTAGAGGTACGGCCGATGGACATAGCGGCGCCGTTCTGCTCCTTGACGGCAGCAAGGTAGGCGAAGTACATCCACTGGATGGCCTCCTGCGTGTTGGTAGCAGGGTTGGAAATATCGAAACCATAGGTCTCGGCCATCATCTTGAGCTCGCCGAGGGCGCGGATCTGCTCCTGCAGCTCCTCGCGGTCGCGGATGTTGTCGGCGGTCATGACCGTCGGGGTGGAAGCCTTCTGGGCCTCCTTGTCCTTGATCAGGTAGTCGACGCCGTACAGGGCAACACGACGGTAGTCGCCGATGATGCGGCCGCGGCCATAGCCATCGGGCAGACCGGTGATGATGTGAGCCGAGCGGCAAGCACGCATCTCGGGAGTGTAAACATCGAAGACGCCAGCGTTGTGGGTCTTACGCTCGAAGGTGTAGCGCTCGACAACGTTCTCGTCGACCTTGTAGCCGTGCTGGCTGGCAGCCTGGCAAGCGATGCGGATACCACCGTTGACGTGCAGAGCGCGCTTGAGCGGCTTGTCGGTCTGGAGGCCAACAATGGTCTCCTTGTCGCGATGGGCATTATCGATGTAGCCAGCGGGGTGGCTCACGATACCCGTGACGGTCTTGGTGTCCATATCGAGGACACCACCCTGCTCGCGCTCCTTAAGCAGCAGGTCGAGAACCTCGCCCCACAGCTCCTTGGTACGCTCGGTCGGACCTACGAGGAACGACTCATCGCCCTCGTAGGGGGTGTAGTTCTTCTGGATGAAGTCTCGGACGTCAACCTCTCCCGTCCAGATACCTTCCTTGAAGCCTTCCCATGCCTCCTGCATTGTGTAACCACGCTCCTAGTTACGTGTAATGCGGCGCTCTCTCACACCGCTGCTTATTGAATTCTTGAATGTTCGGCTTGCACTACCGGCTTCTTCCGTTCTTCACCACACGTTGGTGCAGGAAAAACGTTTGTCCACCTTGGAACTACAACCCAAAACCCAAGATTTCACCCGTTTGAGAAGGATAACATAGCGACCCTCTCCATCTGGGCTGTTATATGTTTCTTTTTTTATATCATAAGGGCGTTTTTTACAAACCCGCAGGAAATGAGAGCGTGAACAACTACCGTTCACCGATTTGTTTGGTATTTTTGCTTGCCTTTGTACGACGTTCACTCTAGCTGTTATGCCAGCTTTAGCAGGGTAAAGTGCCTCTGAGTAGGCTTTAGGGCATGCCTAACGATCTGCCCCTAACTTTGCTGGCACCGACGGTGTACGGAGGTCGCCTAAAGGTAGTTTTCTAGACATATCCCAAAATCTACCGCATAGGGTACGCGTGCAAGGGTATCATCTTTCACCGAAAATAGTTTCTAGTGTTAGGGGTTTTCGGTGGAAGATACCGATTTCCGTGAACTTGGGCGTCAGCTCCTTTCCGAGTTCGGCAGCATGCATCAGTGCATTTCGCGTTTTGCGGACAAAGCCCTCGGCGGCGAGATGGCCGTCATGCGCGCCCTCATACTCGCCGGCGGTTCGCTCACGCCGAGCGAACTCGCTGATCGCGCCTGGGTCTCGAGTGCCCGCATCGCCAATATCCTACGCGCCCTCGAGGCCAAGGGCTGGGTCGAGCGCGAGCACTCAAAGACTGACCGTCGTCGCGTACACGTCATAGTGACCGACAAGGGATTCCAGGATCTCGAAATCAAACGCCGGGAATTCGAGGACCGCACCGCGGCTTTCCTCGAGCAGCTCGGCGAAACAGATACCCAAGAGATGGTGCGCCTTCTTAGACGTGCCAACGAAATTATCGACCGCAATCAAGAAAGGAGAGATGCCGAGTGAGGATTCTCAAGCTCTTTAAAAAGCATGTCCTGGCACTGTTCGCAGCTATCGTACTTATCGTAATCAGCTGCAACGCCGATCTGGCACTGCCTACCTATATGAGCGACATCGTCGACGTGGGCGTGCAGCAAGGCGGCATCGCCTCGCCCGTGCCCGACACCATTCGCGCCGAATCGCTCGACGACCTTGAACTCTTTATGAGCACCAAGGACGCCAAAGCTGTGGAGGCCGTGTTTAGCAAGGCTGACAAAAATGGCATTCGAACGTATAAGGGTACCGAGGAAGAGCGTGCCGATGGAGGCAAGATTGCCGACATTATGAGCCTGCCCGAAACTGTCGTCCTTTCGCTCAACCAGGGCATTGACGCCAACTCCATGGGCGACATGATGGGCTCGTCCAGCGAGAAAGACAACAACGCCGCTCAGGCCATGCCCACCCCCGAGCAGATGGCAGCGATGACGCCCGAGCAGCTCGCCGAGATGCAGCAGAAGGCCGCAGCCGCGCAGAGCATGCAAAAGCAGATCGACGCCGACGGCGGTAAGATCACCATGAAGAGCCTGCGCCTAGGCGTTGAAGGCGGTCTTATCGATCAGGG
This sequence comes from uncultured Collinsella sp., assembly GCA_958347015.1. Lineage (GTDB taxonomy): Bacteria > Actinomycetota > Coriobacteriia > Coriobacteriales > Coriobacteriaceae > Collinsella. The sequence goes on along the minus strand of CATVTV010000030.1, from coordinate 5,289 downwards.
CAAGCTCGTCGAGGGCGCCAACGATATGGCTGACAAAATGGGCTCCATGTCGGGCTCCATCGTCACCCAGCGCGCCGTGAGCTACGTGCAGGACGAGTACAAGGCACAGGGCATCGACCCCGCTGACGTGCAGAACGCCTACCTGGGCCGCATGGCGACCACGATGTTTGGTCTGTGTCTGGTGTCGCTGGTCGCCACCATCCTGACCGGCGCCGTGGCTTCGCGCACCGCCTGCTCCATCGCCCGCGACCTGCGCCGCGAGACCTTCAACAAGGTTATGCACTTCTCGCCGGCCGAGGTGGGCAAGTTTAGCCAGGCCTCGCTCATCACCCGCTGCACCAACGACATTCAGCAGATTCAGATGGCCGCAACCCTGTTTATCCGCATGTGCCTGATGGCTCCCGTCATGGGCATCGTCGCCGTCATGCGCGTCCTGGCCAACCATACCGGCCTGGAGTGGACCATCGCTGTGGCCATCATCGCGGTTTCGGCTGTCGTCGGCGTGCTCATGGGCCTCACCATGCCCAAGTTCAAAAAGATGCAGAGCTTTGTTGACCGCGTGAACCTTACCGCCCGTGAGCTGCTCGACGGCCTTATGCCCATCCGCTCGTTCAACCGCGAGGAGCATGAGCTCGAACGTTTTGACAAGGCATCACTCGACCTGATGACCACGCAGCTCTACACCAACCGCGCCATGAGCTTTATGATGCCACTCATGATGCTCGTCATGAACTGCATCACCGTGCTTATCGTCTGGTTTGGCGCGCAGGGCGTGTCCGACGGCGTGATGCAGGTCGGCAACATGATGGCGTTTATCTCCTACACCATGCAGATCGTCATGGCGTTTATGATCCTCACCATGGTTTCGGTTATCCTGCCCCGTGCCGAGGTCGCAGCCGAGCGCGTGGAAGAGGTCATCACTTGCCCCACCAGCATCAACGACCCCGTCTCGCCCAAACTGCCCGCGGCCAGCGCGCCGCGCGGCGAGCTCACCTTCCGCGACGTGAGCTTCCAGTATCCCGATGCCCGCGCCGACGTCATCAGCGGCGTAAACTTCACCACGCACGCCGGTCAGATGCTCGGCATCATTGGTTCCACGGGCTCGGGCAAGTCCACACTTGTGCAGCTGATTCCGCGCCTGTACGACGTCACGGGCGGCAGCATTTCGCTCGACGGCATCGACGTGCGCGACATGACCCTTTCCGAGCTGCGCCGCCGTATTGGTTACATCCCGCAGCAGGGACGCCTGTTCTCGGGCACCGTCGAGAGCAACCTTAAGTTTGCCGGCGACATGGTGAGCGACGAGGACATGTACCGGGCGGCACGCATCGCCCAGGCCGAGGACTTTATCGCCGAGCGCGAGGGCGGCTACGACTCCCCCATCAGCCAGGGCGGCTCCAATGTTTCGGGTGGTCAGCGCCAGCGTCTGGCCATCGCCCGCGCGTTGGCCAAAAAGCCCGAGGTCGTGGTGTTCGATGACTCGTTTAGTGCCCTCGACTACAAGACCGACGCGCGCCTACGCGAGGAGCTGGCCAAAAACGTTACCGACGCCGCGCTCGTGGTCGTGGCCCAGCGCATCGCGACCATCATGCACGCCGACCAGATCATCGTGCTCGACGACGGCCACGTAGTGGGCACCGGCACGCACGAGGAGCTGCTGCGCAGCTGCCCGGCGTACCTGGAGATCGCACAGTCGCAGCTTTCCGCCGAGGAGCTGGGGCTTACCCAAGAAGAAATTGCAGCCGTCATGGAAGGAGGCGAGCGCTAATGGCAGACGAGACCAAGACTCAGATTCCCAAGCCCACCCGCCAGCGTGGTCCCATGGGCCGCATGGGCGGCATGCGTCGCGGCGAAAAGGCCAAGGACTTTCAGGGCACCATGAGGCAGCTGCTCGGCTATATCGGCCAGCACAAGATTGCCGTGTTTGCCGCCGTCGCCTTTGCCGTGTGCTCGGTCATCTTTAACATTGTGGGACCCAAGGTGCTCGGCCAGGTTACGACCAAGCTGTTCGAAGGCCTGGTCGCCAAGGTCAACGGTACCGGCGATGTCGACTTTGACTGGATCGCCAAGACGCTCGGCTTTTTGCTCTGCCTGTATCTGGCGAGCTCTGTCTGCAGCCTGGTCCAGGGCTGGCTCATGACCGGCGTCACGCAAAAGATCTGCTACCGCATGCGCAAGGAAATCGCCGCCAAGATTGCCGTCGTGCCGATGAGCTACTTCAACGGTCACAGCAAGGGCGATGTGCTCAGCCGCATCACCAACGACGTCGATACGCTGGGTCAGTCGCTCAACCAGAGCGTGACGCAGCTCATCACGTCGGTGACGCAGATTATCGGCGTGCTCGTCATGATGCTTTCGATCAGCCTGCCGCTTACCGGCGTCACCGTGCTCACGCTGCCGGCCGCCGCGATTATCTTGACCGTAATGATTCACTTCTCGCAGCCGTACTTCCGCGAGCAACAGCAGGTTCTGGGCGCCGTCAACGGCATTATCGAGGAGGACTTTGCCGGCCAGAACGTCATTCAGGTGTTCGACCGTGCCGAGGCCTCGATCGAGGAGTTCGACCGTCAAAACGACCGCCTGTTTATTAGTGGCTGGCGCTCGCAGTTCCTGTCGGGCCTGATGATGCCGCTCATGAGCCTGGTAGGCAACATGGGTTACGTGGGCGTCGTCGTGGTGGGCGCGCAGCTTGCACTGACCGGCAATGCCACGCCCGGCGACATCCAGAGCTTTATCCAGTACGTGCGCAACTTTACGCAGCCGGTGCAGCAGCTGGGCAACGTGAGCAACACGATGCAGTCGATGGCCGCTGCCACCGAGCGCGTCTTTGAGTTCCTGGCCGCGCCCGAGGAGGAGCAGAAGGCCGACGCGCAGATCCCCGAGAAGCGCCCCGGTCACGTGGAGTTTGACCATGTGAAGTTTGGCTATACGCCCGACAAGACCATCATCCATGACTTTAGCTGCGAAGCGCAGCCCGGCCAGACCATCGCCATCGTCGGCCCCACCGGCGCCGGCAAGACCACGCTCATTAAGCTGCTGCAGCGCTTCTACGATGTGGACGGCGGTTCGCTGCGTGTCGAGGGCGTCGATGTGCGCGATTGGGACCGCGCGGCACTTCGCGGCGAGTTTGCCATGGTGCTGCAGGATACCTGGCTGTTTAACGGCACGATCCGCGAGAACATCCGCTACGGACGCCCCGATGCAAGCGATGCCGAAGTCGAGGCCGCCGCACGCGCCGCACGCTGCGACCACTTTATCCATACGCTCGCCGGCGGTTACGACTTTATGATCAACGAGGAGGGCACCAACCTGTCGCAGGGTCAGCGCCAGCTCGTGACCATCGCCCGTGCCATTTTGGCCGACCGTCCGGCGCTGATTTTGGACGAGGCGACCTCCAACGTTGACACTCGTACCGAGGAGCTTATTCAGCGTGCCATGGATGCGCTAATGCAGGGCCGCACGAGCTTTGTCATCGCGCACCGCCTGTCCACGATCCGCAACGCCGACGTGATCTTGGTGATCCGCGACGGCGACATCGTCGAGAAGGGCACGCACGACGAGTTGCTCGCCCAGGGCGGCTTCTACGCCGACCTGTACAACTCGCAGTTCGACGAGGCGGCGTAGATACGGCCGCAGAGAAATGATGACGCCCGAGAACGGGGGCGCAGGACAACCTGCGCCCCCGTTTTGTGTCCTTCGAGCCTCGAAACGCCTTCCCTGAGACCTCATTGACGGCGCTTTCCAGACCCCGTGGGCAAAAGGGCAAATATGAGTGCTGTCACCTTTTTAGTAACAGCCAAAACCACCTCAAACGACCTCTTTGCGGCCCCTATACGCCTTTGAATTAATCAAAACGCCCGTTAGCAGACTTCTGTCTGCTAACGTTAATGAACATATTTATCACTTTGTCTATTATCTCGCTAGACGGATATGTTACTAGGTTGGCAACAGTACTCATATTTGGCATTTTTTGCCCACTGGGTACTCCCCGGGGAATCGGCGGCAGGCTTAGGGTCCCTCACGGCGTCATCCCATCCTGGTGAGCGCCAACGTTTACCCAGATAAAACCTGCCAAAATAAACCTGTCCCTTTTGGCAGGTTTCGGGGTGGCAAGGGCTTGCACTTTAGCGTGCGACAGCGGATAATGCCGAACACTCGACAATACGCTTATTGCTCTTTCTATAGATTGAGGAGGCCCCTATGGCCATGGAATTCAAACGCAGGCTGCCGATCCCCATGGAGATCCGCGAGGAAATGCCGCTTTCTGCCGAGCTTACCGCCAAAAAGCAGGCATTTGACGCCGAGGTCGCCAAAGTCTTTACCGGCGAGGACGCACGCAAGGTGCTCATCATCGGCCCGTGCTCTGCCGACCGCGAGGATTCGGTCCTCGAGTACATGAACCGACTGGCCAAGACCGCCGAGGAGGTCAAGGACAAGCTCATCATCATTCCGCGCGTCTACACCAATAAGCCGCGCACCAAGGGCACCGGCTACAAGGGCCTGCTGCACAACCCCAACCCCGAGGCTCCCGACGACCTGCTCGAGGGCGTCAAGGCCATCCGCCATATGCACCTGCGCGTTATTAAGGAAACAGGCTTCTTCACCGCCGACGAGATGCTCTATCCGTCCAACTACCAGTACCTCGTTGACCTGCTGAGCTATGTGGCCGTGGGCGCACGCTCGGTCGAAAACCAGGAGCATCGCCTGGTGTCGAGCGGCATTTCGGTACCCGTCGGCATGAAGAATCCCACTGCCGGTTCCACCACCGTTATGCTCAACTCCATTTACGCCGCGCAGGCGCACCAGAGCTTCATCTTCCGCAACTGGGAGGTCGAGTGCGACGGCAACCCGCTTGCGCACGCCGTTATGCGTGGCTACATCGGTCTCGACGGTCGCACCTACCCCAACTACCACTACGAGCACCTGGAGCGCCTGGCCGAACGCTACACCGAGCACGCCGGCTATGCCAATCCGGCAGCGGTCATCGACTGCAACCACGACAACTCGGGTAAGCGCCCGCTTGAGCAGTATCGCATTTGCAAGGAGGTGCTCGACAGCTGCCGCCGCAACGAGTCCATCTCCAAGCTGGTCAAGGGCTTTATGATCGAGTCCTACCTGGAGGACGGCAACCAGCCGGTCGACGGCGGCGTCTTTGGCAAGTCGATCACCGATCCGTGCCTGGGCTGGGAAAAGACCGACTACCTCATCCACGAGATCGCGGAGCGGATTTAGAGTTACGGCGTTTTACCAAACGCCGTAACGGCTCGACGCTGCAAGCCCGCCAGAGCG
>CATVTV010000029.1:0-27030 GCA_958347015.1 uncultured Collinsella sp. | reverse complement strand
GGTATCCGTAAGCGCTAGGCACGCTGGTAGTGCCCGGGGCCAAAAGGCCCCGGGCGGCCGGCGGGGAGCCAGAACATAGCCCCCACCCCCCAGCCCCAGCCGCCACGGAGGTATCTCTCTCCTCCGTGGCGGCGCTTTTGTGCGTAGGCGAGAAGGGTTCGCCACGAAACCGGCCCATCTACTACGTTTAGTCCCTTACCCCCAACCATGCCAAAAAACGCGAAAACAAAACCGCAGGTAGAACGCCTGCGGTTTTGTTCAAAACGAAGGTATGGTCAGGGGTATCGAGTCAAACGTAGTAGATGGGCCGGTTTCGTGGTTGGCGCCGCCGAATGATCCCCCGGGGACGGAGGAAAACGGATCATTTTTGGCTTGAAGCGGCTTACGGAGACACTTGACGTGGTCGCTCGGACAAAACTATGCCGGTTTACGGGGCCGGATTCCGAATCCCCAACCATACCGAAAAGCGTGAAAATAAAACCGCAGGTAGACGAGCCGTCATTTTGCAGAAAACGCGGGTATGGACGGGGCTCCTGGGTTTAGCCCCGTAAACCGGCATAGTTTTGAAATGGTATTAAATCGCTAACAGCCATTTTGCTATGCCGGAGCGGTCGGCCGTTGGGTAATTACCCTCGCAGGTAGGCGATAGCGATTTGCGTGCGGTTGCGTAGGCCCATTTTGGCAAGGATCGAGCTGATGTGGTTGCGTACGGTGCCTTCGCCCATGTATGCCGTGGCGGCGATCTCCTTGTTGTCGAGGCCGCGGGCAATGAGCTCTGCGACTTCGAACTCGCGGTCGGTCAGGCCGACAAAGGCCGCGGGCCGGCGGGTCGCGCCGGCCTCGACGCCCGCCCCATCAAAGTTGATATCCTCGATCGCCTTGCCCTCGAGCACGCGTTTGCCGTCCATGACTTGTGCCAACGCCGGCGGAATGGCGGCGACATCGGTTTTAATCAGGTAGCCGCGGGCGCCCAGTTTAAGCGCCGACACAATGTACTCGTCATCCGAGAATGTTGTCAGAAACACCACGCGTGCTGCAGGATCGCGCTCAAGGATTTCGCGCGCCGCCGATAGGCCGTCGCGTCCCGGCATCTGAATGTCGAGCAGCGCGATATCGGGTGTGTGCTCGGCGTAGAGCACGACCGCGTCGTCGCCGTTGGCGCCGGTGCCCACCACTTCGATCTGCGGCTGGGCACCCAGGATAATCTTGAGCGAATCGACCACTAGGCGGTCGTCGTCGACAACGATGAGCCTCATCGGCCCTCATCTCCTTGCTGTTTGGGAACGGTGGCAAACACACGCCAGCCGCCGACGCCGGCGCGCGGGCCGGCGGTGAAGGTGCCGCCAAGCGCCTCGACGCGCTCGCGCATGGAGCTCAACCCCATGCCCTCTGCGGCGCCGCAGCCGCTTGCTTGGACCCCGCCCGCGCCATCGTCGGTAACGATGAGCTGGTAAAACGACGGATGCTCCATGCACCGCACGGTAATGGTTTTGGCATGGGCGTGGCGCATGGTGTTGGAGAGCGCCTCGCGCAGGACCGCCGCAAAGCAGTTGGCGACATTTGCGGGCGCATGCTCGGCCAAAACTTCAAGCTCAACCTGCGGGCCGCCGTCCGAGCGTGCGCCTTCAACGATGCTCTCGAGCTGTACGGAGAGGTCGACGGCGTTGTCGTTGAGGGCGTGGACGCTGGCGCGTACGAGCTGGAGCGCCTCGTCAACCGTGCGTTTGACGTCGGCGAAATCGGCGGCGACGCCGGGCTCGTCGGCGTGGACCACGCGCAGGGCTTCGGCCTGCAGTGAGGCGCGCGTGAGCTGGTGCCCGACGTTATCGTGGATCTCGCGCGCGATGCGGGCGCGTTCGGCGAGCGTCGCGAGCTCGACTTCGTAGTCCTGGCGGTCGGCAAGATCGCGGTTGCGCGCCTCGAGCGCGAGGGCTCGTTCCTGCAGCTCGTCGCGGGTACGGCGCATGCGCAGCTGCTCGCGCTCCAACTGGGCGGTACGTAGCGATAGCAAGGTGGCGGCAACCGAAAGGATGGCGGCCAGCAGGAGCGTTCGGGCGGTAAGCGCGTCGGTGCGAAGGTCCGCGACGAGCGCAAAGGCAAAGACGGAGCCAATGCCCAGCGCGACCCAGGCGTGCTCACGGCGCACGCGCCGCGCGATGTCATAGAGGACGAGAGGCGCAAACGGCACAAACGGCGGCACGAAGACAGCTGCGATGATGTAGACGTAGCTCGCGGCCTCGCTTGCACGGCGGGCGCGGTTTCCCTGTGCGACCTCGGCCAGCGAGGTGGCAATAACGCCAAGGCAAAACGCCGCGACCAGGCGAGCGTCCACAGCAAGATCCATGGCGGCCGCAATACAGCACGCCAGCACGATCGATTTGTCGAAAAGCCTGTTCATACGGGTATTGTACGCGAAGCTGCGTGTGGTGGAGGGACCGCCTGCGCAACCGTGACATTCCTCCCGCGCGACAAAGCGGGGGCGTCAGCGTGCCGCACGACCAAGACCCTCGCACTCGTGACAAAGCTCACTGGTGCGCGCCGGCGGCTCCTGCGATGATGCAATCGTACCGGGCCGCAATCAACAGAAGGGCCGCCTCATGACAGACATCGTCCACGTCGAAAATCTCGTCAAGCGCTACGACGATCTTATCGCGCTCGACCACTTTAATCTGAGCATCGCCCCCGGCGAGATCTTTGGCCTGCTGGGCCCCAACGGCTCGGGCAAGACCACGTCCATCAACTGCATTCTGCAGCTGCTCGCCTACGACAAAGGCACCATCGAGCTGTTCGGTGAACCCATGACGCCCGCCCGCTATGACCTCAAGCGCCGCATCGGCGTGGTCCCGCAGCAAGTTGCGGTGTTCGACGAGCTCACCGTGCGCGAGAACATCGACTATTTCTGCAGTCTCTACGTCAACGACCGCAAGCGCCGCCGTGCGCTGGTCGACGAGGCCATCGACTTTGTCGGCTTGGGCGACTTTGCCAAGTTCCGCCCCGGCAAGCTCTCGGGCGGCCTGGCGCGTCGTCTCAACATTGCCTGCGGCATCGCGCACAAGCCCGAGCTCATCTTTTTTGACGAGCCCACGGTGGCGGTCGACCCGCAGAGCCGCAACGCCATCCTGGAGGGTATCTGCCGCCTGCGCGACGAGGGCGCCACGGTGGTGTATACCAGCCATTACATGGAGGAAGTCGAGCAGATTTGCAGCCGCATCATGATCATGGACGGCGGCCGCGTGCTGGCGCAGGGCACCAACGACGAGCTCAAGCGCATGATTCAGATGGGCGAGCGCGTGACGGTCGAGGTCGGCGCCGTCGAGGCCGCCACGGTCGAGCGGCTGCGCGCCCTCGAGCACGTGCTTTCGGTTGAGCTGTCCGGCGGCGAGCTCGTCTGTACCTGCGAAGCGAGCCCGCACAATCTGGTCGACATCCTCGACACGCTGCGTGCCGCCGACGTGGCACTCGGCCGCGTGTGGAGCGAGCCGCCGACCCTCAACGACGTGTTCCTCGAGATCACCGGCCGCGAGCTGCGCGACTAGGGGGCAGCCATGTTCAATACCATTATCATTACGGTCAAGACGCTGCTGCGCCGGCCGAGCACGTGGGTTTGGGGCGCTCTCTTTCCCATCGCGCTTTCCACGATGTTCATGTTTATGTTTGCGAATCTCAGCTCCGACGGCAAGATCGATCCGGTGCCGGTTGCCATCGTGACGGACGAGGCCTGGGACGCTTCGACCTTTAAGGACGTGGCGACGTCGCTTGCCAAGGAAGGCGACGACCAACTGCTCGAGATCCACGAGTGCGACGACGCAGCCGATGCGAACCGTGCGCTCAAGGCCGGCGAGGTCGCGGGCATCTATACGGTCGACGATGCGGGCACGCCCAAACTCACGTTGCTTTCGAGCTATGACAGCTCTCGTGCGTCGTCGGTGCTCACCGACCGCAGCATCCTTGAGACGGTGGCGAGCTCGTATACGCAAAATGCCGAGCTCATGTCCCAGATTGCCCAGGACAACCCGGCGGCGCTCGCCGACTCCGAGGCGGTTGCGCGCGCCCTGTCGCTCGAGGGCGGCACCCGCCGCGTAAGCCTGACACGCACCACGCCCGATGGCACGGTCATCTACTATTACGCGCTTTTTGGCCTGGTCGCGATGATGTCTGCCGAGTTTGCCGCCTTGAGCGTCGTCGATTTGCAACCCAATCTGTCCGGCCTTGGCGCACGCCGCTGCGTGGGCGGCCTTTCCAAGACGGCGTCGCTGGCCGGCATTTTTGTCGGCTCGTGGCTGGTCTCCTTCGCCTCGATGACGATCACGATCGGCTACGTGCGCCTGGTCGTGGGCGTCGACTTTGGCGGGCGCGAGGGACTGTGTTTGGTGGGCGGCGCCGCTTCCGCGCTTGCCGCCACGGGCTTGGGGCTCTTTGTGGGCACGCTTCCCGTTAAGGGCGGCAAGGCGTCCAAGTCAGGCATCCTCACGGGCTTTGCTACCACGTGCGCCCTGTTCGCCGGCCTCTACGGCGAGCCGGCGATGGCGCTTGCCGACGACGTCGCCCGCGCCTGCCCGGCCGAGTGCTGGTTCAACCCTGTCAAGCTCATCTGCGACATGTTCAACCGCGTGTATTTCTTTGAGGACCTGGGGCCGTTTGCCGTTCGCGCCGGCGCGCTGGTCCTGATGGCCCTGGTGTTTGTCGCCGCCGCTACGCTGATCTTTGGAAGGAGCCGCTATGAGCACCTTTAAGACCGCGCTTCGCATGGCGCTCGCGCACCCGTTCTACCTGCTCATCTATACGGTGTTCATCTCGCTCATGGGCGTATTCATCGCGGCCTCGGTGAGCTGGAACTCGTCGCAGCTCACCGAGTACAAGCCCTACGACGCCAACGTGATCGTGGTCGACCGCGACGACAGCGACCTTTCGCGTGCGCTTACCAAGCATCTGGGGTCGCGTTTTGACCTGGTCACGGGCGTCGGCGATGACACGTACGACCTTGCGGACGCGCTCTCCAAGAGCAACAGCGCCAAGGGCAGCGCCGACTGCGTGTTCTTTATCCCGGAGGGGTTTGAGGACGATCTTGTTGCCGCCGCCCGTGCGGGGGAGGCCCTGCCCAAGCTCAATGTGACCTACGGCTCCGGCACCATGGCGGCGGCGCTTTCGTCTGCCGAGGCCTCACGCTGGATCTCGCTCGCGGGCGCTGCGGCGGCCCTAGAGTCCGCTGCTTCTAACGGCGACGTTGCCAAGGCTGCCGAGCATGCTGCCGCCAAGCGCGCCGAGGTCGAGATCGAGCAGATCAAGGTCGACTCGACGGCCGCCGCCACGCTCAAGTCGTACTTCAACTTTGGCGCGTACGCGATTATCTCGTCGGTCATCGTGTCGGTAGGGCTGGTGTTCTCGGGCATGAGCGAGCCCGAGCGCGTGCGCCGCATGGAGGCCGGCCCAATCTCCGAGCGCCGGCGTTCGCTCGCCGTGTTTGCGGCCGCCGCCGTGCTTACCGTCTGCATCTGGTTTGTGTCGAGCATGATGGGCGTCGTGGGCTTTGCCGGCGCGGTCGCCGAGGTCGGCGTGGGTCGCGTGTGCCTGGCGTTGGCGGCGACGTTTGCCCTGGCGTGCACGCCGCTGGCCGTTGGCTTTGCGCTTTCGAGTCTGGGCGCGCGCGAGGAGCTGCTCAACGGTGTGGGCAACCTGCTTGGCATGCTCATGACGTTTTTGGGTGGCGCCTGGATGCCGCTGTCGCTCATGGGCTCGGCCGTGCAGACCGCGGCGCATTTTGTGCCGACGTTTTGGGTGAACGACGCGATCGGCAAGGCGCTCGCCGCGGACCTGACGTCCACCGTGCTGGGCGACATCGCCTGCGATCTGGGCGTCACGGTGCTCTTTGCCGCGGCCATCGCCGCCGTAGGCCTCGCACTCTCGCGCACCAAATCCCGCGCCTAGCCACCTAGTCACTGGGGACGTTCTTAAACGACTAGTCATCGGGGACAGTCTTTGCCGATTCATCGGCTCGCCGGCCGGGCTGGCAAGGACTGTCCCCAGCTACCGGCAGATAAGGAACGTCCCCAAGTGCCGGGTGGCGAAAGAGTGTCCCTAGCGGCTAGTCATTTAAGAACGTCCCCAATGACTAGTCTGAAATAAATTCCAGGCCTCGCTCCAAAAATAGTTCGCCAAGGTTTACTATTACGCTTATAAAGTAGTACGAGGCTAACAATGGGGGATACCATGGCAACGCAGGAAGCCTATGTCCAGGTCAAAGGGCTCAAGAAACACTATGGCGACGGTGATGCGCGCCTGACGGTACTCGATGGCATCGACACGTCCATCAACCGCGGCGAGATCTGCGTCATGCTGGGGCCCTCGGGTTCGGGCAAGTCGACCTTTCTCAACCTGATCGGCGGCCTGGAGGATGCCGACGGCGGCTCCATCATGGTGGACGGCTGCGACCTCACGGTGCTCAAGCCTACCGACCTGGGTGAGTACCGCCGCCGTGAGCTGGGCTTCGTCTTCCAGTTCTACAATCTGGTGCCCGACCTCACCATCAAGGAGAACATCGAGGTCACGGCGCACCTGTCCAAAAACCCGCTCAATGTCGACGACCTGCTGCGTTCGCTGGGCCTCTACGAGCACCGCAACAAGTTCCCGCGCCAAGTTTCGGGCGGCCAGCAGCAGCGCTGTGCCATCGGCCGCGCGCTCGTCAAAAACCCAGGTCTGCTGCTGTGCGACGAGCCTACGGGCGCGCTCGACTATAAGACGTCCAAGGAAATCCTGCAGCTCATGGAGGATGTCAATCACGAGTACGGCTGCACCATCATCATCGTCACGCACAACGCCGCCATCGCTCGCATGGCCAACCGCGTGCTGCGCCTGCGCGACGGGCGCATCGTCGAGGATGAGCTCAACGAGTCGCCCGTCGCGGCCGCCGAGCTCGATTGGTAGGCGGCGCCATGACACCTCTCGCAAAACGTCTCCCGCGCGAGCTGCGCCGCAATATCGGCAAGTACCTGGGCATCTTTTTGCTTATGTGCGGAAGCATTGCCCTTACCTCGGGCTTTTTGCTCGCGGCGCATTCCATCGGCTGCCTTATCGACGACATGCGCGATGCGTACACGATTGAGGACGGCCGCGTGACCACCTCCTTCGAGGCCACCAAAGACCAACTCAAGGCCGCCGAGGATGCAGCCGACGACGTCGGCGGCGTCACGCTCTACAAGAATTTCTCCATCGACGCCATCATCAAAAAGACCGCCGGCGACGACGGCACCAAGCGCACGCTGCGCACCTATGCGCACCGCACCAAGGTCGATATCGCGTCCTACTGTGAGGGCGGGCAGCCCAAGACGGACGATGAGGTGGCAATCGACCGCGTCTTCGCCACCAACAACGACCTCGCCGTGGGCGATAAGGTCGAGCTCGAGGGCCGCACCTACACCATCTGCGGCATCATGACCCAGCCCGATAGCCAGGCGCTGTTCCTCAACAATTCGGACTTTACGGTGAACACCATCACCTATGGCGTGGCCGAGGTCACCGACGCCGGCTTTGCCGCGCTTGAGGACGCCGGCGGCGCACCCGCCTACACCTACTCCTTCACCTTTGCCGATCGCGATCTCTCCACCGCGGACCGCACCGATGCGGAGCAGGATATGGTCGAGGCACTGACCGAAGCCGATGCGCGCGTGGACGATCTGATCGATGCCGATTCCAACCAGGGCATTGGATATGCGCGCGACGACGTGGACGGCGACTCCATGATGTGGATGACGCTGCTCGACATCATCATCGTGATTATGGCGTTCGTCTTTGTGGTCCTTACCGACGCCACCATCGAGGAGGAGAGCGCCATCATCGGCACGCTGCTCGCCAGCGGCTATCGTCGACGCGAGATCGTCCTGCACTACCTGGCACTTCCCGCCATCGTGGGCGTGGTCGCGGCGTTTTTGGGCACTGCGCTCGGCGTTGTGTTCTTTACCGAGCCCATGCGCAGCCTCTATTACGGTTCGTACAGTCTGCCGCCTTTCCAGGTGTACTGGAGCTGGGAGATCTTTGTGAAGTGCGCCGTGGTTCCCGCCGTCGCGCTCATCCTCATCACGCTGGTGGGTTTGCTTCGCAAAATGGGCAAGACGCCGTTGCAGTTCCTTCGTCACGAGGCGAGCGGCAAATCGGGCACCAAGCGCGGCTTGCAGCTGCCGGAGCGCATGGGTTTTGTTTCCCGCTTCCGCCTGCGTATCTTCCTGCGCAACCTGGGCAACTTCGCCACGCTCTTCGTGGGCATTGCGTTTGCCTCGCTGCTGCTGCTCTTTGGCCTGGCGATTCTGCCCACGATGACGCACTACGCGGACAACCTGGAGACGAGCCTGGTCGCCGAGCACCAGTACACGCTCAAGGCTCCGCTGGAGCTTGAGGGCACTGCCGAGGAACGCGAGCAGTGGTCGGCGCTCGAGCGCTTGCAGTCGGTTGACGGCGCGCTGCTTTCCGCCGCCCAGGATGCCGATGACGAGCTTGACGACGCGGCCGATGCGGCGCAGACGGCAGCCGATGCCGCGACCGCATCTCCGTCTGCCGAGAGCTTGACTGCAGCGCAGGATGCGCTTGCCAAGGTCCAGGACAAGAAGGATGCGCTCTACGCGCGCCTTGACGATCTTGCCGATGCCCTCGGCTGCAACCGCGACGAGGCTATCGACCTGATTGACAAGGTGATCGACAAGGCCTCTAAGATCGACACTGACAACGACGATATCCACCCGGTCAATACGACCGACAACGGCGCGGGCGCAATCGCGCAGGCCGAGAAATATGCCGTTTACCAGCTGCAATACGACCGCGGCGATGGTAATGGCGAGGAGACGATTTCCGTCTACGGCATTTCATCCGATTCGCGCTATTGGAAAGACCTCAACGTCGGCGATGGGCGCGTTGTCTTTGGCGGTGGCCTGCTCGACAAGTTTGGCTGGAGCGAGGGCCAGAAGGTCACGCTCGGCGACAAGTACGAGGGCGAGCATTATTCCCTTGAGTATGCGGGCAAGGACTGTGCCTGGGGCTCCAAGTCGGACATGAATATCTATATGAGTATCGAAGACTTTAACGAGCTGTTTGACAACGACGCCGCCTACTTTAACGGCTATGTGAGCGACGAGAAGCTCGACCTCGATGCTCGTTACTTTGCCGGTGACACCACGCCCGACGACATGCGCGCCGTGGGCGACCAGTTCATCGGCATGATGAGCAAAATGATCGGAATGATGATCGGGCTCGCGGTGTTTATCTTCCTGCTGTTTATGTACCTGCTGACCAAGGCTGTGATCGATCACAGCGCCCGGTCGATCAGCTACATGAAAGTCTTTGGCTATCGTGATAGCGAGATTTCGCATCTGTACATCCGCTCGATCACGCTGTGCGTGGCGGCGTCGCTCGTGCTGAGCCTGCCGGTCATTATTGGCTCGCTCACGGCCATCTTCCGCTCGATGCTGCTCGCCTACAACGGCAATATCGAGATCTACGTGCCCGCTTGGTCCATGGCTGCGTGCGTGGGCATTGGCTTTGCGACCTACCTGGTCGTGGCGCTGCTACACACGCGCTCTATCAAGCGCGTCAGCCTGGCCGAGGCCCTCAAAGTCCAAGAGTAGTCATTGGGGACGTTCTTAAACGACCAGTCATCGGGGACAGTCTTTGCCGATTCGCCGGCTCGCCGGCCGTGCTGGCAAGGACTGTCCCTAACTGCCGGCAGAAAAGGAACGTCCCTAGCTGCCAGGTGGCGAGGCACTCATTTAAGTCTGTCCCCAATGAGTGGTTTCAGTCATTTAAGTCTGTCCCCAATGAGTACCCAATGACTGGGCGCCGTGCTTGACATTAACCCCGCTTCAGCGGGTACCATCTCCTATGTCTGTAACGCCATATAGACCGAGGGGATAGATCTATGACCGCAACTGCACCCGCAGCACCCGCTAAGGTGTACTTCACCAACCTACGCACGCATGCTCGCGAGAGCCAGCTCGACAAGCTCAAGCGCCTCATCCGTCACGCCGGTATCGAGCAGATTGACTTTGAGAACAAGTTCGTCGCCATCAAGATCCATTTTGGCGAGTTGGGCAACCTGAGCTTTTTGCGCCCCAACTACGCTCGCGCCGTCGCGGATGTCGTGAAGGAGCTGGGCGGCAAGCCCTTCCTCACCGACTGCAACACGCTCTATGTCGGTAGCCGTAAAAACGCGCTCGAGCACATCGACACCGCCTACCAGAACGGCTTTACCCCGTATGCCACGGGTTGCCAGATCATCATCGCCGACGGCCTCAAGGGTACCGACGAGGAGCTCGTCCCGGTCGAGGGCGGCGAGTACGTGCACGAGGCCAAGATCGGTCAGGCACTCATGGATGCCGATATCGTGATCAGCCTCACCCACTTTAAGGGCCATGAGCAGGCCGGCTTTGGCGGCGCCATGAAGAACCTGGGTATGGGAGGCGGCAGCCGCGCCGGCAAGATGGAGCAGCATGCCGCCGGCAAGCCGAACGTCGCGACCGAGCACTGCGTTGGCTGCCATGCCTGCGAAAAGATCTGCGCGCACAACGCTATCTCGTTCGACGACACCCGCGAGCGCGAGCTTGCCAACGGCAACACCCGCACGGTGCACGTCGCCGCTATCGACCACAATCGCTGCGTGGGCTGCGGGCGCTGCATTGCGGCATGCAACCAGGACTGCATCAAGCCCGGCTATGACGCCGCGGCCGACGTGCTCAACTGCAAGATCGCCGAGTACACCAAGGCCGTTGTCGACGGCCGCCCGAGCTTCCATATCTCGCTTGCCATGGATATCAGCCCCAACTGCGATTGCCATCCCGAAAACGACACGCCTATCGTCAACGATATCGGCATGTTCGCGAGCTTCGACCCGGTCGCCATCGACCAGGCCTGCGCCGATGCCGTCATGGCATCCGAGCCGCTGCCCAACACCGAGCTCACCGATAGCGCGGCCAAGATGGAGCACAACCACGAGCATCTGGAGGGCGAGCAGGCGCGTGACCCCTTCTGCATCACACATCCTGACACCGACTGGCGCGCGTGCATCGCGCATGCCGAGAAGATCGGCTTGGGCACGAGCAAGTACGAGCTCATCGAGGTTAAATAGCGTCGTCCTATTGGACAAAGAACGCGATTTTGTTGCGTAACTCAATTAAAAACCGCCTGTGAGCACGGTGCTCGCAGGCGGTTTTTCGGAAGTATGCGGCAAATTCTGAGACTGCCGAGCACACGACGTTTTTTGGCAACAAAACCCCTGATAAATTGTTGGTAAAACTGCGGTCCGGTTGGCAGTTCCGGATTTTGCCGCATACTTCCGAAAATAGGGGGTTAGATAAATCCCCAGACGCCGCTTTTTCCCTAAAAATTCCTATCGAGGAAGTCGTCGACCGTATTCCAGTAGAGCTCGGGGTCAACTTGCGCACTCTTGGCGTGGGTGGCGCCATGGATAGTGAGCTTTTGCTTGACCTTGCTGGCGCACGCCTCGTAGTTTTGGTCGAGCATGCTGTACGGCACAAAGGTGTCTTGGTCGCCGTGGATAAACAGCATGGGAACCGTCGCGTGTTTGAGTTGCTCCACACTGCTCGCCTTATGAAAGTCGTAGCCCGCGCGCACGTTGCACACCAAGTTTGCTACATCGAGCAAGGGAAAGCTGGGCAGGCCGAACACGTCCTTGAGCTGCAGGGAAAACTCGTCCCAAACACTCGTATAACCGCAGTCCTCGATAATGCATTTCACGTTTGCGGGCAGAGATTCCCCCGCGACGTTCATGGCGGTTGCCGCACCCATCGACTCGCCAAAGACCAGGATGCGCGCCTCGGGGTCAGCCTGAACGATTTGCTCGATCCATGCGACGATGTCGAGGCGCTCGGGCCAGCCCATGCCGATATAGTCGCCGCCGGAGCGCTCGTGGGCGCGGGCGGCGGGTGCGAGTACGTTCATGCCGCGGTCGTGGAATCGCTTGACGTATCGGGCCATACCGATAGGCTCGTTGGTATATCCATGCAGGCAGACGGCGTAGTCGTGTGTGCTCTCCGACGCAGCAAAATACCAGGCGGCGAGCTCGGTTCCGTCATCTGCGGTGAGGCTGCTGCTCTCGCGGTTCTCTTTAAACCACGCCCGCGCCTCGGTTTCCTCGGCATCCGGCTGCTCACCTTTTTTGTCGGCCTTACCATCCTGCATCATCTTCATGGTGTAGGGCGCTTGGGGGTTCAGGGCAAAGTCAAACAAAAGGTTGCCGGCAAATCCGAGCAACGTGACAACGAGCGCCAGCGCAACGACGCCGGCTATCTTGAGCTTTCGATGGGAACGTGTGTTTTGAGACATAAGAAGCTTTCCTATAAGATGTTAATACAGCAACATTTAATGCAAGCGCATTATGGGCGTTTGCCGTTGATGCGTCAACAAGCAAAGAATGGGTAAACAAAGGGTCACATATGGTGCAAATTTCGCACGTATCTAGACGCTTTGATATAGTGTTGAGAACTCTTTACGTTGGAGGATGTAACCGGCATGTCCGATTCGAGCGACAGTTCTAAGCCGCGACCCAAGACCGCGGCCGTTCCGCACTACACGGTGGGCGAGGAGATCATGAACTCCGTCACCCATGGTGTCGGCTGCCTGCTGGGTATCGCGGGCCTGGTGCTCCTGATCGTATTCGCCGCCCTGCGCGGCGGCGGCCCGGCCCACATGGCCGCGGCGATTGTCTATGGCGTCAGCATTATCCTCGAATACCTAGCCTCCACGCTCTACCACGCGATTCAGCCCGCGGGCGCCAAGCGCGTGTTCCGCATCATCGACCACAGCTGCATCTACCTGCTCATAGCTGGCAGCTATACGCCGTTTTGCCTCATCACGCTGGCAAACGACGGTGGCCCCGTGCTGTTTTTTGCCGTATGGGCCATCGCCATTATCGGCATCGCCCTCGAGTGCTTTCTGCGCGAGCGCCAGCCGCACTGGGTAAGCGGCCTGGTCTATCTGCTGATGGGCTGGCTCGTCGTCTTTAAGCTGCCCGAGCTCGTGTCGCTGCTCAACCCCGTGGCACTTGCCCTGCTCGCTGTCGGCGGCGTGTGCTACACCGTGGGCGTGCCGTTCTACATCGCTAAAAATGTGCGCTACCTGCACAGTGTGTTTCACCTGTGGGTGCTCGCCGGCAGTATCTTCCAGTTCATGGCGGTGATCCTCTTCGTAATCTAGCGATCGCGTCTGTGCCCGCGGACCTATCCAAGCGGCCGCCGGGCGCAACTGCCCTATCCGTCACCTACGCTTACTACCTAACGTCCCGAATCTTGGAGGTTCGAGAAACTCCCGATGGACATAACCATCTCCCTTATCACTACCCTCGTTTTGACCCTCATCAACGGCTACTTCTCTATGTCCGAGATGGCGCTCACCACGGCTAAGCGCGCCGTGCTGGAGCACGATGCCGAGGAGGGCGATAAGCGCGCCGAGCGCGCCGTCCAGCTCGCCGCCGATTCCGATCAGCTGTTGGCCACCATCCAGGTCGCCATCACGCTCGTGGGCTTCGCCTCGTCCGCCGTCGCCTCGACGAGTCTGTCCGACCCGCTTGCCACGTGGCTCATGAGCTTTGGTATCGCGCCGCTTTCCGCCATCGCGCGCGGCCTGGCGCCGGTCATCATCACCGTCGCCGTCGCCTTTGTGTCCATCGTGATCGGCGAGCTCGTACCCAAGCGCATCGGCCTCGCTAACGCCGAGGGCGTGTCCAAGCAGGTCGTGGGGCCGCTTTCCGTGTTCCAAAAGACCGCCCGCCCGCTCGTGTGGCTGACCGGCGCTTGCTCCGATGGTCTGGCTCGCATCCTGCGCATCAAGAGCGCCGACGATCGCCAGAACGTCTCGGAGGAAGAGATCAAGTACATGGTCTCGGAGCAGGACGACCTGCTCGACGAGGAAAAGCGCATGATCCACGAGATCTTCGACCTGGGCGACACCGTTGCCCGCGAGGTCATGGTGCCGCGTGTGGACACCACCATGTGCGAGGACGACGAGACGGTCGCCGACGTGCTGTCCACCATGCGCCAGACCGGCTTCAGCCGCATCCCGGTGTACCACGAGGATCCCGACAACGTCGCGGGCATCGCGCACATCAAGGACCTGATTCAGCCCGCGCTCGACGGCAAGGGCGACCAACTCATCGCCGATTACCTACGCGACGCCACCTTTGTGCCCGACACCAAGGACATCCTGCCGCTGCTGTCCGAGATGCAGACTTCGCACGACCAGATCGTAGTGGTCGTGGACGAGTACGGCGGCACGGCCGGCATCATTACCATCGAGGACATCGTCGAGGAGATCGTCGGCGAGATCGAGGATGAATTCGACCCCGATAACAAGTACCTCACGCGCCTTTCGCGCCGCGAGTGGCTTGTCGATGGGCGTTTTTCGTGCGATGACGCGATTGAGCTTGGTTGGCCGCTCGAGGAAAGCGATGATTATGAGACCATCGCCGGCTGGATTTTGGAGCTTTGCGACTCGGTGCCCGACATCGGAGAGGTGTTTGAGGTTGCGGGGTACAAGTTTAAGGTGCAGTCGATGCGTGGCCAGCGTATCTCGCTTATTCGCGTGATCGCTCCGGCCGAAACCGATAAGAAGGATTCCGAGTCTTCGGCAGAGAAGCCGGCGGCGTCGGGTGCGGGCTCTGTGGATCCGCACGATGGCGACGAGTAGGGCAAGGAAGAGTAGGGGAGAGTTATGGCAGGCCTGTTCAACATCCTTAAGGTCACCGTCAGCGAGGACAAGATCTGCGCGCATGTGCTGGTGAACCCCGGCATGCCGCTCATGACCTCGGAGGATATCGAGGCCACGGCGCGCGTGTATTACCTGGTGCCGGCGATTGCCAAGCACTTGTGTCTGGGTGATTCCGGTCGTGAGTTCCAGGACTGCATGGGCCAGACCGAGCTTTGCCACCTGCTTGAGCACGTGACGGTCGAGCTCATGAACGAGACCGGTCTTGCGGGCAGCATTTCGTGCGGCCGCACCCGCGTGAGCGAGCACGACGAGCGCGTCTTTGAGATTGAGCTTTCGTGCCCTGATGATGCGCTGGCCATCGGTGCGCTGTCTTCGGCCACCTTTATGATGGACTGGGCCTACCTGCACGCCGACCAGCCGGCTCCCGACGTGGAGGGCACGGTCGCGGGCCTGCGCAACCTGGTGCTGGGCATGCGCGCCGAGGCCGAGGGCAAAGATCCGCACGAGGCCGTCGCCGTCGCGAATGGCGAGGGCGTGGCAGAGGATGCTGTTGAGGGCGACGCCGCTGTTGACGGTGAAACCGCCGCCGAGCCCGTTTCCGATACGGTTGCCGAGTCTGAGTCCGAGCCTGCCGAGCACCAGGGCGTTCCCAGTTTTGACGACGAGCCGCAGGTGGCTATTGATACCGAAGGCGCGACCGTCGAGAGCCACGAGGTCCCCGCTGCCGTCTTTGGCGGTGCGGCAACGGTTCCGGCAGGACCTGCGCACGAGGGCAGCCTGCCGCTCGTGGACGGCTCCGGCGAGGACCCTGCCGCCACGGTGGCCATGCCGGCCCTGCCGCAGGAGTAAGCTCACGCGTTTATCACCGCCGTCTACCTGCGCTTTTACCGTACGCAGATGAGCGGGGCGGCAAGTGCTGCGCTGCGGGTATAATGGACAGCATTCAAACGGTGGGCACCGAGGTGCCCGCAGGAGAGGAATGATCATGGGAAAGACTTTCAGCTTTGTCTCCGGCGCGCTCTTTGGTGCTGCCGCCGGCGCTATCATCGGCGTTGCCCTGGCCCCGCGTTCGGGTGCCGAGACCCGCGCCATGGCTGCCGATATCGCCAACGATGCTTGGGATAACATGCGCGACACCTACGAGCACGGTGCCGAGGAGGCCCGCGCCGCGGTTAGTGACTTCGGCCCGATGGTCGATGCCAAGACCGATGACCTGCGTGCCAAGGTCGACTTGGCCCGTGAGCGCATGGATCAACTGCGCGAGCAGCTCAACGATGCCATCTCGGGTGGCAACGTGACGCCCGCCGCCGATGTCGTGGTCGAGAACGCCGTCGAGGCCGACACCGAGGCTGCGGAGCCTTCGACTGAGGCATAATGCGCACCGGGGATTTTGTCGGCATCAAGGTTTACCGCAAGCCCGCCGAGGACAAGCGTACTAAAAAGGACGGCACGCCGCGCAGCCCCAAAAAGCTCGGTAAGATTCACTTTCCGGTCTTTTCGCCGGGGGGCACGCGCGTGGTGGGATTTATGGTTCGCCAGTCCGATATCGCGGGCATGATCGAGCGTCCCGACCGGTTTGTGGCGCTCGATGCCGTCGGTGTCTACGAGGGTGCCATCGCGGTCGATGACGCCAAGGGCACCTACGATGCCGCCGCTGCCAAGCGCCTCGATATCAACCTGGACGACTGCATTATCTGGGTCGGTATGGACGTGCGCACGGAATCGGGCGATGTCGTGGGCTATTGCTCGGACGTTGAGTTCAAACCGCGCTCGGGCATTGTGCAGACGTTCTATGTGACCGCCAGCGCCGCATCGAGCATGTTGGTGGGCGACACGCAGGTGCCGCCGACGATGCTGCGCGGCTACGATAACGGCGCGATGATCGTCTCGGATGAGGTCAAGACGCTTGGGTATTCGGGCGGTGCGGCCGCCAAGGCTGCCGAGGCGAGTGTCGTGGTGGGCGACAAGGTCAAAAAGGGTGCCAAGGTGCTCGACGAAAAGGGTTCGGTTGCCGTTGACAAGGGCAGTCGCGCGCTGGGCAAGCAGCTCGGCAAGACACGCGGCATGTTCAAGGCCTTTAAGGACGAATATCAAAAGGCGAGCGGGGGCTCGTCGAAAGCTAACAAATAGCGACATACCAAACGATGGGAGGCGAGCCGGAGACATGTAACTCCGGCTCGCTGTGTTTATGGGGGAGGGCACATGCGCCAAAACGGATCTAATGTTAACGGGCGATCGAGTGCGCGCCCGACGGCGCGTCGCGACTTGGGGCAGCTGCCCAGCGGCCAGCGTCGCCGTCGCCGTAAGCCCGGCGCGATGTACCTCAACCATAGCCGTGGGTTTAGCGACCGCAGTGCACGCATCGGCAACGGGCGTTCGCCCCGCCGTTCGTCTCGCCTGCCCTACGCGCTCATCGCTGTGGGCTGCGCGTTCGTACTGTTTGTCGCCGCCGTCGTGGGCTACATTAACCGTAGCGTGGACGTCGCGCTCAACGGAGAGCAGACTGCGGTGCGCGTGGGCTCTACGCTGCAGACGCTTATCGACGATCAAGAGCTGACCGACACCTATTCCGCCGGCGACCTGCTGGCGGTCGACGACAGTGTGCTCAAGCGCCATGGCGGCGAAAAGCTGTCGGTGAAGGTTGACGGCAAGCGCGTAAAGCAGGGCAAGTGGGATAGCCGCGAGCTTACCGGCGGCGAGAAGATCACGATTAAAGATGGCCGCAACGTCTACGAGAAGCACGAGGTGCAGGCTACGACCATCGAGCCCAAGCTCAAAGTCGAGGGCACGGGCGCCATCGAGTACGTGCAAACCTGGGGCGTCCAGGGTCGTTCCGAGGTGTGGGTCGGCGAACAGTCGGGTAAGACGCAGGACCGCGGCGAGGTCGTGCCCGCCACCGATTGCATCGTCGCCTGTGCCAGCGTGGCGCCCAAGGGCAATGAGAAGGTCGTGGCTCTGACGTTTGACGAGGGCCCCAGTGGCGCCACCAAACAGATTTTGCAGGTGCTCAAAGAGAAGGGTGTCACCGCGACGTTCTTCCTTTCGGGCGATGCGGCCGAGGCCTCGCCCGCTACGGCCAAGGCGATTGTCGATGCCGGATGCGAGGTTGGTTCCAACAGCTACAGCGACGATTCGCTCAAGGGCGAGGACCGCGAGACGGTGCGCAAGCAAATTTCGAAGGGCACCGACGCCATCAAGTCGGCGACCGGCGTGAAGACGATGCTGCTGCGTGCCCCGTACGCCGCTTTTGACGAGCAAAACTGGATCGACTCGATGGATTTGGTGTCCGCGGTGGTCTCGTGGAATATCGATTCGGGCGATTGGCTGCTCAACGGCGCCGACGAGCAGGTCTCGACGGTGCTGGATTCGGTGACGCCGGGCAATATCGTGCTGCTCACCGATAGCGATGAGTGCTCCGAGCAGACGCTCGAGGCGCTGCCGCAGATTATCGACGGGCTTATTGCCGACGGCTACAAAATCGTGACGTTGAGCGATCTGGTCAAGACGGATACGGCGCTGAGCAAAAAGCTCACCTCGCTGACGAAGGTCACTATGCCCAAAAACGCCGTGTTCCCCCAGCTCGCCGAAAATGACGACACCACGGAATAGTCATTTAAGAACGTCCCCAATGACTATGTCACGGATGCGTTAGCGTTAGGTATGCCTGCAATGTGCAGCGCATAAACTCGGTGCCGCAGCGCGATGCTGATGCTATAGTTACTGCGGATAATAAGGGTCAAGAGAAAGGTTACAGGTGAAATCCAAACCTCGACCATACAGTCGATGACCCCTTGCAGGTGCTTTCTGCGCATGCACGGGGTGTAAGCGCCGAGCGGCGTGCCGCCCGCGCATGCGTATACATATCCAGAAGTCCACGGAGTGCGTGCCATCACGGTCGCAGTCCGAAGGAATAATGATGGGGAGCACCATTGAATTATCTGAGTGAGATGCTCAAGTTGCCGGTCTTGGACGTCGATGGCGAAAAGCTCGGCGTAGTGAACGATTTTGGCATTGCCACCGGCGAAGTTTTTCCGCACGTGACGTCGCTTGCGTTCCGCGGTCCCGGCAAGACACCGTTTATGATCAGCTGGCGCAAATGGGTCGACCGTATCGACGAGACGGGCGTGTACCTCAATACATCTGCGACCAATATTCGCTTTTCGTATCTGCAGCCGACCGAGCTGCTGCTTGCGCGTGACGTGCTCAACAAGCAGATTGTCGACACGCAGGGCATGAAGGTCGTGCGCGTAAACGACATCAAGTTTTCCATGTCGGGCGAAAATCAGCTGCGTTTGCTGGGTGCCGAGGTGGGCGCTCGCGGCCTGCTGCGTGCGATTAGTCCCGCGCTCGAGCATGTCGTCGAGGGCTTTATGAAGCATCTGGGCAAGCCGCTTGGCGAGGACATCATCGCTTGGTCCTACATGGACCTGCTCGACCGCTCGACTAAGAACATTCAGCTTTCGGTGTCGCACAAGACACTCGGCGAGCTGCACCCTGCCGACATTGCCGACATTATCGAACAGCTCGACCCGCGCCTGCGCGCACAGGTATTTGCGCAGCTCGACACCGCCCAGGCCGCCGAGGCCATCTCGGAGTTCGACGATGACGAGCTTATGACCGAGATGCTCGAGGGCCTGTCCGACACGGACGCGTCGTCGATGCTGGCCATGATGGATCCGGACGACGCCGCCGACCTGATCGACGAGCTCGATTACGAGAAGGCCGAGAAACTCCTGCGCCTGATGGGCGTCAAGGAGGAGAAGGCGATTCGTAACCTGCTGGGCTATGAGGACAACACCGCCGGCCGCATCATGACCTCGGAGTTTGTCTCCCTGCCCGCCACGGCGACGGTCGGTGACGCCATTGACGCGATTCGCAAACTCGACGAAGACTTCGAGAGCGTCTACTACGTATACACCGTGGATCCGAGCGGTATGCTCACCGGCGTACTTTCGCTGCGCACGCTCATCGTGGCCGATCGCGACGCCACGCTGGGCCAGCTGGCCTATCGCGACCTGGTTTATGTGTCGCCCGACGAGGACCAGGAAGACGTAACGGACGAGATGACCAAGTACGACCTGGTCGCCATCCCCGTTTGCGACGAGAATCGTCACATTTTGGGTATTGTGACCTTTGACGACGCCATGGACGTTATCGCCGAGGAACACCAGGAGGACCTGCAGATCGCGGGCGTCGGCTCGGGCGATAGCGCGTCCGACGACTCGACGAATGTGCTCAGCTGGTTTGTGCATCGCCAGTACTGGGTTGTCGTGTGGGGCATCGCCTCGTGCATCATGGCAACGGTGCTGGGGACGGCAGGGGGCTCCGCGCATCTGGTGGTGTTCCCCATGTGCGCCATGCCGCTCGTGCTGCTGGCTGCCTCGCGTATGGTGTCGTTCGTCAAGAACTACTTCCTGGAATACGACGGCCACGACGACGAGCCTAAGCCCTACCTGGGATTCTTCTTCCAGAGCACCGGTATGGGCCTGATTTTGTCGCTCGTGACCTATCTGTGCGCGCAACTGGTGCGTACCGCCGCGTTCCCCGGTGCCCCTATGTTTGAGGAACAACTCTTTACCGGCTGCTTTAATATCGCTGCCGTCATTTGCCTGGTTGGCAACATGAGTGCCGTGATTTATCTGATGGTGCTGTTCTGGCGCGACGAGCACGATCTCAACACGTCGGGCACCGCCATGAACGTCATTGCCGTCATGATCTCGTGCGTGGCGTACTGCGTCGCCGCGGTGCTGCTCACCATGTCAGTCATGGGTTAGGTGGTCGCGTGCAAAACACGAAGCAAAAGGCGAGCACCAAACAAAAGCTGACCATTGCGGCCATCTTTGGCGCCATGGGCCCCGGTCTGTTGGCGGCGCTTTCGGGTAATGACGCCGGCGGCATCGCCACGTATTCCAGCGCCGGCGCCAGCTATGGCTACAAGATGCTCTGGATGCTTCCCGTCATGACCGTGCTGCTCATCGTGACGCAGGAGACTGCGGCGCGTTGCGGCTGCGTCACAGGCAAGGGCCTGGCGTCGCTCATTCGCGAGCGCTTTGGCGTGCGCAGGAGCGTGCTGGCCATGGCGGCGCTGCTGATCGCCAATACAGCCGTGACCATTTCGGAGTTTGCGGGTATCGCGAGCGGCCTGGCCCTGTTTGGGGTGCCGGCGAGTATTTCGGTGCCATTGGTGGCCCTGCTGGTTTGGATGCTTACCATGTCGGGCAGTTTCCAGCGCATCGAGAAGATTTTGCTGCTGGTGAGCTGCGTGTTCGTGACCTATATCGTTGCCGCCTTTATGGCCGGCCCCAACTGGGGCGAGGTCGCGGTCGACTTGGTCGTACCCAATATTCAAAACGACCCCAGCTACGTGTCGCTGGTAGTTGCCACGATCGGCACCACCATTGCGCCGTGGATGATTTTTTTGGCGCAGAACAACGTGGTCGATAAGAATGCGGGCGAGGACGATATCGTGTTGCAGCGCATCGATACCGTGAGCGGTTCAATTGCCGCCGACATCATCGCCGGCTTTATCATCATCACGACCGGTACAGTATTGTTTCCGGCGGGCGTCCAGATTAGCGACGCTGCCGATGCGGCCCGCGCGCTGGAGCCCATCGCCGGTCAGTGGTCCACGGTGCTGTTCGCCTCGGGTCTGGTCGCGGCGAGCTTTTTGGCCGCTTGCGTGCTGCCGGGCGTTACGTCGAGCGCTATCTGCGAGGCATTTGGCTGGGAGCGCGGCGCCGACCGCAGCTGGGACGAGGCTCCGGTCTATCGCGGCATCATTACGGCCATCATTGGCATCTCTGCCGTGCTGGTGCTTATGCCCGGCGTCGACCTGTTCCAGATTATGATGACCTCGCAGGTCATTAACGGTGTGCTGTTGCCCGTAGTGCTGGTGTTCCAGGTGGTTATCGCTGCCGATCGCCATATTATGGGCGGCAACCGTAACGGCCGCGTGTGGAATGTACTCACGTGGGCGACCATTGGCGTGATTACGGTGCTGACGGTTGTCATGTTTGTCCTGCAAGCGATGGGCTACAGCGCTTAACGACTGCTTTTGCTTCCGAACAGGCCGCAGCGATGGGCTGCGGCCTCTTTTTTGCCCGCTATAGAGGGGTCAGTTGTATACCGATGTGCAGCTATAAAGCCGCCTCTGGGGTGAATTGACAGCCCAGAGGCGGCTTCGTAAGTCGCGGGAGTGTTTCCAAGTGCCGGGTTGCAAGCAGATTTGGCTGCGCGTTACTTGTCGCCGCCGAGCTTGTGCGGCTTGTAGGCGAGAGCGTTGACGAGCGCGTCGCCGGCGGACTTGACGGCTGCCGGTTGCGGATCGTTAACGTGGTCCTCGGGGTGCACGGGCAGGTCTTTCTTGACTGCATCGTGGATGAGATTGAGGTACTCGGTCACGCCGGTAGTCGACAGGTGCGTGCCGTCGCCGTCGAACAGGTCGTTGCGATTGGCGCTGTATCCGTACCAGTCGATAACGCGCACGTTCTTGTAGCGCGTGGCGGCATTTGCGATAGCCTGGTTGGTGGAACCCACCCACGGCTGCGGACTGCGTGTGTTCACAAACGCGACGATACGCTTGTCGCCGGCATCGGCCATGATGGCATCGATCTGGTCATCAGTTACCAGACCATTGGTGCCCAGTGCAAAGACCACGACCTTGCCGGCAAGGTTCTGTTGGAGATAGCCCTCAAATGTTGCGCGGCCTGCATCGAACTGGCGGCCCTTTTCGGCATCGATGTGACTGTGGGGGAACACGCCGTCAAAGGAATCGACGGCGCGCAGCGACACGGAGTCGCCGATCATCAGCAGGTCGTAGGATCCGTCGGGGAAGCCGTCGTTGTCCTTGTCGGTGTCGTCGGCTGCCTGCTGGTCTTTGGGTGCGGTATTCTTGGCTTCTTTGTTGAGGATTTCGGCACCTTCACCACTTAACGCGGAGGTCTCCGGCACAAAGATGAGGCCTCCTAGGGCAATGATCAGCACGACGCCGCAAGTGGCGCACACGGGAATATGCGCACGCACCCAGCTTGCGGGCGTGGCGGTTCCGTCGCGGAACTCGGAAACGGTGCGCCCAAAGGCGCCTTTCCTAAACGGAGTCTCGATAAAGCGATAGCAGCACTCTGCCACGGCGACCACCACAAGTACCTGCAAGATGTACTGCCACCAGGGCGTATCGTTGATGTTGGCGACCGGGTTCATAAGCAGCAGCAGCGGATAGTGCCACAGATAGATACTGTACGAGCGCTTGCCGACCCACACGAGCGGCTCGGCGGCAAGAGCGCGCGCGACCAAGCTCTGGGGCTGTACGCAGGCGGCGATGACCATGAGCGTGAGGATGGAGCACAGCAGCGTGCCTCCGCGATATTGGAAAGCGGTGTAGCCGTTGGTGAGCGCGACCATAGCCGCAAGGCCGACCAAGCCCACAACGCCCAGCACGTCGATGGACGCAGGTGAGGACCAAAAGCGTGCGAGCGCGCTCGGCTGAGCTGGGGCGGTCTCGGCTGCGGAATCGGTCTTCTCGCCATGCCCATCCTTGGCGTTCTTGTCGAGCTTACCGCGCTTGGCAGCGCTCGCTAGGCGGTCGAGTCCCAGGCGATGGGCAAGGCGAACCGGCGCTAGGTCGCGATCGGGGATAAATGCCATCCATGCACCCAACAGCAGCGAGAACACGCGGGTATCCGTGCCGTAGTACACACGGCTGGGGTCGGCGGTAGGGTTGTAGAGCACCATCATGGCAAGGGCGGATACCGCTGCGAGCCCCAGGACCACACGGCGCGTGTTGGGTTTGCTCATATGTATGGACACCATGGCAAACAGCAGCGGTGGCCAAATCAGATAGAACTGCTCCTCGATAGCGAGCGACCAGAAGTGCGTGAGCGGCGAGGGATCGCCCAGGGCATTGAAGTACGAAACATCCTGCGCAATCTGCCACCAGTTGTTGAAGAACAGCAGCGACGGCAGGATGTCGGGGCGCATCTTGGTGAGCATTACGTGGTTAAAGATGGTGCACAGCGTGCAGGTCACTACTACAACGGTTCCACGGCGGGGAATAGGCGGCGAATGCGGCGGATCCAGAAGCTCTTGAGGTCGATGCGGCCGGTCTTGGCTACTTCGTTGAGCAGCAGGCGCGTGATCAGATAGCCCGAAAGCACAAAGAAAATCGTGACGCCGAGCAAGCCGCCCTGCGCCCAGGTGAGGTTGAGGTGGTAGAGCACCACCGCGACAACGGCGAGTGTGCGTAGGCCATCGAGGGCGGGGATATAACGGGACTTGGGGCGAGCGGGCGTCTGATGGTCGGCAGCCGGTGAGCAGACACCGTCGTTGGCGCTGGCGTGCGCGGACTTGCTGGAGGACGCGGGCGTACGACGTGAGTCCGCGCCACGGTGTGTCTCGTTGGTGCGGGGTTTGCCCTGCGGACGTTCGTGCGGAGTCTGCGCCTGGGCCGTGCGGCGTCGGCCGCGTGAGCTCGATTGCGGGAGTTGTTCCATAAAATATCATCCAATGACGAGAATAGTCAGCACATATTCATTGTAGCCGCCTGCTCCTGTGAATGCTTGCTGCTGGCGCAACCTCAAGCGCGCGTCCACATCAAAGTGAACTAAAGTTATAGGGGGTGCGAAGGCGCACAATCGACGGTCGACGGTGGGTGCAAAGCCCACAGACGAGGAGGTTTCCATGGCAGATAACGGCATCGTTGCGGTGTTCGGCAGTATGAACATGGACCTTTCGGTGGCGTGCGAGCGCATGCCACGTGCGGGCGAGACCGTCGGCGGCAGTGGGTTTATCACCAATGCTGGCGGCAAAGGCGCCAACCAGGCCGTGGCAGCTGCGCGCATGGGCGCGCGCACGTGCATGATCGGCGCGGTCGGGCGCGATGCGTTTGGCGATGCGCTGGTGGCGGGACTTCAGGATGCCGGCGTGGGCGTTGAGTTCGTGGCGCGGCGCGACGACGTGGAGACGGGCACGGCGACCATCATCCGCTGCGAGAGCGATAACCGCATCGTGCTGTCTCCGGGCGCCAACCATGCGCTTACGGGCGATGATGTGGCCTGTGCGCTGCGCTATCTGGTGGCCGATGAGCTCGACCGCGATGCCTGTGGGCTCGCCCCCGCGGCCGGCAGTGTCTTTATCGCCCAGGGCGAATGCGATCTGATGGCGACGGCCGAGGCGCTTGCCTGCGCTCACGAGCTGGGGTTCTATACGGTCTTTAATCCGGCGCCTGCCTGTGAGTTGCCGGCGGGTGCGTGGCCCGCAGTCGACCTCGTCTGTCCCAACGAGACCGAATGCCAGGCACTGACGGGCATTCTGCCCGCAGATGACGCGAGTTGTGCCGAAGCGCTTAATGCCCTGCGCGCCAAGGGTGCCGGAGCTACGGTCATCACGTTGGGCGGCGCCGGATCGGTTACGCTCGGCGATGACGGTGAGCCGCTGCGCATGCCGGCGCTTTCGAGCTCGGTGGTCGACACCACGGCGGCCGGCGATACGTTTATCGGCGCACTTGCAGCTGCCCGTCTGGAGGGCCTGCCGCTCTTTGAGTGCATGGCCGCGGGCGCTCGCGCCTCGGCGGTGACGGTGTCGCGCTTGGGTGCTCAGCAATCGATTCCCACGCGTGCCGAAGTCGAACATTGGTTTGGTTAAACGATAAAGACGGAGAAGCGGAGTAGAACAATGGCAACCAAGAAGCTGATCCTTGACCTGGACATGGGTGTGGACGACGCCATGGCGCTCGCCTATGCCATCGCGAGCCCCGAGGTGGAACTCGTCGGCATAACCACGTGCTTTGGCAACGTGCGCGTCGAGCAGTCAGCGCACAACTGTCTGGCGGTGCTTGACCTGTTGGGTCGTCCCGAGGTGCCGGTGTACCTGGGTGCCGACCGCCCCATTAAGGCGACCGAGCCCTATACGCCGCCGGCGTCAACCACGCTCATCCACGGCAAGAACGGCATCGGCGGTGCGAGCGTGCCCGCGTCGCCCTACGAGCCGGTGGGGGCAACGTCGGCCGACGGCAACGCTGCAGTCGATTATCTGATCGATGCCGCGCGCACCTATGGCCCCGATCTGGTCTATGTGGCGACCGGCCCGCTCTCCAATCTGGCGCTCGCCTTGGAGCGCGATGCGGCGGCGATGATGTCTATCGGTCGCGTGGTCGTGATGGGCGGTGCGCTTACCGTGCCCGGAAACGTGAGCGCGGGCGCCGAGGCCAACATGGCAAGCGATCCTGAGGCGGCCGATGCCGTGCTGCGTTCGGGCCGCAAACTCACCATGGTGGGTCTGGACGTGACGCATCGCGTGGTGCTCACGCGCCGCGATATTGCCGGCTGGACGGGCTCGGGCACCATGGCCGGCTGCGCATTTGCGAGCATGGTCGAGCACTACATTGGCTCGTACGAGATGAACGCACCTTACCTGGGTGGTTGTGCGCTGCACGATCCGCTGGCTGTTGCCGTGGCAATCGATCCCACGCTCGTGGGTGCGCTCGGCTGCAATCTACGCGTCGACCTGCTGGGCGAGTACCGCGGTCGCACCATCTGCGATGAGCGCCGTGTGGCAGATCCCGACAAGAGCGCGCTTGTGGCGCTGACCGTTGATGCCCCGCGCTTTCTTTCCGAGTTCAAGGCACGCATGGCCCG
The DNA here is from genome assembly GCA_958347015.1 of uncultured Collinsella sp. Taxonomy (GTDB): domain Bacteria; phylum Actinomycetota; class Coriobacteriia; order Coriobacteriales; family Coriobacteriaceae; genus Collinsella. The sequence goes on along the minus strand of CATVTV010000029.1, from coordinate 700 downwards.
CGTCCTGGGCTAAGTTGTGTTTTTGGGACGGGGCTTTTTGGCTGGTATGATTGGTGCGGCCATTCGAACCAGCTAAAAGAGCCCCGTCCCAATTTGACTACCGAGAGGATTTGCCATGGAGCGCATCGCCAGCTTTTCCGTTGATCATCTGCTACTCGAGCCCGGCGTGTATGTGAGCCGCATCGACCGCGATCCGGCGACCGGTGCCGCCGTCACCACGTTTGACCTGCGCCTGACCACGCCCAACAAGGAGCCGGTCATGAACACGGCCGAGTGCCACACTATCGAGCACCTGGGCGCGACGTTCCTCCGCAATCATGCCGAGTGGTCGAGCCGCATTGTCTACTTTGGCCCCATGGGCTGCCGCACGGGCTTTTACCTCGTCGTTTTTGGTGAGCTGACGAGCGAGGAAATCTTGCCGCTCGTGCGCGAGCTGTTTGAGTTTGTCGCCGGTTTTGAGGGCGATGTCCCCGGCGCCGCTCCCGAGGAGTGCGGTAACTACCTGGACCAGAACCTCCCCATGGCAAACTGGCTCGCGCGCCGCTACCTCGACCGCGACCTGGCCGATATCGACGAGAAGCACCTGCACTATCAGCAGGCGTAAGGCCCTTGCGGGAATAACGCTTGTACCAGAAGCGCTCCCGCTCTGAACTGCCTCCCATTTCTTGGACACGAGAAATGGGAGGCTTTTTATGCGTGT
>CATVTV010000028.1:0-27283 GCA_958347015.1 uncultured Collinsella sp. | reverse complement strand
TTCCGTGCCCTCGGATTGGGTCATAGTGTCTGTCCGTCCTCTACCTGCGGCGTTGTCTTGCTCCGGATGGGTAGTCATTGGGGACGTTCTTAAATGACTAGTCGTTGGGGGACGTTCTTGTTTGACTAGTCGTTTAAGAACGTCCCCAGTGACTACTCACCAACGACTACTTGCTCTCGTTAGATAGGCGTCCGAGAACCACGCTCGTCGCTACTTGAGCCCGGGCAGGCGGGTGTAGGGGAACGAGCACTCTAGGAATTCGGAGCAGCGGGCGTAATCTTTGGCGAAGTAGCTGCTGTAGAGCGAATCGAGCACGTATTGCACGGCGATGTGGCTGGCGAACTGCGTGATGCGATGCGTCATGCTCTCGTGGTCACTCACTGTAAGGTAGGCGGCAAAGCCGGGGTGAATGCGAGCGCAATAAGGCGTGCCGATGACGATGACCGGGACATGCCGGCTGCTGAGGATCGGCAAGATGTCCTTGAGGTTGGGGGCAAGGCCGCTGTAGGAGATGACGATTGCCGCATGGTCGGGACCCGAGGCGAGGGCCGTTCGCACCTGGGCCTCGACACCGTTGTGGCACGTTGCGCTTTTACCGGCGGAGAGCAGGCGATCGCGGAACATTCCCGCTGGATAGAGGTTGTGCGAGCCCGTGTAGATGTCCACGGTGCCGGCGCGCATGATGAGCTTGGCGGCGTGGTCGAGCTGCGCGGGGTCGAGCAGCTCCTGCGTCTCGGCCAGCGTGGTCTGGTAGAGTCCCTCCATGCGCTCCATAACCTGCGCAGGGGTGGACGTGGCGTCGAAGGGAAAGTTGATATCCACGTCGCGCCGATTGCCCGATTCGGTTGCCAGGCGGATGAGCTCGACCTTGAGGTCCTTAAAGCCCTCGAGGCCGAGCTTTTTGCAAAAACGGTGCACGCTCGCAACAGAAACGTTGGTGCGCGCGGCAAATTCCTTGATGGAGAGCCCGCGGGCGTCTTCGCCCATGGCAAGGGCCGAGATGCCGAGCTGTTGCTCGGTAGGGGTAAGGCCCTGTGCCTCGGAAATCTTGCGTTTGATATCCATACGAACTCCCACACTCAACAAACCTGCCAAAAAAAGACAGGTTTATTTTGGCACGTTTCGGTCGGTATCAGGAAGTATCAGGGACGGGGCGGCGGCGGTCCGTGGGCGCGAAAAGAAGTGTCGGGTTTGGCACTCCTGCCCCTGCCTGCCGCGCGCGTGGGCGATACTCGGCTTATCGACCCGCGATGTAAAGGAGATGCTCATGGCAAACATCAAGTTCCCCGAGGGCTTCTATTGGGGTGGCGCCACCGCCGCCAACCAGTTTGAGGGCGCTTGGAACGTGGACGGCCGCGGTCCTTCCGTCGACGACCACTTCCTGGGCGGCAGCTACAAGGAGCCGCGCCAGATCACGATCGACATCGACCCCGATCGTTTCTACCCCAACCATGACGGCATCGATTTCTACCATCACTACGAGGAGGACATCGCGCTGTTCGCCGAGATGGGTTTCAACATGTTCCGCATGTCCATCTCTTGGAGCCGCATCTTCCCCAACGGCGACGATGCTGAGCCCAACGAGGCCGGCCTCGCCTTCTACGATCGCGTCTTCGAGTGCCTGCGCGCTCACAATATCGAGCCGCTCGTGACCCTCTCGCACTACGAGATGCCCTATCACTTGGTCGAGAAGTACAACGGCTGGGCGAGCCGCGAGCTCATCGGCTTCTTTGAGAAGTATTGCCAGACCGTCTTCGACCGTTACCAGGACAAGGTCAAGTTCTGGCTCACCTTCAACGAGATCAACTGCGGTACTCAGGACATGGGCAACCTCTTCGAGACCAGCATGATTCAGGGCTTCGAGGGCCCGGCTTCGGCGGTTCACACCACGCCGCAGGCCCGTATGCAGGCGCTGCATCACCAGTTTGTCGCCAGCGGTCGCGTCGTGCGCTATGCCCACGAGCATTACCCGCAGTTCAAGATGGGCAACATGGACTGCTTTATCCTCTCCTATGCCGCCACGTGCGATCCGGCCGACGTGTTCGCCACGCAGCAGGAGATGAACGCCATGAACTGGTACTGCTCCGACGTGCAGGTGCGCGGAAAGTACCCGTTCTATGCCAAGCGCTTCTGGGCCGAGAACGATGTTGAGCTTGTGATGGAGGACGGCGACCTGCAGGATATCGCCGACGGCAAGGTCGACTTCTATTCCTTTAGCTATTACATGTCCGGCACCGTGGGCACCCACAAGGACCACGAGATGACCGAGGGCAACATGACCTTTGGCGGAAAGAATCCCTATCTGGAGTCCACCGACTGGGGCTGGCAGATCGATCCGCTGGGCCTGCGCATTGCCCTCAACGAGATCTATGCTCGCTACGAGATTCCGCTGATGGTGGTCGAGAACGGCATGGGCGCTTACGACGAGGTCGAGGAGGACGGTTCCATCCATGACCCGTATCGCATCGCCTACTTGCGCAGCCACATCAAGGCCATGGGCGAGGCCATTGCCGACGGCGTCGACCTGATTGCCTACACCTGGTGGGGTCCCATCGACCTGGTTTCCGCCGGCACCGGTGAGATGCGCAAGCGCTACGGCTTTATCCATGTCGATAAGTACGACGACGGCACCGGCACCTACGAGCGTCGCCGCAAGGACAGCTTCTTCGCATATCAGAAGATCATCAAGTCCAACGGCGCTGAGGGCCTGGATTAATCGACAATATGAGTGCCACTGGGGAAAAGGTTTTGGGAAGGGCTTGAAAGGGCTCGCGATTCGAGTCCCCACCTTAGTATTTGAACCATTTGGCACTATAATCACCATAGGCATGCGCATAACGTTGCGCTTAATCAAGAGGAGAAAACGTATGGGTCTGTTTGACATGTTTAAGAAGAAGGCTGAGCCTGCCGCTGCTGCAGCTCCCGCTTCCATCTCTGCTTCTGCCGGCGCCGACGTGCTGTGCTCGCCCGTCAAGGGCAAGGTCATCAAGATGGCCGACGTGCCCGATCCCGTCTTTGGCGGTGAGGTTCTGGGCAAGGGCTGCGCCGTGTGGCCTGAGGACGACCTGGTCTATGCTCCCTGCGACGGCAAGGTGACCGTCACCATGGGTCACGCTGTGGGCCTGCAGTCCGATAGCGGCATCGAAGTCCTGGTGCACGTTGGTGTCGATACCGTCAACATGAACGGCGACGGCTTCGAGGGCTTCGTCAAGGCTGACGACGTCGTGAAGGCCGGCCAGCCCTTGCTCAAGATCGACCGCGCCAAGATCGCTGCTGCCGGCTACAAGGACTGCGTCGTCGTGGCTGTGTCCAACACCGCCGAGTTCGCCGACGTCGAGCTTACCGTCGAGGCCGAGTCTGCCGTCGCTGCTGGTGACGCCATCGTTAAGGTCGTCCGCAAGTAGTCTGCGGCAACATAAGGGTGTTTTGGGGTGGTCGGGTTATCCGGCCGCCCTTTTTTATTACAATGCGGCGGAACGTTTTATTGCGCGTTGGGCGGACCAGTAAACCGTTCGGACGTTAAATCGAGCCGACTGCGCCTTTGCTTTGCCGGGGGTGTTCGTTAGCGGCTAGTATGGCCTTATTGTTACGACGTGCACCGCGTCGGGAAGCGCGGTGCCGCTTGTTGGGAGGAATGTCATGAAGAAGAAGCTGCTGCTTGCGCCCCTGATGGCTGTTCTGGTCGCGTGCGTGGTTGTGCTTTCCGGCTGCGGAGGTCCTTCGGTTGAGGAGCTCATCACCGAGGATCTTACGACGCAGTTTGACGAGGTCAAGAACGGCGGCGACGACTTCCTCGCCGGCCTGGAAGAGGCCTCGGGCGACGAGTTCGAGCAGCTGGGCATCGATCCCAAGGAGTACGCCAAGAGCTATCTCGAGGGCTTTGACTACAAGATCGGCGACGTGACGGTCGACGAGGACAAGGGTACCGCAACTGCCGAGGTCACCATTACCTGCAAGTCCATGAACCAGATCGTTGAGGATTTTGCCACTCAGTACCAGGAGAAGGTCGCCGCGCTCGATTCGATGCCTTCCGATGACGAGCTGTACAAGATGGCCGGTCAGGTTATGGTCGATGTGACCAAGGCTGCTAAGACCAAGGACACCAAGGTCACCTTCAAGTACTCCTGCAATGACGACGGCGAGTGGTCTGCTGACGATTCCGCAACCAACGAGATGATGAATGCCATGATGAGCTAGGGGAGTTACGCGGTTCTACGAACCGCGTAACCAGTTGACGCTGCAAACGCCCCTAAGCGGCAATCTGACGTTCAATTTCAAGGGCGCGACCAGAAGGTCAGCGCCCTTTCATTTCACGTCACCTTGCTCGCTTAGGGGCGTTTTCGCTGTCCGTCCTCTACCTGCGGTGTTACCGTTGTCGGAAGGTGTAGTCATTGGGGACGTTCTTAAATGACTAGTCAGAAGGGACACTTTTGCGGCACTTGGGGACGTTCCTTTTCTGCCGACAGTTGGGGACACTCCTTGCACCAGCGTTGCATCGAATGCTCGGGAAAATGCGAGCCGGTATTTGGGCGAATAATGGGTCGCGGTTTCCGGATGGGGTGGGTTGCGGAAAGCGCGACCCGGAATATTGCTCTGAAACGGGATGCGGTTTCCCTGACGCGCCTCAAACGGAAAGCGCACCCCATTCCGGAGCTCCGAAACGGGATGCGCTTTCCGCGCGGAAGAATTGCCGCAGCTGCGTTAAGCGGCGGCTCCGCTATTCGCCCAGCACCAGTGCTACGAGCTCGTCCTGGGTGTCCACCACGTAGTCGGCGCCGGCGGCCTCCAGCTCTGCGCGGCCGCGGAAGCCCCAGCTGACGCCCGCGCTCTTAAGGCCAGCGTTGTGACCGGTCAGGATATCGACATTGGAATCGCCCACATAGAGCGTGGTCGCCGGATCGGCGCCCAGCTCCTCCATCACATGCAGCGTGACGGGCGCTTCGGGCTTGGGCGGAAACGCATCGACACGGCCCTGTACCAGTGCAAAGTGCTCGGAACCAAAATACTTCTCGATAAGCGGAGCCGCCGAGACGTGGTCCTTGTTAGTGAGCACGGCAAGCTGAACGCCCGCTGCGCGCAGACGGTCGAGCATCTCAATCGTGCCGGCGTAGGGTGAGGTGTGGTCCTCCTTGTGCTCGCCGTAATAAGCTCTAAACTCGGCAAGCGTTTGCTCAAACATACGGCCGTCGCCCGCGTATTCGGCGGGCATAAAGCGCTCGACCAGCTTGAGCATGCCGTTTCCCACCTTGTAGCGGTATTCGTCGACGGCAAACGTGGGCCAGCCGTGCGTCTCGCAGGTATGGTTGCCGGCGGCCGCTAGGTCCTCGAGCGTGTTGAGGATGGTGCCGTCTAAATCAAAAATCACATGGGAAAATGCTGCTGCCATGAGAGCTCCCGTCATGGGGTTTCAAAACGCACCTCATAATACTGGGCTTCCGCGTTGGGCGCGCTTGGAATCTGAACATCTCCAGGGATATCAAGTCACATCGCGCCGACCGCGCGATTCCGCCCTAGCAAATTCTCGGTAGCTGCTCTCCCACGAGCATGTCGAGGATGCGGGTCGATCCCCAGCCGGTGCGTACGCGCACGGCGGGTCGAGCGTCCGATCCAAGCGGCAGCACGCGACCGATGATGGCGGCATTCTCGCCGTAGCGCGCGGCGCGCATAGCCGCCAGCGCGGCATCGGCCTGCTCGGCTGGCACCACGGCGACCATCTTGCCCTCGTTTGCCACCTGCAGAACGTCGTAGCCGAGCATCTCACATGCCGCCTGCACGTCGGGGCGCACGGGCACGGCATCCTCGTCGATCTCCATGGCAACGCCGCTGGCTTGGGCAAACTCGTTGAGTGTGGATGCCAGGCCGCCGCGCGTGGGGTCGCGGAAGCAGCGGGTGTCGGGGGCGGCGGCGAGCACGTCGGCAATCAGATGATTGAGCGGCGCAGCGTCGCTTTCGATCGTGCTTGAAAACGCCAAGCCCTCGCGTTGGCTCATGATGGCGATGCCGTGGTCGCCCAGCGTGCCCGAGACCAAGATGACATCGCCGGGCTGGCAGTTTGCACCGCTGAGCGCTACGCCCGCGGGCACTTCGCCCACGCCGGCGGTATTGATGTAGACGCCGTCGGCGCCGCCACGCTCGACTACCTTGGTGTCGCCGGTGATAATCTTCACACCTGCCTCATGTGCCGTTTCGGCCATGGTCTGCACAATCTGGCGCAGCTTGTCCATGGGATAGCCCTCTTCGAGGATAAAGCCGCATGAGAGGTAGCGCACGTTAGCGCCCGAGGTCGCGACGTCGTTGACGGTTCCGCATACGGCGAGGCGTCCGATGTTGCCGCCGGGGAAGAACTGCGGCGTTACCACAAAGCTGTCGGTCGACATGGCGATTCGCCCGCTGGCGGACAGCGCGGCGACACCGGCATCGTTGCCCGCAAGCAGCTCGGGCGACCCAAAGGCATCCAGAAAGACCTCATCGATAATGCGCTTCATCATCTGGCCGCCGGAGCCGTGGCCCAGCAGGACAGTGCTATCGGTGATGCTATGGGACATATCGAAAACTCCAATCGTGGGTGGAATCGGCAATAGCCGAGTGTGGCAGAATCGATGTTAAGTAAAAGTCAGCGAGCGCCATTCAGACGAAGTGAGTTGCCTTGAAAGAGGAAGCTGCTGGGCTTTTGCCCGCAGCCGACGATTGAAAGGCAAATCGCTCGCCTGAATGGTGCGCAGCGTCGGCCGGTCCGCCGTTCGCTAGAACGGCGGAACCTAGCAGTCGCGATAACGGTAGTACGCCGCGCAGCTGCCTTCGGAGCTCACCATGCACGGGCCGACGGGGTGTTCGGGCGTGCATGCGTGGCCAAAGAGCGGGCAGCTGCTCGGCGTGATGGCACCGCGCAGCACGTCGCCGCAGCGGCAGCCGCGTGGCTCGACCGTCGCCTCAACGGGCACATCAAAGCGGGTGCCGGCATCAAAGCGCGCGAATTCGGGTCGGATGGAAAGACCCGAGTTGACAATCGGTCCCAACCCGCGCCACGTGGTGTCGCACGGCTCAAATACCTGCTCGACTAGCTGGCGCGCCACAGGGTTGCCGTCTGCATTGACGCCACGGCGGTAGGCGTTGCCAATCGCGGGCCTGTCCTCGACAACCATCTGGACCAGCATGCAGATGCCCTGCAAGATATCGACCGGCTCAAAACCGGTGACTACGCCGGGGGTATCGAACTCATCGACCAAAAACCCAAAGGGTGCCAGGCCTGTGATGGTAGCGACGTGACCCGGCAGGATAAAGCCGTCGATGGTCGTCTCGGGATCGTTGGAAATCGCACGCAGAGCCGGAGGTGTGGTCTTGTGAGCACAGTAGACCGAGAAGTTCTGGAGCCCGCGCGCGTCGGCCTCCAGGATAGCGGCGGCAATGGTGGGCGTTGTGGTCTCAAAGCCGACGCCCATAAAGATGACCGGGCGTTCGGGATTTTGCTCGGCAATGTCGAGCGCGTCGAGCGGAGAGTAGACGACGCGGATGTCGCGTCCCGCCGCCTTTTGCGCGGCAAGCGAGGTGGACGATCCGGGCACGCGCATCATGTCGCCAAAGGTGGTGATGATGGCGCCGTCCATGTTGGAAAGCGCGATTGCGTAATCGATGTCGCGGTTGGCGGTGACGCAAACGGGGCACCCCGGGCCGCTTAGCAGTTTGAGTCCCGTCGGCATAATGGAGCGAAAGCCATAGCGGCCAATGCTCACGGTATGCGTACCGCAGACTTCCATAAGGTTGATGCTGCGGTTGCCGACAAGCTCATGAATACGATCGATGAGCTCGCGAGCCAGCTTGGGGTCGCGAAATGCCGAAAAGTCGATACCGGAGCGAACCGGCTGCGCCGCCGCCACTAGTATGCCTCAGCCGGGTTGGTGGCGAGCTGGTCCTCTTCGGCCAGTTCGGCCATGGTATTGACGAGCTCGAGTGTCTCCTGGGCTTCCTGCTCGTCGACAATCTGAATGCCAAAGCCGGCGTGCACGAGAATATAGTCGCCGACCTGCGCCATCGGCACGAGGCGCAGCGAAACGGGGCGCTCGATGCCCATCATGTCGACGGTCGCCTTAAGGTCATCGTCGCGTTTGACCACTTTACCGGGAACGGCAAGGCACATAATGTTTCCCTTTTATACGTTTTGCGCTGGATAGGCGCCTAATTACCCATCAGATGATGGTAACGCTCGCGGGAGTCGCGAGCAAACGCGTTACACCTGTGAGACGGCGGCGCGCAGGCTGGCAAAACAGCCTACCCGTGCCGTCTGTGCGAGGCGAGCGCGAGCGATGGCGGCCTGACCGTAGGCGATGCAGCCGTCGTTGACGGGCACAGCGTGGGGGACCAAGACGGCAAGACCGGCGTCTTTGAGTTCGTGGGTAAGGAGCTGAAGCAAAAGCCGGTTCATGAACACACCGCCCGAGAGCGCGACGGTATCGAGGCCTTCGCGATCGCAGATCTCGCACGCGATGCGGGCCGACGCGCATGCGATGGCGATATGGAAGTCGAGCGCGAGCCTGTCGGCCGGCGCGCCTGCCTCGATTCCATTCAGAAGAGCTTCGATGATCGGTTGGGGGTCCAAGATGGGGGAGTTGTCGGCAGGCATGAATACGCCTGTGTGATTGCCGTCGAGACGAACGGGCTTACCGCCGAGCGCGCGCCAGGCGGCGGCTTCGAGTTCGATGGCGGGTTCGCCTTCGTAGGTTGCCTGCCCGCAAATGCCCAAAACTGCAGCGGCGGCGTCAAAGAGACGCCCCATACTGCTCGTGCGTGGGCTGTTGATGTTCCGCTCGATCATCGTAGTCGTGATGCTGCGCGTCTGCTCGTCGAGGGTGCCCAATAGCCCCGCGGCACCTGGGTGCTCGAGCAGGCCGAGCTCGCTCAGCAGGGCAAAGGCATTGCGCCGGGCATCGCGCACGGATGCGGCACCGCCTGGCAGCGCCCAGGTGCGCAGGTGAGCGGCGCGTTCAAAATCGGCAAGGCCGGCGACAAGGAACTCGCCGCCCCATATGGTGCCGTCGGTGCCGGCACCCGTACCATCGAAGGCAATGCCGAGCACGCGCGCGTCGGTTGTAAGCTGGCCCGCGGCAATAGCCTCGGCTATTACGCTCGCGATATGCGCATGATGGTGCTGCACCTCGACGAGCGGCAGATTGCATTTTCGCGCCTGCTCGCGCGCCCACTGACTCGATAGGTAGCTGGGGTGCAAGTCGCAGGCCAGCGCGGCGGGCGTCAAGTCGAAGAGATCTTCCAAGCGCGTGCGCGCGGCGTTCCAGGCATCGAAGGTCTCGCCGTTTTCGACATCGCCAATATGCTGCGACACAAAACAGGCCGCCTCGCCGTTCGCATCTTCGCGTGTGAATGCGATCGTTGCCTTTTGCTGTGGGCCGCAGGCGAGCACGCAGGACGGAGCGCCGTCGAGTGCCGGCAGCGGCAACGGCCGAGGCGCATATCCGCGAGCGCGGCGCACGGGCATAACGACCCCACCGACCACGCGTACCACGGAGTCGTCGTAGCGTGAGAGAATCGCACGGTCGTTACCGAGCAGCGCATCGGCAATGCCGGCGGCAACGAGGTGTTCCCAGGCAAGGTCGTCGTCAGTTTCGATAGGTTCCTCGCTCAGGTTTCCGCTGGTCATGACCAGCGCGTGCATGTCATGCGACGCGGCAGCTGCAAGCAGCAGATGCTGAAGCGGTGTATAGGGGAGCATGACGCCGAGCTCGGGTAGATCGTGCGCGACGGATGGCGCGAGTGTAAGGGCGTCGGGGGAATCTCCCTCGCCAACAGCACGCCGGCGCAACAGCACGATGGGGCGGATGCTACCGGTTAGCAAGCCGCGCTCGGCATCATCGACATGGCACAGGCGTTCAGTATCGGCAAGGCTGAGCACCATAACGGCAAGCGGCTTGTTGCTGCGGCGCTTGCGACGGCGCAGCTCGATCACCTCCTGCTCATTGGCGGCGTTACAGGCCAGATGGAATCCGCCCAGGCCCTTGATGGCGACAATACCGCCGCTGGCCAGCAGCTCGACACAGCGGTCAATAATGGCATCGCTGGTTTCGCGCGTGCTGCCGACGGCTGGCGTCGTCCCTGAGCCCTTGAGCTCCATGTCGCCCGCCGCCTCGCGCCAGGTAATATGTGGCCCGCAGTCAAAGCAGGCATCGGGCTGCGCGTGAAAGCGCCGGTCAAGCGGGTCGCCATACTCTGCGGCGCACTCGGGGCACATGGGAAAGCAATCCATCGACGTGGCCGCTCGGTCATAAGGCAGCGACCGGATGATGGTAAAGCGCGGCCCGCAGTTGGTGCAGTTGATAAAGGGGTAGTGATAGCGTCGGTCGGCGGGGTCGAACAGTTCGCGCAGGCAGTCGTCACAGGTGGCGATATCGGGGGAGATGAGCGTCGTGTGGGCAGTTTGATCCTGTGACGCCACAATGCGAAAGCCCTGCTCATCGTCGGCATCCCAAGTGTCGGGCTTCAGGTCTGCAACAGCGACATGCTCAACGCGGGCTGCGGCAGGCGCGTGCTCCGACAGCGCGGCGACAAAGCCGTCGAGTGCCTCGACCGAAGCATGCGCCTCGATGTGCACGCCATCGCCCGCGTTGAGCACCCAGCCGCAAATGCCATGCGCCATAGCCTCGCGATACACAAATGGCCGCATGCCAACGCCCTGCACAATGCCCGTCACATGAATATGCACATGCCGCATGTGGCTCCCCTTCATTGAAGTGCGTGTTGTTAGAGCCCCAAGCTTTGCTTGGTGGCGGCGCAGGTGAGCTCGCCGTGCTTAACGCCGCGCAGCCCCAGCAACCGGTCCGCCAGCTCGTAGACGCGTTTACCGCGACCCTTGAGTGCCAGAATCTCCAGGCAGTTGTGGTGGTCCAGATGCACGTGCATGGTCGAGACAATCTCGTCGGTGTAGTCGTGCTGCACCTCGTCCAGACGGCGCGTCAGATCGCCGGTATGGTGGTCATAGATCATGGTGAGCGAACCGATGACCTGCTCGTCGGGCGTGCGCATCTGCTCCTTGGCGATCGAGGCGCGAATCAGATCGCGTACGGCCTCGGAACGGTTGGCCACGTCACCGCGGCGCGCAATCTGCTCGTCAAAGCGGCGCAGCAGGTCGTCGGGCGCGGTGACCGAAAAGCGGACCAGCTCGGAGCTGGAGCCGCTGCAGCGGCAGCTCGCATCGTCGTCCGCACCGTAATCGTGCGAGTGCTCGTGCTCGACCACGTTACACCAGTTTCACAGAGCCGACGGAGTTGTGATCTGCCTCGATGGCCTCCTCGTAGCCCTCGAGCGCATCGTGCGCCTCGTGTAGCGCAGACATGGCGGCCTCGAGCTTGGCGCCAATGCGCTCCATGTCAAAGTTCTCGGTCGCATGCAGCAGCTGATGGCTCCACTCGTGAGCGAGCTCAATGGTGTCGTCGACCTGCTTGACGCTCATGGCAAGCTGGCTCATGTTCATTCCGACGTCATGCATGGGAATCTCCTTTTGTACGGGGCGAAATGGTGGTTCAGATTCTACTACGCCCGCCTTGGGCGCCGCCGCATAAGAAAACGGGCGCGAGTCCGTTTGACCCGCACCCGTTCACTGGGGGCTGTTTGTGTCTACCATACTATCCGTGGTCGCATGCCTTGCGTTTGACACTCCGGCGAGCGGTGCGAAACCGCTCATGGACGGCAGACAAGTAACAAGCGTATTACAGATGCTTCTCCAGCAGTGCCTGAAGTCTTGCCTTGGGTAAGGCGCCGACCGAGCGGTCGACCTCCTCGCCGTTCTTAAAGACGATTAGCGTGGGGATGCTCATGACGCCAAACTTCATGGCCAGGTCCTGGTTGTCGTCGACGTTGCACTTGGCCACGGCCAGCTTGCCGGCCAGTTCGTCGGCAACCTCGTCTACGATGGGCGAGAGCGAGCGGCAGGGGCCGCACCACGGGGCCCAAAAATCAACCAGTACGGGCAGGCTATCGTTGACGACAGCGTCGAAGTTCTCGGGGGTAATCTGCTTAATGTCAGCCATGGTGACCTCCATAATGCGACGCGGCTCGGCCGCGTAAAACTCAGTACGACCGTGCTTATACCCAGCGGCTCGCAAAGCAACCACTCGCGGGCGGCTCTTTTATATAATGGTGGGCACGCAAACGATTGGAGAGCGCATGCCCACGTCACAAAGCCAGAAAAAAGAAGCCATCGCTCAGGCGACCGAGCAGGAGCTCGCGTCGCTTGCAGACCGCGGTGTACGTATCTCGGGCAACGCGTGCTCGCCGATTGTGCTGGTCAAAGGCGATTTGGATGAAGCCGAGTGCTCGGGCGGTGAGCTGGCTGCCGGCGCGGATGGCGCCGCGTTGCGCAAGGCGCTCGGCGCTATCGGATATGCCCCCGAGGATTTTTGCGTGCTGGCAAGCGTCTCCGGCGCGGGCGACGGAGCGGTCGCGGAGGGCGAGGCCCTGACGAGCGACCTGTTCCGCGAGGCGCTGGAGACCTTGGACCCCGAGGCGGTGCTGCTGCTGGACAACAGCGCGGCCGATGTCATGCGCGAGACCTATGCTGATATGCTTGTGGCAATTGATGACTTTGACACCGCCATGCTCAAGCCCGGCCTGGTCGCCCATGTGCAGGGGCGCCGCGTGCTGGCGCTCGACGGTTTTGAGGCGGCGCTCACCGACAAGGCCGCCAAGCAGCGCATGTGGGCCTACATTAAGCAGCTGACCCCGGTGGCTGCACCGCTGTAGCGAGGCTGGCGGCAGCCCCTACATCACGGCGCGCAGCTCAAACCGGTCGCCGTTAATGCGGAACTGGCAGTTGCCGTTCATACGCTCGACGGCAAGCTTAATGCTCTTGGTGCCAAAGCCGTGTCCAGCGTGCTGAGCCACGGGCATGCCGTCGACCATGTGCGGCGCACGGCCAAACGTGTTGGAAACCAGCAATAGAAGCTGACCGTCTTCGTAGCGAAGGTCCAGGTCGACAAACCGCTTGCCTTCGGGGGCGGTGCTCGCCGCGGCGATGGCATTGTCCAGGGCGTTCGATACCACACTGAACAGATCGACATCGCCCACGTGGACGGTTTCGGGCACGGCGGCGCGCAGGTCGGCGGTGATGCCGTGCGCGTTGATGTCCGCGGAAAGCGACGAGAGCGCAATGTTGACCGTTTCGTTGGCGCAGTAGCGGCGCACGGCGGTGCGGTCGTTGGTCTCGCAGAGCGCGTCGATGCGCTCGAGCGCCTCATCGGTGCGACCCTCTTCGATCAGGGCCGCTAGACCGCGCAGGTAGTGGCGCATGTCGTGACGGAGAACCGAGAGCTCGCGTCCGGACTGGCGCCAGGCTTCGAGCTCTTTGATGGCCGCGCTGTCGCGGGTCGCGAGCATCCAGCGCTCGCGCTCGGCGATTTCCTTTGCCTCGTATTCGCGAAGGTAGACGGCAAGAAACATAAGGTAGAAGGCGCAGAGGGCGAACGCTAAAAACTCAACGGTTACCACCGAGCCCGAGTGGAAGAGCGTGGTATAGACGTTGGTGGCGTAGTCGAAGATGTAGTAGACAAGCGGCAGGATGAGCAGAATCTCCAGCTCGGTGGGGCTTTTGATTGCCAGGCGGGGGCCAATCTCGCTTGCCCAATGCAACAAGACGGCAAAGACACCGAGCGTGGTGATGATGCGCGCCGCGTAGTACGCGGCCTGCGAATCGGTGGCGGCGAATGCGGCGATGCCCATCCAGTTGCTAAACTGGCAGCTCAGGTAGGCACTGGTAACGCCCAGAATGGCGAGCAGCGGACTCAGGCGATAGCGTACGCACAGGTAGACGACAAGCGGCAGATGCACGACGAGTGGATAGGCCTGTCGGGCAAACAGCTCACCACCGACGAGGTTGGCAATCGCAAAAGCGGTGCCGGTTACGGCGCCGACCCCCACCAGCTCGAGCGAATGGCGGCGGTTGATCTCGACACCGCACAGCGCCGCCGAGGCAAAGACGCCAAAGAGCAACGTCGTCGCATGGTGGATTGCCCAAAGTACCAGTTCTGCCGAGGAAAGCATCAGCGTCTCCCGCCCTCGAACCGCACCGCAAAGTAGGCGTCTTGGAATCCTTGCTTGCAGCTGCGCGCGAGCGGTATGCACGCGCCCGAGCGCATGACGATTTCCGTGCGGTTAAAGTGGTCGATGTTGCGCAGATTGACCTGGTAGCTGCGGTGGCACTTAAAGAAGGTCGCGTTTTGGGCCAGTCGGTCCTCGATACTGCGGAACGGCTCGAGTGCCTCGATATCGCGGCCGTCGCGCAGGTGGAAGACCACGTGCTTGTTGCGGGCCTCGGCATATTCGATATCGGATAGGCGCAGGGCATGGTAGCCAAAGGACGTCTTGATGACGAGTTCGTCGGTCGCTGCCGGACGCAGGCTCGACAGCTCGTCGAGCAGTTGAGCCACGCGCTCGTAGGTCACGGGTTTGAGCAGGTAGTCGAAGGCACGGACCTCGTAGGACTCAAGCGCGAACTCGGGCGATGAGGTCAGAAACACCAAACGCACGGCGGTATCGGATTGGCGCAGCTCGCGGGCGGTGTCCATGCCGTTGACGAGCGGCATGATCATGTCGAGCATGATAATGTCGGCGCGCGATGCAGCATGGCGTGCCAGCAGGTCCTCGCCGCGCGTAACGAGTGCAACATCGACCGCCGTACCCGTCTCGGTAGACCAGCGATTGATCATGCGGTGCAGGTTATCTAGAAAGGCGACGTCGTCGTCGCAGGCGATGATTTTGAGCATATCGGGCCCCCTTAGTACCTCGATTTTGCCACATCGTGCACGCGCCACCCGCGGGGGTGCGTTCCATTTGCGCCCCACGGTGCGCAACTCGCGCCGAGCGGCAGGGTGTCAAAACATGCGGTTGCACAATACCAGGTGGATATATATGTATATGTCGATTTGAGCTGGCGGCTGGCGAGGGGCCATGCCGGCCGCCAGCGCCAAGCGATATCGGACATCGCGAAAGCATAGGGGCAAGGGAGCTGAACGATGAAGGAGAAGAAGATGGGTGTGGGCGCCGCGTTGACGCGTCTGCTGGGTATCGCCACCGTAGCATGCGCACTCGTGGCGACGCCGGCCGTGGCCAGTGCCGAGACACAGGTGCCTGCTAATACACAAGTTCTGTCGCTTGGACAGGCAGGCAAAGAGCCCGTTAAAATCACCGAGCCTGGTTGCTATGTGCTCAGGACGAGCGAAAATCAGACCACGCCCTCCTCGGGCTACGTCATCGACGTTCCGAACGCGACTTCGTATAACCCCGTGACGATTTACATTGATGGCACGGTCTACGTGAACGGCAGTACGAACTCGTTAGTTGGGCAAACTCGATGGCTGTTCAACATTAAACAGGGCAGCAATATCGAGTTCATCGGTATCAACAACCCGTGCGTCAGCTTTCATGATCAGAATGGAGGGCGCCAGTCCGTAAGCGGCTTTTTGACCGACCGTTATTACGACGGTGGCTACAAAAATGCTTTGGGAGACATCTCGGTTAATCTGGGGATTGGCGACGGTTCTCAGAACTTCTTCCTCTCGTACAGCAGTAGGGTTAACCAAAAGGTGCCTGCGATTTCCCTGGGCAGCGCCGAGGGTGAGCTGACCGCCAAGTTCGAAAAACTTAAGATCCAGGACTATGTTGGCAAATCGGGCGCAGTGGCGGGCAACGCCCAAGAGTATGCCGTCCCCGTACACCTCTTCCGCGAGGGCCGGAGTACGACTGGCGGCAATACCAACTCCTTCACAGCGACTTTTACCGACTGCGTGTTTTACGATACGTCCGGAGACTTCAATGGTGCTGTTTCCGTCGATGGCAACAGCAGTTTCAAGATGCCCAAAGACGGAAGCGCTGTCGCAAAGTTGACAGCGACGTTCAACAATTGCAGCTTCAGTGGGCACAATGGCGGCGGCAATGGGGAGAACTTGGGCGTCAGGCAGACGAACAAGAGCTACAGCTCAGTTGAAGCGTCTCGTTATTTTGCTAACTCCTCTATTCTTAATACCTATGCCGTCGCCGGCGTGATGGGCGTCACCAACGCTACGGTCAACCTCAACAGCTGCACGATGAGCAACTTCCACAGCACGCGTTCGAGCTCCGCTGACAATACTTTGACGGTTGATGCCCTTAATGTTGCACGAAGCGCTCGCTGCAACATAAACGGTGGCGAAATTTCTCGCTATGGCGCGCGCGGCAATACGTGCGTGGTTTACGCCGCCGGGACCCTTACCCTCAATGGATCGCCGGAAATCGCGAGCTACTGGAAGAACAGCCACGCCGACGATACTAATTATGGCGACAAGTACACTGAAGCTGATAAAGCTACGGGAACCGCCAAGAGCCTGTATGTCCCGAAGAAAAAGAGTGTCGATGCCAACGTCCCGGCGCTGAATATCGCGTCTGACTTCTCCGTACGCGGAGGCTTTGGAGACAATGTTTGGATCTCGATTGAGGAGACTGCGGACAGTAATGGCGTAAAGTCGCGCGTCCTTGGCACCTGCGAATCCAACAAGATCGAAGGCGTTGTGCCAGACGGCTCGTCCGAGAACGACGACAACTCCGACAAGTACGAGATCTTGAACCTTAACGGCGACCTCACCTTCCGCGAGACCATTCACCAGCATAAGTGGAAGGTCGAAGCTGACGGTTTGGGCGTTCGTGCATCGTGCGTGGGCCCGTTCCGCAACAGCGAGTGCGAATATGGCAAGGACGAGAACGGCGAGCCCAAAAAGTACCTGACGGCCACGTACAAGCTCTCCATGTCCAAGGCAACGAGCTCTCAGAGCACCGAGCTTGTCTATGACGGCTGCCCGGTCAAGATTGCTTTGAACAAGGACGGCGCGTGGAATCTGGAGCAGATGGGCGTAACGGCCAGCGATGAATTCACGTGGTATCAGTGCAAGTCCCAGGCGGACGCCGAGGCATATAAAAACGGCACCAAGCTCAAGGATGCTCCGGCGGACGCTGGCTACTACTATGTCGTTACGAGCTTTAAGACCGCCTCTGGTCAGACGCTCGAGGGCAAGAAGGCCTTTGAGATTTCTCCGCGTCGCCTGATTAAGAATCAATCCTACAAGTTCACCCTTAAAGATGGCGGCAAGGGCGCGGGCAAGTATGCCTATGACGGCAAGGAACATCAGCCTGTCGTTGAAAGTGCAAAGTTCAAGAACGGCGCCGGCGAGTGGGTCGATCTCGTTGAGGGCAAGGATTACGAGCTCAGCGCTCGAAGTGAATCCGGACTGAAGCAGACCGAGCCAGGGCAATACGAGTGCATTGTCATCGGTAAGGGGAACTTCACGACCGATGGCGGCACCACAAGTGTTCTGACGCTCAAATGGGAGATCGTCGACGTTTCGCGTTTTGACCTCGAGGTCGCTGGCTTCGATGGCATCTATGACGGTAAAGAGCACGGCATTACGGTCAACGTTAAGAATGACCCCGTTCCGGCGGATATGAAAATCGAGTACCGCGAAGACGGCGATGATTGGACGACGAAAAAGCCGGCCTATCGCACTGCGGCCGATTACACGACCTACTACCGTGTGACGGCTTCTGACTACCTGACCGTCAAGGGCAGCGCGACCGTGAAGATTTCCAAGGCCGATCAGGATGCGCCGGCTGGGCTCGTGGGCAATAATTGGACTACGTGCAACAGCAAGGACGGTTCCATCTCGGGCGTGACCAAGGCGATGGAATACCGTCGCGGGTCGAGCGGGATCTATCAGAAGATAACGTCTGACGGTAAACTGACCGGGCTTACGAAGTCGGGAACGTATTACGTCCGCTTTGCCGAGGATAGCAACCACAATGCGTCTGCCGATGCCGAGGTTAAGATCGAGCAGGGTCCTCATGCCGTTGCCGACAATGCTGCCTGGCAACCGGGCGATGGCAGCCACTATAAGGCCTGCAAGTATTGCAATCGGGCTCAGGTATGGCAGAGCTGCAGGTGGAATTACAAGATCATCACGCCTGCAACTCCTGAGGCCGATGGCGTTCGTCAAAAGGTCTGTAGGGTTTGCGGCTACGAGTGGTATGAGAAAGAGTCTTATACCTACAAGGACACCTATGCGCCCACCATTTATGACCTTTGGGAGGATAACGCCTATTGCGAGAGCGTTTCGTTTGACGTGATCGATGACCGTGACGAGACGGTGACGGTCACTGACAACGGCAAGGAACTCAAGGCTGGCAAGGACGGTAGGTATACGGTCAAGGCCGCCGAGGGCGATGCTGGCGCCGAGCACGTAATCGTGGCTACGGATGCCGCCGACAATGCGGAGACCCGCAAAATCAAGATGAACGCTGAACATGCGTACGAATGGGCGATCGACAAGCAGCCGACGGTTAGCGAGGTTGGCTCCAAGCACGGGAAGTGCTCCGTGTGCGGCCATGAGTCGGGTGCGGTTGAGGTTCCGGCCCTGGCTGTTAAGGGCTACTCGGGCAAATACGACGGCAAGGATCACTCTGTCGACGCCTCGGCGCTGCCCGAAGGTTCTGTCGTTGAGTACAAGGCTGCTGGCGGCGGCTGGACGAGCGTTGCGCCAAGCATTAAGGACGCCGGCAGTGCGACGGTCGACTATCGCGTCACGATTGATGGCGCGGCGGTCGACGGCAAGGTGACGCTTGAGGTCAAACCGCGTGCGATAACGGTCACGGCGCTGGACGCCTCCAAGACCTACGGTGAGAACGACCCCAAGTTTACGTATGACGTCACTTCTGGCGAGCTCGTTGAGGGCGAGAGCCTTCAGGGCATTGAGATTGAGCGCGAAGATTGCGACGCCGTGCGCGACGGTGGCTATGCTCTGCACCTGACGCAGCCTGAGGGCGCCAACTTCAATTACAAGATCACATTCAAGGATGGCACCTTTACGATCGACAAGCGCGAGCTTTCCGTAACGTGGGACACCGCTACTGAGTTCACCTACGACGGCGAGAAGCACTGCCCCCAAGCGAAACTCCACAATGTCATCGAAGGTGACGATGTCTCCGCGTACGTCGACGGCGCCAAGGTCAAGGCCGGCACCTACACGGCGAAAATCACCGAGCTGACGGGCGACGACGCGGGTAACTACAAGCTTCCCGCCGAAGGCCTGACGTGCGAGTTCTCCATCAAGAAGGCGCCCCAGGGCGCGCCGAAGGTCCAGGCCACAGCCGAGACTGTGAGCGGCAAGTCCGACGGTAAGATCACGGGTGTCGACGCGAAGATGGAGTGGCGAGCCAAGGGCTCTGGCGAGTATCAGGGCGTGCCCGAAGGCGTGACTGAGATTGTGGATCGTGCTGTCGGCACGTACGAGGTGCGCTACCGCGCCGATAGTGACCACGATGCCTCCTCCGCCACCGAGGTTACCGTTAACGCTGGCGGCAAGTTTGTCGTGACGCTGCCTGCCAAGCAGGTCGGCTATACGATCGCGGCGAGCCCGGACGAGCTTGACTGGCACGGATCAACCACCCTCACGGTCGGCATCGAGAGCGGCTACTTTACTGACAACGACTCTTACGCCGTCAAGGTCAACAATGCCGTTGTGACGCCCGACGCGCGTGGCGAGTTCACCGTTCAGAACGCCGAGAGCGACCTCGTTGTCACCGTCGAGGGCGTGCGCAAGCACGAGGCCGTGAACGATGAGTGGCTCTCCGACGACAGCGCGCATTGGCACCAGTGCGCCTGTGGTGACAAGATCGACGAGGCCAAGCACGACTTTGAGTGGGTCGTCGTCAAGGCTCCCACGGCAACCGAGAAGGGATCCAAGCAACAGAAGTGCAAAGTTTGCGGTCACAAGCTGGCCGAGGTCGAGATTCCGGCTGCCGCCATCGTTGGCTACTCCGACGAGTACGACGGCGACTATCACACGGTTGACGCGACGAGCTTGCCCGAGGGCGCGACGGCCAAGTACAGCACTGACGGCAAGAACTGGTCCCCCGAGGCTCCCAAGATCAAGGACGTCGGCACGTTGACCGTTGCTTACCAGGTGACGATTGACGGTGCGACCGCCGAGGGTGAGGTCACGCTCGAGGTCAAGCCGCGCGCGATCACGGTCGCAGCCGATGCCTCCTCCAAGACGTACGGCGAGGCCGACCCCGTGTTTACGTGGGATGTCACTTCTGGCGAGCTTGTCGAGGGCGAGAGCCTCCAGGGCCTCGAGATTGAGCGCGAAGATGACGACAGCGTGCGCGACGGCGGCTATGCTCTGCACCTGACGCAGGCCAAGGACGCTAACCCCAACTACAACATCACGTTTGTTGACGGCGTGTTCACCATCAACCAGCGCGTGCTCACTGTGAAGTGGGGTACCAGCGAGTTTGTTTACGATGGCAAGGAGCACTGCCCCGAGGCGACGCTCGGCAACCTCATCGGCAAGGATGACCTCGGCGCGACCGTCGAGGGCTCCCAGGTCGAGGCCGGCGATTCGTACCAGGCGAACCTCACCGCACTGACGGGCAAGGCCGCGGACAACTACGCGCTTCCGACTGAGGGCCTGACGTGCGAGTTCTCCATCAAGAACGCCGCTCGGGACGCGCCGGTGGTCCAGGCTACGGCCGAGACCGTGAGCGGCAAGCGTGACGGCAAGGTCACGGGTGTCGACGCGACGATGGAGTGGCGTGCCAAGGATGCTGTCGAGTATCAGGCGGTGGGCGAGGGCACGGCCGAGCTTACGGGTCTTGCCGCCGGCACGTATGAGGTGCGCTACCAGGCCAAGGCCAACTACGACGCTTCTTTCGCCACCGAGGTTACCGTGGCGGCCGGTCCCAAGCTGGTCGTGACGCTGCCGAGCAATCAGGTGGGCTACGCGCTCACCTCGACGGCAACCGAGCTCGATTGGCACGGGACTGCAACGCTTACCATGAGCATTGACAGCGCGTACTTTGCGGGCAAGAACTACGCCGTCAAGGTTGACGGTAAGGCTGTTGAGCTCTCCGACGCCGGCACCTTTGAGCTCAAGGATGTCGAGGGCGACGTGAATGTAACGGTCGAGGGTGTCCTCAAGCACGAGCCCGACGGCTCTGGCTGGGCAAACGACGCCAAGAATCACTGGCATGTCTGCCGCTGCGGTGAGGTCATCGATAAGGCTGGGCACACCTTTGAGTGGGTCGTTGACAAGCCGGCGACGGTCGAGGCCAAGGGCGAGAAGCACCAGGAGTGCAAGGTCTGCGGTGAGAAGGGCAAGTCCGAGGAGATCGCGATTCTGGCGCCCGAGATCATCGACGGCAAGGGCCAGATGATGGTGGTCGACGCCGCCAAGGACCTGAGCTTCCGCTCGAGCGCGCCGATTGAGTTCTTCCAGAAGGTGTTGGTCGACGACAAGGAGGTCGCCGCCGAGAACTACGTGCTCACCGAGGGTTCTACGATCGTGACGCTCAAGGCGAGCTTCCTAAAGACGCTCGGCGTGGGCGAACACAAGCTGAGCATGGTTTCGACCACGGGCACGGCCGAGACGAACTTTACCGTTGCCGAGGCTGCCAAGCCCGCTCCTGGTCAGACCACCACGACGACTACGACCACTACGATCACGACTACGACTTCCAAGCCTAAGAAGGAGGATGGCAAGGAGACGTTGCCTGAGTCCGGCGACAGCACGTACGTCATGGCTGGTGCTGTGCTCGCTGCCGGCATGGCGGCTCTGCTGCTGGCTTGGGCCATGAAGCGCCGCGCGTAGTCGCGCGCCAGTCCCCAGCGGGCCCGGATCGAGCGATTCGGGCCCGCTTTTGGGGCCTGCCGGAAGCCCGGTGGTCAAAAAAGGTCAAATATGAGTACTGTTACCAGTTTGGTGGCAGCCAAATGGCCTCAAAAATCGGTGCCAGCGGCCAAAAGTGCATCGATTTTCGTCCTTCAGAGTCGCGATCGGGCTCCAAACAAGGCGATTTTGCTGCTCTGGACTGGAAAATCGCTGCTACTAATTTGGTGACAGTACTCATATTTGGCCTTTTTTGACCACTGCCCCTTGGCCCAGGACAAAACGGCTGCTCGAATCATGGGGCGGGTCCATTTTCAACTATCCTCAGCTTGCCAGTTCGAAAATGGACCCGCCGCATGATTGAATCTTTATTTCAACTTTACACCTGGCTTTACAGCTGTCTTGTCAGCTGTAAAGCCAGGTGTCATACTAAAGCCCCAAGATTCGCCAAAAGAGAGGGGCCTTGATGGCACAGAGCGCGAACATGGATGCATCGGAGCTTGCACGCGATATCGCGGCCGGCCTGGCATCGGCAACGACGGCAACGGAGCGCGCGGCGCTGGTACCCGCAGAGCTCGTCGAGGCCATTTATCAGCTAAAAACCCAACGTGACGCAGTGATCCTGGCGCACTATTATGTGGCGCCCGAGGTCCAAGCCGTTGCCGATTACGTCGGCGACAGCTTCTACCTGGCAAAGCTCGCCAAGAGCCTGCCGCAGCAGACGATCGTGCTGTGCGGCGTGGAGTTTATGGGCGAGAGCGCCAAGCTGCTCAATCCCACCAAGACCGTGCTGCTGCCCGAGCCGGGCGCGGACTGTCCCATGGCGCACATGGTCAAGCGCGAGACGGTCGATGCGGCGCGCGCCGAGTATGGCGACGACCTGGCCGTGGTGTGCTACGTCAACTCCACGGTCGAGATCAAGAGCTGGAGTGACGTGTGCGTTACCAGCTCTAACGCCGTCAAGATCGTCTCCGAGCTGCCGCAGCAGCACATCTTGTTCATTCCCGACCAGAACTTGGGCCGCTTTGTGGCCGAGCAGGTGCCCCAAAAGCACGTCATCCTCAACAACGGCTACTGCCCGCGTCATCACATCATCACCGTCGAGCAGATCGTCGACGCGCAGGAGGCGCACCCCGACGCGCTCGTGCTGGCTCACCCCGAGTGCAAGGCCGACGTCCTGGCCGAGGCTGACTACATCGGCTCTACTGCCGGCATCATCAAGTATGCCGAGGAGTCGGACGCGAGCGAGTTCATCATCGTGACGGTCCGCGGCGTGCTCTACGAACTCGAGCGCCGCTGCCAGGGCACCGGCAAGAAGTTCTACTTCCCTGCGGTGCAGCCCACCTGCGTCAACATGGATCTCATCACGCTCGAAAAGCTCGTGCACTGCCTGGAGACGGGCGAGGGCGAGGTGCAGATTGGCGTGTCGGACGAGGCCGCCGATCAGGCCAAGCTCACGCTCGACCGCATGCTCGAGTACGCGGCGCGCTAAGCCAATGTGACATGAGGGACCATCCCTTATGCCACATTACAAGGGAGAGGATTCCTGTGGAAAACAAACAATACCCCGATATGGAGTGTGACGTCGTCATTGCTGGTTGCGGCGTGGCGGGCCTGTATGCGGCTCTCAATCTGCCGACGAGCACGCGCGTAATCATGCTCTCCAAGGGTGCCGTCGATGAGTGCGATTCGATGCTCGCGCAGGGCGGCATCTGTGTACTGCCCGAGGGTTCTGACTACGACGCCTTCTTTGAGGACACCATGCATGCCGGCCACTACGAGAACCGCCGCGAGAGCGTTGACATCATGATTCGCTCGAGCCGCTCGGTCATCAACGACCTGCTAGCGATGGGCGTGGACTTTGAGCGCAAGGCCGACGGCAGCCTCGACTTTACCCGCGAGGGCGCGCACAGCCGCCCGCGCATCGCCTTCCATGCCGATATTACGGGCAAGGAGATTACGACCAAGCTGCTCCAGGCTGTCCGCAAGCTGGACAACGTGCAGATTTTGGAGCACGTTGCCATGACCGACATCCTGACCGCCGAGCGCGATGGCGCCACGGTGTGTACCGGCGTCGTCGCCGTCGCCGTGGACGAGAACGATTCAGCTCGCCCCGCCGACGAGCTGGCAAATGCCGATGAGGGCGTGCATGCCGGTAAGCCGTTTAAGATCCATGCCCGCCATACGCTGTGGGCAACGGGCGGTATCGGTGGCGTGTACGACCACTCGACCAACTACCCGCAGCTCACCGGTGACGCCTGCTACATCGCGCAGGAGCATGGCATTAAGATGGAGCACCTGGACTACGTGCAGATCCACCCCACGGGTCTGTTCTCGCCGCAGCCGGGCCGCACGTTCCTAATCAGCGAAAGCTGCCGCGGCGAGGGCGCGATTCTGCTCAATGCCGCTGGCGAGCGTTTTACCGACGAGTTGCAGCCGCGCGACGTGGTCGCCGCCGCCATCCGCGAGCAGATGAAGCAGGACGGCACCGAGCACGAGTGGCTGAGCTTTGCCCCCGTCGAGCGCGACGTGGTGACCGGGCACTTTACCAATATCCGCGCGCGCTGCCTGGAGGACGGCCGCGACATCCTGGACGAGCCCATTCCCGTCACACCCACGCAGCACTACTTTATGGGCGGCGTATGGGTCGACAAGGACGGCCGCACCTCGATGCCCGAGCTCTACGCCGCCGGCGAGACGGCCTGCAATGGCGTGCACGGCAAGAACCGCCTGGCTTCTAACAGCCTGCTCGAGTCTCTGGTTTGGGGCCGCCGCGCCGCGTGGTACATGCGCACCGGCGAGTCGCTGGGCGTGGAGCAGGCGGGCGAGCCCGTGCTCGATGGACGCCATCGCGCCCTGAGTTCCGATACCCTTGCAATCGATGATCTGGCCCGTGCCGCCGGCACGCAGGCCGTGGAGGAGTAGACCATGAATCCCATTACCATGAAACTCGTCGTCGATGATCTGATTCTGCAGGCCCTGCGCGAGGACATTACGTTTGAGGACGTGAGCACGGCGAGCGTGTGCCCCACGGCGCGTCCCGCCACGGTGGAGCTTATCGCCAAGGCCGATGGCATCATCGCGGGCTTGGATGTGTTCGCTCGAACCTTTGAGCTGCTGGATCCGCAGAGCTCCGTGTTGTTTGATGTCGCGGACGGCGACGAGGTACACGCTGGCGATCACGTGGGCCAGGTGCGCGGAGACGCGCGCGTGCTGCTTTCGGGCGAGCGTGTGGCGCTCAACTACCTGCAGCGCATGAGCGGCATCGCTACTTACACGCATCGGATGGCGGCTGCGCTCGTGGGCACCAAGACCGTGCTTGTCGACACGCGCAAGACCACGCCGGGCATGCGCGTCTTCGAGAAAGCCGCAGTCGAGATCGGCGGCGGCAGCAATCACCGTTACAACCTGTCGACGGCCGTTATGCTCAAGGACAACCACATCGACGCCGCCGGCGGCGTGGCACGCGCGATAGAGATGGCGCGCGCCCATGCATCGTTTACCACGACGGTCGAGATTGAGTGCGAGAACCTGGACATGGTGCGCGAGGCCGTGGAGGCCGGCGCCGATATCATCATGTTCGACAACATGACCCACGACGACATGGCTGCCGCGATTGAGCTTATCGCCGGTCGTGCCAAGACCGAGTGCTCGGGCAACGTGGACACCAACAATATCCGCGCGCTCGCCGACCTGGGCGTTGACTTTATCAGCTCGGGGGCATTGACGCACTCTGCGCCGATTCTCGACCTCTCGCTTAAGCACCTGCGTCTGTTGGACGGTAAATAATGGACGCCCGCGAGCGTCGCCGTGCCATCATGGGCGTGCTCGAGCGAGCCAAAGATCCTGTCTCGGGCAGTGCGCTTGCCCGCGAGGTGGGCGTGAGCCGTCAGGTCGTGGTGCAGGACATCGCCCTGCTGCGCGCCGACGGGCACGATATCGTCGCCACCAATCGCGGCTATGTACTACAGGAGGCGCCGAGCAGCCCGGCTGTGCCCACGCGTCTGGTCAAGGTACGCCATGGCGTGGAGCAGGCGGGCGATGAGCTCACGAGCATCGTCGACGCGGGCGGTGCCGTGCTCAACGTGATCGTCAACCACCGCGTGTACGGCAAGATCACGGCCGACCTGGACATCCGCAATCGTCGCGATGTTGAGCGCTACCTGCACGATATCGAGAGCGGCAAGAGTTTCCCGCTACTAACGGTGACGAGCGGCTATCACTTCCATCGCATCGCGGCGGAGGACGAGCAAACTCTCGACGAGATCGAGGCCATGCTCAAGGAGAAGGGCTATCTGGCAGATCTGATGCCCTACGAAGATGACCTGTCCTAGTAACGACGAATGCAAAAGGAGGCCTCCGCGGCGATGCGGAGGCCTCCTTTTTTGTGCACGGTGTACTTGTGAGTGTGCAAGTGGGGGAGTTGTTACTCCTCGACGATCTCGGTGATCGCGCCGGCGGGGCAAGCGTCCTGGCAAGCGCCACAGGCGACGCAGGAATCCTCGTCAGCGACGGTAGCGACGTCCTGGAGCTCCAGAACGCCAGCGGGGCAGGAGTCGACGCAAACGCCACAAGCGATGCACTCGTCGGCATCAATTACGGGATGAGCCATGGTAGTTTCCTCTCTGTTGACCGACGCTACAGGCGATGTGCGTCGGTTTGATTCGGGCAAAAACATACCACGGGAGCGACCGTTTGCAATACCCTCTGACCGGCATCTTCATACCGTTCGCCGAGTATGCCGCGGCTTACTAAAGAACATGCAGGTGAGGCCGTTGAGCTGCGCAAATGTTAGCTATAGGTGACTTGAAATATAGGGCGATTGAGCGTGCTTGCGGAAACCGCATCCCGTAATCCACGTCCAAAACGGGACACGGCTTCAGACTCGCACCTCAGTCAACTCTACATAGATCTCAATAGATTCGTTGAGAACTCAAACAGTGTATCTACCTGCGCATTTGAGAACCTAAACTTTCAGAGATAAGAAATCTTATATGAATTGACTTAGATTTTGTATATTCCGGCCCATAAGGGGATACACTACATCCTGAAAGACAAGCCGAAGCGCCGCGCGACAGATCGTCGAGGCGGCGCGAACGCAAAAGAGAGAGGGAATTTCTAATGAGTAAGATTCTTGGTATCGACCTTGGTACTACTAACTCCGCTATGGCCGTTCTCGAGGGCGGTTCTCCGACCATTATCGTGAACGCCGAGGGCGACCGCACCACCCCGTCCGTTGTTGGCTTCCGCGCCGACGGCGACCGCGTCGTGGGTAAGGCCGCTAAGAACCAGGCTGTCACCAACCCCAAGAACACCGTGTTCTCCATCAAGCGCTTCATGGGCCGCAAGTACTCCGAGTGCACCTCTGAGATCAAGACCGTGCCGTACGAGGTCAAGGAGGGCCAGGGCGGCCGTGCCGTCGTCGACATCGAGGGCAAGGATTACACCGCCGAGCAGGTGAGCGCCATGACGCTCGCGAAGATGAAGGCCGACGCCGAGAAGTATCTGGGCGAGACCGTCACCGACGCCGTCATCACCGTCCCGGCCTACTTCAACGACGCCCAGCGTCAGGCCACCAAGGACGCCGGCAAGATCGC
>CATVTV010000027.1:0-28927 GCA_958347015.1 uncultured Collinsella sp. | reverse complement strand
AAACCTTGTATACGCCCGCCCGCTCCCGAGGGGCATCTCTCATGCAAAAACTTTTGTTGGGTAAAGTCCGAGGTCAGTGGCGTTTTATACCGAAAAATTCAAAAAAAGTTGAAAATTCATTACATATTTGCGTTGACTTTAGGTAACTAAAGTTTCATACTGCTTTTCATCCACTGGGGGATGTGAACACGCATGGATCGTTCACATCATGATTGAAGAGGATTTCTTAGACATGTTCACGCATCAGCTAAACATTATCAGCGTAGTAATTATCTGATGCGGGTTAGCACATACAGCTAGCCCGTACGATAACGGGCGGCTGATGAAGATGAGGGCCGTCGAGCGCAACCGACGGCCCTCATTTTTTATGTCTAGGAAGTTCTTTTTAGAGGAGGAAATGTAATGAACGGAGTTTTGCTCATGGTTGTGGCCGCGGCGGTGCTCGCCTGCGGCTATCTGGGCTACGGCCGCTGGCTGGCCAACAAGTGGGGCGTTGACAAAGAGGCCCTCACGCCGGCCAAGCGCATGAAGGACGGCAAGAGCTTCTCGCCCGTTTCCGCCTTTACCGCGTTCTCGCACCAGTTCAGCTCGATCTGCGGTGCTGGCCCTGTCACGGGTACGATCGTCGCCATGGCCTTTGGCTGGCTGCCCGTCGTGCTCTGGGTCCTCGTCGGCGGCATCTTCTTTGGCGCCGTCCACGACTTTGGTGCCCTGTACGCTTCGATGAAGAACAACGGCAAGTCGCTCGCTCAGCTCATCGAGAAGTACATCGGCAAGACCGGCCGTCGCCTGTTCCTGCTGTTCTGCTGGCTGTTCTGCATCATCGTCATCGCCGCCTTCACCGACATGGTCTGCAAGACGTTCATGTTCACCCCGGCCGTTGACGCTTCTGGCGCCGCTACCGGTGCCATCGATTTCACCAAGTCCTATGCCGCTGGCTGCGCTGGCACCATCTCCATCCTGTTCACCTTCGTCGCTATCGCCTTTGGTTGGGCCCAAAAGAAGTTCAACCTCACCGGTGCCGCCGAGTTCGTCACCGGTGTGGTCCTCATGGTTCTCATGTTCGCCGTCGGTATGCAGTTCCCGATCTACCTGGATAAGTTCCAGTGGTTCGCCGTCGTCATGGTCTACCTGGTCTTCGCTGGCGCTATGCCCATCCAGATGCTCAAGACCCCGCGTGACTACCTCACTTCCATCATGATGATCGTCATGATCGTTTGCGCTGTCCTCGGCATCGTCGTCCTGGGCGTCAACGGTCAGGCCACCATCACCGCTCCGGTCTTCACCGGCTTCTCCACTACCTCCGGCATGATGTTCCCGGTCCTGTTCGTTTCCGTCGCTTGCGGTGCTCTCTCCGGTTTCCACAGCCTCGTTTCTTCCGGCACCTCTTCTAAGCAGGTCGAGAAGGAGCAGGACGCCGTCAAGGTCGGTTATGGCGCCATGATCGTCGAGTCCTTCGTCGGCATCCTTGCCATCATCGTCGCCGGCATCATGTTCTCCGACATGAACACCGCCGGTACCGGCGCCCTCAACGCCGGCGTCGCTTCCACCCCGTTCCAGATCTTCGCCGCTGGCATCTCCCGCGGTATGCAGGCCTTCGGTGTTGACGGCACGCTCGCTACCGTCTTCATGACCATGAACGTCTCCGCTCTGGCCCTGACCTCGCTCGACGCCGTCGCCCGCATCGCCCGCACTTCGTTCTCCGAGTTCTTTGCCCAGACCAACGACGCCCTGGCCATCGAGTCCAAGACCGGCTACATGAAGGTCCTCGGCAACCCCTGGTTCGCCACGGTCGTCACCCTGCTTCCCGGTCTCGCCCTCGCTTTTGGTGGCTATGCCAACATCTGGCCGCTCTTTGGTGCTTCCAACCAGCTGCTCGGCGGCATGACCATGATCACCCTCGCCGTGTTCTGCAAGTGCACCGGCCGCAAGGGCTGGATGCTCTACGTGCCCGTCGTCTTCCTGCTCTGCTGCACCTTCACCTCGCTGGTCCAGAGCGCCATGGGCTGCATGGCCGCTGTCCAGGCTTACGGCTTCTTCGGCACCATCCCGGCTACCGCCACCACGGCCGCCGTCTCCGTCGCCGCCACCAAGGGCCTGCAGCTTGTCTTCGCCGTCCTGCTGATGGTCCTGGGCCTCATCGTCGCCGTCAACTGCCTCAAGGAGTTCTTCGGCAAGGAAGCCGGCTCCATGCCTGACGAGGAGCCCGAGTGGTCCGAGATGGGCAAGGCCGAGTACGGTTGCGCCGCTGCCGCTGAAGCTCCTGCCGACGCCGAGGCCGCCAAGGCCTAGTCGGTCGGACGGGTTGAATCTCCCGTCTATTTGACTCGGAAAGACCGGGTCCGCAATCAAGCGGACCCGGTCTTTTTTCTTGTGAGAACAGGTGGTGCAAGGGCGTTCTCGCAGATGTTTTGCGTGGATAGGCTCGTGCGTTGTACCATATAAACATATATGTGTGCATATGAAAGGGGCCCCGTGGCCAAGACGGTATATTCCGATAATCAAAACAATGTCGATGCTCTGGCTGAGCGCCTGAGCAGCCAGACGTCGCTTTCTGCTGAGCGTGCCAAGCTGGTTGCCTACGACCTGCTTTGCCGCAAAGCGCTCAAGATTAAGTCGAGTGCGCTGGCGCAGATTTTCCGCTCCGTCGATAAGGAATGCGACACCAAGGCGATGCGTGATGAGCTTATCGCGGCAAATATCGTGACCAAGATTGAGGGTAGCGGCATTAACGGGCGCCCGGCGTTCTATACCATCAATGCAGAGATCCGCGATGTCCGGGAGCAGCCTGCCGAGTCCGTCGAAGATTTTGTCGTCGAGGATTCCGCTGACGTGCCTGCTGTGGAAGAAGTTGCTCCGCGTGAGCATGTCGATACCGATGAGTTGCTCGATGAGAACGTCGTGCGTGCCTTTACGGCCAAGGCAGGACGCGGCGGTTTTGGCGGGGGTGGCAAGCGCGATGCACAGCGCCGCGCCCAGCAGGAGCGCTTCCGTCGCGCCGTTGCTCAAAAGGGTGAGACGGATGCTGAGGCTGTTGAAAACGAGGTTGCTGCCGAGTCGCAGAAGCCCGCGAAGGAGCAAAAGCCCGTGGAGGCCCAGGAGCCCCAGCGTCGCCGTGGTGCTCCCTTTAAGGCTGCGCAGCAGGATGTCGCGCATGAGGTCGAAGAGCCTTCCGAGGTTGCAGACGATGCTGAGGAGTCTGCCAAGAGGGTTCCGGGCTCGTGTCGTCCCGGCCGCGGTTTTGCGGGACGCGCATATCCCGTAAAGCGTCAGGAGAAGGGCGAGCCGGCTTCGACCGCTCAGGCCGAGAAGGCCGAACAGACCGTTGAGCCGGCGGCTCGCGAGCAGCAGCCTTCCGAGTCACAGACTGCGGCTGACACCGAGGTCAAAGCTCAACAGACCGCTGATAAGCAGGCGGGGGAGAGCGCCTCAGGTAAGCCCCGACGCCGCCGTCATCGCGGCGGTCGTGGCTCAAATGCCGAGGCCGCGGCCGAGAAGGCGGCGACACAAAACGGAGATGAGAAGTCCGAGACTCCGGTGGATCAGGTCAAGCGTCAGCCGGCGAAGGAGGCCAAGTCCGATCGTCCGCAAAAGCGCTCGTCCGCGCCCAAGCAGGAACGCAATACCCGGGCAGATTCCAAGCGTAAGCCCCGTGCACAGGCTGAGCCTGCCGCGGCGGATAATGCTGCCCAGCGGTCTGAGTCGACCGTCCACGGCGAGGTCTCGGCATTTGCCCTGGCCCGCGTGCTGGGCAGGCAGCTGCTCAAGGTTGTCCCCACGCCTACGGCGCTCTCCAAGATCAAGGAGCAACAGACCCAGATTGTAAGGGTTGAAGGTAAGGACGGTAAAAAGACGCCGCAGCGCGCCCAGCACAACGAAATGTCCAATCGCAAAATCGCCGAGGAGATTGCGATTATCCAGGCATGGATTGAACAGAACCGCGGTGCTGATACGCCGGTTGCCTCGCGTCGCCAGCGTGCCTACCAGATTTTTAACGACGAGAAGGCTTTTGACGGCAAGCACGGTGAGCGCCTGATAAGGCGCATGACCGAAAAGGGCATCAGCATGCAGGCGATCAAGGTCGCCCCCAACCGCCCCGTGCACTTTACGGGTTTCTTTACGCTGGGCGCCGACAAGCCGTTTATTATGGTCGAGAACCTGGACACCTATGACGAGATCGTCAAGCTCTTGCGCGGCCGCAAGCACGCCAAGCTCTTTGGCACCAAGGTGGGCGGCGTGATTTTTGGCGGCGGATGCAAGGCGAGCGTCTCGCATGCCCTGGACGATTATCTGGCTGAGATCGGCTATCGCTTTAACTACGTCTACTACGTGGGCGATATCGACCGCGAGGGCGCGCGCATCGTCGAGCAGGCTCGCAATGCCAATGTGGTTGAGATTCGCCTGCATGCCGGCATGTACCGCGCCATGCTCGCCGAGCATAAGCGTCGCGTGAAGGCCGGCGGCGAGTGCGAGCCCGCGGCTGCCAACCAAGGCGTGCCGCAGAACTTGGCGGCGACGATCAAGGATCTGCCCATGGTCACGCGCGTGCAGTTCCGCAATGTGCTGCGCGAGGGCGGGCGCATTCCGCAGGAGATTCTGATGACCGCCGACTATCGGGATGGCGACTCGGGAAGCTTCGACCGCATGCTGAACAACTAAAGTCCGCCGTTCTACCGAACGGCGGACTTCTTGACGCTGCGAGGGGCCTTGGCACGGCAATCTGACGTTCAACTTCGGCGGCGCGACCAGAAGGTCAGCGCCGCCTTGTTTCACGTCACCTTGCCATACCGGGACCCCTCTCGCTGTCACGTCCAAAACATCGATGCCACGTGTCCTTCTTTGCGTGCGGAACTCGCGACAAACTTAATGCCCGGCCCATCGGGGCAACACGGCACGTTGCAGAAGGCGGCTCGCTTTTCGGAACTGGGCTGATAGGCGTGCCTCAAAAAATCTACCCCAGTCGCTGTGCAGGGTGTCTATAAAGAGCCGTGGCCAAAAAACATCAAATATGAGTACTGATACTCTTTTAGTAGCAGTAACTTTGACCACATTTAAGGTGATTTGACGTGTCGATCGAGCAGATAAGCTGCCGTATCTCCTCAAGTGTTCATTAAAGGAAGACCTTGATGTGAATAAATCTCATTAAGATCTTCTTTTATTAACGGAAATAATGTAGCTACAACGGTAACAGTACTCATATTTGCCGTTTTTTGGCCACAGTCCTTCGGAGGGTCCTCGAAAATAGTCCCGAGCCGGCACTTGGGGACGTTCCTATAATGTCGGCACTTAGGAACGTCCCCAAATGCTGACACCGCGTCTGCCTGCGGCGGCCGCGCGCCGCTGCGTCGCTCCGCACCCTTGCGGGTTCGAATCCCTCCCCGCTTGCCCACAAGAAAGCGCCCTGGGCAGTTATGGGCTCAGGGCGCTCAATTTTAATGGCTGGGACGGAGGGATTCGAACCCCCAACAGCCGGCACCAAAAACCGGAGTTCTACCGTTGAACTACGTCCCAATGTGTGGTGTTGCCCAAAAGCAACTCGTCTAGTTTACCTAATCTGCGAGGGCATCGCAAACGCCGTCGAGTAGGCGTACGGCGAGCGTTTGCGCGTCGCTGGCCGTGAAGGTGCCGTTGTAGCGCGTCATGCCCGTGAGCTCAATGCGAATGCGAGCCGGCTTCTGCTGCGCGGCGACATTGGCGGTGCGGATGCGCTGGGCCAGGTTGTGGCACTCGGCGAGGGCAATCGTGGCGCGTGGCGCGGCGTCGGCGGGCAGCTCGTCGCTTGCGATCTCGAGCGCCAGGTCAACGTTGGTTGGGACCTTGGAGTCGCAGAGCATCATGCCGCTATTGTCGGTCGTTGCCGTGGCGATATTCCACATGCGCGACGCAACACTGCGTGCGATGGGGTCCTCGCCGATAACAGCAATCTGGAAGCGCTCGAGCACGTTGGCGGCGCGAGCAAAACCGATGCGGGACTCGGCTTCGGTGACCGAGGGCTTGCCCTCCCACACATGGTGCAGGCGGTTGATGTAGGCGTAGGTGTCCTGGAAGGCCATACCGTCGGCAAACAGGCCGACATTTTCCTGGAACTGCTGCAGGGCGGCCTCGGTATGCGGACCAAAGTAGCCGTCGTCTTCGCCACAGGCAAAGCCCAAAACGTTGAGAGCGCGCTGCAGGGCCTGCACATCGGCGCCATGGAAATTGGGCATGCGCAGGTAGAGGGTGCGGTCGCCCAGCTTATACGAAGCGTCTACAAGGGCGCTCCAACAGGGGATATCGACGGCATGACCGGCAGCAAGGCCGCTGTCGAGCCTGAAAGTGCTGACGGCCTGCTCAGTGGTGGCTCCAAAGTACTTGTCGGTGACTTCGGCGGCATCA
This sequence comes from uncultured Collinsella sp., assembly GCA_958347015.1. Lineage (GTDB taxonomy): Bacteria > Actinomycetota > Coriobacteriia > Coriobacteriales > Coriobacteriaceae > Collinsella. Next base: position 22,552 of record CATVTV010000027.1, on the reverse strand, counting down.
ATCGTGTAGCCGAGCTGCAGGAGACGAGACTGCACATCCTCGACGGCTGCTCCTTGCATGCCCGTTGTAATAGGTTCCATGAACGAACCCCTTTCGGCGTACCATTCGTACTATTTGAGCGTCTGTCGGATAGACAACGCAAAGGGATGCATAAACATGCACTCAACAGTGTAGCAAGTTGTGCCTAAATACGCTGCTGACAGGTTTTATAACCCCCGTTAGTTAAGGCGCTCCACAAAGAAATCTGCCATGGAGAGGAACAGCTCGCGTGCGTGCGGATCAAGCTCAACGTTCTCGATGGCCGCTTTGGCCTTAGCGGTCAGGTCGAGCGCGTAAGTGTGGGCGTAATCGATGGAGCCGGTTTCCTGGAAGATCTCCACGGCGCGTGCGAGCTGCGCGGGATCATCGGTGCCCGAGGAAAGAATTGCCTCGACCTCGTCGTGGTGGCGCTCATCAGAGAGGGCGTGTACGGCGACAAGCGTGCGCTTGCCCTCGGTGATGTCGGTGCGGAAGTCCTTGTTGGCGGCTTCCTTAGTGCCGACAAGGTTGAGCAGGTCGTCCTGAATCTGAAAGGCAAGGCCCGTGTGCAGGCCAAAGGCGCGCAGCGCCTCGATTTGCTCATCGCTGCCGCCGCCGATAATGGCTCCGGCGGCAAGCGGCGTGGCTCCGCTGTAAAACGCGGTCTTGTGCGTCGCCATGTCCAGGTAGTCATCAACCGAGATATCAAAGCGTCCGTCACGGACCCAACCCAGGTCGAGTGCTTGACCCTCGATGGTGCGGACGATCATCTCGGTAAGCTCGTGGAGCACGCGCAGCTTCACGTCGGACTCTAGCGTAGGGTCGTCGAGAACCGTCTTGGTGACCATGGTGAGCGCCAGGTCGCCACAATTGATGGCAAGGCCCGTGCCCTCGGTAAGGTGCATGCAGGGCTTGCCTCGACGAAGCTGTCCGTTGTCGGCGATATCGTCGTGGATCAGCGCGCCCGACTGGAAATGCTCGATAGCTGCCGCGGCGCTGCGGGCGCTCTCAAAGCTACCGCCCACTGCGGTGGCGGCGAGCATGCAGATAAGCGGGCGGTGGCGCTTGCCGGCGTTGGCCGTAAATGCCGAGAGCGGGGTATACAGGTAGCGCTCGATATCGGCGGAAGTCGCCTGTCCGTCAAAGAACGTGGCCAGATAGTCGTTAATCTGGTCAAAGTGTTGGGCTAAAAAGCTGGTAAACGGACTGGACACGGGTTCTCGCATTCTTTGATAGGTTGCATCGTTGCATTATGCAGACAACATATTGCCACATTAGGGCGTCGAGCGCGGCGGTTGAAGACGATTGGTCCATGCGGCCGCAAGTGCGGTAGGGGCTTGGCTAGATAAGCCCAAAGTGTTCGAGCGCGGTGACGACGCCGTCGTGGTCGATGCTGTCGGTGACATAGTCGGCCTTTTCCTTAAGGAAGTCCGGTGCGTTGCCCATGGCGATGCCAACGTCGACGGCGTTCATCAGCGAGACGTCATTGCTGGCGTCGCCGATGCCGTATACGGTTCCGTGGTGGGGATCGAGGGCGTCGAGTACAGACTGGATGCCCCCGCGCTTCGTGCATTCGCGGGGCGAGATTTCGGTTACCTCGAGTTCGAGCTCGTTAAAGCACAGCAGCGGCTCAAGTGCCTTATCTTGAGCGATGTGGTTGGCGAGCGATGTAGACATCAAGATCTTGTAGGCACTGTAATGTTGCAGCTGCGTGACTGCGTCGCCCAGGGTGCGCGCGTATCCGGGGGCATCGGGGGCATCGGCACTCATGCGCACGACGCCGTTGAGGCCCTCAAAGCGGATGACCTCGCCCGATTGCTCAAGGTAGGGGGCAAGATGCTGCAGCATACTGGGCGTCATCGACAGATCGCGAATTGCGTGTCCGTTGATCTCGGCGTAACCGCCCGCAAGACAGACGATGCCGGTCCAGGGCAGCTCAAGAAGTTTGGGGTGGATGCAGCTGAGGGTGCGCCCTGTGCAGATAAAGGCCATGTTGCCGTTTGCAACGAAATCGCGGATGGCCTGTGAGACCGCCTCGTTGGGATAGGGGGACAGGTCTCGCTCGCTCTCGGGAAGCCCTTGTGCCACTCGAGGGTCTTGCCACGCGAGCGTGCCGTCAATGTCGAAGAAGCAGATATCGCCGTGCTTGTGGGTTGGGCTGGCGGCAGGGGAGGCCGAGGTGGTGGGTACAAATCCCGGCTCGAGGCCTATGATTTGGTCAAAATGCTCTTTAACGCGGGGAACGGAGATGCCGATGATCACCTGGGCGGTCTTGCCCGTAATGATGAGGCCCTTGGTGCCCGCCGCGACGAAGGCTGCGTTGTCTGCGACAACGGAAGGTTCTGCGACCTCAACGCGCAGACGCGTGGCGCAATTGGTCGCTCCTACAATATTGCTAACGCCACCCAAGAGCGCAACGACTTGCTCAGCAAGCAGATGATCTTGGGATGATTGGTTGTCGGTGCCGTTTTGGGCCGTGCCTTCTTTGGCAGAGCTTTTTCCCGTCAGACGTGCGAGCGCCGCATCGCTGGCGATATGGTGCTCGCGGCCTGGGGTTTTTAGGTCGAAAGCCAGAATGAGGCCCCGGAAGACCAGAAAAAAGACAGCGCTAAACATCAGACCGATACCGAGCGCCAAAAGGTAGGAGCCGGCATGCATTCGCATGAGTGGGATGAAGTTGAAGGCCGTCATTTCCATGAGACCGCCCGAGAAGATGCCGACGATGCCAAAGAAGTTCATGGTCATAGCAAGGCAGGAGGATAGGACGGCGTAGAGCAAAAAGAGTCCGGGATAGGTGAACATAAAGAGAAACTCGAGCGGTTCGGTGACGCCGCAGACCACCGAGGCGACGATGGCGGGCAAAAGGATGACCTTAAGGCCGGCGCGGCGTTCGGGTTTGGCGGTGAAATAGAATGCTGCCGCGATGGCGGGAAGGCCAAAGAGCTTGCCCCAGCCGGTGGCGGTAAAACCTGCCCAGGGTGCAAGTTCATTTAAAGGGCGCGTGCTATGGGAGAGAATGGGGAGCAGGTTGGTCCACGTGGCGTAAATACCGTCGTGAATGACCAGATTGTCGTAATAGATGGGCATATAGAGCAGGTGGTGCAGCCCCATGGGCTCGAGTGCTCGCTCCAAAAACACAAAGATGCCCACGCCGAAGGGGCCGACGACCGCAAGTGCGTGGCGCAGCGTTTCGGTCACAGCGTATGCGAAGGGTACGATGGCGGCCGAGATGGCGGCAAGGGCAAACACGGCAAAAAAGCTGATGAGGTAGACCAGTGAGGAACCCGAGAAGGTGCCGAGCCAATCGGGAACCTTGGCATCGTAGAAGCGGTCATGGATGGCGACGACGGTTGCCGATACCGCCAGCGGGCCGATAATGCCGGTGTCGAGCGTCTTGATGCCGTCGATGACGGTGATACCGCTGGCGGGGGTCAAAGATGACGGGTACTCAAGTCCAAGGTTGTCTCCGCTCAGCTTAATGATCTCGCTCAAAAAGAAGCAGTAGGCAAAATAGGCGACGAGAGCCTCGAGGCAGCAACGAGCCGGTTGTTTTTGGGCAAGACCGATGGGCAGCGCTACGGCAAAAAGGAGCGGGAGGCGTTTAAAGACCGTCCACGAGCCGCGCTGGATGATGGTCCAAAAAGCGTACCAAGGGGTTCCGTATACGGCGAGATCGCCGACGATGTCCGCAGTCGTTGCGAGAGCGGAGACGCCGACCATGAGGCCTGATATAGAAAACAGCATGGCGGGCGCGAACATGGCTCCGCCAAAACGTTGGATTTTCTGCAGCATAATATGCCTTTCGGATGCAACATGCTGTGCGAGCAAGAACGTTTAAACAATGGACTCATTGTAGAGGACTGGCTGCTTGCCGCGTTGACGGTTTTGATTCGGTCCGATTTGGGTTTCGGGGGAACCGTCGACGGTAAATAATCCGTGCTTTACCGATAATCGGTTTAAACAACCCAAAGAAATGCTATCGTGCCTAGCCATACATATTCATTAGAGGTGAAACAATGCCAAAAGCGATTTATGAAGGAATCTACCGCGAGATTCGTTCGCGCATTATCAACGGAACCTATGCGTTCCAGGAGATGCTGCCGACCGAGGCCGAGCTGACCGCGGAATTTGGATGCACCCGAAATACCGTCCGTCGCGCCTTGGGCATGCTGGCCGACGGGATGTACGTACAGCCCATTCACGGCAAGGGCGTGCGCGTCATTTGGCTTAAAGGCGAGACCGATATGCTGGGCACGCTCGAGGAAGTCGAGTCGTTTGGCGAGTTTGCAAAGCGCAACAATGCCGTTGCATCGACGGACGTTAAGTCTTTTGAACATCTGGTCTGCACCGAGCAACTCTCTCGTCGCCTGGGCTTTAAGGTGGGCGAGGAGCTGATTCGTGTAGTGCGTGTCCGAAGCCTCAACGGCAGTGCTCGCCAGGTGGACCACGGCTACTTTTTGGAGTCGATCGCCAAGGGCCTGACGCCCGAGGTCGCCGAGAAGTCTATCTACGACTATCTGGAGCACAAGCGCGGCATCAAAGTGATGGCGAGCCGCCGTACGGTGAGTGTCGAGCTCGCCAACGATGAGGACTGCAGCTACTTGGACCTTGGCAAGTACAACTGCGTCGCCGTTATGGAGAGCCAGTCGTACACCTCGGACGGCATCTTGTTCGAGGTCACGCATGCCCGCACGCATCCCGAGATCTTCCACTACCGCGTCAACTCCAAGCGATAGCCGGCTAGCTTGCAGCCTGACGAGACTCATGCCCTCAAAGCGAAAACGCCCGGTCAAACCGACGATGCATCGGCTTGATCGGGCGTTTTCTCTGCATTTGATAACAAATAATTGTTTATACAAAACTTGTCAAGTATCAAGTCGAAATTACCGTTCACCGAAGTTTTTCTACCGCTCTAGTAATACTTGTTCAAACAACTAGCCAAATAGCGTATTGTACAAATCAGCAAAAGGGGCAAAGTCCCCGAGCCAATCTCCGAAGGCGGCGGCAAAGGGTGCCGCCACGGTGTGAAAGGGTGGATTGTAATGAAGAACGAAATGAGCAGAAGGCAGTTCCTGGGCTTTGCTGGTTCCGCGGCTGCGGTTCTTGGTCTGGGCCTCGTGGGCTGCGGTGGTTCTGCCGGCTCTGGCTCCTCTGCTTCTGGTGACGCTGCTGAGGTCTACTTCCTCCAGTTTAAGCCCGAGGTCGACAAGGAGTGGAAGGAGATCGCCAAGGCGTACAAGGAGGAGAAGGGCGTCGAGGTCAAGATCGTGACCGCCGCTTCCAACACCTACGAGGAGAAGCTCAAGTCCGAGATGTCCAAGAGCTCCGCTCCGACGCTGTTCCAGGTCAACGGCCCCACTGGTCTTAAGAACTGGAAGGATTACTGCGCCGATCTGTCCGACACCAAGCTCCGCGGCGAGCTCATCGACGACTCCCTGGCTCTGCAGTCCGACGGCAAGGATCTGGGTATCGACTGGGTTCAGGAGAGCTTCGGCATTATTTACAACAAGCAGCTGCTCGAGAAGGCTGGCTACAAGGCCGAGGACATCAACTCCTTCGACAAGCTGAAGGCTTGTGCCGACGACATCCAGGCCCGCAAGGACGAGCTTGGTGTTGAGGGTGCCTTCACTTCCGCCGGCATGGACGACTCCTCCAGCTGGCGCTACACCACCCACCTTGCCAACATGCCGCTCTACTACGAGTTTGAGAAGGAGCACAACCAGGAGGACGACGAGATCAAGGGTGAGTTCCTCGACAACTACAAGCAGATCTTCGACCTGTACATCACCGACTCCACCTGCGATCCTTCGCAGCTTGCTTCCAAGACCGGCGACGACGCCACCAACGAGTTCGCAACCGGCAAGGCCGTCTTCTACCAGAACGGCTCTTGGGCCTACTCTGACCTCGTCAAGGCCGGCATGACCGACGATCAGATTGGCATGATGCCCATCTACATCGGTGTTGACGGCGAGGAGAACCAGGGCCTGTGCTCCGGCGGCGAGAACTACTGGTGCGTCAGTTCCCAGGCTTCCGAGGATGCCCAGAAGGCCACCGAGGACTTCATGTATTGGTGCGTCACCGCTGACACCCCGACCAGCATCATCGCCGACAAGATGGGTCTGACCGCTCCGTTCAAGAGCGCCAAGGAGACCACCAACGTCTTCTCGCAGCAGGCCGTTGCCATGGTCAAGGACGGCAAGAAGACCGTCGCTTGGGACTTCGTTTACATCCCCTCTGAGGAGTGGAAGAAGAACCTCAAGCAGGCTCTGATTGCCTATGCTGCCGACAACAGCAAGTGGGACGGCGTCAAGAACGCCTTCGTCGATGGCTGGAAGACCGAGAAGGCTGCTTCCGAGTAAGCAGTTGCTGCCCAAGCTATCTGATTAGCGACAGGGGGCGGGCAGACGTTGGTTTGCCCGCCCCCCCTGCATATTGAAAGGACCCTTCTATGGGCAAAGCACTCAAGCGCTGGTGGCCGCTCTTTATGCTGCCCACGTGCCTGGCGTTTATGATCGGGTTCGTGATTCCCTTTATCCAGGGCTTCTATCTCTCGTTCTGCCAGTTTATTACCATTAACAACGCGCACTTTGTCGGTATCGAGAACTACGTGCGCGCGCTGTCCGATTCGCAGTTCTCCACGTCATTCTTCTTTACCGTGGCGTTTGCCTTCCTGTCGACGGTGCTCATCAACGTGATCGCCCTGGCCATTGCACAGGCGCTCACCCGCAAGGCGCTCAAAGGCACCAACATCTTCCGTACGATTTTCTTTATGCCTAACCTGATCGGCGGCATCGTGCTGGGCTACATCTGGCAGATTCTGATCAACTGCCTGCTCTCCAACGTGGGTGCCCAGCTCATCGCGCTTAACTCTGCTGCTGGTTTCTGGGGCCTTATCATCCTGACCCTGTGGCAGCAGGTCGGCTACATGATGATCATCTACATCGCCGGTCTGCAGTCCATTCCGTCCGACTACATCGAGGCCGCCAAGGTCGACGGCGCCACGGCATGGCAGACGTTTTGGAAGGTTAAGATCCCTAACCTGATGCCGACGATTACCATCTGCCTGTTCCTGTCCATCACCAACGGCTTTAAGCTGTTCGACCAGAACCTCGCCCTTACCGGCGGCGCCCCCGCGCACTCCACCGAGATGCTCGCCCTGAACATCTACAACACGTTCTATTCGCGTGCCGGTATCGCATGGCAGGGCATTGGTCAGGCCAAGGCGGTTATCTTCTGCATCCTGGTCGTGGCCATCTCCATGATCCAGCTTAAGGCCACGAGGTCCAAGGAGGTACAGCAGTAATGAAACGCGATAAGGCTATCAACCGCGCGCTCTCGATTTTCTTTACGATCCTGTCGCTCGCGTGGATCTACCCCGTGTTCATGATTGCGCTTAATTCTTTTAAGAAAGCGACCGCAATCAGCACCACCACGGCATTCGATCTGCTCACGCCCGAGACATTCAACGGCCTCGCAAACTACATGCATGCCCTTAACGAGCAGGGCTTTGCCTCGGCATTTATGTACTCGCTCATCATCACGGTCACGTCGGTCGTGCTGATCTTGGTGTGCTGCTCCATGTGCGCTTGGTACGTGGTTCGTGTCAACAACAAGATCTCGAACTTCTTCTATTACCTGTTCGTGTTCTCGATGGTCGTGCCCTTCCAGATGCTCATGTTCACGCTGTCCAATTTGGCGGACCGCATCGGCTTCAACACGCCGTTCAACATCTGCTTTATCTACCTCGGCTTTGGCGCGGGCCTGGCGGTCTTTATGTTCGCCGGTTTTGTAAAGAACATCCCGCTCGAGATCGAGGAGGCGGCCATGATTGATGGCTGCAACCCGGTCCAGGTGTTCTTTAAGATCGTCCTTCCCATCATGAAGCCCACCTATCTTTCGGTCGGCATCCTCGAGACCATGTGGGTCTGGAACGACTATCTGCTGCCCTACCTTACGCTCGACTCCACCAAGTACAAGACCATTCCTATCTTGATCCAGTACTTCCGCGGCGGCTACGGCCACGTCGAGCTCGGCCCCATGATGGCCTGCATCATGATGGTCGTTATCCCCATCGTTATCATGTACATCCTCTGTCAGAAGTACATCATCGACGGCGTGGTGGCAGGTGCCGTCAAGGGCTGATGCCGTAACTGTTTTGCAAGTTTCTGCGGCGCCCCTCAGCGCGGCGCCGCGTATCGAAAGGTAAAGACATGGCCGAGATCGTTCTCAAACATGTTCAGAAGGTGTATCCCAACAACGAGTCAAAAAAGAAGGGCTTCTTTGGCAAAAAGAAGAAGACCGAGGAGAAGAAGCACAACCTCAAGGTTACCGAGGACGGTGTGCTCGCTGTAGAGGACTTCAACCTCACCGTTCACGACCAGGAGTTCATCGTCCTCGTTGGCCCGTCTGGCTGCGGTAAGTCCACGACGATGCGCATGATCGCCGGCCTGGAGGACATCACCTCGGGCGACGTGCTCATCGACGGCAAGCGCGTCAACGACGTGGCGCCCAAGGACCGCGACATTGCCATGGTGTTCCAGAGCTATGCTCTGTACCCCAATATGACGGTGTACGAGAACATGGCGTTTACGCTTGAGCTCAAGAAGGTCCCCAAAGACGAAATCGACCGTAAGGTTCGCTCTGCGGCCGAGATTCTGGGCATTACCCAGTACCTCGACCGTAAGCCCAAGGCGCTTTCGGGCGGCCAGCGCCAGCGTGTCGCTATCGGCCGCGCCATCGTGCGTGATCCCAAGGTCTTCCTGATGGACGAGCCGCTGTCCAACCTGGACGCCAAGCTGCGTAACCAGATGCGTGCCGAGCTCATTAAGCTGCGTCACGAGATCAAGGGCACCTTCATCTACGTTACTCACGACCAGACCGAGGCCATGACCCTTGGCGACCGCATCGTGGTCATGAAGGACGGCGTTGTCCAGCAGATCGCCACGCCGCAGGAGGTCTTCAACCATCCCGCGAACATCTTCGTCGCCGGCTTCATCGGCGTGCCGCAGATGAACTTCTTCGATGCCCAGCTGGTGCGCTTGGGCAACGGCTTTACCGTCAAGACCAAGGATATGAACGTGGCGCTCGCCCCCGAGACTTGCGCTCAGCTTGCCCTCAACTGGGACGGTGGCGACGTGAAGGAGATTACGGCCGGCGTGCGTCCCGAGCAGATCCTGCTTGCCGACAAGGGCGAGGAGGGCGCGCTCCAGGGTACCGTCGAGGTGACCGAGCTCATGGGTTCGACCGAGCATGTCCACGTGACCGCTCCCGATGGCCAGTTCGTCCTGATCATTCCCGTTGTCGACCTTGAGGTCAAGGGTGCGCTCAAGGCGGGCGACCCCATCTGGTTCAAGTTCGAGAAGAACGCGACCCACCTCTTCGATAAGGTATCTGGCAAGAACCTTATCTAGACCCGGTGCATCCAGGCCCTCCCTTTGGGCGACTGCGGTATTGCCATCCTTTTGCCGCGGTCACATATAAGGCTCCCCTCCCGTCCACTGGGCGAGAGGGGAGCCTTTCTTTGTGTTGGGGTTGTCTGGCCGGTCGTTTGTCTCGATCTGTAACAGGTAGGGCCGATTTCGGACGTTAGATGTTACAGATCGAGACGGTTTCGCTGAGCTAACCATTTCATCTAAATCTGTAACACCAAAGGTGAATTTCAGCTGCTAGATGTTACAGATTGAGATAAACCCAAGGGGAGGGGCCGGTATGTCTCAATCTGTAACAGCTGGGACCGTTTTGGTTGAGTAGTTGTTACAGATCGAGATTGTTTGGTCGAGTCGGGTCACAGAGTAACGTGCGGGCACAAAAAACGGAGTCGTGTTGCCACGACTCCGTATCTCAAGAGGATGGGTAAGGGAGGCGAAATTAGTTCAGGTGCCAGATCTCGTCGTTGTACTGGGAGATGGTGCGGTCGGACGAGAAAGTGCCGGCGTTGGCGATATTGATGAGCGCCTTGCGCATCCAGGCGTCCTGGTCCTCGTAGTCGGCCAGCACGCGCTCCTTGGTTTGGATGTACTCCTCAATGTCGAGCAGGGCCATAAACCAGTCCTTGCCCTTAATGTCGTCGTGCAGGCGCTGCAGGCGCTCGGCATTGCCGGTCGCCATAAAGGCCGGGTTGGTGATGAAGTCCACCAGCAGTTTAATGCCGGGCTTGCGGTAGAGCACACCGGCGTCATAGGTGCCGTCGGCATAGAGCTGCTCGACCTGTTTGGACGAGGCACCAAAGGTATAGATGTTCTCATCGCCCACGAGCTCGGCAATCTCCACGTTGGCGCCGTCGAGCGTGCACAGGGTTAGGGCGCCGTTGAGCATGAACTTCATGTTGGAGGTGCCGCTCGCCTCCTTGGAGGCCAGGCTAATCTGCTCGGAGATGTCAGCGGCGGGGATCACGCGCTCGGCGGCGGTGACGTTGTAGTTCTCGATCATGACAACCTGCAGGTAGGGAGCCACGTCGGGGTCGTTTGCAATCCACTGCGACAGCGTCAGGATCAGATGGATGATGTCCTGCGCGATAGTGTAGGCAGGCGCCGCCTTGCCGCCAAAGATGATGGTGACGGGGTGTTTAGGTCTGTTGCCGTTCTTGATATCGAGGTACTTCCAGATGATGTAGAGCGCGAGCATCTGCTGGCGCTTGTACTCGTGGATGCGCTTGACCTGGACGTCGATGATGGCGTTGGAGGGAATGGTCACGCCCTGCTCGAGCGCCATGAACTGGCGCATGATGGCCTTGGCCTCGACCTTGGTGGCGGCCAGGCGCTCAAGAACGTCCTTGTCGTCGGCGAACTTAGCGAGTTTGCTCAGATCGCCGGTGCTGCGCCAGTCGGTGCCGATCACATCGTCGAGCAGGCTGGCGAGCGCGGGGTTGGCCCCATGGATCCAGCGGCGGAAGGTGATGCCGTTGGTCTTGTTGGAGAACTTCTCGGGATAGATTTCGTAGAACGGATGAAGCTCGGTGTCCTCCAGGATCTTGGTGTGGAGGGCGGCTACGCCGTTGATGGAGAAGCCAAAGTGGATGTCCATGTGGGCCATGTGGACGGTGTCGTGCTCGTCGATGATGGCGACGCGCGGGTCATCGTGCTCGGCCTTCGCGATCTCATCGAGCTTGACGATAATGTCGGCGATGGCAGGGGAGACCTTCCGCAGGCTGGCGAGCGGCCACTTCTCGAGCGCCTCGGCAAGAATCGTGTGGTTAGTGTAAGCGACCATGGAGCGTACGATGGTCACGGCCTCGTCAAACTCGATGCCATGCTCAGTGGTGAGCAAGCGAATGAGCTCGGGGATGACCATGGTGGGGTGCGTGTCGTTGATCTGGACAACGGCGTAATCGGCCAGATCGTGCAGGTTGCTGCCGCGCTCGACGGCCTCGTCGATCAGGAGCTGGGCGGCGTTGCTCACCATGAAGTACTCCTGATAGATGCGAAGTAGGCGGCCCTGCTCGTTGGAATCGTCGGGGTAGAGGAACAAGGTGAGGTTCTTGGCGATCTCGGTCTTGTCGAAGTCGATGGAGCTGCCGGGGACCAGGCCGTCGTCGACGCTCGCCAGGTCGAACAGGCGCAGGCGGTTCTTGGTGGGCTGGCCGTAACCGGGCACATCGATGTTGACGAGCTTGGAGGTAACGGCAAAATCGCCGAACTCGACGGTGTAGGAGCGGTCATCGTCGACTAGGATGTCCTGCTCACCGAGCCACTCGTCGGGGACGGCCTTCTGCTGGTTGTCGACAAAGCGCTGACGGAACAGACCGTAGTGATAGTTGAGGCCCACGCCATCGCCGGTCAAGCCCAGCGTGGCGATGGAATCCAGGAAGCATGCGGCCAAGCGGCCCAGGCCGCCGTTGCCGAGTGACGGCTCGACCTCGAATTCCTCGATCTTGTTGAGGTCGTGGCCTGCGGCGGTGAGCTGGTCCTTAACCTCGTCGTAGATGCCGAGGTCGATCATGTTGTTGATGAGCAGCTTGCCGATCAAAAATTCGGCGGAAATGTAATAGAGCTTTTTCTTGCCGTTGTTGAGCGGGCAGGTGGCAGAGCGCTCCTGCACGAGTTTGACCAGCAGCTTGTAAATGCGACGGTCGTCGAGCTGCTCGAGCGAGGCGCCAAAAGACTGCTCGGCGAGTTCCATGAGGTTAATTTGGGGCATGTTTTCTCCTGTGATGGGTTGTTTCATGTCTGCAATTCATAAGAAGCCCGCGCGAGGGGATTGGGGTGGCCTCGCGCGGGAAAAGCAAGCGCGTCCGCACGGTGGGGAGGGGTCGGGCGCGGTAGCTCCTATTGAGGAAGCTCGATTTCGGCTTCCGACGGGATACGGAAGTAGGTCTCGGTCCAGTCGGTGAGCTTGTGCTCGAGCTCGCGGGTGATGGCGCCGTCGAGCATGCGCCAGGTCCAGTTGCCGCCCAGCGTGGCAGGGGTGTTGATGCGCGCCTCGTTGCCCAAGTTGAGCAAATCCTGCATGGTGTAGATGCACGTGTCGCTCACGCTGGCGGCGATGGTGCGATTGAGTGCATCTGTCATGGGTTCGCCGGCCTGCTGATGGGTGTACAGGGCTGCCTGCTCGCGCTGACGCGGGGTAGCCGTTCCCTCAAACCAACCGCGCGCCGTCTCGTTGTCGTGGGTGCCCACATAGGCGACGGTGTTGGCGATGTAGTTATGCGGCAGGTAGTACGAGTTGGTGCCCTCAAAGGCAAACTGCAGGATCTTCATGCCGGGGAAGCCCGAGTTGTCGCGCATGTCGATGACGCCGGGGGTGAGGAAGCCCAGGTCCTCGGCGATGATGGGCAGCGTGCCGAGCTTTTCCTCGAGCGTCTTGAAGAACTTGAGGCCGGGACCCTGCGTCCACGAACCGTAGGACGAATCGGGTGAGGAGAACGGCACCTCCCAATAGGCCTCGAAGCCGCGGAAGTGATCCAGGCGGATGACGTCGTACATGTCGAGGGCGGCGCGAATGCGGCCCTCCCACCAGGAGAAGCCGTCGGACTCCATGGCGTCCCAGTCGTAGATGGGGTTGCCCCAGTACTGGCCGGTGGCCGAGAACTGGTCGGGCGGCGTGCCGGCGACGCTCACCGGATTGCCGGCGGCGTCGATCTTAAAGAGCTCAGGCGTCGCCCACATCTCGACGGAGTCACGCGAGACATAGATGGGCAGGTCGCCGATGATGAGAATGTCGCGCTCGTTGGCATAGGCCTTGAGGCGGCTCCACTGGCGATCGAAGAAGTACTGCGTCATCTGGTGGTAGAGCATACGCGCCGGATGGTCGGCGCAGACCTTGGCGGAAGCCTCGCCGCGGGTGCGGAGCTCCGCGGGCCACTCCCAAAACGCCTTGAGACCGCACTCCTCTTTGACGGTCATGAACTCACAGTAGGGGATGAGCCAGTCCTCGTTGGCCTGGATAAAGTCATCGAAATCGGCCGGCTTGTCGGCAGCAAAGCGCTCGGCGGCTCGGTCGAGAATCTGACGGCGGCCGCCAAAGATAGCACCGTAGTCGACATTGCTGGGGTCGGATCCCAGATACACGCCATCGATATCGCGCTGCTCCAGATACCCTGCCTCGATAAGCTCGGCAAAGTCGATAAAGTTGGGGTTGCCTGCGCGGGCCGAGAACGACTGATAGGGCGAATCGCCATAGCTGGTCGTCGTAAGGGGCAGAATCTGCCAGTAATGTTGTTTGCACGAGGCGAGAAAATCGACGAAGTCGTAGGCATTCCAGCCAAAGCCGCCGATTCCGTATGGTCCGGGCAGAGATGAGACGGGCATGAGGACGCCGCTTGCACGCTCCATGAATGCGCTCACCAACCTTCTTGTTGTGGGGTCGGCCTGCCGATGGGCGTGCAGTCCGCCTCCGATGTTCTGATTCGATACGCCTATTGTAAAACATGTTGTTTAAACATGTACAGGCAAGATAAAAAAAGTTGGTCGATTTTCGGCGAATGGTTACATGCCATGAAAAAGCCCCGACCTCACAACGTGAGATCGGGGCAAGAGCGGTATGTAGGTTTTTGCTACTCGGCGTCGGCGAAGCCGTTGGGGTTGTGGCTCTGCCAGTTCCAGCTATCGCGGCACATGTCCGCGATGTCGTATTGGGCCTTCCAGCCCATCATGCGCTCGGCCTTGGAGGCATCGCACCAGTTGGCAGCGATGTCGCCGGCGCGGCGCTCGCGGATCACGTAGGGCAGCTCCTTGCCACAAGCCTTGGAGAAGGCGGCGACGACCTCGAGTACCGAGGTGCCGGTGCCGGTGCCCAAGTTAAAGATCTCGACGCCGGTCTTGCCGTTCATCCAGTTAAGGGCGGCAACGTGACCAGAGGCCAGATCGCACACGTGGATGTAGTCGCGCACGCCGGTGCCGTCGGGGGTGGGGTAGTCGTTGCCAAAGACCTGAACGGCCTCGAGCTTGCCCACGGCGACCTGGGCGACATAGGGCACCAAGTTGTTGGGGATGCCCTTGGGGTCCTCGCCGATCAGGCCCGACGGATGAGCGCCGATGGGGTTGAAGTAACGGAGCAGCACGACGTCCCACTCGGGGTCGGCGGTGTGGACGTCCATAAGGATCTGCTCGATCATCCACTTGGTCCAACCATAGGGGTTGGTCGCGGGCTTCTTAGGATCCTCCTCGGTGACGGGCGGGTTGTCCGGGTCGCCATAGACGGTCGAGGAGCTCGAGAAGATGATGGACTTGCAGCCATGGTTGCGCATGACGTCGATGAGCACCAGGGTGTTCTCGATGTTGTTGTGGTAGTACTCGACGGGCTTGCTCACCGACTCGCCGACGGCCTTAAAGCCGGCAAAGTGGATGACGCGGTCGATATGATGGGTATCGAAGATCTTGTTCATCGCGTCGCGGTCGAGCACGTTGGCCTCGTAGAAGGTGAGGTTCTTGGCGGCCTCGTCGCCCACGATGGTCTTGACGCGGTCGACGGCGACGGCGCTGGAGTTGGAGAGATCATCGACGATGACGACCTGGTAGCCACCCTCGAGCAGCTGAACGACGGTGTGGGAACCGATGAAACCGGCACCGCCGGTAACGAGGACGCAGGTGTCTTTGGGGTCGAGTGCTTTGGACATGTAGTCTCCTATCGAATCAGGAACACTTCTTCAGGGGAGTATAGCGCAGGCAGGGACGCCCAAATCGTGCGCTGTAGGAAAAGCAGAGGATTGTGCTAACGTACTCATAGAAGAGCTTGCGTACGCATAGCCTGATTTTTGACATTTGCTTGCGAGCCGCTGACCTTGTAGTTTCCTGCCGTTCGTGGAAATCGTTGGGACGCGCCATATGTACGCTAATATGTATGAGTTGAGCGACATATAAATAAACATGTAACGGAGTACATATGTCACCAAACAGCGATTCCATCCTTTCCCAGGAGCTCTCGCGCCGCACTGCCCTCAAGGCCCTGTTCGGCGCCGCTTCTGCGGCAGTTCTTTTTGGCCTGCCCGCTCGCGCCCATGCGGCGGAGGCTTCCAAAGAAACAACCGATAAACTGAATGCCGCCCAGGCCCAGCTCGACGAGGTCCAGGCCCAGCTCGACGGCATCGCAAATGAGTATGCGGCGCTGGCCAACAAGAATGCCCAGACCCTCAACGACATTGAGAATGTCCAGGGCAAGATTGACGACACGCAGGCCCAGATCGATGAAAAGAAGGCCGAGCTCAAGAAGAAGCGCAACGACCTTTCCGATCGCGTGGCCGCCAGCTACAAGTCCGGCGGCACGAACATCCTGTCGCTGCTGCTGGCCTCTGGCTCGTTTGAGGAACTCGTCGCCAACGCGCATTACGTTGAGAAGATCAACAAGAGCGACCGCGATGCCATCGAGGATATCCAGACGATTCAGGCTGAGCTCGACGCACAGAAGACCGAGCTCGAAGCACAAAAGGCCGACCTGGAGAAACTTAAGGACCAGCAGACGGCTCAGATGCAGGATATGCAGGCCAAGCAGCAAGAAGTCCAGACCGTGCTGAACGGTCTTTCCGACGACGTCAAGGAGCTCATGGCTCAGCGCGATTCCGAGATCCTCGCTGCTGCCCAGGCCGAGGAGGCTGCTAGGAAGGCTGCCGCTGCCGCGGCTGCCGCGAACAAGAACAATTCCTACTCGGGTGGCTCAAGCTCGGGTGGTGGATCGTACGCGCCCGGAACTCCGCAGCAGAATGCCGGCTCGGGCAAACAGCAGGCCGTCGTCAACGCGTGCTACTCCACGCCTTCGCCGGGTCAGAACTGGTGCGCGGCATGGGTTACCAATGTCTTCCGTAACGCCGGCGTTGGCTACTTTGGCGGTAACGCGTGCGATATGTTTAACGCATGGTGCTATAGCTCCGACCGCTCGGCGCTGCAAGTGGGCATGATCGTGGCCGACTCATCGCATAGCGGCACCGGCATGCCGGGTCTGATCTATGGCCACGTGGGCATCTATGTTGGCGGCGGCATCGTCATGAGCAATGAGGGCGCCATTACGTCTAGGTCGCTTGATTCGTTTATTAGCTTCTATGGCACTGGCTCTGGCGTGCGTTGGGGTTGGCTCGGCGGTATTGCGCTGTCGTAAAGCCGACGGGGCCGCGTGCCCGCCCGCAATATATTTGATTGCCTGCTCGGGCAGTCCTGCGCAAGACGAAGGCCACATTAAGTGGCCTTCTCGGGTTCGGGGCGCGACACACCGGACTGGGTTATCTGAATAAATATGGTGAAGGCCCCTTTCGGGGCCTTCTTTTTTAGAGGAATTCGCCTACTCGGTGGACTTCGGGTTCTAGGTCTACGTTGAATTGGTCTTTGACGGTTGCCTGGATGTGGCGGATGAGTTCGTCGACGTCGGCGGCGGTGGCGTGGTCGGCGTTGACGATGAAGCCGCAGTGCTTTTCGCTTACCTGCGCGCCGCCGACAGCATGGCCGCGCAGTCCGGCATCCATGATGAGCTTGCCGGCAAAGTAACCCTCGGGGCGCTTGAAGATGGAGCCGGCACTCGGCATGTCGAGCGGCTGCTTGTCCTCGCGGCGCTGGCGGTAGCCGTTCATGTCGGCCTTGATCATCGCGGCGTTGCCTGGTGCGAGGTTGAAGGTGGCAGAAAGAACGATAAAGCCGTCGTCGGCGATGCGGCTCTTGCGATAGCCCAGGTTGAGCTCGTCGACATCGAACTCGATGATGTTGCCGCTGCCGCGGGTGCCGTCGTCGAGCTGGCGAGCGGGTTTGTAGACGCGCACGGACTCCAGCACATCGGCCATGCAGGCGCCGTAGGCACCGGCGTTCATGTAGCAGGCGCCGCCGACCGATCCGGGGATGCCCGAGATGGGCTCCATGCCGGTAAGGCCGGCCTCGGCTGCCGCCGCGGCGACATCGGAAAGCAAGGCACCGGCTGCCGCCGTGACATGCGTGCCGTCGACCGTAATGTCGGAGAGGCCCTTGCTCAGCGCCACGACAACGCCGCGGATACCCTTGTCGCCGACGAGCAGGTCGGAGCCGTTGCCCACGATGGTGAGCGGCAGGTCGCAGCGATAACAGGTGTCGAGCGTGGCGACGAGGCCCTGCTCGGTATCGGGCGTGACAAAGACGTCGGCCGGGCCGCCGATCTTAAACGTGGTGTGCTCGCGCATGGGCTCGCTCATCAGCACGTTGTCCTCGCCGGCAACGCCAGCAAGCGCGCACAGCAGGTCCTCGTTAAAAAAGTCGTTCTCGTGCATACGAATATCCGCCTTTTGGTGGTTGTTGTCATCAATCGATTGCAATATACCCCACCCGGACGGATTTGGTGCGCTGGCGGCGATAAAACAGCCGTCTACCGGATTGGTAAAGTGTTTATCACCGAGGTAGAGGGGTAGTCGCTATACTTTCAAGAGATTGCGCGTAAACCCGGAAGGAGCGAGATGGCCAACAAAGTCACCCTCAAGCAGATCGCCCAGGAGGTGGGGCTTTCCCCTTCGTCGGTCTCGCTTGTTCTCAATAATCGGCCCTGTCGCATTTCGGAAGAAAACCGCAAGCTCATCAAGGAGGTTGCGGCGCGCAACCACTATGTTCCTAACCAGATCGCGCGCAGCCTGGTCATGCGCGAGTCACGCACACTGGGCCTTATCGTTCCCAATATCGAGAGCCGCTTTTTTGCCTCGCTCGCCGGCAGCTTGGAAAAGCGCTGCCGCGAGGATGGCTACGCGCTCTTTATTACCAGCTCGGGCGGAAGCGCCGATGACGATTTGGAACTGCTGCGCCAGCTGGTGACGCGCGGCGTCGACGGCGTCTTTCTGGTAGTGGGTGACGAGTTCTCCGACGATCGCGCCCTGCGCGAGGAAGTGAGCCATCTGCCCATTCCTGCCGTGATGGTCGACCGCGCCATTGAGGGCCTCGAGTGCGACAAGGTGATGTTCGACCACGAGATGGGCGGCTACATGGCCACCCGCTATCTGATCGAGCAGGGCCACCGTCGCATTGCCTGCTTGGTTAACGCGCGCCGTTCCAATACGGGTCGCAAGCGACTCGCCGGTTACGAGCGCGCGCTGCGCGAGGCGGGACTGCCCATCGACGCGCGCCTGGAGTTTGAGAGCGAATATTACATCCCGAGTGCCTACGAGGCCTCGGAGGCGGTGCTTGCAACCGATGCCACCGCCGTGTTCGCAAGCTCGGATAACATTGCCCTCGGTCTGCTCAAGCGCTTGCACGAGATGGGGAAGAGCATCCCAGGCGATATCTCGGTGGTGAGTTACGACAACTCGGCCGCCGACGTTCTCTTTGAGCCGGCGCTGACCGCGATTGAGCAGGATCCTGGCGTCCTCGCGGAGCATGCTTTTGGCTGCATGTCCAAGCGTCTTGCCGGTAGGGGCGGTAGACGTGCCGAAGAGGTCGTTCTGGAGCCGGCGCTTATCGTGAAGGGCAGTGTGCTCGATCTTACCGAATATAGCTAAGCGCGCTTGTTTGTTTGCATAGATTGCATGCGGAGTGTTCGCTATTTGCCGGCCCTCGTCCGTAAACTCTTCCGCTGGGCGAGCCATAGACGCCGCGCACCGATCTACTAAAGTATGAGCTTGAAATTGGTGCTATATTCGGCTTGAGTTGTTTAATGCTAGTACGGGAGGCTGATATGGGGCTGTTCAAGAAGAAAAACCCGCAGGATGCCTTTGATCCCGATGTGTTTACCATCACGGATACGATTTTGGACCCGCCGCGGTTTACGTTTTTGCCGGCTATCTACCAGGATGCCACGCGTCGCAAGTGGGCCGTGCATCAGCGCGGCGGCGAGCCGAAGATTTTTGACTATGCGGACGTGTTGCAGTGCGAAGTAGCCGAGGCGGGCGATCCGGAGGCCGAGGAAGTGGCCTCAAAACAGGAATTTGCCCAGCGTATCCTGGCAAATCCCGCTAAGGCGGCGAAAATAAACGCTGCCAAGCGTAATATGTGTCTTGGTATGGGCGTTGTTGTGGCGGTTCAGACGGGAAAAGACGAGGTTTCCAAATTAGAGATTCCCGTTATGACCGACGAAGTCAAACGCGATTCAAACCTATATAAGTCGTATCGGAATGTCGCCGAGAAGATCAAGGCCGAATTTGATGCCATGGGAGGGCTGGCCTAATTTTGGCGGCATACGTTTCTGAATGAGGAGTCTGTGCAATGGCAGGCGAATCTTATGCAATTCCCCCCAAAGATCGTGCTGTTGAGGGAATTCTTTGGTATATCCAGCACCATCAGCTTGCCGGCGGCGATCGCCTGCCGGCCGAGCGCGTGCTGTGCGAGGAGATTGGCGTTTCGCGTACGGCGTTGCGCGCCGGTATCACGCGGCTCATCTCGTGTGGAACGCTCGAGAGCCGACGCGGATCGGGTACGTATGTGTGTCCTCCCAAGCCGCTGAACATCTTCCAGGAAACGTATAACTTTTCCGATGCTGTGCGGACTGCCGGCCTGCACCCCTCTTCTCGTCTGGTTTCCACCGGGACCATCGAGGCGGATGAGGCACTTGCCGACAAGCTTGGGGTGTCTGTAGGCGCTCCTTTGCTTCGCATGCAGCGCGTTCGACTTATTGAGGGCGAGCCGGCGTCAATCGAGACGGCTCACGTTAACCTGTCCCTGTGCCCATCGCTTATCGAGCACGATTTTGAGTGCGAGAGCCTTTACGATGTCTTGCTCAAAGAAGGTGGCGTGCGTGTTGAGCATGGACGTGAGCATATCTCCATCTCGCGTTTGAACGCCGAAGAGGCCGAGCTGCTCCAGCAAGAAGAGGGAACGCCGGTGTTCTATGAGAGCACGATCGAATTGGATAAGGACATGCGTTTTGTGGAGCATTGCAAATCGGTGATTTTGCCCACAAAGTTCCGCTTTGCCGATAACGGCGAAGAGAACGGCATGAGGAGCGTGGCAGGTGAACAATGGCTGAAGCAGTAGTTGCCACCCCGGTTTATATGCGCATTCGACGCCGCATCGAGGAGCGTATCGAGCGCGGTATATATCCCACGGGTTCCATGATTCCGTCCGAAAAAGACCTCGCCGAGGAATTTGGTACGACACGCTTGACCATCCGAAGCGCTGTCGATGAGCTGGTTCGGCGTGGGCAGATTCGACGCGTCCGCGGAAAGGGCGCGTTTGTGGCACAGAAAGTGCCCGTTGCCTACGAGCGAACGGGGGGCTTTCGCGAATCGGTTCGTGCTTCGGGCGGCGAGCCGTCCGTCCGCATCCTCGCGCGTTCCAAGCGTTATGCGGGCCCATATTATGCCAACCTGTTTGGCATTGCCGAGGACGATTTGCTGTATTCGATTCGGCGTTTGAACTGCGTCAACGGCGATCCCGTATCGATTGAGATGGCGTTCATCCCGTGCCTGCTGTTTCCCACAATCGAAGATATTGACGTGTCGGTCTTCAGTTTGTACGAGACCTATGAGATGTTGGGCCGAAAGCCGGTCATGGCACAGGAAAAGCTCGATATCGAAGCACTGGGCGCACGAGATGCCGGCCTGCTTGGACTGGAGCAGGGCGATCTTGCCTTGACGCTTGAGTGCGTGAGCTTCGATGCGAGCGGCCAGGCGATCGAGTACGTCAAGTCGTTTAACCGCGGTGATGCGGGTGGATATACCTATACGTACTAGCTGGTTTTTTGCATAACGGGCTGAAAAGTTGACGGAATTTTGATTCGTTGAGCAGACTGTATATACAACCTTACATGGCTCAAAATCGACCGTTCGCCGATGGGGATAAATTAATCGACAAAGAGGTATCAAAAAGCCGTAACCTGTAACTGTGATTGATATCAAATACTGATGATTTGTTACGAGGTGAGACGATGAAGATGCTCGATTACGTTCAGCTTGCCCATGTGCGTATGGGAGAGAACCTCGAGCGTTCGTCTGAGCTGGTAGCGCAGCTCGTTGATATTTTCCAGTCCGGTTCTTTTGACGCGCTGCGCATCGTTGCTTCGGGTTCGTCGCGCCATGCTGCGGATTGCGCCCGCGATTACCTGCAAGATGCGCTGCAGATGCAGGTGTCCGTTGTGACGCCCGAGGCCTTCGTCGATTTTGAGCACACCTATCCACAGCATGCGCTTAACATCGCCGTCTCGCAGAGTGGCTATTCGACCAATACGATTGCGGCGCTCGATTACATGCGCGCACACGATATGGCTGCAGTTGCGCTCACGGCAAACGTCGAGGCACCCATCAAGGAACACGCTGACATCGTTCTTGACTACGGTGTGGGCGTCGAGTCGGTGGACTTTGTGACTCTGGGCGTCGAGGTTCTCGTTGAGTATCTGGTGCTCTTTGGTATTTACGGCGGTCAGGCGCGCGGAACGGTTGACGCCAAAGGCGTTGCCCAGCGTCTTGACGACCTGCGCGAGGCTATCCAGGCCAATGCCGTGATGTGCAAGACCGCCGAGGCATATGTCCAAGACCACATGCTCGAGCTTTCTGAGCACATGCCCGCCATGGTCGTCGGCAACGGCCCCAACTACGGTGTTGCCGAGGAGGCAGCGCTCAAGCTGAGCGAGACCATCAAGATTCCTGCCATGCATCACGAAGGCGAGGAGTTCGTCCACGGTCCCGAGATGCAGATCGTTCCGGGCTATCTGGTGTTTATTGTCGACGATCCGCAGGGGTCGGAGCGTCTTGCGAATATCGCCGATGCGCTATCGAACGTTACGACAAAAACGGTGCTGCTCACGGCCCATCCCAAGGGTGGGGCTCACGAGGTTGTGGTGCCTCAGGTGGCTCCGCTGCTCAGCGCAATTCCCAATCTCGTGTTCTTCCAGACGATTGCGGCAATAATCGCCGAGCGTCTGAAGTCATGGGACGTTCACCCGTATCTCGATGCTGTCTCCAAGCAAATGGAGGTCAAGGCAGAGGGCTACGAAGAGTCAGTCAATGCGCTTAAGGCCAAAGCGGCTGAGTGTTACGGAATGTAAGCGGGTTTTGATGCCCGTTGGCATGGGGGATGTGGAAACAACCCCAGAAAGGAGAGACAAATGAAGGAAACCGAGAAGATCGAGATCATGCATTTCGACCAGGAGGGCTATCTCGAGGACGGCAAGGCGCTCTACGAGACCGGCAAGAAGATGACCGCGCTCGCCGACAAGGTCGCCGACGAGGGCTACG
>CATVTV010000026.1:0-29765 GCA_958347015.1 uncultured Collinsella sp. | reverse complement strand
CATGCGGCACTTGATGTCGAGGAACTTCTCGGCACCCAGGTCGGCGCCGAAACCGGCCTCGGTAATCGCGACGTCGCCAAAGCGCATGGCCATGCGGGTGGCCATGATGGAGTTGCAGCCGTGAGCGATATTGGCGAAGGGACCGCCGTGGACAAACGCGGGCGTACCCTCGAGCGTCTGCACCAGATTGGGTTTGAGCGCATCCTTGAGCAGGGCCGCCATGGCACCCTGAGCCTTAAGGTCGCGAGCGCGGACGGGCTCGCCGGCAAAGCTGTAGCCGACAACAATCTCGCCCAGGCGCTCCTTAAGATCGTTGATGCTCGTGGACAGGCACAAGATTGCCATGACCTCGGAGGCAACAGTGATGTCGAAGCCATCCTCGCGCGGCACGCCCTGGGCCTTGCCGCCAATGCCGTCGATAACATGGCGCAGCTGACGGTCGTTCATGTCGACAACGCGCTTCCAGGTGATGCGCTTAACGTCGATACCGAGCTGGTTGCCCTGCTGAATATGGTTGTCGAGCATGGCAGCCAGCAGGTTGTTGGCGGCACCGATGGCATGGAAGTCGCCGGTAAAGTGCAGGTTGATGTCCTCCATGGGGATGACCTGAGCCCAACCGCCACCGGCGGCACCGCCCTTCACGCCAAACACGGGACCGAGCGAAGGCTCGCGCAGGGCCACGGCGCTCTTGACGCCGCGACGACGCAGACCGTCGGCCAGGCCGATGGTCGTGGTGGTCTTGCCCTCGCCTGCGGGCGTGGGATTGATAGCGGTCACGAGGACAAGCTTGGCCTGGTGGTCGGTCGGCTCGTTGAGCAGGGAATAGTCGACCTTAGCCTTGTCGAAGCCGTACGGAATCAGATGCTTAACGTCGACGCCGGCGTTCTTGGCCACCTCGGTAATAAGCAGCGGCGTAACAGAACGTGCGATTTCGATGTCAGTAGGCATGGGCGGTCCTTTCGTTACCGGATGAGAAAAAGACCAATCCAGCATAGCACGCGCGCGCAATGGTAAAACGCCCGTAACCGACGAACGGCGATATGTTTACCCGATGCCTAGCAATAGCCTACAGATGCGCTAAAACAAGCCCATTTCTACAGGGTCGATTCAATACCCAAATGCTCGAATGTGCGAAGCGTTGCCTGGCGACCCTGCGGTGTGCGAATCATCAATCCGCACTGCAGCAGATAGGGCTCGTAGACATCCT
Source organism: uncultured Collinsella sp. (assembly GCA_958347015.1). Taxonomy (GTDB): domain Bacteria; phylum Actinomycetota; class Coriobacteriia; order Coriobacteriales; family Coriobacteriaceae; genus Collinsella. The sequence continues at coordinate 28,558 of CATVTV010000026.1, read as the reverse complement.
CGAGCGTACCCGGGTCCTCGCCCACCGCACTGGCAAGCGTGGTCAAGCCAACGGCACGGCCGGAGAACGTCTTGGCAAGTGTCTCCAAGATGCGAATATCCATCCAGTCCAAGCCAAGCTCGTCGATCTCGAAGAACTCGAGCGCCTGGCGGCAGATATCGAGCTCGATGGGGCCGTTGCCGCGCACCTGTGCGTAATCGCGCACGCGCTTGAGCAGACGGTTGGCAAGACGCGGCGTACCGCGCGAGCGCGAGCCGATCTCGAGCGCGCTGGGATGATCGATCGTCACGCCCAGGATGGTCGCCGAGCGCGTCACGATCTGAGCAAGTTCCTCGACGGTGTAGTAATCCAAGCGATACGAGATGCCAAAGCGATCGCGCAGCGGGCCCGTGAGCATGCCCGAACGGGTCGTGGCCGCCACCAGCGTGAACTTGGGGATATCCAGGCGAATCGAACGTGCCGCCGGGCCCTTGCCGATCACGATATCGAGGGCAAAGTCCTCCATCGCAGGGTACAAGACCTCCTCGACCGAGCGGTTGAGGCGGTGGATCTCGTCGATAAACAGCACGTCGCCCGGCTGCAGGTTAGTCAGGATGGCCGCCAGGTCACCGGTGCGCGCGATGGCCGGACCGCTCGTCGTCTTGATCTGAGCGCCCAGCTCGTTGGCGATAACCGTAGCCAGCGTGGTCTTGCCCAATCCCGGAGGGCCCGAGAAAATCACGTGATCGAGCGTCTCGCCACGGCTCTGCGCCGCCTCGATGAGCACGCGCAGACTCTGTTTGATGTGTTCCTGGCCGCAGTAGTCATCCAGGCGCTGGGGGCGCAGGGTACGGTCGACATCGAGGTCCTCGGGCGTCAGCTCCGAACCCACCATACGCTCGCCATGCGCCATGGATGCCGCCGGCGAGTTGCCGGGCGTCGCCCACAGGTCCTGAGAGTCATCGGCTTCCCACATCACGCATCCATTCCAAGTCGCTTAAGCGCCGCGCCGAGCAGATCCTCGACACGCATATTCTGCCCATCATACCCGCTCAGGGCAACATCGGTCTCCTGCGGGCTAAAGCCCATGGAAAGGAGCGCCGCACGGGCGTCATCAATCGCCGAGGGAGCGGCGGCGGGAACCGGCATCGCAACCTGTCCAGGAATCACGTCGACCGGAACAAAGCCCTTATCCTTGGCAAAGGTGCTCTTGAGCTCCAGGATCAGACGCTGCGCTGTCTTTTTGCCCACACCGGGCACCTTGGCCATGCCCTTGTCGTCCTCGGCCATCACCAGCGAATACAGCTGGCCCACGGTATAGGTGGAGAGCACGGCGAGCGCCAGGCGCGGACCGACGCCCGATACGGACACAAGCCGATCGAACATCGTGCGCTCGTCCTTGGAGGCAAAACCAAAGAGCGTCATGGCGTCCTCGCGCACCTGCATACGGGTATAGAGGCGGACCTCGCCGCCAGGCGTAGGCAGCGTGGCGGCAGTGCTGCCCGAAATACCGAGCTCAAAGCCCACGCCCGATACATCGACAACGGCCGAGCTCATCGTGGCCTCGACAAGCGTTCCATGGAGCTGGGAAATCATCAGTATCCGGTTCCTCTCTGTTGATAGAACTCGCCACCGGTAAGCGCTCGGGTGCGGCTGAGGTTTACGTGGCAGATGGCGCAGGCCAGGGCATCGGCGGCATGGTCGGGATGCGGGTCATGATCGAGCTGCGTGAGCGTACGAACCATATACGCGACCTGCCGTTTGTCCGCAGCGCCGGTACCCACAACAGCCTGCTTAATCTGCATAGGCGTGTACTCGCCAATCTCGAGCGCGCATTCCGAAAGCGCCACGAGCGCGGCGCCGCGGGCATGCGCCGTCGGGATAGCCGAGCGAACGTTGGCACCAAAGTAAATGCTCTCGATAGCAGCGGTATCAGGTCGATAACGCTCCACGACACCCTTGAGGTCGCGGGCGATATGCGACAGGCGCACCGCGAGCGGACTGCCCGCGCTGGTCTCGATACAACCGTAGGCACGACAGCGAACCTCGCCGCGCCGCTCCTCGATAATCCCCCAACCCGTATGGGCCAAACCGGGGTCGATACCCAAAATGACCAAGCCAACCTCCCCTCGCCACCAGCACAGCGCGAGACAAGGCCCCGCGCACTATTCACGAACGTCTGTTCTAGAATAACACAACGGGGCCAAGATGCTTAGTTGAAGTATCGGGGTTGGGAGCGAATCCCATCCTATAGTTAGTTTTGGCTAAAGAACGGGAACTGTCTCGGATCCATCGGCGGTTGCGGCATCGGCGTGCCCTGGGGCCCACCCTGCGGGCCGCCCTGGCCACCCATCATCTTATCGATGGCGTCCTGGACCTCGCCCTCAAACTTCTTCATGCCCTCGTGCAGGCGGCGCTGGCCGTCCTCGGAGCGCAGCTCCTCCATCTGCTCGGGCGAAATACCCAACAGGTCACCCAGTATGCCCATCATCTCGCCACGCATGCGCTCGCTTGTATCCTCGTCGGCAAAGCGGTTCACCTCGGCGCGCGCCAGCGCATCGACCGTCATGCGTTCCTTGCCGCTCAGCCCCAGGTCGGACCACGCGAGCATGTACGGCCAGGCGCGCTCGACAAACGAACGGGCCGAGACGATCGGCGCCGTCGGCAGCATGCGGCGGGCGGCCTCGCCCTGACGCACAAGCATCAGCAGCAGCGAGCAAGCCTCGGGCTTGCCGGCGGCCATCGGGATGTCGTCGAAAGGTCGGTTGCGGTCCACGTGCGCCTCGAGCGTGCCATCGACCTCGCCCGGCTCGAGTCCACCGAGCAGCTGCGCCGCGCGATCGAGCATGTCGACCGGACCGTCGAGCGTCGAGAGCGCCCGCGCCAGTACGCGCTCCATGCAATCTTCCACCGCGTTGAGCGTCACGAGCTCTTGGGGCACCACGGCAGACGTACGGTTGCGCACACGCGCCACAAACTCAAGCGTCGACAGATACACATCGCCAAAGGGCGCGTAATCGCCCTGGTAGCCACCACAAAGTGCCGGTGCCGCCAACGCGTACTCGGTCTTGGAAAGCGGACTCAGAGCCATCGCGCCCAGCTCGAGCGCCGTGTCCTCCAACATGAGGCCCAACGTACGCGAGCGCAGGCGCTCGGCGTCGCCCGCCGACACATCACGGTCGAGCACACGCGCGGCATCCGGCGCATCGCGCTCAACCGTGCGAATATGCAGGCGCTCGGCAATGGCGCGAACGGCGGCGCAGCGGGCGGCCTCGGCCTCTTCCTGCGCCGGCGTAAAGATGCGGTTGCGGTCCAGCACCAGGCCGATCACGTTGCGCGAGCCCAATGCATCGACAGCCAGCGCCGCAAGCAAAGACGACGGCAGATCGCCCTCGAGCGCCACCACGGCGCGCGACGTACCATGGGCTCGGGCGTTATCGCGCACAGCGAGCACCAGCGCCTGCCACAACCACTCCTCGGAACGAAACTCGGGCAGCTCGTGGTCCTCCAAGGCATCGAGCATCACACCGCGCTGGATCTCCTGAACCAGCAGGCTCTCCTCAAAACACGGCGCTTGGGCCACCACGCGGCCGCAGTCGTCGAGCACAAACGAGCCGCCGGTATACACCGACTCATCGTACGCACCGACCGGCGCCATGCAGGCAAACCACACGCTGCGCTTAGATGCGATCTTGCGGTAGGCTCCGCTGCGCACGGCGGCGATCGCAGCGCTCTCGCGGTCGGTCATATCAAATGCGTTGAACTGGAAATAGGCAATGAGGTCGACGCCGGTCGGCAGCATCTCGAGCTCGCGGTCCAAGTCGAAGATCACGGCGATACGCACGCCGTCCACATCGAAGACCGGCGGCGCCCAACGGGCATCGCCGGTCCCACCGCGCTGCAGGGCAATGCTCGAACGGGCCGGCACCACATGGCCGTCCTTGAGCATCATGTAGTCGAGCAGGGGCTGGCCCTCAAACGAAACCGCCGCGGGCACGATGCAGATCATATCGAGCTCTTGGATACGCTCGGCGACGCCGGTCAAGCCGGCAAGTATGTCGTGCTCAAAGTCGGCAGCGCCCACCAGGCCGCCGGGCAGGGCTCCCATAAAGAGCGGAGCCGGCACGCACAACACGCGCGCACCGCGCTCGTGGGCCAGGCGCGCCTGGTCCTCGATGCGACCGCAAATGCCCTCAATATCACCCAGGCGCATATCGATCTGTGCAAGTGCGAGCTTCATGGCTCAGCCCTTTCCGTCGTAAACCATCGTTGTCGTAGTAAAAGCGCCGGCCGCATGATGCAGTCGGCGCTCGCATGTGCATATGCTAGCTATGATACCCCGAGCGGGGGCGCGCTCCTAGAACGTCGCGGACCACAGCCCGTGCAGGTTGCAATAGGCATAGACGGTACCGGTCTTGGAGCCGCCGGCAAAAAACGTCGCGGGCTTCATGCCGGGCTGGAGGTAATGGACCTCCAGACGGCCCTCGGCCTCAAGGGCAATCCACTCGATGTAGTGCTCGGGCACCATAGGATGCTCGACCGAGCCCACGCGCGCACGAATCACGTGACCGTCGCGCTCGCTCTCGACGACGGGCACGTGCTTCTCGTGCGCCGCGTCCTCGGTGTTCGCGGTCAGCTCCGTGCAGCCGGCAGGGGTCGCAACGTCGTTACCAAGGGCGGCAATGAGCTTGCCATCGGGGTCCTTAAAGAATTTCGCCATGATGTTCTCCTTTGCTGATGTGCCGATGTTCTCGATGCTTCTTATGCCCAAAGGCAGGCGAACCATCCACGGCATGGCAAATGAACACATAACGAGCGGGGACGATGGGACAGCGCGGGCTATCCGCCCTGGCGGCCTCACCCGAGCGGGTTAACGCCCGTCGCCGCCGAGCAGCGCCAGAACATCCTCGCGGGTAAACAGCGCCGAGGAGATGCCGTCGCCGCCGAGCACGCTGTTGACCAGGTCGCGCTTGGACTCCTGCATCTGCATGATGCGTTCCTCGATCGTGTCCTTGGCGATGAGCTTGTACACGGTCACGGTATGTTGCTGGCCAATACGATGTGCGCGGTCAGTCGCCTGGTCCTGCGCGGCCACGTTCCACCACGGGTCGTAGTGAATGACCACGTCGGCCGCCGTCAGGTTAAGCCCCACGCCGCCCGCCTTGAGCGAGATCAGAAACACCGGCACCTCGCCCGCCTGGAACTGCGCGACCATCTTGGCGCGGCTCTCCTTGGACGAAGCGCCCGTGAGTTTAAGAAAGCCGATGTCCTCCTTGGCCAGGCGCTTGCCAATGATGTCGAGCATGCCCGTGAACTGGCTGAACAGCAGAATGTGGTGCCCGCCGTCGAGCGCACCGTGCACGAGCTCCATGCAAGCGTCGAGCTTGGCGCTCCCCGCCTTGTAGTCCTCGTAGTGTAGATGCGGGTCGCAGCAGATCTGGCGCAGCCTGGTGAGCTCGGCGAGCACCTTGAGCTTGTCCTTCTTAAACTCGGATGCCTCGCGATGCTGCACCTGCTGGGCGATGCGGTCCTGGTTTGCCAGGTAAAGCTTGCGCTGCTCGCCGGTGAGCTGCGCCATGACGGTGTCTTCGATCTTCTCGGGCAGGTCAGCAACCACGTCTTCCTTGACACGGCGCAGCACAAACGGCGACACGAGCGCCTGCAGGCGAGCGGCGCTATCGCCCTCGGCGTGCTCAACGGGGCTCTCAAAGCGCTTGGCAAACGACTCGCGCGTCCCCAAAAGGCCCGGCATCAAAAAGTCGAAGATGCTCCAGAGCTCGGACAGGCGGTTCTCGATGGGCGTTCCCGTCAGGGCAAAGCGCACGCCGGCCGGCAGGCGCTTGGCAGCGCGGGCCACCTGGGTGAGCGGGTTTTTAATGTACTGGGCCTCATCGAGCACAACGCGGGCAAAGTCCTGCTCGGCATACTCGTCGATATCGCGGCGCATGAGGTCATACGACGTCACGACCACGTTATGCTCGTCGGCGCCGGCTATCTGCACGCGGCGCTGCGCCTTGGCGCCCACGATGGCGCACACATCGAGTGACGGGGCGAAGCGCTCCAGCTCGGCGGTCCAGTTGTACACAAGCGACGCAGGGCACACCACAAGCGTGGGCTTGGCGTCCCCCGCCTCCACGCGCGCCAGGATATGCGCGATCATCTGCAGTGTTTTGCCCAGGCCCATGTCGTCGGCCAAGATGCCGCCAAGGCCCAGGTGCTCGAGCGAGCCGAGCCACTGGTAGCCGTCGACCTGATAGCCGCGCAGTGTGGCTTTGAGCGAGACCGGCACCGTAAAGTCCATCTTGCCGAGCGTGTCCAGGCGCTCGACGGTGCGGCGGAACGCGGCGTCGCGATCGGCCTCAAGCGCCGGCGTGCGCGCGAGCATGCTGTCGACAAACAGGGTACTCGACGCGGGAAGCGACACGCCGTCGAGCAGATCGACGGCATCGACGCCCAGGTCCTCGGCAAGACCAAACGCGGCGCGGGCACCCTCGTCCAGGCGTACGATGTCGCCCGACGTGAGACGCGCAAACGTCTGGTGGCGCTTGTACGAGTCCAGATAGATGGCAAGATCTGCCGCCGAAAGACCGCTCGCGCCCAGTTCAGCATCGAGCAGGTAACTCTTGACGGTCGCGCGCACCGAAAGCTTGGGCGCAGGGCGGACCGAGACCTGGCGCAGGCGGTCACTGAGCATGACCTCACCCAGCTCGGACAGGGCAGACAGGCCCTCGGTCAGCAAGTGGAACAGGCTCTCGTCATCGCGTTCCTCAAACGCCAGGCCGCCCTCGTAAAAGTCGAAATACAGGGCCGCCGTATCCATAACGCGAAACTCTGCTATCTCGTCGCGCGGCGGCACGCCCGGGCGCTGCTCTTCGAAGGGGCTTCCCGGAGCACCCAGGCTAAAGAGATCTGCCGACCAGTCGCCGTAGGAAACCGTAATCTTGCAGGTCACAAGCCCGTCATCGACACCGATTGCCATGGCAAAGCTCGGCTCGGGCGCCACGGTGTCGAGCACGGCGGGAGCGGTGAGGTCAGCGTATTCGCGCAGCACGGGCAGTGCCATGCGGCAGAATTCGCCCACCTGTTCGGCGGCGATATGGACCGGCGTGCGACAAGGCAGCAGACGCGACAGAAACGGTGCGGCATGCTGGGCAAACGCTGCATCGGCGCGGCGCGCGCGGTGCGTGTCGACCAGATAGGCTGCGTCGCCTGCGACAAAGCAGTACGTATCGGCCGGCAGGCGCAGGTCGTAGCTGCCACCGGCCGCCGGCGCGATCTTGGCGGCAAGGAGCGGCGGTTGTTTCGCCGAGGCCTCGTCCTCCCCCACCGGCGATAACTCAACCGCAACCTCGTAGGAACGATGCGTCGTCGTTCCCCGCGACCAGGCGGGCTCAAAGGAAATGGTCCGGCCACGCAGCAGGTCCAGCATGTATACGATGTCATGCTCGGACAGCGGCAGCTGGCGCTCGGCGACAAAGCCGCTGCGTGCAAAATCGTACGACGCCGAACGCGAACTTGTGATGTCGCTCAGATACACAACCGTTGCCACAACAAGGTCGAGTAGGCGCACCGAAACCTCGTCGAAGGCCTCGGGCGCATGGAGGAATGTGAGCTTTTTGCCGTACGAGAACGTGCCGCCGCGCACGTAGGCGGCGGCCATGCCGTCGATGTCCTTGACCACGTAGGACACCGAGCCGCAGCGGATGCGAAGCTCGAGCGCCCAGCTAAAGCGGTCGGCAAACAGCGGATTGTAGTACGGCACCAGCGAGGGCTCCAACACCGCCTTGGGGGCATCGGGGTCGACAGTACCGGCGAGCTTGCGGCGCATGCCCGCCAACTCATCTATGCGCGCGTCCGAAAGATCGGAGAGCGCCTTCATGAGGCTCGGGCTCGTGGGGACGGGCGCCGGGAAGGGAAAGTTAGGGTTGACCGCCGGTGCGGCGGACGAGGGACGCGCGGCTTGCTTGGGCGCCGCCGTAAACGTGCGGACCGGCGTGCGCAGCCCCTCAACAGGCTCAATACCGCTGGCATCCAGGTACGCCAGCGCCGTGGCGATGGCGTGCTTGCACATGCCGGGGTAGCGATAGGCGGCGGGGCAATCGCAGTCGTAGTCGATCACCTCGTGCTCGTCCATGTCGAGCACCACGTGCGTCTTGTACAGGTCGCCGCGCGAGCCACGCACCGAGCCCTCAACCGTCACGTTTTTGGAGAAGCGCGAGCCGCTGTCCTCAATCGACAGCACGGCGCCGTTGAGCATGAGCGAGCGGCCCTTCATAAAGGTACCGCTCAGCGCCGCCTCTTTCCGGAGCGCCTGCACAAACGTCCCCTGTGCCATCACTTCCTCCAATCTCACCCGGGGTAGCTAATTTGGGACGGGGCTATTTTAGCTACCCCCATACGTCGGTTGAGATGTATTCCGACCCCGACTCATTCGCCGTCAGCCAAAGGGTAGCTAAAATAGCCCCGTCCCAAATTAGCTACCCAGGCAAAATCATTTTAGATGACCGTCACTCTGCCTTGGTTGCCGACGATGGCCTTGGCCTCTGCCAGCAGCGGAATCGAGCGCGCGTTGACCTTGGCAGGCACCTCGGCGCGCAGTACGCGCCCGTCCACCTGCTCGATAAAGATCTCCACGCGGTCGCCGCCCGGGTTGGCGGTAAGCACCGTGGCCAGGCGCGCCATATTGCCCTGGCTAAAGCGGCTGTTGGGCACCATGACCTCAAACACCTTGGGCTTGTTGTTCTCCTCGTTGAGCTCAAGCGGCACAATCTCCTGCGCGATGATCTGGTCGCCGCGGTCCGAGCGCTCGAGTTTGCCCTTAATACGAACAAACGCATCGGACAGCTGTGCGCCGGTCTCGGGATCGACCTCGCCGTACAGATACCCCTCGGCCTCCTTGTAGGTCTTGGGGAACACCACGACGGTGGCCTCGCCTTCCATGTCCTCGAGCTGCACAATGCCCATGGGGTCACCGTTTTTGGTCACGCGCTTGGACACGCTCGAGACCATGCCGGCCCACCACAGTGCCTTGCCCTCGGGGATCTCCTGGTTGATGGTGCCGCCCGTGGGGTTTTGCACTTCGTAGCCGGTATCGATCTGCGAGAACGAGAAGTCGCGCGCTTTGCTGAGCGCGTACTCAAACGGGCGCAGCGGGTGGTCCGAGACATAGATGCCCAGGACCTCCTTCTCCTGGCTCAGCTTGAGGTGGCGGTCCCATTCCTGGCCGTCCGGATCGGGCACGCTCACCTCAAAGCCCGAGCCCTCAACGTCGCCAAACATGTCGAAGAACGAGGTCTGGCCGCTCGCGCGATCCTTCTGGCGCTTCACGGCGGCATCGATGATGTTCTCGGGGTTGTTCTTGTCCACAAAGTGCATCATCTGGCGGCGCGGATAGCCCGTGGAGTCGAAGGCGCCTGCCTTGATCAGCGATTCGATCACGCGACGGTTGGCCTGGCTCGAGTCCACGCGCTCGACAAAGTCGTGCAGCGTCTTAAACGGGCCGCCTGCCTCGCGCTCGGCGATAATCGCCTGCGCCACGCCGGTACCCACGCCGCGGATGCCGGCCAGACCAAAGCGCACGCCTTCCTTGGTAGCCGTGAACTCGGTGCCGGACTCGTTGACATCTGGCGACAGCACGGGGATGCCGTCGTGACGGCATGCCGAGACGTAGTGCACGATCTTGTCGGTCTTGCCCGTGTAGGACGTCAGAACGGCCGCCATGTACTCGTGCGGATAGTGCGCCTTGAGCCACGCCGTCTGCATAACCAGAATGGCGTAGCCGGCAGAGTGCGACTTGTTAAAGGCGTAGGACGCGAACTCGAGAACATCGTCCCAAATCTTCTGGGCGACCTCGCGCGTGTAGTTGTTCTTGATAGCGCCGTTCATCCAGTGGTCGTAGGTGGTCTCGTCCGAGCCATCCTCCCAGTGCAGCACCGTCGACGTGAGCAGCTTGATCTTTTTCTTAGCCACGGGCTTACGAATACGCGAGTCCGATTCGCCCTTGGAGAAGCCGCACATCTCGACGGAGATGAGCATAACCTGCTCCTGGTAGACCATGGTGCCGTAGGTTTCGCCCAGGATGTCGTCTAGGCGGTCGTCGTAGGAGACCGCCGGCTCCTTGCCGTTCATACGGTTGATGTAGGACGAAACCATGCCGGCGCCCAGCGGGCCCGGGCGGTACAGGGCGATCAATGCCACAACGTGTTTGTACTCGGTGGGCTTCATGTTCTTGATCGTAGCCGTCATGCCGGCGGACTCGACCTGGAAGACGCCGGCGGTGTGGCCGGAACCCATGAGCTTAAAGATCTCGGGATCGTCAAAGGGAATCTCTTCCTCTTTGATGTCGATGCCGAAGTTCTTTTTGATGTTGGCCTTGGCCTTGGAGATAACCGTCAGCGTGCGCAGGCCCAAGAAGTCCATCTTGAGCAGGCCCATGTCGGCGACGGTATGGCCCTCGTACTGGGTAATCTCGACGCCGCCCTTAGTGTCGAGCTTGGTGGGCACGTGCTCGTTGACGGGGTCGCGGCAGATCAGAACGGCGCACGCATGCACGCCCTCGCCACGAGTGAGGCCCTCGATCGAGAGCGCCGTGTCGATGATGCGGCGGGCGTCGTCGTCCTTTTTATAGGCCTCGGCAAAATCGGGGTTAAACAAATCCTCTTTGCCGGGCTGTTTGTCGAGTACCTGCTTGAGCTTGACCTTGGGGTCGCTCGAGACCATCTTGGACAGGCGCTGGCCCATGTAGACCGGGTAGTCCAGAACGCGCGCGGCATCGTTGATGGCCTGCTTGGCCTTAATGGTCGAGTAGGTGATGACGTGGGTGACCTTCTCGGGGCCGTAGAGCTGGCGAACGTGCTCCACGACCTCGAGGCGCCGCTCATCGTCGAAGTCCATATCGATATCGGGCATCTCGGTACGCTGCGGGGACAGGAACCTCTCGAACATCAGGCCGTTCTCGAGCGGGTCGAACGCGGTGATGTTCATGGCGTAGGCGACGATAGCGCCGGCGGCCGAGCCACGGCCGGGGCCGACGCCGATGCCGTTGTCCTTGGCCCATTGCACGTACTCGGCAACGATGAGGAAGTAGGCGGCAAAGCCCTTGTCGCAGATGACCTTGTATTCGTACTCAAAGCGCTCTTTGATGTTGACGCCGCCGATCTCGCGCGTGGCCCAGTCGTCGCCGTAGTGCTGGCGCAGGCCCTTCTCGCACTCGCGGCGGAACTGGCTCTCGTGCGTCTCGCCGGGATCGAGCAGCGGGAAGCGCGGCAGGATGATGGAGTCCCAGTCGAGCTCGACGTAGCACTTGTCGGCGATCTCGAGCGTGTTGTCGCAGGCCTCGGGGCAATACGGGAACATTGCCCGCATCTCCTCCTCGGTCTTCATGTAAAACTCCGAGCCGGTCATGCGCATGCGGTTGGGGTCGTCGACTTTGGCGTTCATGCCAATGCACATGATGACGTCCTGCACGGGCGCGTCCTCGCGGCGCAGGTAGTGGAAGTCGTTGGTGGCGATGACCTTAACGCCCACCTGTTTGGCGATGTCGATGAGCGTGCGGTCCATCTGCTCGTCGGTCAGGCCATTATCGGTGGTAATGCCGTGTTCCTGAATCTCGATGTAGAAGTCGCCGGGGTCGAAGGTGTCACGGAAGGTCTCGGCCCACTTGATGGCGCCCTCCATGTCACCGCGGTCGATGTATTTGGGGATGATGCCGGCGATACAGGCACTCGTGCAGATCATGCCCTTGGCGTGGCGGCGCAGGTTGTCGAGCGTCACGCGCGGCTTGTAGTAAAAGCCCTGCACAGCGGCCTCGGAGACCGTCTGCATCAGGTTGACGTAGCCCTCCTGGTCCTTAGCCAGAAGGATCATGTGGTAAAGCTCGGGCTTATGGTCGCGGGCAAGCGTCTCGTCCGGCGTAAAGTAAACCTCGCAGCCAAAGATGGGCTTGATGACCAGAGGCGGCTTGAGCTCGTCGATGTTGCCCTTCTCGTCCCACATGGCCATGTCCTTCACATACTGGGCATGCTCGCGCGGGTTTGCCTCGGGATCGGGCTCCACCAGCTCGTCGCGGCGGTCCTTTTCCAAGAAGGCCTTGTCGTGGCTCCACGTCTTGTACTCGGGCGTATTGTGGTTGACGGCGTCGCAGGCCAGCGCCAGGTCGGGCACGCCATACATGTAGCCGTGGTCGGTAATGGCCACGGCGGGCATGCCCAGCTCAACGGCACGGTTGACCATATCCTGGATACGGGTTGCGCCGTCGAGCATGGAGAAAACAGTGTGATTGTGCAGATGGACGAATGCCATGTGATGAGCTCCGATGCGGGTTCGTGTTCTGACTGAACGATTTTACCCCACGGCACGGACAGCACCCGAACCTAGCCAAACCCACACGGCTCCTCTTGCAGTTGCGGTGAAATAGTTCCCGCTTGGGCCATCTGGGCCGCAATACAGGAACTATTCCACCGCAAGTTATCTGAGGGCTAGAGATTGTAGGTGACTACTTGGGGCTCGGCGGGATTGACGAAGAGAGTCGGATCGGCCTGCTCCACGCGGACGAACTTGACGGTCACGGTCTCAAAGCCCGCCTTGTGCAGAACATCAGCGTAGACGCGCGCCTGCAGGGCGTGCTTCTCCTGCAGCTGTTCCGGCGTCTCATCCGGCGTGCCGCCCGTCTTGTAGTCGATGACCAGCGCGCATGACGAATCCGCCGGGTTCGTCGCCAAAGCGTCGATGGCGCCCTCGGCATAGGCACCGTAGCGAGCGATGTCCTCGTCCTCGCAGCCCAGCGAAAAGAACGGCACCTCGGCGCGAACGCACGGCCACGCGAGCAGGTCGGCACGAACAGCCGACTTGAGCCAGCGGTCCAGGGCAACGTCGAAGCGTTCGCGCTGCTCCGGCGTCAGGCACCACAGACGCGCCAGTGCATCGGCACGCGCGGCGGGCAGCGCATCGGCACCCATCTCGATCAGCCACTGGCAGGCGGCATGGAACGCCGAGCCCAGCGCCATGGGGTTGCCGGTAGGCTCAACGGCGGCAACGTCTGCATCCGTCATCTCGGAACCATCCGACTCCGCATCATCGCCGGCCTCGTCCATGGGCACGTGCGCCTCGGCGGCACGGTCCTCGGACTCGGCATGCAGCGCCGCGGCAATTGACGAGTAGCTGTACGAATCGCGCTCCGGATACGGGCAGGTGCCCATGCGCACGCCCGCTGCCTGGGGATACACGAGCTCAAATGCATCGGGCTCGGGGTCGGCAGGACCGGGAACGGCGGCGCGGGCATCTGCACCGGCACCCTCCGGCTCCGCATCGCCACGGACGAGCCTGCCCTCGGCATCCAGCGAAGCGTTGGCCTCAAACGGCTGCTCGCCAAAGGTAAAGTCCGCGAGCGAAATGAGCTCGTAGTCGCCCGGCTGGGAGTTGTCGAACACCAGGCGGTCGGCATCGAGCTGCGGCATGTCCAGAGCGTCGGTCGGCAAAATACGGCGCAGCACGTCATAGGTCAGATCGGTCTCGACGTCGAAGGTCGGCGCCGTCACCTTGCCACGGCTCACGCCGGCATCCATCGCCAGAATGACCAGCTCTCGCGCACGCGTCATGGCGACATAGAGCAAACGAGCCCGCTCTTCGAGCGAAAGCTGCAGGTCGTCGTTGCGCAGGCGAGCAAATGCCTCAGCGGGAGAACCCGTCGCGCAGACGTCCTCCATGAGCTCCGGCGGCAGCCATAGCGACGTGCCCTTGCCCTTAAACGCATGCTCAAACTGCTTTTTAACGTCGTCGCCCTTCACAAAAGTTCCGTCCGCGAGTTTAACGCCGTCGAAGCGTGCCGGCAGCGCCACGACCTGCGCTCCACCCTCGACGCGACCCATCTGTGCCGCACCCGAGGACTTACGCACGCCAAAGCACTCCGCGACCGCCACGACCGGATATTCCAGACCCTTGGAGGCATGCACCGTCATGATGCGCACCGCGCCGTCGCCCTCCTCGTTGAGGGCACCCGGAGCTTCCTTGCCCGCCAGGAAGCGATCGAAGGCAAGCGCGATGGAACGCGGCGAGTTGCCGAACTCGGCCTCCGCCTCGGCCACAGCGTCGAGCGCCTTGAGCACGTTGGCGGCAATGGCCTTGCCCTCGGGACCACGCTGTGCCAGACGCACAAACCAGCCGGAGGCGTTGACCACGTCGCGCGCGATCGCCGCGAACGAATCGCGGCCCACGCGACGAAGCGCATAGCGCAGCACCTCGCGGGCGCGCGTCACGAGCGGCAAGTCTTGCAGGCCCGGCACATCGGAATCGCTCATGATGCCCGCATCGATGTTGCGACGCGAGGTCTCCCCCGTCTCGCTATCGAGCTTGGTCGCCAGCGCCAGAAACTCCTGGGCGCCCAGGGCAAACATCGGCGAGGCGAGCAGCGGCATAAGGCCCTGCGCCGTATCGGCCGGATTGGCGAGCGCACAAACCAGGGCGCGCACCGTCTGCACCTCGGCGGCTTGGGCAAAGACCGAGCCGCCCGCGATGACGCAGTCGAGCCCCTGGTCACGGAAGGCCTGTGCGTAGACGTCTGCGTTGGTCATGCGGCCCAGCAGCAGCACCATACCGCCCTGGGGCTGGCCGGCATCGGCAAGCGCGCGGAATCGCTCGGCGATCGCACGGGCCTTGGCCTGTGTGCGCTCCTGCGTACTGCCGCCGGCAACAAAGAGGGCCTGGCGACGCGAGGCGTCTGCCACCAGCGTGTCCTTGCGGCCGTCGCTTGCCTCAAGGTCCAAAAAGCCCCGCATCAGGCCGCCGTCGTCGCCGTCGAAGACGCGCGCCACGTAACGCAGCACCTCATCATGGCTGCGGAAGTTGCGCACGAGCTTGACGAGCTCGCCAGCAGGGGCGTCGGCCACGGCAGTCGCCTCGGGCGCGGCAGACGAGCCCACCTTGCGCTCCTGGCGACGGAACACCTCGACCTCGGCGCCGCGGAAGCGATAGATGGACTGTTGCGCATCGCCCACGGTGCACAGCGCGCGCTCCCCCGCACCCGTCAGGTATCGGATCAGATCGACCTGCATCTGGTCGGTATCCTGGAACTCGTCGATCATGACCATCTTAAAGCGGCCCTCGTATGCCGCTCGGATGGCCGGGTAATCGCGCAGGGCCTCGTAGGCCATGCGCAGCAGGTCGTTATTATCGAGGGCGGACTGGGCAGCCTTGAGCGCGCGGTACTCGGCCTCTACAGAGCGGGCCAAGCCCACCAGTGCATCGAGCGCGGGACCACCGCAGGCCAGCACGATATTGATAAACGCATCGGCAGCCTCGGCCTTGAGCAGCTCAACCTGCTCCTTGGGGAACGCCTTGCTCGCCCGCGGCATGGCGCACGACATCATGAGTCGTGCCGCATCGGCCATGGTCTTGCCGCTCGCCTCGAATGCATCGATAGCGTCGAGCGCCACCTGCGCCTTTTCGGTCGCCGCCTTGCTCGCACCCAACGCCGATCGATAGGCATCGGCAAGGGCCGAGGTATCGGCCTGGCCGCGCGTCACGCACAAGTCGTCCATGCCGCCCGGCAGCTGGCTCGAGAGCTCCAGCAGCTCGCGCACCAGGCCCTTAATGGTCGTGCCGGCACCAAACGGCCCGCCCTCACCCGCCATGGGATACCAGGCGTAGAGGGCCTTGAGCGAGGCGGCGAGCTCGGGGGCGGCATCGGGTGCCGTCGCGCGGGCCAGCACATGCTCAACAGCCTGATTCATAAGCTCGTCGGTATCGGTGAGCACCGTGAATTCGGGGTCGATGCCCAGCTCCAGCGCGTGTGCGCGCAGGATACGCGAGCACATGCCGTGAATGGTCGAGATCCACGCATCGTCGACGGTCAGGGCCTCCTCGTCCATGCCCTCTTCGATGAGCGCACGGCGCACGCGGTCACGGATCTCGGCCGCGGCATCTTTGGTAAAGGTAATGGCGAGCACCTGGTCCAGATGCTCAACGAACGGACCGGATTCGGGCGAGAGCGCGTAGACGATGCGGCGCGTGAGGGTAAAGGTCTTGCCCGAACCGGCACCCGCCGAGACAAACAGCGGACGGTCGAGCGTCTTGACGATCCGGAGCTGTTGCGGCATCAAAGTCGAAAGATCCATGGTCTACACGTCCCTCCTTACAAACGTTCCTTCGTGGTTATACGAGCAGCGCGCATGCGCGGCCTGAGCCGACGTCGGGTCGACGGCGGCAACGTTGCCCGCCTCGAGCTCGCGCAGGCGCTCGGCGATGCCGGCCTCCACGCGATCGAGCAGGGCGTCGAAGTCCATGCTGCCGCCCTCGCCCGGAAAGCCCTTCTTAAGGCCCGGGATGCGACCGTCGCCGCGCTCTTCCTCGAGCAGCTCGGCGCTCGAGGCGCCTCGCAGCGCCGGCTTGCCGCCCTTGGTCGAAAAGTAGAGCGCCGCGCGGGTGTCCAAATCCAGCGCCCGGCGCATGGCCTGCGCGTAGATGAGCGTTTGGGTATGGGGCGGCAACCAGCGCGGATCGTCGATGGGCGCCGTACCCGATTCCTCGTCGCGCACCGTAGGGTCGGCGAGTTTAAACTCCTCAACGCCCGTGCGATGCTTGTAGTCGATCACCACGGCACGATTCTCGGCGTCCACGTCCACGCGGTCGATGCGCCCGCCAAGCGGCCAACCGGCATACTCGACCTTGAGCTCGTTGAAGGCGAACTCCAGGTAGCGCGGGGCAAAGGGGGCAAGTGCCTCGGACTCGTAGGCAAGCACGCCCTCCAGCTGCGGCAAGATCTCGGCCACCTGGCGCTCCTCCACCGCAGAGAGCGGCACCAGCGGGCCCTCCGTGCCTCGCTTGCCGGCGTGCTCGGCCAACGTCTCGTCAAAGACCTCGCGCAGCAGCTCCTGAGCGCGCGGCAGATTCTCGGGCGTCACGCGTTCCATGCCCTCCTGGGGCAGGCGGGCATGCAGGTGCTCCAGCACGTCGTGGACAAAGTTGCCCTTCTCCATGTTGCCAAAGCCCGCGTCGATGGACTGGGGCTTCACGCGATACGACACGAACCAGCACAGCGGGCATGTCGAGTACGCCTCAATCTGCGAGGCAGACGTCAGGCGCGGCACGAGCGGCGCGTTCTCGTCCTCGCCATCGCGGCGGCGCAGGACCAGGTACGGCACAGCCGCCTCACTCAAATGCTGAGGAGCCTCGCACGCGACGCGCTTGCACTCGGTGCCCTCGCCGGCCGCTGGATCAAAATCGGCGACGATACCGCCCTCGCCCACGCATGTCACCTGGGCGGCGCCGGCAGCCTCGGCGTGCGCCCGCAGCTCGGTCCACACGGCAGCCGGGTAGCACTCGCGTGCCTGGCGATCGTGCGTCACGCGGGCAAGCGCAACCGGACCGCGCGCGGCCTGCATCGCGCGGCCAAAGCGCACACGCAGCAGGGCCGCAGGCTCAAGCGTCACACCGCTGCGATCTAACTCTGCCGTCAGCGTGGCCAGCGGGCCCTCCTCGTGCGAGAGCGGATAGCTGTCCAAATCGACATCGGCAAACAAGACGGCATCGTAGCTGGCGGGGCGCAGGGCTGCCGCATCGGCAAGCGACGCAAAGCGCACCTGGGCGCGCGGCGTGCGGTCGACCTCGTAGGTCTCGTAATCGTATGCGGCGCTGCGCTTGTCCACCTTGGTACGAACGTCGTCGAGCACGGGCACGGTCGCGGCCTGCGACACGTCGAGCGCGCGGGCGTCGTTCATAAGGATGTCGATGGCATGTCGCAGTAGGGCGGTCTCCGCCTGGCGACGAGCCTGACCGTCAAGGCCTCCAAAGGCGCGATCGGGCAACGCCTCGGCGACGGCGAGCATTGCCTTGAGCGCCGTCACGGGTTTGTCGCGCCGCAGCGCTTGGAACACGTCCGAGACCACGCACGGCACGTTCTTAAACCAGTTCTCATCGCTGGCAGCCTTGCGCGTACCCCTGACCTGGCCCTGCACGCTCTGCAGCAGGCTTTTGACGGCCGTGGTGGTCTTGCCGCGCGACAGGCGCATGTTCTTGTCGAAGGTGCGCGCGCTGGCGGCATCGGCACCCGAAAGCGGACTGTAAATCCAGTCGGCAAGCTCCGGCGCGGGCCACCACTCGGTCTTGGAGGCGGTGCCCTCGTCGGCGGCCTTCATATGCTCGATTAGATTGGCGAGCGCCGTGAACTGCCTGCCCGCGATGGATTGGGAAAACGCCGTGAACTCGGTTGTCTCGGCCGCAATATGACGCGCCGCCAAACGGGCAGCGAGTTCACCGAACAGCTGGGGCGCCCGGGCAGACACCACGAGCACGCGCACGGGGTCCGCGGACGCCGCGACACCGCCGTCGACCGCGGCGTCCTCACACGTTTTTACCAGCTCATCGATTGCATCCACATAGGCGTGGGCGCGGGCGTGAGGGCCGGCAACCTCTATAAAGGCAGGCTGAGCGGCGAACTCGGAGGCAGTCTGGGGCGCAGCGGCACCCTCCCCCAGCGGCGCGACCTCAAACAGCACACCGCGGGCATCAAAGGCGGCAGCAAGCTCCTCGCGCATCGCAGCCTGCTCGCGGGCAAGCAGCACAACGATCTCTCCCCCATTGTTCGCCACGGCCGACAGCAGCTCGAGCAGGCCGTGCGTAAACGATGTGACACCACGCACACATACCGCGCGGGCGCACGCCGGAAGGCCGTCGGCCAGCACCTCGGCCATAAGGTCAGCCGCCTCGCAGGGCTCGACCATGTCTCGACGGTCCAAGCCGCTCGCATAGGCACTCAACAGCTCGAACACGCGGGCTTCGGCGTCGCTTTTGGGCTCGGGCCGGCAAACGTCGCCGCAGCAGCGCTCGGCACCCGTACCCGCTACGCCCGGCAGCACATCGCGGGCCATGCGCGCGAGCATGCGCACCGTGCCCTGACTGCGCGAAAGCGGCTGCAGGTCGGCATCGTCGCGACGGGCGATCATGTCCGAGAACAGCATCTGGCGCTGCATGTTGTCGACGAAGCTGCGGCCATCGCCCATAAGCTCCCACAGCGAACGAAGCCACGACGCGGGGGTTTTGTAGTCAACGCCCAGCGAGGCGCCAGCAACCGCAGCATCGTGACGGCACACGTCGAGCTCGGCAAACGAGGGCGCCAGCAAAACGGCACGCCCGTGGCGGGCAACCAGGTCGGCGAGCAACGCCGCCTCGGCATCGCTCAAGTCCGTACCGGTATTGGTGGTATAGATTCGAACAGGCATGGTCCTCCACTCAAACCGTTCGCAATAATCAATGCATCCATCCTACCCGCCCACGCGGACAGATTTGCCCCACGCCAACAGATTTCCTCCGCCCCCGAGGGATCAAAAAACCGCCCCCGAAGGGACGGTTCTGCGCAATTCGTTTTTGCCGCTGGCCTACTCGCCATCCTCCAGTTTGATGAGGATCTTGCGATAGCCACCGTACTCGCCATTAAGCGCCTTGGACACGCGGCTCACCGTGGTGGACGAAGCGCCGGTGCGGGCCTGAACCTCAACATAGGGCTCGCCCTCGTCCAGATAGCGCGCAACCTGCAGGCGCTGAGAAAGATCGCAAATCTCGCGCGGCGTGCAGATATCGGTCAAAAACGCTTGGATATCGTTCTCGTCGTCCAAAAGACTAAATGCGTGGACCAGCTGCTTGACATCAGGCTTGTCAAACATGTTCTCGATATTCATCGATCACCGCCAAACCCGCCAAAAGGCATCGAAGTTGATACTGACATCGGGCATCGTTCGCCCGTAATATGCAATAAAACAATGCATGGGCCATTTGCCCGTAGCAGTGTAGCACACCACCAAACTAAAGTGACAAGACTCTCTGTCAGCGGCACGTTTTTCAGGACGAACGCCGTTTAGAAACCGAATGCGCACGTAAGCTCCACGAATATTTGAGACAATGGGCGCCCAAACACCGCGGCGCGTCCGCGTAACCATCCAAGTCGCCGCCGCAAGCCGCTTCACGCGACGCCAGCAACCCCGGCGCAAGAAAGGATTCACGCCATGCGCTTTATGCTTAACTGGCTCTTCACCTCGATCGCCATCGCAATCGCCACGTTCCTCGTCCCCGGCATCCAACCTTTCGGCCTTGCCGAGGCCTGGGTCTGCTTTGCCTTTCTGGGGCTGTTCCTCAACATCGTCGATTCGTTCGTCAAACCGTTCCTCACGGTCATCTCGCTGCCGCTCACGATCATTACGCTCGGCATTTTCCAGCTCGTGCTCAACAGCTTTATGCTGGAGCTCGCCAGCTACCTGTCGGTCAACCTGTTGGGCGTCGGCATCTCCATCGCCGGCTTTGGCTCGGCCTTTATGGGCAGCATCCTAGTGTCCATCATGCGCAGCATCCTCGATAGCATTGCCGAAGAGTAGAACGCCCCCGACACGCAAACGCATCGGACCAAATCAAAGGCCGCCCATCGCAAAAATGGGCGGCCTTCTTATTTGCCAAGTCTCAGAGGGCAAGAAAATCTACCATTTCCACCCCGTCCCCAAATGGCAGGTGGGCTAGATGACGTAGTCGTAGCCATGGTTGGGAGCGACAAGTTGATCGAGCGTCACGCCGTCGAGGTAGTCGTTGATGAGCTTGTCCAGGTTCTTCCACACATCGAGCGTGGGGCACTCATCCGAGCGCGAGCAGCCCTTGCAGTCGCCATCCAGGCAGGCGACCGGCGCCAGACTACCCTCGGTCAGGCGCAGGATCTCGCCCACCGTGTACTGCTCGGGCGGACGCGTGAGCACATAGCCGCCGCCCTTGCCACGCATGCCCGAAAGCATGTTGGCGCGCACGAGCGTAGCCAAGATGTTCTCGAGATATTTCTCGGAAATCCCCTGTCGCGCCGCGATCTCTTTGAGCGGGATGCGACCGGCCGCCTGGTGCTCGGCCAGATCGACCATAACGCGCAGGGCGTACCTGCCCTTAGTAGAAACCAACATATATGGTGCTGCCTTTCGGTCTTTTAGTCCGTTGAAATTCTAGCCGAAAAAATGGGTTTGAAAATACCCGTTCCGATCAAGATGGTTAATCGACTCGTAATAATCTTCTATTTCCTATTGCATTACTAGGCTTTAGTGTCTACTATGCTTGCCAACAGCTAAACGAACAACCTGTAAGGTTTATGGGTTTAGCTGCTACACGCACCGTGAAACCACACGGCAACCAGCAACTTGAACACTTTGGAGGTTCACCATGAGCAAGGTTCACACGTCCATCGATCAGCTTATCGGCCACACCCCGCTTCTGGAGCTCACCCACTTTGAGGCCGACGAGGACCTCAAGGCTCGCGTGCTCGTCAAACTGGAATACTTCAACCCCGCCGGCTCCGTTAAAGACCGCGTCGCCAAGAACATGATTGACGAGGCCGAGAAGGCAGGCAAGCTCGTGCGCGGCGGCGACTACACCATCATCGAGCCCACGAGCGGCAACACCGGCGTCGGTATCGCCTCCGTGGCGGCCGCCCGCGGCTACAAGGTGATCATCACCATGCCCGAGACCATGTCCGTCGAGCGCCGCAAGCTGATGCAGGCATACGGTGCGCAGCTCGTGCTCACCGACGGCTCCAAGGGCATGAAGGGCGCTATCGCCAAGGCCGAGGAGCTGCAGAAGGAGACTCCCAACAGTATCATCGCCGGCCAGTTTGTGAACCCCGCCAACCCCGCCATCCACAAGGCCACGACCGGCCCCGAGATCTGGGACGACACCGACGGCAAGGTCGACATCTTCGTCGCCGGCGTTGGCACCGGTGGTACCGTGACCGGCGTGGGCGAGTTCCTCAAGGAGCAGAACCCCGAGATTAAGGTCGTCGCCGTCGAGCCCGCCACCTCCCCGGTGCTCTCCAAGGGCCAGGCCGGCCCGCACAAGATCCAGGGCATCGGTGCCGGCTTTGTGCCCGACGTCCTCGACACCCAGGTCTACGACGAGATCATCCCCGTCGAGAACGACGACGCCTTTGCCACCGGCCGCGCCGTGGGCCACAAGGAGGGCGTGCTCGTGGGCATTTCGTCCGGTGCCGCCGTGTGGGCCGCACTGCAACTGGCCAAGCGTCCCGAGAACGAGGGTAAGACCATCGTGGCGCTGCTCGCCGATACCGGTGAGCGCTACCTGTCCACGGCACTCTTCCAGGACTAAGGGCCCGTCACTTGTCGATAGGCCCATGGCATGCCGGCCTACCCTCTCTTCTGGCCGCCTGAGCCCATCTCGTTAGGGTGTCCCACACGACGCCCGAACTTGCTACAATGTCTGCGGCGCGGAACCAGCCTCCCGCGCCGCTTTTCTTTTTTGGCCACATGCCACCAAGGAGAACCTCCCCATGCACAACAAGCGCGTGCTCGTCGCCATGAGCGGCGGCGTCGATTCCAGCGTGACCGCGTACCTGCTCAAAAGCCAGGGCTACGAATGCGTCGGTGCCACCATGCGCCTCACCTGCCCCGCACCCGACCCCGCCACGGGCATGAGTAAGGTCGACCGCGACATCGCCGACGCGAAGGCGGTCGCCGAGCGCCTGGGGATCCCCCATCATGTGCTCGACCTGCAGCAGACGTTCGACCACAGCGTTATCGAGCGCTTTGTGAACGCCTACCAGGAGGGGCTGACGCCCAACCCGTGCATTATCTGCAACCGCCACATTAAGTTTGGCGCGCTGCTCGATGCGGCGCTGGACATGGGCTGCGACTACATCGCAACGGGACATTACGCCAAAACAAGCCAGGCGGCAGACGGCACCTGGCAGTTACATCGCGGCGAGGACCCCAAAAAGGACCAGAGTTACTTTTTGTATTCGCTTACGCAGGAGCGCCTGGCGCACACGATCTTTCCGCTGGCAGGCCTAGACAAAGAGCGCGACGTGCGCCGCATAGCCGCCAAGCAGGGCTTTACCAACGCCAAGAAGGCCGAAAGCGAGGACATCTGCTTTATTCCAGACGGTGACTACGCGGGCTATATCGAGCGCCGCTGCGGACATCCCGCTGCACCGGGCGACATTGTGTGGCGCGACGGCAGCGTGGTCGGGCGCCACAATGGCGCGCTGCGCTACACCATCGGCCAGCGCAAAGGCCTGGGCGTCGCGATGGCGCATCCCGTGTATGTGGCGGGCGTCGACGCCGCCAACAACACCGTGCATCTGGGCGAAGCCGAGGACCTGGCCGCCGCGGCGCTAACTGCCGATGAGTGGATCTGGAGCGCGCCGGCAGAGCGCATGGAGGCCGAGCTGGATGCCGGCGGCATTCGCGTAGGTGCCAAGTACCGATACCGTCAGAAAGACCAGGCAGCGACCCTTACGCGTGACGAAAACGGGCAAATGCTGCTAACTTTTGACGAGCCGCAGCGCGCCATCGCCCCCGGACAGGCAGTCGTTATCTACCGCGGCGACGTCGTCCTGGGCGGCGGCACCGTTACGGCAGTCATCAAGTAGCCGCGGGATTATCGCCGCACGTGTCGAAGCACTTCAACAGCAGCATTCACCTCGATAACGCGACGCTCCAGGCCGCAGCGAATGGACTCGAGCCGGCCCTCCGCCGTCGCCCATTCGCTCTGCGAAAGAATCTCGATCGCCTCATCAACAAATCCGTTGAGCCGCGATGAATCGAACCAATCGAGTGAGTCCGCAAGCGCCAGCTGGACGGAAGGGTCGGGCCCAAACGGCTTAGCGGAAAACCCAAACTCCCCAGCTGCGAGCACGGCAGTTGGTACGTTGTACCACAGGCAGTTGCCGCTATCGAACAGCGGAGCAGGTTTTATCTCCAGGGTGTCAACATTACGGATGATGCCGAAGTTTCGCCAATGGCGGTCGCTGTTGGCCAAAAGGGCATCGCAGACAATCATCTGCGACATAGACCTTCTCACAGCGGCCTCATCGGCACCATGCTTGCCAAGGTAGCGACAGTATCGATCGTATGTCGAGCTTCCTCGCTGGCCGCCAAGGGCGTTCTTAACGTAAACAGCCGGAACGTATTCCTCGCGGCCATCAAGAAAGTCGTCGCACAGACACACAGGGCCATCGAACATCCGCTCAACCGTATAAGGAACAAATTCGCCCACCGACAGCAAGCGACGATGTAGAGCCGTTGCAACCGCCTCGTTAAAGGGACGCTGATCGTCCATCCCGCGCCCTTTAGCCAAAACGCGAATGCCGTTTCGGATCATCCACGATTTAGGAAGCTCGCCCTCGGACGTGTTATCCGGATTTTTAAGACCGATGCCTTCCAGCCAACCCGAACGCTCTTCGGGCGCCGATCGCTCAAATTCGTTCTCAAAGTAATTGATGTTTTGCCATTTGAGTTCGGCGCAATCGGCCGGCCGCAGCCAATAGCAATCCGAAAGCGAGAGGCCCAGGCACCGAACCGGAACCTCGATGCCACTGGCAATTCCCAGTTCACGATAGCGCGAGACGAGTCCGGGACGGACGTCAGGCACCGACCGATGGCCCCACCACACGTTGAGCTCCCGTTTATTCACCGTAGGAGAAGAGCTCGAGCACGTGCCAAACGGCATCCTCTGCGCATCGAGTACCTCGGCGATTTCGAAGGAAAACTCGCGCGTCGGATCAAACGAAACATGCGCAACCTCGTAATCGGCGGACATCAGCGTAAACTTGCGCCCCACATCGGCCGCAGGACGGCGTCCACGTTTGCGGACCTTTTGATAAGCGACCGCGGAATTGTACTCGACCATCTTCCGTCCGCCCACAATATCGCACGCGAGCGTTCCCGATGCGGCAAGTTGAGATATGCGGGCTTTCGTAACGCCCAGCAGGCGGGCAGCATCACCCATAGACAAGTACTCAGACGTATCCATACACCGCATCACCTCGTTAAGTAATTTAAACGTTTAGTTAATAGATTACATGCATCATAATACTAAACAACCCAAAGCGAAAAAAGGCCCGAGAAATCGGGCCTTAGCGATTGGTCAGCCGAGTCGCAAGCTACTCCCCTAGCGCTGAACGTAGGCGCGAACCAGCTCGTAGGTATTGCGCACGCCGTCGATGTGGCTGCGCTCGTAGTTGTGGCTCGCGTACACGCCGGGGCCGATCAGACCATGGCGAATGTCGTAGCCGGCCGAGAGCGTGGCCTCGACGTCGGAGCCATAGTGCGGGTACACATCGATGGCGTAATCGAGCTCCAGCTCGCGCGCGATGTTGGACAGCGTGGTTACCAGGTCGTAGTTGTACGGACCGCCCGAATCCTTGGCGCAAATCGAAACCATGCGCTCGGTGCAGCCCAGGTCGTCGCCCACGCAGCCCATGTCCACGCTGATCATCTCGCGCGTGTCGGCCGGCACAAAGGCACCGCCGTGGCCGACCTCCTCGTACACCGTAAAGAGCAATGAAACCTTGCGCGAAAGCGTCACCTCGCCTTCGGCGACGGCGCGGGCCAAACCCAGCAGAATCGACGCGGACAGCTTGTCGTCAAGGAAGCGACTCTTGATGTAGCCGCTCTCCGTCACCGTGGTGCGCGGATCCATAGCGATGATGTCGCCGGTTTGAATACCCAGCTCGAGCACATCGTCCTTGCTGTCAACGTTCTCGTCGAGCAGGATTTCCATGTTCTTCTCGATGATCTTGACCGGCTCATCGGCCACATGCGCCGAAGGCTCGGTATTGAGGACCACACCCGTGTAGACATTGCCGTCACGCGTGTAGACGGTGCAGTTCTCGCCATCGGCCGTAGACCACTGGTGCCCACCGAGCGTCGTGGGACGCAGGCGGCCATTGTCCTTAATGGAGCGCACCATGGCGCCCAGGGTATCGACATGGCTCGCCAACACGAGCGGCTCGCCCTCGCCACCAAGTTCAACGAGCACATTGCCCTTGTTAGAACGCTCGGGCCCAAAGCCCATATCGCGCAACGTCTCCATCAGATAATCAGTCGCCGCACGGGTATAGCCTGTAGGCGAAGCAATAGAAGTCAGCGCCTTCAACTGGTCAGTAATATAGGAGAGCGTAGAATCCATCTTGGACACCAAAGTCACCCTTTCATATCGAATTAAACCCACAGCAACGATACCACCGCGAACCATCTTTTTACCTAGCGAGATGACCCATTGAGTTCTTCAGAACTGCGCCCGCCACGATAACGAGCCGGCGGGCCCCCTGCCCGTTAGCCCCACAATCTTTCCGCAGGACGGAGGAAGCCCCCGCCGCACGAAGTGCGCAGCGGGGGCTTCCGGCATGTCCGAGGACGATTGTGGGGCTAACGGGCAGGGGCCCGCCGAACCAAGTTAGGCAGCCGGGCAGATCTTCTTGAAGAGCTCGATGACGTCGTCGAGCGTCGCCTCGCGCGGGTTACCCGGGAAGCAGGCGTCGGCCATGGCGTCCTTAGCCAGGACCTCGATCTCGTCAGCCTTCATGGCCTCGCAGACGTGCGGGATGTTCACGTCGGCGGAAAGCTGCTTGACGGCGGCGATGGCGGCATCGGCGGCCTCGTCGGTGCTCATGCCCGTGGTGTCAACGCCCATGGCGACGGCGACCTTGGCCAGGCGCTCGGCGCAAACCGGCTTGTTGAACTCCATGGCAATCGGCAGCAGCATGGCGCAGGCGACGCCGTGCGGGGTGTCGTAGTGAGCGGACAGGGTGTGAGCCATGGCGTGGTCGATGCCCAGGCCAACGTTGGAGAAGCCCATGCCGGCGACATACTGGCCAAGAGCCATGCCCTCGCGGCCGGAGCCGGGCTGACCGGACTTGGCCTCGGCGACGGAGTCGCGCAGGTTCTCGCTGATCAGCTTAATGGCCTCAAAGTGGAACATGTCGGAAAGCTCCCAGGCGCCCTTGGTGGTGTAGCCCTCGATGGCGTGGGTCAGTGCGTCCATGCCAGTGGAAGCGGTCAGGCCGGCGGGCATGGAAGCCATCATGTCGGGATCGACGACAGCGACCTCGGGGGCATCGTTGGTGTCGACGCACACGAACTTGCGGACCTTCTCGGGGTCGGTGATGACGTAGTTGATGGTCACCTCAGCGGCGGTACCGGCGGTCGTCGGCACGGCGATGGTGAACACGGCGTGGTTCTTAGTGGGAGCAACACCCTCGAGGCTGCGGACATCGGCGAACTCGGGGTTGTTGATGATAATGCCGATGGCCTTAGCGGTGTCCATGGAGGAGCCGCCACCGATGGTCACGATAGCGTCAGCCTCGGCGGCCTTAAAGGCCTCGACGCCGTCCTTGACGTTCTGGATAGTGGGGTTGGGCTTGATCTCGGAGTAGAGGCTCCAAGCGATGCCGGCAGCGTCGAGCTCGTCGGTCACCTTAGCGGTAACGCCGAACTTGACCAGATCGGGGTCGGAGCAGACGAAGATCTTCTTGTAGCCGCGACGCTGGAGCTCGCCGGGGATCTCCTTGATGGCGCCGGAACCATGATAAGAGATGGTATTGAGAACGAAACGATTAGCCATTGATAGCCTCCCATCGTGTGCGAGGCACCCATTACGCCCCGCGCTATAAGTCCCATCCTAACGCTTTTGAAACAAAAAACGCGTGAGAACATCAAAAGTGTTAAAGCGTTTCAACAGAATAACGGAGCCCTATCCTTCCCTCCCGACAGCAGCGAAGGCTAGATTATAGGAGCAATCGCCCAAAGAATACGACCGACTCAGTCTATAAATTGTTTCTGTTTTAGCAATATATGTTTGACAATACGTTTATAACAAGATACTTTGTAGTGAATAACATGCATGCAGCAAATAACGTCATTCA
The DNA here is from genome assembly GCA_958347015.1 of uncultured Collinsella sp. Taxonomy (GTDB): domain Bacteria; phylum Actinomycetota; class Coriobacteriia; order Coriobacteriales; family Coriobacteriaceae; genus Collinsella. The sequence goes on along the minus strand of CATVTV010000026.1, from coordinate 909 downwards.
TTTTGTTAGAAATTGCCCATGCGGTTATTGCAGCTGCATCTACTGCAACGTACGGCGTAATTCTCCGCACGAGGCAGAAGACGGTTCCAATTCGATCGAGGCGATGACACATGGTGGCTAGTGGTCCTAAATCGAGCAAGGCGGCTACAAACGAATATCGAATCTCAATTGAAGGTAACCCTTATCCGCATACTCTGGCTCTCGTCAACCCAGCGGGAGACAGCCTCAACATCAAAAAACATGGGTTCACGGGTCCACTAGGACAGCTATTGAGTCTTAAATATACCGTTTATGACGATGCAAATGAAAAACTCTTCACTGTCGTCGACGGTGGTTTTAGCAACATGCCCAGGGTTGCGCTCATCATCGAACACGAGGAAGTTGCGGTGTTTGATTATGGTCTAAACAGACTTGAGATGAAGTGCGTAACGAACATACCGAATTACACAATAAAAGGTAACTTCCTATTTGGAGATTACGATATATTCAGCCAACGGGAAGTGAAACTATCTTCAGTTATCGTCCTTCAATGTGATAAACAATCGTGCTTTAGCATACAGGTTTTGGATAAAGCCGAATTAGCCGCCGCAATTGGAATACCTACAGCCATTGCCCTTCTTAGGGCTCGGATTGAAGAGCATCTCGAATAAATCGCAAAAAGCAGTTCGTAGCAACATTCAGGAGCTGGATAGTTTTTTCTGGCTCCTGGAACTGTATTACATAGTCTGCAAATTGTTCGAAACCACGTCCATGATCCGCAGTAATGGTGGTATGTTTTTTCAACTCCTGCGTAAACGCTACTTTCAAAAAGGATATCGAAACACTATCTAAATTGTTGCAAGACTCATCCAGACTAATAATAGAATAGCTGCTCAGAAAGGCTCTACAAAGCAATAAAGAGGACAGTTC
>CATVTV010000025.1:0-29831 GCA_958347015.1 uncultured Collinsella sp. | reverse complement strand
TGTGACCTCCCGGTTATCAGCCGGACGCTCTAACCAACTGAGCTACAGGTCCATCGCGCAAGGGATATATTAGACGAGTCGTTACGCGCGCGTCAACAACTTTTTTGAAAAACTTTGGAGGGTGCCCGCCGAGCGGGCGAGATGGGTTAGGTTTGCTGCTCGGACAGTCCTGCGCAAGACGAAGGCCACATTAAGTGGCCTTCTTTGCGTGCGGAACTCGCGACAAACCTAACCCATCTCGCCCGCTCGGCGGGCACGGGGTCCAAGGTTGTCAAAAAAGCGGTCGGCGCGCAGGTGCGCCGACCGCCGATATATGGGGTCTGATATTTTCTACCAGCTAGTTCCTCTTACTCGTCGAGGAGATCCTCTGGCATATCGTTGCCATCGCCTAGGTCGACTGGGGCCTCTTCGGCGTCGGCTGCGGCCTCGGCACCTTCGCCTTCGAGCTTCTCTTTGGCGGCCGTCATGCGCGCTACGGCGCAGATGCGGTCGTTGTCGTCGACGGTCATCATCTTGACGCCCTGAGTGGCGCGACCGGTTTGGCTGATCTCGTCGGTCTTGACGCGAATGACCGTCGCGCCCTCCGTCACGATGAACAGCTCATGCTGCGGGCCCACCGTCTTCATGGCCGCGAGGTTACCCTTGCGCTCGGTCATCTGGATGGTGTAGACACCCTGACCGCCGCGGTTCTGCTCCGGGTAATCCGAGACCGGCGTGCGTTTGCCGTAGCCGCGCTCGGTAATGACGAACAGGTCGCCGTTACCGTTGGTAATCTCCATACCAAGAACGCTCACGCCTTCCTTCATGCTAATGCCACGGACGCCGCTGGTATCGCGACCGGTGGCGCGCACCTGGTCCTCGGGGAACATAATCGCCTTGCCCGCGGTGGTTGCCATGATGATCTTGTCACCCTCGCGCACGCGACGTACAGCGAGCAGCGCGTCGTCGTCCCTCAGGTTGATGGCGATTAGGCCGTCGCGGCGGCTGCGGTCGTAGGCGCTCATCACGGTCTTCTTGACCATGCCGCTCTTGGTGGCAAACATCAGGTACTCGTCGGCGGGGAACTCGCGACAGCTGATGACGCTCGCGATCTTCTCGCCCTCCTCGAAAGGCAGCAGGTTGACGATTGCGGTGCCGCGCGCCTGGCGCGTGCCAACCGGCAGCTCGTGCACCTTCAGGCGATAGACTTTACCCTTGCTCGAGAAGAACAGCACGTACTCGTGCGTGGATGCGATAAACATCTCGTCGATAACGTCGTCCTCTTTAAGGTTGACGCCCGACACGCCCTTGCCGCCGCGCTTTTGGGCGCGATAGGCGGCCACCGGGATGCGCTTGACGTAGCCGGTGTGGGTGATGGTCACGACCATGTCCTCGTCGGCAATCAGATCTTCGACATCCAGGTCCTTCTCGACATGGCTGATCTCGGTGCGGCGCTTGTCGCCGAACTTCTTGGAGATCTCGCGCATCTCTTCCTTGATGACACCCAGAATCTTCTCCTCGTGTGCCAACAGGTCCTCGTAGTAGGCGATGGCGCGGCGCAAGCCGTCCAGCTCTTCCTGAATCTTGTCGCGCTCCAGGCCGGTCAGGCGGCGCAGCTTCATCTCGAGGATGGCCGTAGTCTGCTCGGGCGTAAAGCCAAAGCGCTCGATCAGGCGGCTGCTGGCCTCGGAATCGGTCTGCGAGGAGCGGATGATGCTGATGACCTCGTCGATATGGTCGAGAGCCATCAGATAGCCCTCGAGGATATGGGCACGCGCCTGGGCCTTCTTGAGGTCAAAGCGGGTGCGGCGGGTGACTACATCGACCTGGTGGTCGATGTAGTGCTGCAGCATCTCGCGCAGGCTCAGGCATTTGGGAACGCCGTTGACAAGCGCCAGGTTGTTGGCACCGAAGGTCGTCTGCAGCGAGGTGTACTTGTACAGGTTGTTGAGCACGACCTGCGGGATGACGCCCTTCTTGAGTTCGATGACCAGACGGATACCCTTCTGGTTGGACTCATCGCGCATATCCGAGATGCCCTCGATGCGCTTGTCGTTGACGAGCTGGGCGATCTTCTCCTGCAGGTTACCCTTGTTGACCATGTAGGGGATCTCGGTAAAGACCAGTCGGCTGCGGCCGGTCTTGGTGGACTCCACATGAGCCTTGGCGCGCACGGTGATGGAGCCGCGTCCGGTCTCGTAGCTCTGCTTGATGCCGGCACTGCCCATGATGATGGCACCGGTGGGGAAGTCCGGACCGGGCATGATCTGCATGAGCTCGTCGACGGTGGCGTCGGGATTGTCGATCAGGTAGCACGTGGCCTCGATTGCCTCGGTGAGGTTATGCGGGGCGATGTTAGTGGCCATGCCGACGGCGATGCCCTGGCTGCCGTTGACCAGCAGGTTGGGGAAGCGCGCGGGCAGTGCCACGGGCTCGGCGAGCGACTCGTCGTAGTTGGGCTGCCAGTCGACGGTGTCCTTCTGCAGGTCACGCAGGAGCTCCATGGCGGGCTTAGCCAGGCGGCTCTCGGTGTAACGCATGGCGGCGGCGCCGTCGCCGTCGATGTTGCCGAAGTTGCCGTGACCGTCGATGAGCGGCGTGCGCATGGAGAACCACTGTGCCAGGCGGACCATGGCCTCATAGACCGCGGAGTCGCCGTGCGGATGGTACTTACCGATAACTTCGCCGACCGTCCAGGCCGACTTCTTGTGCGGACGGTTGGGGTAGATGCCGCTCTCGTTCATTGCGTACAGGATGCGACGGTGCACCGGCTTTAAGCCATCTCGCACGTCCGGCAGGGCGCGCGCCGTGATGACCGACATCGAGTACTCGATGAACGACTGCTTCATCTCACGGCCAAACTCCGAAATCTGGAGCTGGCCGCCATTTATATCCTCGCCGGCCGAGGCACCACGGTCGACTTCGCCAAAGCTCTCCTCGAGCTCACCGTCGTCTTCTTCCTCATCATCATCGGCATCGGGGTTATAGGCGTCCGGGTCGCCATCCTCGCCCTGTTCAGCACGGGCAAGCAGGCGCTTCAGATCGTCGGGCATGCCGGCGTCGCCGGCCTCGTCCATACCCTCGTTATTGTTGATATCGTCTGCCACGTTACCTCCTCATGGTTTGCGTGGTCCATTAGTTCCCCACCACGGAGACGGATTACCGGGAACACCGGATAACCCTCCTAGGTTTTCCAGGTGCCCCAGGTTGCCCTGAAGGATGAGGGCGCACGCCTTGCGTGCGGCGCCCGAAATCCTGAAGGGCAAGATGGGGTGCCTGGGAAAGCTAGGCGTCTAGGAATCGTGCGTCATGCGCGTGCTTCTCGATGTACTCGCGGCGATAGCCGACCTCGGAGCCCATCAGTTCGCGCACGGCGCGGTCCGCCACCACGGCGTCCTCGATCGACACGCGCTGCAAAATGCGGGTCTTGGGGTCCATCGTCGTCGAGGCAAGCTGCTTGGGGTCCATCTCGCCCAGGCCCTTGTAGCGCTGGACGGTGTAACCCTTGCGCTTCTTGGTGATCTTGCCGTCCTTGGCCTTGCCGTCCTCGTCGTTGTCGTCGGGGTTCAGTCCCAGGCTCTGGATGGTGTCGCGCAGGATCTCGTCTTCGGGCTGGCGGCCGTTGGGATACACGTAGTGAATCTTGTTGCGCACCTTGATGCCAAAGATGGGCGGGCACGCGACGTACACGTAGCCGGCGTCAATCAGCGGGCGCATGTACTTGTAGAAAAACGTCAGCAGCAGGATGCGGATGTGCGCGCCGTCGACATCTGCATCGGTCATGATGATGATCTTGTGGTAGCGGGCCTTGGTAATATCAAAGTCGCCGCCGTCGCCGGCGCTCGTCGTGACGCCGCAGCCGATCGCGGTGATGAGTGACTGGATGGTGTCACTCGAGAACGCACGATGATCGCCCACGCGCTCGACGTTCAAAATCTTGCCGCGCAGGGGCAGAATCGCCTGGATGTCTCGGCGACGGCCGTCCTTGGCCGAACCGCCTGCCGAGTCGCCCTCTACGATGAAGAGCTCGGTGAGCTCGGCGTCGCGCACCGAACAGTCGGCGAGCTTGCCGGGCAGCGATGCCGTCTCGAGCAGGCTCTTGCGGCGGGTCGCCTCGCGCGCCTTGCGGGCGGCGTTGCGCGCCTTGCAGGCCTGTTGGGCCTTCTTGACGATCTCGCGAGCGGGCTTGGGATGCTCCTCGAGGTAATCGGCCAGACCGTCGGTCATGATCTTGAGCGTCAGCGCGCGCATATAGGAGCTGCCGAGCTTGGCCTTGGTCTGGCCCTCAAACTGCGGATCGGGCAGTTTGACCGAGATAACGGCCGATAGGCCCTCGCGCACATCATCGCCGGTCAGGTTGGCGTCTTTTTCCTTGAGCAGGTTCTGCTTGCGAGCGTAATCGTTAATCACGCGGGTGAGTGCGGTACGGAAGCCCTCGAGGTGCATGCCGCCCTCGGGGGTGTAGATGTCGTTGGCAAACGACATGACGTTCTCGCCGTAGCCGCTATTCCACTGCAGGGACACCTCGACCTCGCCCATCTTGGTCACGGGCGCATCCGGATCCGATTTGCCCTCAATATAGATGGGCTCCTTAAAGGCCTCGGGGACATCCTTGCCCTCGTTGAGGAACTTGACGAAGTCGATGATGCCGCCGGCATAGCAAAACTCCTCCACATGGGGAGTCGCCTCGCGCTCGTCGGTCAGCACGATCTTGAGGTTCTTGTTGAGGAATGCCGTCTCCTGCAGACGGTTGTGCAGCGTGTCGAAATCGTAGATGCAGGTCTCGAAGATCTCGTCGTCGGGCCAGAAGCTGACAGTGGTGCCCGTCGCCTCCGAAGTGCCCACGACCTCCATCTTCTTGACGGTCTTGCCGCGCGAAAACTCCATCTCGTAGATGTTGCCATCGCGGCATACCTGTACGACCACACGCTTGGACAGCGCGTTGACGACGGAGATGCCCACGCCGTGCAGGCCGCCCGAGACCTTGTAGGCCGAGTTATCGAACTTACCGCCGGCGTGTAGGATCGTCATGACGACCTCGAGCGTCGGGATCTTTTTGATAGGATGCTCGTCGACGGGGATGCCGCGCCCGTTGTCGACGACCGTGATGGAGTTGTCGGCGTGGACCGTCACCTGAATCTCGGTGCAGAAACCGGCCATGGCCTCGTCGACGGAGTTGTCAACGATCTCCCACACCAGGTGATGAAGACCGCTGGCGCTCGTCGAGCCAATGTACATGCCCGGGCGCTTACGAACGGCCTCGAGACCTTCGAGAATCTTAATCTCGCCGCCATCGTAATCGTTTTCGTTTGCCACACGTCCTCCTTCAGTTAAGAAAATGTGTACAGCCTTACTAGTTTATCGTAAAAAAATACCCTCGGGAACGAGGGTATTTGGCTCTACAAGGCCACCAGATGCGATTTAAGGCTCTTTTTTGCTCTGCACGCCCTTGGCCCACTCGGCACTGGCTCTCATGGCGTTCTCGAGGGCCTCGCGCAGTTTTTGGTCCTCGATGGGCGCCACTTGGTGCTCGATCTCGGCACGCTCGGCATCGCTTAGGTCGGCATGCGGAGCCGGCGGACGCTCGGCCACGGCCGGACGCAGGCGCTCTTTGGCAGCGGGCGGTATGTGGCCGGGGGCGGTCGTCTTGAACACCAGGCCGTCGACGTGCGCGCCGGCGCGCTCCATGCGCGCGCGGATAATCTCGCGCAAAAGGGTCATCTCCTGCGTCCATGAGGGCGAATCGAGGTACACCAGCAGTTCGTTGGACTCGGGCAGGTAGCGCAGGCCGGTCACATGGCGTCCCTCGCGCGTGCCCGAGCACACTGCATTCCAGGCGCGATAGACCGCGCGAGATTCCTCTGCAGCCTCCATTTGCGCGCGGCGCTCAGGTGTCGCGGCCGCCAGGATGCGCTGACGCTCGGCATCCAAAAAGCCGCCAAAGGCAACCGTTCCGTTCTCGCGCTCGTAATTAGCACGTCTCACCCATGCTCACCACCTTGGCTCGATCAAGCAGGTCATCGGTAAAATACCCCAGATTGGTGGTGGTTATGACTGTCTGGATATCATCACCGATCAGCTGCAGAAAAGCGCCTCGGCGCCCGGCATCGAGCTCGCTCATCACGTCGTCCAAAAGCAGCAGCGGCGCGGTGCCCAGGATATCGCGCGCCACGGCCACTTCCGCCACCTTCCAGGCAAGCACCAGCGTTCGCTGCTGGCCCTGGCTGGCAAATGAACGGGCCGATCGGCCCGCGACGGAAAACTCAATCTCGTCGCGATGCGGACCCACGAGCGTCACGCCGCGGCGGATCTCCTCGTCGGCGCGCTCATCGAGCGCCGAGAGCATGTGCTCATACGCCCAGCCCCTGAGCTCGTCGCGATCCTCGGTGCGAGGCAGGTCGCCAAGCGTGGACACATAGGACACACCGGCGGGCTCGCCAGATGCCACTAGGCCATAGGCGTCGCGCACATGGCCCGACAGCCGGTCGAGCAGGGCCAGACGATGCACGAGCAGGGCCGAGCCGGCGTGGGCGATAGATTCGTTCCAGGCGCCGAGCATCTCGCGGCAGCACCAGGTCTCCTTGAGCAGGGCATTGCGCTGGGTCACGCAGCGCCCATAGGCGCTAGCCAGATCGGCATAGCGCGCACTCAGCTGAACGCCAAAGTCATCAAGTGCGGTGCGGCGCACGCTGGCACCCCGCTTGACCATATCCAGGTGGTCCGGGCAAAACAGAACGCTCGGCAGTACCCCGCGCACGCCGGACGCAGCGCAGCGTTTGCCGTTGCGGCTAAACGAACGCTTGTCGTCTTCCACGCTCAGTCCCATGTCCAGCACGCGCCCATCACCTTCGAGCCTCAGCTCGACCTTGCATGAGCCCACGCCGTCGTGCACGAGCTCGGCTGCGGTCGGATGCCTAAACGAGGCGCCACTCGTCAGTAGCTGCAGCGCCTCTATGAGGTTGGTCTTTCCCGCCGCGTTGGGGCCTGCGAGCACTGTCACACCGTCGCTCAGAGCAAGGCGGTAACTGTCGAAGCTGCGATAGCGCGCAACGGAAAGATCGCGTGCGAACATGGTCATGGGCAGTGCTAGATGCGTACCGGCATGACCAGGTACAGGTAGTTGATCTTGTCGTAGGACTTGAAGATGCCAGCCTGCGAATAGCTCTTGAGCTCCAGCGTGATCTCCTTCTCCTTGGACAGGGCATTGAGGCAGCCAAAGATGTAGTGGTAGTTGAAGGCGATGGTGCCCGACTCGCCCTCAGCCTCGACATCGATCGTCTCCTGCGCCAGATCCTGGTCGTTGGAAATGGAGGACAGGCCCATCTGGCCGTTCTCGACGTCGATCTCGAACTTGACAGCGGGGTTGGCGCTCGCGATAACGGCCACACGTTTAAGGGCGGCGTTAAAGGCGGCTACGTCGATCTTGACGCTCGTCACGCACGAATCGGGGATGAGCTGCTTGTAATTGGGATATACGCCCTCGATGCGGCGCGACACGTAGGTGGTGTTGCCGGCCTCAAAGACAACCTGGGTGTCGGTTGCGCCGATCATGATGGTAGCCTGGCTCGCCATGATGCTCAGCGCGTCGTTGAAGGCGTCGGCAGGCACGTTGAGCTCAAAGGAACCTTCGAGGGTCGAGGTCTCGACCTGCGTATCGCACACGGCCAGTCGGAAGGAGTCGGTCGCGACCAGGCGCACGGTGTTGTTCTCGACCTTCATGTGCACGCCACCCAGGATGGGGCGGGCCTTGTCGGTCGAGGTGACGCGCCATACGCGGCTTACCATTTCGGACAGGATATCGGTCGGCAGCTCGACGGCGCTCTCGATGGCGTATGCCGGGAACTCGGGAAAGTCGTTGGCATCGAGCGTGTTGAGGCGGAAGGAGCTCTTCTCGCATCCGATCAGCACCTGACGCTCCGAGAGCTCAAAGGTGACCGGGGCATCGGGAAGGGTCTTGGTGATGTTGGAGAGCATCTTGCAGGGAATCACCATCTCGCCCTCCTCTTCGACATGAGCCGCAATGCGGTGACGAATCGAGATGGTGTAGTTGGAGGTCTGGAATTCCAAGATGCCGTCTTGTGCCTTAACGAGCACGCCCGACAGAATGGGAAGGGTGGATGCCGAAGCGACGCCTTTCATAACGACGCCGATGGCTTGCGTAAGCGAGCTCTGGCTGACGGTGAACTTCATCTTTTAATACCTTTCTATAGATATAAATATCTTAATAATAGTAATAGTACTGACGAAACTGTTGATTACTCCTAAAAGTGCAGGTCAGCCCTAAAAAGAGAATCGACAGGAACCTGTGTGCAACCGGGTATGTTTTCCACGTTCAAAACTTGCGCAAAACTTTTCATCACTGCGGCTCGAGTTTTTGACACCTTATAACCGCCGTTTCAACAAGTTTTCAACAGGTGTGTCCATTTACCTACGAGCGCAGTGTAATTTTATCGCGCAGCGACTTGAGGTCTTCGGTAACAGTCCGGTCTTCCTGAATCATCTTCTGAACCTTTTTATAGCTCGTGCTGACGGTCGAGTGGTTGCGGTTGCCAAACTCGGCGCCCACGGCCGTCGTCGTCATCTCGCACATCTCGATCGCCAGGTAGATAGCGATATGGCGCGCCTTGGCGATATTGGCGTTGCGGCGAGGCCCGATGAGTTCCTCGTGCGTCACACCGTATTGCTCCTCGATGACGGACTGGACCGTCTGCACGTTGATCTTCTTGGCCGATGTGTCGAAGTACTGGTTGGCGATGGCGTCGATGTCGTCAAAGGTGAGCTCCCTGCCCTCGCGCTCGCGATCGCCCGCTTCGCCGGCACAACGCTCGCAAAAGCTCTCGAGCTCGCGAATGTTGGTGCCCGAGACCTCGGCCATGTGTTTAAAGTGCGCGTCGGTCAGATGTCCGCCGCCGCCCCCGTAGGCCGCCAGCAGCGAGTCGTTGCCTGCCTCGGGTGCGGTGGCGATCGTGTTCTCGTAATAGCGCTGCAAAATCTTGTACTTCATCTCGTAGCTGGGCTCCGCCACCAGACACAGCAGGCCGGCATTAAAGCGGCTGGTCAGGCGCTCGTCCATATTAAGGTCCTTGGGAGCGCGGTCGGCGGCGATCACGACCTTCTTGTTGTTGCGGATAAATTCGTCCATCAACTGGAAGAAGTAATCCACGCTCGCGCGTTTGCCAATGATGTTCTGGATGTCATCGATGATAAGCACGTCGACGCCGTGGTACGCCTGCATAATGGGGGCGTTGCTCTTCTTTTGGCGGTCGAATTCCGTCATCAAGTCGTCCAGATATGCCTGCGAGTTGGCGTACTTCACCTTGATCTCGGGTGATTTCTCTGCCAGCTCGTTTTTGATGGCGAGCAGCAGGTGCGTCTTGCCCAGGCCCGATTTGCCGTAGATGAACAGCGACGTGCAGGTGCCGGGCGTGTCTGCAAGCATGGCGAATTTGAGCGCCGATCGGTAAGCAAGACTGTTCTCCGGTCCGAAGACGAAGTTTTCAAACGTGAATTTCGAATTCGCTGCGAGGGGTGCCCCGTCTGCGTTTTTCTCGACTGCTGCCGGGGCCGCCGCCGAAGGTGCTGCCGGCGCTGCGGACGAACTCGCGCTTTTCGCCGGTGGCCTGCCATTCATTTGGGTCATCATGCGGCGGAAATCGTCGGCGGACAGCGTGTTTTTGATTGCAATGCCCGATTCCTCGCCGGGTGTCGCCTCGTGTGCGACGGGCATATGCGTGGCGGTCGGGATGGGCGAGTGGGCTGGCTCTACCGCCGGTGCGACCGAAGCGGCCGCCTGCGGTGCCATGGTTTCACGGGAAACATCGTCGCGTCGAGGCTCGGGCGCCGGCGTTGCCGCTGCGCCGGCGGTCGCTACCGGGTGAGTGACCGGGGCCGTATTTGCCGAGGCGCCTTGCGGTGCCACGATATTGAGCGCGATCGGCGCAAAGGCGATATCTTCCAGATAGGCCTCGATGGTCGGCTGATGCTTTTTGAGCTGAGCGATGGCAAAGCGTGAAGGGGCCTCAATCGTCAGAGTGTCCTCGGTTAAACTCACAGGGCGCGATTGTCCCAGCATATTGATGAGGCGTGCATCTTGGCCGTCGCGCTGACAAAAGGCGATGGCATCCCCCAGGATGATGCTTGCTTCCTCGTCCACTGTTTCTCCCGTTCCTTAACTTTGGGCTCGCACGCGAGCGCTGCCTATTTCGGTCAGGTGATATTTCTGGCCATGTTTGATGACCAAGCCGGCCTGTGCCAAGTCGTTGAGCGTTCGCGACCACGTGGGCGCCGAGTTTCCAAACGCTCGTGCCAGGTCGGTTGCGCCGCACTCCTGGTTTTGAGCCAGATAGCCCAGTGCCGCTTCGCCGCGCTCGCTCACAAATACGTTTTGCTGCGGCTGTGCATATTGATTCGCCGCATTAGGATACATCATTTGAGCTGCTGGTTGTTGAGAACTCTGCATGGGCAGCGACTGCTGTTGAAAACTTTGCGGCCACTGTTGGTAAGGCTGCGGGGGCATCTGCTGGGCCCATGGGTTGTACTGCGCCTGGGGCATCTGTTGGTTCGGCTGCTGGTATCCCAGCGGGTATTGCTGGGGGTATGCCTGCGCATATCCCGTTTGCGGCGCGTATTGAGCCGGATACCCTTGCGGGTTCGGTTGATAGGACATCTGCTGTGCGGCCGATGCGCCCGCCATCTGCTGTAAGGTTCCCGCATCCTGGCCCATCGCTGGCCTTGCATCGGGCATGTTCTGGGGAATCGCGCCCGTGGGTGCCTGGGGCTCTTGCATGGGGGGCATGCCAGACTGCAGCATGGGAGGCATTTGCTGTTGCACCTGTTGCATTGCTGCGGGCTGCTGCGTGAAGGCGCCCGGCATGGGATATGTCTGCTGCTCTGTTTCGGGTCGAACGGCTGCCCCGCGCCCGCCGGCACGCTCGATTTCCTGCACTCGCTTGGGGTCCAGACTTACCGTCACGACGGTGCCATTGCCCATGTTGTCCTCGATGGAGACGGCGCCGCCGGCGTTTTCCAAGTACTCCTGTACCATGGGAAACCCGGCGCCGGTGCCGCGGATATACCGTTTCATCTTGCTGTTTGCGCTGGTTACGCCAAAGTCGAAGGCACGTTCTTTGTCGTCGATGCCCGGACCCTGATCGGCAAAGCGGATGGTATCGCCACCGTCGAGAATCGAGATAATGGGCTCTGCAAAATGCGCGTGGATAAAGTTTTCGACAATCTCGCGGATAACCATCAGCGAGATGCGTCCTCCCTGCTCTTTCATGCACTGGTAGACGGTGTTGGTTGTCTCTTCCAAGTAGGTACGGACGTCTTGCGGTTCGATGACGATGACACGTGGTGTCGACAGCATGTCGTCGTAGACCGCGATGCGCGCTGCATACATGGCCTTTGGTGCTTGTGCGGTGACCTGCTCGCTCTCGTTGCGTTCTTCGCGCACGCCGGTGATGTGCTCGTTGTCGGGTGCCGGATCACCGGAATCGACCATGGTGTAGAAGTCGTCAGACATGCCGCTCGCAATCTTTCAAAAGGTTTTGAACAAATAGTAGCTCACCACGCAATGTTTCTCATCTTTCGACAAGTTTTCAAAACCTGTTGAAAACTTTGGAAAACGGACGAAAAGTTCTCAACATTTCCAACACGACCTGTTGAAAACTCGATGAAATATCGTGAAAAGTTGTCTGCTACCTCAAATGCCGGTTCTGCTTATGGGGGAACCGTGTACTCTTTGCAACCTTTTACCTTTGATTTCTTGACATTTGAACATTGATTTCCCTACAATCTTCAAGCTCACGTGTCTATATCTGCGTCCGCGCCCCCGCGGACACTCGAAATGCAGCAGGAGGAACTTAAGATGAAGCGTACGTATCAGCCTAATAAGCGTAAGCGTGCCAAGACCCATGGCTTCCGTGCCCGTATGGCCACTAAGGGTGGTCGTGCCGTGCTCGCCCGTCGTCGCGCCAAGGGCCGCAAGCGTCTCACTGTCTAGCAGCGATACACACATCTCGCATGAAGACTATTAAGTCTCGGCAAGATTTCGAGCATGTGTTCAGTCAGGGGCGTCGTTTCAATCACCCTCTGATTCGAATGACCATATGTGAATCGGTTGGCGAAGGCGACTCCGGAAGGGTCGCCTTCGTTGGTGCTAAACGACTCGGTTGTGCTGTCGTGCGCAACCGATCTAAGCGTGTGATGCGCGAGGCCGCCCGCAGCTGTGGATTTCCCGTTGCGGGTTATGACATCATCTTGTTCGCGACTCCCAAGACGAGGGTTTCCTCGCCGGAGGAGATGGACAAGGCGTTGCGTTCGCTTATGAAACGCGCCGGCGTTGCCGGGGAGGAGCGATGAGCAATCACGTTTTGCGACGTGTTGCCATCGCTCCTATTCGCATATATCAACAGGTTGTTTCGCCCTTATTACCTGACGCCTGCATTTATTACCCAACGTGCTCGCAATACGCCGTTCAGGCGATTGAGAAGTACGGTGTTTTGAGAGGCTGCTGGCTTGCCGTGAGGCGCATCGCTCGCTGCAATCCCCTGCACGTCGGCGGTTATGACCCTGTGCCTTAGCGGGCACTCGCTATCGGAGGAAAACTTACATGTGGGATTGGATCGTTAACATCCTTTTTGAGCTGCTCAAGCTCATCCAGACCTTTGCGGTCGACTGGGGCCTGTCCATCATCATTCTGGTGGTCATCATCCGTCTGCTGCTGACGCCGCTTATGCTCAAGTCGACCAAGTCGACGGCTCGCATGCAGGTGCTGCAGCCTAAGATGCTCGAGATCCAGGAGCGCTATGCTGACGATCCCCAGCGCCAGGCCGAGGAGATGCAGAAGTTCTACAGCGAGAACAAGTTCAACCCCATGGCTGGTTGTCTGCCGCTGTTGATCCAGATGCCCGTCCTGTTCGCCCTGTTTACGCTGCTGCGTAACCTGCCGAACTACTTTAGCGACGGCACGTTCTCGTTCTTCAACATCCTGCCCGACCTTACCACCACGCCGAGCGCTTCCTTTGCCGATGGCTTTATGGTTGCGCTGCCTGCGCTGGTTTGCCTGATTCTGTTCGCTGTCTTGACCCTGATTCCGCAGCTGTATATGTCTCGCAATCAGACTGGTCAGCAGGCTCAGAGCATGCGTATGATGGCCGTCGTCATGACCGTCATGATGCTTTGGATGGGCTGGAGCCTGCCCGTCGGCGTTCTGCTTTACTACGATGTGTCTTCTGCCTGGCAGGTAATCCAGCAGATCTTTGTGACGCAGAAGGTTATCGACAAGGCCAAGGCCGATGAGGAGGAGCGCCTCAAGAACGCTCCGCTGCAGGTCGAGGTTACCCGTCGCGAGAAGAAGCCGCGTCCGCACAAGAAGAATTAGTCGGGATATCAATCTTATTTAGGTACCTAACTTTTGGAGTACGTTATGTCTGAAGAGATCATCGAGGATATGCTTGAGGAGGTTGCCCCGCAGATTGCGGGCGATTATCCCGAGATTGCACAGCGCTACAAGGCCGGTGAAGAGCTGACCGATGAGGAGCTCGACACCATTGCCGATGTTGCGATTTCCATTCTGCGTTCCATCCTTTCGCACTTCGATGCCGCCAACTCTCCTATTGATGAGTACGAGGGCGACGAGGGCGAGCTGATTTTGGATGTTACGGCTCCTGATCTTGCTGTTCTCATTGGCCGTCATGGTCGTACCCTCGATGCCCTTCAGGTTATGTTCTCTTTGCTGGTGAGCCGCAAGCTTGGCTTTAGGTATCCGGTTGTGGTTGATGTTGAGGGCTACAAGAGCCGTCGTCAGGACAAGGTTGCCTCTATGGCTCAGTCTGCCGCCGAGCGTGCCATCCGTACTCATAAGAGTGTTTCGCTTCCGCCCATGAATGCCTATGAGCGCCGTCTGGTCCATATTGCACTTCGTGGCAATGATGCTGTAGACACCCATTCTGAGGGTTCTGACCCTGATCGCCATGTGGTGATTGTTGCTCGATAATCTACTCGAGCTTATGCTAAGGGGGCGTGGTTTCCACGTCCCCTTTTTTTGTCAAAAGTTCTCGATACACTGATTTTTGTCCGAAAGGAGCTTCTGTTGTTTGTACTTACAGATCAGCAGGCTGACGAGATGTTAAGTCGTCTAAAACCCTTTTGCAAAGAGTATTCCTTGGATGTAACTGATACTGAGCTGAGGAAATGTATTCAGCATTTGGATTTGGTTCTTGAAACAAATAAGACAACCAACCTCACCCGTATTCTTAACGTAGAAGACTCTGCGGTACTTCATATCCTCGACTCACTTGTTTTGCTCCCTTATGTCAATAAGGCTCCTGAGGGAGCTTTGCTCGATATGGGAACAGGTGCTGGCTTCCCTGGTATTCCATTAACGATAACCACGCATCGTAAAGCTACTTATATTGACTCTGTTGGTAAGAAGGTTGATGCTGTTAACTCCTTTGTTAAGGAGCTTGGTCTTAAGCATGCTCATGCCGTTCATGATCGCCTTGAAGAATATGTTCGAAACCATAAGAAGCAGTTCTCTGTCGTAACCGCCCGCGCACTGGCCCCTCTACCGATTCTTGTTGAGTATGCGGCTCCGTACCTCAAGGACGGTGGGCTATTTGTTATCACGAAGGGCAATCCATCGGATGACGAGCTTGCTTCTGGCATGTCAGCAGCTAAGATCTGTGGCTTCACGTTGCTTCTGAATGACGCAATTGATTTGCCTGAGGGCTTGGGCCACAGGGAATTCATTGTTCTTAAGAAGAGTCATCGAGCGTCCGTTTCATTGCCTCGTGCAAATGGCATGGCAAAGAAGAATCCGCTTGCCTAGATGTTTCACGTGAAACATAATGGATACTAACTACTTGCAGTGTTTCACGTGAAACATTGATGTTGATATTGAATCGGAATGTTTCACGTGAAACATCCTCCGTTTAACAGCTTAAAACACACCAGGAGGGACCGTGGGATTTCGCGACGTTAAGCGTTCTAAGAGCGCAAAAGACACGCGTATTATTGCAATCATCAATCAAAAAGGCGGCGTCGGTAAGTCAACGACGGCTGTAAACCTTGCAGCAGCACTGGGTGAGCAGGGTCGCAAGACACTGATTGTCGATTTTGATCCGCAGGGAAACAGCACCAGTGGATTCGGAATTGAAAAAGAAGACCTTGATCAATGCATCTATGATGCATTGCTGAATGACGTGCCAGCAGAATCGCTTGTTCTTGATACAAATTGCAAAAAGGTATTCGTTATTCCGGCGACAATTCAGCTTGCAGGTGCCGAAATTGAGCTCGTAAGCGCAATTGCTCGTGAAACCCGCCTCAAAGATTTGCTTGAGCCGATTCAGGATGAGTTCGATTTTATATTCATCGACTGTCCTCCTTCTCTCGGTCTGCTTACAATCAATGCTTTGACCGCAGCAGATAGCGTTTTGATTCCGATCCAGTGCGAGTATTACGCACTCGAGGGCGTTACGAAGCTGCTTGAGTCAATGAAGATGGTCAAATCACGTCTGAATAAGGGCTTAGATACCTATGGTGTGCTTATGACCATGTATGACTCGCGTACTTCTCTGTCGAATCAGGTTGTTGAGGAAGTGCAGTCGTACTTTGGTGATAAGGCTTTTAAGACCCTAATTCCCCGTACTGTAAAAATCTCTGAGGCTCCGTCTTTTGGAGAGCCGGTAATTACCTATGCACCTCAAAATAAGGGTGCAAAAGCGTATATGAACCTTGCAAAAGAGGTGATCAAGCGTGCCTAGTGCAAAGAAACGAGGCGGATTGGGACGTGGACTCAATGCTTTGGTCTCAGAGGCCGAGTATGAGACCGGTAGTTCGGCTGCATCGGCTTCAAATGCCGCATCTGAAACAAAACTGCCTATTGAGGATATCGTTCCCAATCCTAATCAGCCGCGAATTCACTTTAACGAAACTGAACTTCGCGAGTTGAGCGAGTCAATCCAAGAACATGGCGTTTTGCAGCCACTACTGGTTCGCAAGCATGGAAATGGCTATGAGATTATTGCGGGTGAGCGTCGTTACCAGGCATCGAAACTCGCTGGCCTCGAAGAATTGCCTGTCATCATTAAGGAAGTTAATGATGAGGAGATGCTCGCTCTTGCTCTTATCGAGAATCTTCAGCGTTCTGATTTGAACCCCGTCGAAGAAGCAAAGGGTTATCGTCAGCTCATTGATGCCAGCGGTATGACGCAGGAGGCGTTATCAAAGGCTGTCAGTAAGTCTCGTTCCGCAATTACAAATTCACTTCGTTTGCTAGATCTTCCTGAAGTCGTACAGCAGATGATTTTCGAGGGCAAGCTAACTGCAGGCCATGCAAGAGCGATTCTTGCGGTTCCTTATGAAGATGCCAGGATCCGACTTGCTGAAAAAGTTGTCGCAGAAGGTCTTTCCGTTAGAGCGACAGAAAACCTTGCTCCGTTGTTTTCTGCCGGAGAGACGCCAAGGACCCCGAGGCCAGCAACGCCTCAGTCATTTAAAAAGGCCGCTCGAGTACTTCGTCAAGTTTTCAACACGAATGTACGCGTGAAGAGCTCGCGTGGTAAGAACAAAATCGAAATCGAGTTCAAAGACGAGGAGGAACTCTCCCGTATCCTTGGTGAAATGGTTCAATTTGGGCAGGAGGATCAGGATGAAGAATAAGGTTCTCGCGTTCGTTGCGTTGGCAACCACCGTCGTCGCTGGTGCCTTTGCTGGTTATAAGCTTGCGACAGATGATGAACTTCGAGGTCGACTGCTGCGCGGAGCTCAGGATATCGTTGATACATCTAAGAAGAAAATGGATGTGATGACCGAAGATGTCGCTTTGCGCACTGCTCAGGTGACTAAGAATCCCAAGATTAACCAAGATTGGGTTAACCATCAATGGGAAAATGTTGGTTATTAGGTACCTAACAATTACTTGCCTATTTTGAAGGGGCCCTTGTCTGATTCATGAGACAAGGGCCCCTTATTTTGGCAATAAAGCTAAGTTCACGTAAATCAAGTCCACTAGGATGAAAACAAATGAAACATCCCTGGTTGCATTATTTGCAACCAGGGATGTCGGATGTTTCACATGAAACGTTATGGGGTGCAGACTCCCCTATGCGTTCTTCTGGACCTTGAAACGTTGTTTCAGTTGACCGCAGGCGGCATCAATATCATTGCCGCGAGAATTACGGATCGTGGTCTCGATGCCACGAGACTCAAGGCGGCGCTGAAGATCCTCAACCTTATGAATCGGCGACGGCTTGAGCGGGCTGCCCTCAATGTCGTTAAGCTGAATCAGGTTAACGTGGCACAGCGTTCCCTCGCAGAAGTCGCAGAGCGCCTGCATCTCGGGATTCGTGTCGTTGACGCCTTCGATCATGGCATACTCATAGGTCGGGCGGCGTCCAGTCTTTTCGGTGTAGAGCTGAAGTGCCTCGTGAAGGCGGAGCAGCGTGTACTTCTTAACACCGGGCATGAGCTTATTGCGCGTCGACTGAATGGCGGAATGCAGGGAAACGGCAAGCGTAAACTGCTCGGGGATGTCGGCAAATTTGCGAATACCGGGAATAACGCCGCTGGTAGAGACGGTGAGGTGACGAGCGCCGATACCGATGCCATCGGGGTCGTTGAGGATTCGCAATGCCTTGAGAACCTCGTCGTAGTTGGCAAACGGCTCGCCCTGGCCCATGAAGACAACGCTCGTGGCGCGCTCGCCAAAGTCGTTGGATACATGAAGTACCTGATCAACGATCTCTTGAGCGGTCAGAGAGCGCTTGAGGCCGTTGAGACCGGTAGCGCAAAAAGCACAGCCCATGCCACAGCCAGCCTGAGTAGAAACACAGACGGAGAGTTTATTGCGGCGAGGCATGCCAACGGTCTCGACGGAAATGCCGTCGTGGTACTCGAGCAGATATTTGCGCGAGCCGTCTTTGGAAACCTGCTTGGTAAGCTCCGTCGGCGTGTCGAAGGCAAAGGCCTCTTTAAGCTGCTCGCGGAAAGCCTTGGGAAGGTTGGTCATGTCATCAAACGAACAAACGTTCTTCTCAAAGACCCATTCGATGAGTTGCTTGGCGCGGAAAGCGGGCTGGCCGAGTTCTGCCACGAGCTCGCGAATATCGTTTTGGCTCAAGTCGCGAATGTCCTGAGATTTAGTCCTGGGATTCATGGAAGCCTTTCGATTTTGGGGAAACGTAGAGGGTATCGCTACAATATGGTATCAGCTGCAGAAATTATAGAGGAGGAGTCTGCCCATGCCGGGTAAAAGCCTAGAGAACATGCACGTAGCGGTCTTGGCGGGCGGTCATTCCGCTGAGCGCAAGATCTCGCTCAATTCGGGAAAGAACGTCGTGGTGGCCTTGAAGGAGGCCGGCTACACTTCGGTGGAGCTGCTCGACACGGCTGCCGATGACTTTATGGTAACCATGGCGACCGGCGGCTTTGACGTGGCGTTTATCGCCATGCACGGCGCCGGCGGTGAGGATGGTGCCATGCAGGGTGCCATGGAGACCCTGGGTATCCCCTACACGGCCTCGGGCGTGCTTGCCAGCGCCTGCGGTGCCGACAAGGAGGTCTCGAAGCTCCTGTACGCCAAGGCGGGCATCCCCGTTGCCCCCGGCCTTGCGCTCGAGGTGGGCGATGAAGTCGATATCGATCACATCGTCGAGGTTTGTGGCGAGCGCTGCTTTGTGAAGCCGGCCGTCAACGGTTCCAGCTATGGCATTTCCCTGGTCCATGAGCCCTCCGAGCTACCCGCGGCAATCGCCAAGGCGTTTGAGTTTGGCGACAAAGTGCTGGTCGAGAAGTGCATCGAGGGTACCGAGATCACCGTCGGCGTGTACGGCGAGGATGACGTGCGCGCCCTGCCGATTGTTGAGATCCGTAAGCCCGAGGACTGCGAGTTCTACGATCTGGACGTGAAGTATGTCGACCCTACGGACATCCATCGCATTCCGGCGCAGATTTCGCCCGAGAACTACGCTCGTGCTCAGGAGCTCGCCTGTGCTGCCCATAAGGCACTCGGCTGCCTGGGTATCTCGCGCAGCGACTTTATCGTGAGCGAGGATGGCCCCGTCATCCTCGAGACCAACACGATTCCCGGCATGACCGATACGTCGCTGTATCCGGATGAGATTCGCTACACCGATGACATGACGTTCCCGCAGGTCTGTGACAGTCTGATTCGTATGGGACTTCGTCGAGCGGGCGTTGCATGCTAATCGAGGACGCTGTTTCGTCGGGAACGCCGCAGTTTGTCATCGATTCCTATGCCACGCTTGCCGAGCGCGCCAAAACCCAATCGTTTGGTCTCATCGAGGAAGATGTTATCGTCCTCGATACCGAGACCACGGGTCTTTCGGTGCAGGACAATGAACTGATTGAGATCTCGGCTGCCCGCCTTTCGGGCCGCGAGGTTGTCGATCGGTTTGATACCTTCGTGCATCCCAAGCAGCTGATTCCCGCCGAGATTACCGAACTCACGAGCATTACAAACGCCGATGTGGTGGATGCCCCATCGGCCGTCGAGGCCGTGGCCGCTCTCGCCGATTTTGTCGGCGGCTGCCCGGTGATTGCGCATAACGCCACCTTCGACCGTTCGTTTATCGAGTCGGTCAAGGGCGGTGTCAACGTCAGCGACATCTGGATCGATTCGCTGGCACTGTCGCGCATCGCACTTCCGCGCCTGGCCTCGCACAAGCTGTCTTTTATGGCCGACCTGTTTGGCTGCGACTCGGTGTCGCACCGCGCCAACGCCGATGTCGACGCCCTGTGTGGCGTGTGGCGTGTGTTGCTCGTGGCGCTCTCCGACTTGCCTCAGGGCTTAATGGCGCGTCTGGCCGACATGCACCCCGACGTGCCCTGGTCTTATCGTCCCATCTTCTCGTTCTTGGCGGGACAGAACCCCGGTTCCATCTTCTCTCTCAACGCCGCCCGCGCCGACGTACTCAAGGCCGATCGGGCCGATGATCGCGTTGATGCGGACGAGCTACCGGTCCTTAAGATGCCGAGCCGCGAGGAAATCGAGGCGGACTATGCCCCGGGCGGTCTGGTTAATCGCATGTATCCCACGTACGAGCCGCGCGATGAGCAAATCGCGATGGCGCTCGAGGTCCGTGACGCGCTCGTTACGGGAACGCATCGCGTGATTGAGGCGGGGACGGGCGTCGGCAAATCGATGGCCTATCTGGTGCCTTTTGCCGAGGCAGCGCGCCGCAACAACATCACGGTTGGTATCGCGACTAAATCGAATAATCTTGCCGACCAGCTCATGTATCATGAGCTGCCCAAACTTGCCGAGCAGCTGGAAGGAGGCCTATCGTTTTGCGCCCTCAAGGGCTATGATCACTATCCATGCTTGCGCAAGCTTGAGCGCATGAGCCGTGGCCAAGTCGAAATTACGACTAAGCGTGATCCTGCCGACACGCTTACGGCAGTCGCGGTCATCATGGCGTACGTGTGTCAGTCGGCCGATGGCGACCTCGACTCGCTCGGCATTCGCTGGCGCAGCGTCAACCGTCCCGACTTTACGACGGCGTCGCGCGAGTGCGCCCGTCGCCTATGCCCGTTTTTCCCCGATAAATGCCTGGTCCACGGCGCCCGCCGTCGCGCGGCGCATGCCGATGTGGTGGTCACCAACCATTCCCTGCTGTTCCGCAACGTTGCGGCCGAGGGCAGAATCTTGCCTCCAATTCGTCACTGGGTGATCGATGAGGCCCACTCCATCGAGCGCGAGGCTCGCCGTCAATGGGCGCGCGTGGTGTCGGCGGATGAATCGCGCGTTCTGTTTGAGCGCCTGGGTGGCTCGAGCACCGGTGCACTGAGCCAGGTTTCCCGCGATTTGGCAGCTTCGGATGGCTCTACGCTCTACCTGGGTCTAACCGCCAAGGCGACGTCGACGGCCGCGCGCGCGAGCATGGCAATCGCCGATGTGTTTGACGGCGTTCGCGAGCTTGGCCGCCGTGCGCGCGGGGGCTATGACAATGCGAACCTATGGATTGGCCCCGAGCTGCGCGAATCTGACGACTGGCATGATTTCTTACAGTCGGCCTACACTGCTATTGACGCATTGGAACAAGCTGACAAGAGCGTCGACGCGCTGGTACAAGCCGTCGCCGCCGCCAAGCCCGAGGTTGTTGTCGACCTGGGTGATATCTCGCGCCGCCTACACGAGCTGGTCGAGAACCTCAAGCTCATCATTGACGGTACCGACGAACACTACGTGTACTCGCTGCAAGTCAATCGCAGATTGCGCGCCGGCGGCGAGTCGATGACCGCGGAGCGCATCGATATTGGTGAGGCCTTGGCAACCGAGTGGCTGCCCGAGGTCCACACGGCTATCTTTGCATCGGCGACCATGACGGTTTCCAAGAGCTTTGAGCACTTTAACCACGCCGTCGGCCTCGATCGCATCGGTGCCTCGACATCATCGTCGCTGCACTTGGATTCAAGCTACGACTTCGATTCGAATATGGCCGTGGTCGTGGCCGGGGATATCCCCGATCCGCGCGACCGTGAAGGCTATCTTTCGGCGCTCGAGCGTGTGCTGGTCGACGCTCATCTGGCCATGGGCGGCTCGGTGCTCACGCTGTTCACCAACAGGCGCGACATGGAGGAGCTGTACGCTCGCGTCGAGCCCAAGATGGCTCGTGCGGGTCTGGAACTCAACTGCCAGCAGCGCAACTCGTCTCCTCGCCGTCTGCGCGATCGCTTTATCAACGAACCGACCTCGTCGCTCTTTGCGCTTAAGGCCTTTTGGGAAGGGTTTGACGCCAGCGGCGAAACGCTGCGCTGCGTCATCATCCCCAAGCTGCCGTTCTCGAGCCCCACAGACCCGCTCTCATGCGAGCGCAATCTGCGTGAAGACCGCGCTTGGGCGCGCTATTCGCTGCCCGAGGCCGTGCTCGAGGTCAAGCAGGCAGCCGGTCGCCTCATTCGCTCATCGACCGATTGCGGCGTGCTCATCTTGGCCGACCCGCGCCTGGTGACGAAGGGCTACGGCAAGAAATTCTTAACGTCGCTGCCCACGAGTTCCTATCAGCGCATCGAATCGGCACAAATCGGGCACTATCTACAGCTGTGGCGCGCACGCCACGAGCGGCGCCGCTAAAGCGGACAGACGAGGGATTTTGCCATATCGCACAGACGCTCTGACAGGGCGGGGTCATCCAAGATGCGGATGGCCCCGCCCGCTGCGATTACCTGGCTTAACAGCCAGCGTTCGGAGCCGTAGCGCACATTCACTGTTGAGCAGTCCGCCCCATTGGGTTCAATCGACATGATGCCGGGCCAGTCTAGGCGCTCTGCCAAGGCGCGCGGCATGAGAAGCTTCGCGCTCCGCTCCGCCTGGGCGAGGGAGTCGTGGAGGGTCGCGGGCTCCGGTGCGTGGCGCACGACGGAGTCGTCGGTCAAGACCAGGCCCTCGATTTTATCCATACGATAGGTACGCTGTTCGTCGACTGCGACATCCCAGGCAATCAGATACGTTTGGTCGCCGTTTGTTGTGATGCGCAAGGGGTCGACCAGACGCTCGCGCGCTTGTGTATCATCCATCGAGCGATACGAGATGCGGCAGCGAACGCCGTCCCGAATGGCGCAGCTCAGCTGCTGCCAGTGTGATCCGTGGTCGACGGTGTCAAAGACGCGCTGGTTGTAACCGAGCTCTTTGGGAAGAAGAGCTCGCCGTATTCGAGCCGCCGCCTGGGGTTCGATCCCCAATGATTCAAGTTCATGGTTGAGCACAGCGCCCTCGGCGGCACTCAGGCGTAGCGGCAGCACGCGCCCCGCATCACCGGTGAGGACCACGCACTCGCCGCGGCGTTCACAGATAATACGTGCGCCCGATTCTCGGTCCGCAAGCGTCGAGACGATCTCGAGAATCTCGTCGAGTGATGCCCCCGTGATATCAAAGCGGCTGCAAAGCTCGTCTCGTGTCATGCCATTCTCGCCGGCGGCGTAGAGGGCCTCCATGATGTCGATGGCGCGCGAGAGTCTTTGCTCGCTGGTGAGTTTACGCACGGGCATGCTCGTGCACCGTCCTTTCGATGAGGCGATTCCACGCCTGCTTGAGAGCATCGGGGGCGACGGGCCTCATGCCATCCATGGCATGGGCCATGCAAAACGAGGCTGCGGCTTCAAAGTCGCGCACGTCAACGGTCCAGGTCCACTCTGCTTCGGTGCGCGTGAGTTCGCCTCGTCCGCGTGTGAGACCGCTGATCATATCGGCCTGCGCTTCACGCGCGAACGAGAACGTAGCCGCAACGGGTGGGCGGTCGGCAAAATCGAACTCAAAGAATAAGTAATCGTTGAGGTTGAAATCCGCAGGGATGGCGTAGGCTTTCGAAGGTCTCCAGGCGCGAATGATGCGGTCGCAGCGGAATGTCCTGATATTGTCGGTGGCATTGTCGAGGCCGCAAAAGTATGCCGTGCCCTCGCGCTCGAACATGCCGTAGACGCAAACGGTCCGCTCGCGTTGTTCACCGCGTCCGTTTTGGTACAAAAAGCGCAGCGCGCAACGCTCGGCAAAGGCACTCCATACCGCATCGACGGCGGGAGAGCGGCGGATCGGTGTCTCTCCTGTCGTCGATGCGCCGGTGAGGTAGGCAATCTTGGAGCGAATGTCGGCAAGCGGCGCGGCAAAGGTGGATGAGCCTGCCGCGAGTGTCTGGTCGATGGCATTGAGCAGGATGTCGGCATCGTCTGCGGTGATGAGACCGCCCGCGGCAAACGTGTGCTCGCGGTCGATCGTCCACGCGCTTTCCTCGGTTTCCTGCGCTCCGGCAGCACGAACCTCCCTGATAACGATGCCGCGTTCGAGCAGCTTGTCGCGATCGCGGCGGAACTTGCGCTTGTCTGAGTCGATATTGCCCGAGCCGTATCCCAAATCGGAATCCAGGACGATTTGCTCGGTCGCCAGCGGTTCGGGAGAACTGTTGAGTACAAAGAAAAGGTTGAGGATGCGCTGAGCCGTTTTATCGAAACCGGGCTCGGGTGCCCCCTTTTTAATTGTCGCGGTCGCGTCGCTTGCCGTCATAGAATCCTCGCATGAGAAGGTCGTTTGATGCCATGATTTTAGTCCGATATGGAGATTAGGCTATATCCTTGTCCGCTCGCGGCGTTAAGATGGCCCGAATTCGGTCGTTTGCGCTCGCTCGGGGTATACTTTCGACTATATACGGTTCTAATGTGCATGCATTGGGCCTATTTGTCGGATTATGGATGTGGAGCGCACATGGCGAACACCCAGAACTATATTAACCACCTGCTGCAGAACACCGGCATTACGCCGGCGTGCAGTGAAGAAGAGCGCCTGGCTGCCGAGGATATCGCTCAGATTTTCCGCAACCACGGCTTTGACCCCGAGGTGCAGGAATTTAATGCTCCCGCGCCCAGCAGGTTGGCGTTTGCCGTTACCGGTATTCTGGCGTTTGCCGGCGCCCTGTTAATGGGCATCGGCGGCGGTATCGGCTTGGTCGGCACCTTGCTGGCCATTGTCGGCGCCGTGCTCTATGTGCTCGAGCGCACGGGGCATCCCGTGGTTTCGCGCCTGGGAAAGACCGGTGTGAGCCAAAATGTCATCGCCTATCACAAGGCCTCGGGCCCGCTTGCGTCTCCGCGCAACCGCCCGGTCGTCGTGGTGGCCCACTATGATTCCCCCCGTGCCGAGCTCCTTGCTCGCGAGCCCTACGCTCCGTATCGCGCGCTCATCGCCAAGCTCCTGCCTGTCGCCACGATCGCGCCCGCGGCTGTCGCCATTCTGCGTATCCTGCCGCTTCCCGGCGTGCTCAAGGTGCTGCTGTGGGTTGTCGCGATTCTGGCCTCCCTTGTGGCACTGGCTAACGCCGCCAATATCATCTCCAACCGTTTTGTGCTTCCCTACACGTCTGGCGCGGTGTGCAACAAGTCCTCTGTTGCCGCCATGCTCGGTGTCATGGACAACGTTGCCCCCTATCAGGGCGAAAACGAGTTCCCCGACGACATTCCATTCGACACCTATTTTGGCGAGCAGAAGCGTCGCGCCGAGGAAATGGCGCGCGCGGCGGCCGAGTATGCCGCGGCCCAACAGCAAAACGACTACGGCAACACCATTGAATATGAGGAGCCTTCCTACGACGAGGACGAGTTTGGTCAGCCGGTGGCGCCTGACGATGTACCCGAGCAGGAAGAGGCTTTTGATGGACAGATCGATGGTTTTGAGGGTGCCTCTGCCGACGAGACGCTGATCGGCGTTATCGCGCCTGAGGCTCAAGGCCAGACTGCCCAGGCCGAAGTGTCCACCGAAGAAACGTCCACCGTCGAGCCGGCGGAGGAGCCCGCGGTGGTCGAAGTCGCCGAGCCCAAGCCCAAGCTCTATCGCAATGCCGCCGGCAATATCCGCTTTGGTTCGGATGCCATCCGCGTGCTCGGCATGCTTCCCGAGTCCTGCACGCTCGATTACGAAGAGGGCGAGGAGCCGACGTTCGGGCCGGAGCCTGCTCCCGTTGCACAGGAGCCCGCGCCCGCGGCAAATACGGCTGTTGCTCCCGCCGAGCCGGTCGCTGCCCCTGTTGCTGCCGCGGAGTCTGACGAAAAGCCCGCGCTCGATTCTGCAGCCGGTCTGGATATTCTGGCGCCTGCCGCTCCGGCACAGGTTGAAGACGAGACCGCCGACGAAGACTATGACGAGTATCCGCAGCGCGTGTCCTATGAGAGTGACACCGATTTTTCGGCCGAGCTTCCCTCGACAACGCCCCATGCCGATATCGCTTCTGCGTTCTCCTCGATTGGTGCCAGCGCTTCGAGCTTCTTTAAGGGCGCCCTTGCGAAGGGCAAGAAGTTCGTCGACGACTTTGAGGAAAAGCGCGCCGCTGCCCGCGAGGCCGCCGAGCGGGAGGCCATCGCCCAGCAGCAGGCCGCCGAGGCCGAGCGTGAGCGTGCGGCACAGGAGTTCGAGCAGAGCGAGAACGAGCAGCCGAAGCCTGTCGATGTCGCCGACGCCACGACGTCCTTCGAGGCTCCGCAGCCGACATCCGCTGACGTTGCCGAGGCTACGACGTCCTTTGAGGCGCAGCGGCCGGTCGATGGCACCATGTCATTTGATGCCACGATGACGTTTGAGAAGCAGGGCACCGCAATTGCCGAGCCCCTTCCCATCTCCGATGATGCCCAGGACGCCGCCGATGATTCGGTTGTCGACGAGGCCGATTCCGTTGAGGCCAGCGCACCCGAGCAGGCCGAGGCTCCTGCTATGGAGCAGGAGTCCCCTGCGATTGACGAGGCTCCCAAGACGGATGAGTCCAGGCCTTATTCTACGCAGATCTTTACCATGCCCGCGCCGAGCGACCCCGGTGCCACGGTGGCCAATGTCGCTCCCACGCAGGACGAGACAGTTGACTCCCTCATGGCGCAGATTTCGTCTCAGGTGCCTCCGCGCCAGCAAATGAATATCCCCGATCCGGCCTCCGCGCCTGCGCCCTCTTCGTCGCCGCTGACCTCGGTCCCCGATCCGTCGCTGCCTTCGATGCAGCAGGCCAACGTCGCATCCCGCACGTCGCTGTTCGATCTTCCCGATCCTTCGGCGCAGACAAATGATCCCTTTGCGACGGCGCAGGGCCCCGAGCCCACATCGGCACCGGTCGCGACCCCCATGCCCATCTCCTCGGGCGCACAGCCGCTCGAGACCATCTCGGCTCCTGCTTCGACGGGCGCCAAGCCGCAGAAGCGTGGCCTGGGTGGCTTGTTCGGTCGCAAAAAGAAGAACGAGCAGGACAGCATGAGCGACTGGCTGGGCGTCGAAGACGATTACGATGCCAAGAAGTCTGGCCGCGGCATTGGCTCGTGGGATAACTTCGAGGATGACGACGACGGTTGGAAGGGCGGCGCCACCTCTTCCGATGGCGCTTCTGCCGAGGATATGCTCTCGGCCGTTGCCTCCATGGGTGACGATGAGCTGCTCGGCCACGATATCTGGTTCGTCGCAACGGGCGCGTCCGATTGCGACGGCGCCGGCATGAGGGCGTTTTTGGCCTCGCATCGTGACAAGCTCCGCGGTGTGTTCTTCATCAACCTCGAGTCTATCGGTGCCGGCAGGCTTTCGGTGGTAACGGTCGAGGGCGAGCAGCAGCTGTTTAAGGGCGATCGCCGCATCATGAATCTTGTCAGCAAGGTGTGCAAGTCGTTCCACGTCGATTGCGGTGCGTTCGAGATGCCCTATGCAAAAACCGATGCATCCGCAGCGCTCGAGGCGAGCCGTCGCGCCCTTACGATCGCCGGTGTGGACGGCCCGCGCCTTGCCTGCGCTCGCACCGAGGATGACCTGCCGTACAACGTCAATCCGACCAATATCGCTACGGTGTCCGAGGTCGTGACCGAGGTCATTCGTCGTTCGTAGACAGACCCGCTAAGGAGTCAGCGTGTTTTCGTACATCAAGCGCCATTGGCCCATCTATCTGATTTCGACCCTGATCGCTATCGCATTGGGTTTTGGGGCCGCGTATGTCGTTGGCGTTAAGGGCTCGACGCCCGAGACGACAATGAACGAAGAGGTGGAGCAAGAGCAAAGTTTGGGTGCCGACGGTATTTCCGAGTCCGATCAGGCAGCCATCGATGGCGGTTCGTCATCTGCTGAATAGCCGATTTATCGTTTATGCCCAAGGCGGGCGAGCCGGGAGACTGGCTCGCCCGCCTTTTCATCGTGCTAGCGCCTCTTTGTGGCTGACCTAAGGCGAGTGAACCATATGGCTGCAGTGCCCGAGGTCAGGAGTGCGGTGATGCATGCGGCGACGGGAACAGATCCCGTTGCCGGCAGGTTCTGAGGCAGGGCGCATCGTTGGATGACGCGGTCCTCATCATGCGCCTCGAGTTTATCGCCACCGCCGTTGCGGCAAAGATCGACGCGCGCGCTGTTGGCAAGTGCGGTTTGGGGCGTATAGGACGACGTTGCCTGCATATGCACGACTGCGCCTCGGGCATCCGAATTAAGGGCCGCCTTGACATCGTCAAGATCGTCGTGTTCGTCTTTAAGGTCATCCCGGGTCCAAGAGCCCGCCTCGCTTCTGGTTGTAAAGTCGGCGGCCACCGCACCGTATTCAAAACGGATGCCCGTGATGACGGCGTCGTCCGTAAGATCAATCTCTTTCGTATCGAGCGTGACGGACTTGTCCGTCGGGATATCTGCTTTCCATAGGTGCCACCCGTCGTAATCGACGATACGCACATCGTCGCCCAGCAGCTTTGTAGCCTCTTCCGTTCCGAGCCAAGGATTGCGATGCCCGTCGTCAAGCGTTGCATTGACCTGCTTGACCGTATCGTCTGTTCCTGCCGGAGACGTTCGATACCACACGTTGCACAGCCCGTTTAGATCACCGATCGCAATAGGGGTTTCAACGGCAACAAGTTTCGCTGCGCCATCTTTGGCGCACTCAAGGTCGTCGGTGATGGTCAACTCGTCGACCCAGGTGCTCGACTCATTTTTGGCGTCGATGGTATAGGAGAAGGCGCCTTGCGTGTTGGCCCGTGCTTTGGCTCGGTTTTTTCCGTCGCCGTTGGCAGCGAGTTTGCTTACGACTGGCTGTGCAATCTCCTGGCGCTTATCGACGCTTCCCCTGATCTCGATGGGGGCATCCTTCATGGCCATGGTTTGAACTTCTCCCGTGGCCTTTACTTCAAACGTTATCTCTTCGGCGGGGTCGTAGGTACGCGGGGACATCGTTTCGCGCAGGGTGTAGGTGCCGGGTGAAAGGTGGTCAATGCGGTGCGGTTTGCCGGATGAAGTCCAAGAATCGATTTCGTTGCCATTGGAGTCGCAGAGGACAGGCTCGGCGCCTGTCACTTCCTGACCTCCGCACGCGTCGACTTTGGAGACATCGATCTTGGTGTAGTCGTTGGAAACGTCAAGGTGCGCTTCGATCACGGGCGTTTGCTGGTCGGCGTACGACAACTTCACAGTATGTGGGGTCGGGTTGAGCAGATAACCTTCGGGCGCTTGTGTCTCGACGACCTCGTAGGTGGCGGTACCGCATCCCAGCGAAAGATGGTCGACTCGCGCTTGCCCCCGTTCGTCGGTTGTAACGGTGGTGACGGTTTCGCCATCCAGAGCGACAATGCTGTCGTCGGTTCGCACGATGTCGCCGACAGCGCGGATGTCAAACGTGGCTCCAGCGAGGGTGCGCCCATCTACAGCATCCGTCTTAATGATTTCGATGCTTCCGGTTGCGGCGTCGTCATAGAATGAGACGACGGCGACCGGTGTCAGATTTCTGTCGGCTGGAATCGTTATCTCCAGGTCTTCTCCGCGCAGATACGGTTCCTTGGCCGATGCCTCGTGCACGTAGTATGTTCCGGGATGAAGTGATTCGGGCAGCATGACGGCGCCGGTTGTATCGGTTGTGAAGGTATTCATTACATTGTGGGCCGGATACCAACATGTTTGCGAGACGGGCTCGTGGTGGCTATCGAGCAGCTGGAACGTAAAGCCGGCAAGTGGTACGGTGCCGCCGGTCTGAGCATCGCGCTTTACGATTTGAAGGTGTGTCGATAAGGCATGGTTGTCAACGATGTACTGAAGCTCGGCGCCGTCTGCGGTCTGCTCTGCTGCGATGGTCCATTCTCCTGCTTGCTTAAATCCTTCAGGGACCGTTTCTGCAACCTCGCGAACGGTGTAGCCCGCGCGGTCGTAGGGAATGGCACCGTGAGCGCCGGCGGGTCGCTTGCCTGCGCCAAACCATGCTTCGGGCTGGTCTTTGGTGGAGGCAAAGCCGTAAACGTTTGTGGTCAACGTGCCGACGACTTGTTGTGAGCTATTGCTGACAACTTCAAAGACGACGCCTCCCGCCGGTGAACTGCACCCCAAAACTTGGACGGCTTAAATAAGAACTACGCCGCAAGGG
>CATVTV010000024.1:0-35219 GCA_958347015.1 uncultured Collinsella sp. | reverse complement strand
TTCAGCCCCGTAATCCGGCATAGTTTTGAAATGGCACTGAATAAGTGGCGGCAAATGAGCCGCAATGAAGCAAGCTAGCCCCTCGTTTCCGAAACCTTTCCGCAACAATTTGCCCTTCGTGCCGCTCGACTCCGCTCGCAACGTCCCCTGCGCTACACTTAGTCGCACTGTGGCGCTGCCGCGCCGCGCCCGAACCAAGGGGGACACTCATGAAGAACACTCAGCTGCTGCTGATCAACGACATGTGCGGCTACGGCAAGGTCGCGCTTTCTGCCATGCTGCCGGTGCTGTCGCACATGGGCTACCGTATCCATAACCTGCCGACGGCGCTCGTTTCCGACACGCTCAACTATCCCAAGTTCTATATCCATGACACCACCGAGTACGTGCGCCAAAGCCTCGCTATCTGGGAGGAACTCGGCTTTGAGTTCGACGCCATCTCGACCGGCTTTATCGTGACCGAGGAAGAGACGCGCATCATCTCGGACTTTTGCCACCGCCGTGCGCAAAAAGGCACCAAGGTGTTCGTCGACCCCATCATGGGCGACAACGGCAAGCTCTATGCGGGCGTGCCCGAGTCCACGATTGGCCTTATGCGGCATCTGCTGGAGTGCGCAGACTACGCGGTACCCAACTATACCGAGGCGTGCCTGCTTGCCGATAGGCCTATCGCCGAGCAAATTATGCCCGACGAGGCTCGCGTCCTTGTGGACGCCGTGCGTGAGCTGGGTGCCAAGTCTGTGGTCATTACGAGCGCCGTAGTCAATGGCACGAACGCGGTTATCGGTTACGACCATGTGGCGGGGGAGTACTTTACGATTCCCTTTGAGCTCATTCCGGTCTATTTCCCGGGCACGGGCGACACGTTCTCGGCGGTGCTCGTCGGCCGCGTTATGGCAGGTTGGAGTCTGCAGCGCGCGACGTCCGATGCCATGCGTGTGGTGGCTGAGCTTATCGAGCGCAATGCCGACCAAGAGGACAAGTCGGCTGGCCTTCCCATCGAGGCCTGCCTGGATGTGATCGACCATGAGTAATGCTGGCGAGGGCGGCGTCAAGCCTGCGGGCGAGAACAAGCCGCTCGGCGCGCCGCGTGGCAAGCGTCCGCGTATCCGCGTGAGCTGCGTAGACCAGCTGGGCACATGCCGCTGCCATCACGGGCACAAGCCGGGTGACGTCTTCGACTTCGACCGAGATCGCGGCAAGATGTGCGCCATGGCCTGCCATGTGGGATTTCCCTATATCGATATCCTGCGCTATGGCGGAACCGTGCCTGGCAACGAGCCCGGCACGGCAAAGTTCTGCTGCCCCGAGGTTGATACGCTGAACGTTTGGCTCGCCGAGATCGTCGACGAGTAGTTGAGCGCAATGTGACAAAGGGACAGTCCCTTTGTCACATCCGCCGGGGCTGCCCCTTCTTTTTGCTCATAATCCTAAATCTCTGCATTTCATCCGATTTTAGGTTCTAAAAATTCTGCGTTTCATCGATAATCAAGCGTATAAAACTTTGCATTTCATTTGATGACACTGAGGGGAGAGCCTATGCTGCGCAGGAAAATAGCGGCAGAGCTGGAGCGTTGGCTGAAGTCTGCCGAGCAAAAGGCCTTATTCATTACGGGTTCTCGCCAGATTGGCAAAAGCTATTCGATTCGCGCATTTGGCAAAGCCAACCATGCAACCTACATCGAGCTTAACCTCATGGAAAATCGCCAGGCAAAAGATGCTCTTCTCGAGGCGCGGGATGCCGATGATTTCATCAGCAGGGTGACGCTTCTTTCGGGAAAGTCGATTGCACCAGGCAAAACGCTCGTGTTTATCGATGAGGTCCAAGAGGCCCCCGACATCATGACGATGGCAAAGTTCCTTGTTGAGGACGGGAGGTGCCGTTGGGCGTTTTCGGGGTCAATGCTCGGGACCCAGTTCAAGGGCGTCAGGTCCTATCCCGTGGGGTATGTCCACGAGCTTAGGATGTTCCCGCTCGATTTTGAGGAGTTTTGCTGGGCAATCGGGGTGAGCGAGGGGGCTCGCCAAACGATACGTGACGCCTGTATCAGCGAGAGGCCCATTCCTGATTACATTCATGACGCGATGATGGCAAACTTCAGGACCTATACCGTTGTCGGCGGAATGCCGGAGGTCGTGCAGCGTTTCCTTGACACGCAGGGCGACCTTGCCTCTGTTCGTCAGCTACAGTCAGAGCTCAACGAACAGTACCGGCGGGATATCTCCAAGTATGCAAGCGGGCGAGCCCTTCAGGTGCAGAGCATCTACGATCAGCTCCCTATTATGCTCGAGGGCGAAAACAAGCGCTTCGTGCTCAATTCCATTGACCCCAAGGCTCACTACGAGAAGTATCAGCGAGATTTTGTATGGCTTGTCGATGCCGGCGTTGCTCTCAAAGCCGATATCGTAACCGAGCCAAAATCGCCCCTGCTCAAGACGGCACGGCCATCGCAGTTCAAGCTATATCAATCGGATACGGGCATGTTGATGGCGCGCTACCCCGTTGGAGTCGCCCAAGCGGCGTATCTTGATAGCAAGGAGCCCAATCTGGGCGGCATTTACGAAAACGTGGTGGCCCAGCAGCTGGCTGCCCAAAATCGCCAGCTTTACTACTATCAGACAAAAAAGCGCGGTGAAGTGGACTTTGTGGTCGATGGGCCGGATGGGACGGCTGTTCCGATCGAGGTTAAATCGGGCTCCTATTACCACGCGCACGCTGCGCTCGGTCATGTGCTTGATACGGCTGAATATGGCGTAAGGCTCGGGATTGTTTTCTCGAGAGGCAACGTTGAGCGCAACGGAGCGGTTCTCTATTTGCCGCTATATGCGACCTGGGCCCTTTCGGATGTTTTGGGCGACTCCTGCGCCGAGGGGATAAAGCTGGAGGTCAAGCCGGTCTAGGGCCAGTCCCTTTGTCACATTCATGAGCGTGGGCAATCTCCCGTTTAGAGCGCCGTTTCGCGCTCAAAGTGGGAGATTGTCCACGCTCAATTTATGCCGAGGGCGCGGTTAGCATGGTTCGTGCGCCCACGAACCTACAGCTGCTCGAGCATGGCGGTGCAACCGGCGAGCACATCGCGGTAGGTGGCATCGAAATTGCCGGTGTACCAGGGATCGGCCACGTCGCCGGGGCGATCGGTCCAATCGAGCAAGCGCGTAATCTTGACGTCGGGGTCGTCGCCAAAAATGCGACGCAGGCCGCGCGCGTTCTCAGCATCCATATATACAATGTGGTCCCAGTCGCCATACTCCGCGCGACGCACCTGGCGGGCACGGTGCGCGACGACGGGAATCCCGACTTCGCGCAGCTTGGCGACCGTGCCATGATGCGGCGGGTTGCCAATCTCCTCGGTCGAGGTCGCAGCGGAATCGATGACAAATTCGCCCTCGCGCCCGGCGCGGCGCACCAACTCGGTAAACACCGACTCAGCCAACGTCGAGCGACAGATGTTGCCATGGCAGATAAAAAGAACGCGTTGCACAGGGTTTCCTTTCTAGACAGGGCCGTACGGCCTGCGGTGGCACTGTAACACAGCCCTTTCCAATGAAGCCAACTGCGCAGAGTGGAGGATGACGCAGCTCACGCCCATCGTCTGATGTAAAGCGGGCAAAAACGTTTTCCACGAAGACAGGGGTGCTCAAGATTTCATGTATTCCAGATACATGAAATCGAAGAAAAACGTGTATCTGAACTACACGAAATTGCACTGCTGGAGCTTGCAGGCGGATAAACACTACTCGTATGGGACGGTTTTCACCGGTTGCTCGCCACCTTGGGCTAGTTCGCCCCTATGCCTGCATCCGGGGCTGTGCTGATTGACGCTTGCGCTCCCAGCGAGCCAGCTTAATCGTCACCAGCGTGAGCGCCCAGGCCACAAGCGAGAACGCGGCACCCACTGCGCCCACGTACGCAATGCCAATGCTGCTTACCACGGCGCCGCCCACTGCGGTGCCAAACGAGATGCCGACGTTAAACGCCATGGGCTCAACCGAACTTGCGAGTACCATCGACTTGGGATGGCGGCTGCGTGCCACGTCCATAAAGTGCGTGATGCACGACACCGAGAACAGGTACATGAGCAGCGCCAAGCTAAAGACAAAGACCAGCGCGAGCGGCATGGTGCCGCCCACAGCAAACAGTCCGAGTAACGCCGCAGCCTGCAGCACAAACGTCACAAGCAGTGCCTTCATGCCAAAGCGCGCGTCGATCCATCCGCCCAGGATGTTCGAGATTAGGCAGAACACGCCGTAGGCCATAAGCGTGGTACTGGCTTCGACCGTGCCCATGCCCAGCACCTGCTCAAGATAAGGCGTCACATAGCCGTAAAACACGTAGACCGAGCCCACGCCAAACAAAAAGATGAGCATGCCGGTGATGATGCTCGGCTCGCGCAGCAGCCCCGCCTGCTCGCGAAAGGTGGCAGGCTCGTCGGTTTGCCCAGCGCGCGGCATAAACGCCATGAGCGCTCCGCAGATCAGAACGGCAAAGGTCAGCGTGCCGTACATGGCTACGTGCCAATCGAGCGTGTCGGCTACAAACTTGCCGATCGAAGTGACAAAGACCATTGCCACGGAAAACGCACCATATACCACCGAGATTGCAAGCGAAGTTTGCTGCGGGGACAGAAGCTCGGGGATGTACGTCACACCCACGGCGAGCAGTGCGCCCGAGACGGAGCCCAAGATGATGCGCGAGGCGAACAGCACCTGGAAGTTGGGCGCCAACGCCATGACTAGGTTGCCGAGCACAAAGACGATGCTGTAGCACACGAGCAGCTGGTAGCGGCGGAAGCGCCCCGTGCTGAGCGCAAGTACCGGCGTGGCGATAGCGTAGACGAGCGCGAATACGCTGATGAGCTGGCCCGCGGTGGCAAGCGAGATGCCGAGTTCCGTTGCCAAGTCGCTTTCGATGCCGATGACCACGAATTCGGAGCAGCCGAGCGAGAATCCCAACAGCATGAGCAGCGCCAGGCAAAGATTGGTGCGCGCAGGTGAAAGCGCGGCAGCGGTTGATGCTGTTGTGGACGAAGTTGCGGTGGTCAAGGCAGTTGCTCCCATGTTGCGTTATATGAGCTGGATTCAGTCCCTGCAACTCTACCAGAATGCGTCAGGTGCCCGCCCCCTTTGTCGCAGGCTGCGCTTGCCTGTATAGTCGCAATACAGGCGAAGATGGTCTCAGGTACATCGCGGGCGACAGGAGATTCCATGGGTATGCACACGACAAAGGTTGCAGCGGGCGAGGGCAAGTTTGCGCTTGAGGAGGCCCTCGAGGCCCCCTCCATTCGCGCTGCTCTCGCGATGTGACAACGGGGTAGTCCGTTGTCACATTCCATGCCTTAGAAACTTGCAAATTCTGCAAGTTTCTAAGATAACATCTTATAAACTTGCAAATAATGCAAGTTTATAAGGTTTCATGTCTGGCCGGGCGCTAGGGAGACTCTATGGATATCGTTCGCCGAAGCCGTTATCTTGATCGACTCATTGCTTTTCAGGATACCGACCTCATCAAAATCGTGACGGGCATACGCCGTTGTGGCAAATCAACGTTATTGGACATGATGAGGGACTATCTGGCGCAACAGGGGGTGCCAGCCGAGCGTTTGTTGACCTTTAAGATGGAATCTCTAGAGTACGCGGGAATTACGGATTATCTGACGTTTTATCGTATGGTTCGGGAGCGCATCGACGGCATCGATCGTCCCTACCTGTTCTTTGACGAGCTCCAGAATGTCGAAGGTTGGGAAAAGGCGGTCAACTCGCTCCGAGTGGATTTGCCGTGCGATATCTATGTCACGGGCTCCAATGCCTTTTTGCTATCGAGCGAGCTCGCAACGCTTATCTCGGGCCGATATGTCGAGGTCAAGATGCAGCCTCTCACGTTTAGCGAATATCTTGATTTTCGCTCGATTGATGCGGTCGCCGCTGAAGGGCTTGGTGAGAGGGTCGAACTTGTTTCCAAGACGGGCGATCGCCTTAATTCAAATACCGTGCTTGAGCAGTACATAACCTATGGCGGCATGCCGTTTCTGGCCCATGATGAGCCGAGACGTGAGCTGTGCCGCGACTATATCCGTAGCCTCTACCAGACGATCATCGCGCGCGATATCCTGTCGCGTGCGACGCGTAGGGGTCGCGGAGCTATCACCAAGCGCGATGTTCTCGAGCGGCTCTGTGCGTATCTGGCAGACAACATCTCCAACCAAACCTCGGTCAACAAAATCGTAGGGACGCTCAACGAATCGGCGGGCGGTAAGACCAACGCATCGACGGTGTCGGCATATATTGACGCTCTGGAAGAGACGTACCTGTTTACCAAAGTAAAAAGGTATGACATCAAGGGGCGGGAGCTTCTTAAGACAGGCGGTAAATATTACATAGCTGATACGGGAATTCGCAGCTATCTTGACGGATATAGAGGTAGCGATAGCGGAAGGATGCTCGAGAACGTTATCTACAACCAGCTTGTATTTGAAGGATACGAAGTGTTTTGCGGCCATCTGCGCGCGGGGGAAATCGACTTTGTCGCAATCGGCGAGGGATCGGACCGCAAATATATCCAGGTTACCGAGCGGATCGATGCCGAGGCGACGAGAGAACGCGAGCTGCGACCGCTCAAGCTAAGCACGCTAGGAAAAATTCCTGATTCGTATGAGAAGATCCTGATTGTCAGGGATGGCGACCATCCCACGGACATCGATGGCATCAGAATCGTGGGGGCAGTCGACTTCTTGTTGAGAAATAAGATTACCCGCGGCTAAACGCAAGCAGATTCGTTTCGATGCGACAAAGGAGCAACCCTTTTTCGCATTCCGTGCGAGCCCTCGTGCCGTCTGAGGGTATAAGGCTAGCAAGCGTTTATTTGCGAGGCCTAAGGGGCGCCCCGTATGGATATCGATAACTTTGAATGGTGGTATAGCGAAGGCGAGGCTCCGGACGAGGAGTGGGACGAGCCCGCGCCGCGTGACGTGTCGAGCGATGAGGACGAGACCGGCAACGATGCCGTCGAGACGGACGCTGCTTCCGACTCCGCCGAACCCCTAACCTTTGAACAGGCTTGGGCCCAGGCCGAGGCCGACGAGGCAAAGGCCGATGCCACGGCCACGCTCGGTGAGCCGGCCGACATGTCCATCTCGCCGGCCAAGACCCCGCAGCCGCGCCATAACATCGATCCCGGCAGTACGGCATCTTTCAGCATTCTCGACGTGCCCGCGCAGGGTGCCCAGGCGCCCGCCCCCACGCATCGCCCCAACCTAGCTCGTGAGGAAGACGCGGCCCGCCGCTCTCCGCTCGGTCCCATCCTCATCGCCTTCATGGCCGGCGTCATCGCTTGCTCGGCGATCGGAAATGTCTGGAGCCATGTGGAGCAACAGCGCAAAGATGCCGCCAAGGTCGAGATGTCCGTGGAGCAATCGCTCAGCCGCACGCGCTCGGTGCATGTGTCGGTCGAGGTCAAGGACGGTGCGACATGGGACACCGCCCGCGGCGACAGCCAGATGCTCATCCACATCGTGGGCCGCACACTCAGGGGGCAGGCGATTGACGAGTATCAATATGTCAACTCCGCTGGCGACGGCATCGAGCTCAAGCCCGGCGACTACGAGCTCACGGTCGACGAGCCGCCCGTCGCCACCGATGGCACGCGCTTCCGTGCCTCAAAGCGCATGGTTCCCGTGAGCTTTAACTCGCAGGCGCCCGATACGGTCGACAGCACGCCGCAGGGCGGATTCGACCTTTACGCAATCGCTCAATAACTGCGCCTGCCGCTTCTCCTTGCCGCCAAGAGTGGGACAATAGCCCTCGACACTATTGTTTACTTTTGGAGGAAGTAGCATGTCCACCGTCACTACCATCAAGCGCGGCGGCCTTACCGCGGCCATCGATTCCATGGGTGCCCAGCTCACGAGCCTTGCTCTCAACGGCAACGAGTATCTGTGGCAGGGTGACCCCGCCTTTTGGGGCAAGCACGCGCCCATCCTGTTCCCCATCGTGGGCTCACTGCGCAACAACACGGCGACGTCTGCGGCTGGCGCCTGCGAGATGCCGCGCCACGGCCTCGCGCGCATCGTCGAGCACAAGCTGGTCGAGGTCTCCGAGGACGGCTCGTCCGTCACCTACGAGATCACCGACACGCCTGAGTCGCTCAAGGCTTTCCCCTTCCACTTTAAGCTCAACATGACCTATGCCCTAACCGGCGACGCCACGCTCACGCAGACCTTTGCCGTCACCAACACCGGCGACGTGGACCTGCCGTTCTCGGTGGGCGGTCACCCTGCATTTAACGTGCCCGCCCCCGCTGCCGAGGACGAGACGTTCGAGGATTACGAGCTGGCATTTACCGAGGCTTGGACCAATGAGGCCCCCATCATCACGCCCGATGGCCTCATGACGTTCGAGGGCAGCTACAAGGCTCCCGATAACTCGGACGTGCTGCCCATCACGCACCGCAGCTTCGATAACGATGCCATCATGTTCACCGATACCCCGGGCTCCACGCTCACGCTGCGTGGCCGCAAGTCGGGCCACGGCGTCAAGATCGACTTTGAGGGCTTTAAGTACATCGGCGTGTGGTCTGCCGCCAACGACGCCCCGTTTGTGGCGCTCGAGCCCTGGACCGGTCACACCACCATGGACACCGAGGACGACGTCTTTGAGCACAAGGTCAACACCATTACGCTGGCGCCGGGCGAGACGGACGTCCGCAGCTTTAGCGTCACTTTGCTCTAGAGGTTCCGCCGTTCTGACGAACGGCGGACCGGTCGACGCTGCGCGCCACCCAGAGCGACAATTTGTCATTCAAAAGGCACGGCATGACCAGAAGGTCTATGCCGTGCCTTTTTCATGCCAACTTGTTCGCTCTGGGTGGCGCTCGCTGGCATTGTCAAAACATCGACGTTCCCAATGACTACCGTGTGTCTATTAATTTTTCGAGCTTGTGCTGCGCTGCTGGTCGCTGGCGTATCCTGTTAAGTCGTCAGCATACGATTCAACAGGGAAGGCAGATTATGCATTCTCCCCAACAGCGCGGCATGCAGACCCAGCCGGTATGCAGCCGTCGCATCTTTTTGGGTAGCGCTCTCGCTGCGAGCGCTTCCGTCGTCGCCGGCGCGCTCGCCGGCTGTCAGCGCCCGTCCACGCTCAAGGTGGTTCAGCCCACGACGGGTGGCGGTCGCGACGACCTGTCCGATTCCGTGATCGGCAAGGACAAGATCCGCATTGGCATGGAGGCGGCCTACGCCCCGTACAACTGGCAGGTTTCCGAAGCCAGTGAGTACACCATCCCCATCGACAACGTGCAGGGCGCCTATGCCGACGGCTACGACGTGCAGATCGCCAAGATCGTCTGCAAGGCCCTCGGTGGCGAGCCCGTTGCCGTCAAGCAGAGCTTCTCGGGCCTTATCGATTCGCTCAACAACGGCCAGATCGACCTCATCATCGCCGGTATGAGCGCCACGCCCGAGCGCGAGGAGTCGGTCGGCTTCTCCGACCCGTACTTCATTGGCTACTTTGGCCTGTTCGTAAAAGAGGGTTCCCCCTACCAAAACGCCACCAAGCTCAGCGACTTTAGCGGTGCCACGGTGCTCGGCCAAAAGGACACCATGCTCGACACCGTCATCGACGAGATTCCGGGCGTTGTGCACAAGAACCCGGTCGACTCCGTCCCCACGGTGTTCTCGAACCTGCTGCAGGGCACGTGCGACGCCGTGACCTACAACACCGAGAACGAGAAGGGCTATATGGCCCAAAACCCGGGTATCGTGCCGATTCATTTTGCCGAGGGCGAGGGCTTTAAGCAGGAGGTCGCGGCAAATGTCGGTTGCCGCAAGGGCTCGGACAAACTGCTTAAGCTCATCGATAAGACGCTCAAGGGCATTAGCCAAGAGGAGCGCGACCAAATGTGGGACGCGTGCCTTGACCGTCAGCCGGCATAGGGAGGCAGCATGAAAACCATCAATCGTCTGGCCTCCTTTATCAAGGCCGACCATCGCTATGTATATCTGGGCACGAGTGTCATCGCGGCACTCGGCCTGGCGTTTAGCCAGCGCAATCCCACGCCGCTGAGCTTTTTGGCGCCTACGGGCGTGTTCCAAGACTGCCTCTGGGCAATCCTTTGGGCCTGGCTTGTCGTGTCGGCGGCGGCGCTGGTCACCAAACTCATGCACTGGAACGACTATCGCGAAACGTCGCCGTTTGCTTCCGAGCGCTTCCGTCGCGGCGCGCGCCTGGGCAGCTATGTCGTCGTTGCTATTGCGGCGATCTTCTTTGTCGACCGCTGCGTCATGTCATTTATCGACCTGGTGCAGGTGAGCATTGTCTCGGACTCCAACCCCAGCGACTTTTTGTCGAGCCTGGTCTACATGACCTACAAGAGCGGCGACTTCTTTATCCGCGGCATCGAGATCACCATCGCACTTGCGACCTTCGGTACCGTCATCGCCTTTTTCCTGGCGCTGCTCTTTGTGTTCCTGCGTATTCAGACCTTCGATCGCGTGGATAACGATCTCACGCGCTTCTTTAAGAGCATCGGCCGTGGCCTTGCGACTGTCTACTCCACCATCGTGCGCGGCACGCCCATGATGGTTCAGGGCCTGCTCATCTATTACGCGGGCTTCACCGTTTTGCGCGGCATGGGCTTCGAGACCGCCCAGGCCAACCAGATTTGGAGTACCTTCACCGCCGGCCTCGTCACCATCTCTCTCAACTCCACCGCCTACATGATGGAGGTCCTGCGCGGCGGCATCGAGTCCATCGATCCCGGCCAGGCCGAGGCGGCGCGCTCGCTGGGCCTGTCGCAGTGGCAGGCTATGCGCAAGGTCGTGTTCCCCCAGGGCATTAAAAACGCGATTCCCGCACTCACCAACGAGCTCATCATCAACATCAAGGACTCGTCGGTGCTTTCGGTCATCGGCGTGTTCGACCTCATGTACGCCACCACCACCGTCGCCGGCGTGTACTACCGTCAGATGGAGGTCTACTGCGTGGCGCTCGTGGTTTACCTGATCCTGACGCTCGTGGCGAGCCGCCTGCTCGAGGCCTTTGGCAAAAAGCTCGGCGCCGAGGCCCCGGCAACGCTGCCCAGCTCCAACTAGGCTCAAGACGAGGAGAATCATCATGGCAGATACCGCCACTACCGGCACCGCGGCCGCCGCACAGACCAATGAGCCGCTCATCCGCGTCGAGGGCCTGCGCAAGAGCTTCGGCTCGCTCGAGGTGCTCAAGGGCATCGACCTGTCCGTTAACCCCGGCGAGGTCGTTACCATTATCGGCGCCTCGGGCTCGGGCAAGTCGACCTTCCTGCGCTGCCTCAACCTGCTCGAGACCCCGGACGCGGGCCACATCTGGTTCCACGGCCAGGACCTCACGGCCGAGCGCTGCAATATCAATAAACTCCGCGAGGACATCGGCATGGTGTTCCAGGGCTTTAACCTGTTCAACAACATGGACGTGCTCGACAACTGCACGCTTGCGCCCGTCACGCTCAAAAAGATGAGCAAGGCCGAGGCCGAGAAGGTCGCGATGGAGCATTTGACGAGCGTGGGGCTCGAAAAGTTTGCGCATGCCGCCGTGGGTCGCCTGTCCGGTGGCCAAAAGCAGCGCGTGGCCATCGCGCGCGCCCTGTGCATGAATCCGCAGATCATGCTGTTCGACGAGCCGACCTCCGCACTCGACCCCGAGATCGTGGGCGAGGTGCTCGAGGTCATGCGCAAGCTCGCGGCCGACGGCATGACCATGGTCGTCGTCACGCACGAGATGGCCTTTGCCCGAACCGTGTCCGACCGCGTGGTCTTTATGGACAAGGGCGTGGTGCTCGAGGACGCCGCGCCGGCCGAGCTCTTCGGCAACCCCAAACACCAGCGCACTCGCGAGTTCCTCTCTCGTTATCTCGAGGACAAATAACCGACCGCAAACGCTTATGTGGCAGGGCCGCTCCGGTGGGGCGGCCCTCGTCATCACAATCGAAAGGATGTCATGGCCGAGGTTTGGCGCTTCTTTGCGCATGAGGACGATTTTGCCGATTTGGACGAGGCTGGCGCGTGCGAACGCCTGGGCCGCGTGCTGTCGTTTCCGACCGTCTCGAGCATGGATGCCGAGGCGGTGAACTGGCAGTCGTTCGACGACCTGCGCGCCTATATGCAGCAGGCGTGGCCGCGCGTGTTTGCGGCGGGCGAGGTCGAGCTTGTCGACCATTCGCTGTTGGTGACGCTTGCCGGCAGCAATTCGGCTCTTAACCCCGTCATGCTCATGGGTCACATGGACGTGGTCCCCGTGGTGCCGGGTACCGAGGCCGAC
Source organism: uncultured Collinsella sp. (assembly GCA_958347015.1). Taxonomy (GTDB): domain Bacteria; phylum Actinomycetota; class Coriobacteriia; order Coriobacteriales; family Coriobacteriaceae; genus Collinsella. Next base: position 22,931 of record CATVTV010000024.1, on the reverse strand, counting down.
TGGACGCATGCCCCCTTTAGCGGGCACGTGGACGACACCTACATCTGGGGCCGCGGCGCGATTGACATGAAGGACCAGGTCGCAGGTATTCTCGAGGCTGTCGAGTATGCGCTGGCGCACGGTTGGCAGCACGAGCGCACGCTGCTCCTGGCCTTTGGCCAGGACGAGGAAACCACGCAGTACGGCGCAGGCGCCATCGGCCACGCGCTCGAGGAGCGCGGCATTGAGCTTGAGTACCTGATCGACGAGGGCGACTACCGCATCGTTTCGGCTGCCGAGTACAGCGCGGGCGAGGGTTGGCTCATGCACGCCGACCTCTCGGAGAAGGGCTATGCCGATATCGTGCTCAAGACGAAGAGTAAGGGTGGACATTCTTCTAACCCCTACGGCGGCACGTCGCTCGAGGTGCTCAGCCGTGCCATCACCGCAATCTGCGATATCGAGTGGCCGACGCGCGTGACCGACTTGCTTGCCGCCCAACTCGTCGAGTTGGGGCTCTACACGGCCGATGAAATTGCCGCCAACGGGGGTGCCATCGTTCGCGATTGCCTTGCCAGCAAGAAGCTCTATCCGCTGGTGACGACCACCTGCGCGCCCACGCAAATCGAGGGTGGCAGCACCGGCGCCAACGTAATGCCGCAGGATATGTGGGCCAACATTAACTTCCGCATGCTCGAGGGCACGAGCGTGGCCGACGTTGTGGCGCGCTGCCGCGAGGCAATTGCCGCAACGGACCTTGCCGGTCGTGTCGAAGTGGAGCTGGGCCCCGGCAGCTCCGAACCCTCGCCGTCCCCGCGCATCGGTGGTCCTGGCCTCGAGGCGGTTCACTCCATCGCCGCCCGCTATTTCCGTGATCCAAAGGGGACGGAGGAAAACGGATCATTCGAGCCGGTGGCAATTGTGCCCTCGACCGTGATCGGTGCGACCGACGCTGCCAACTACCAGCACATTTGCCCTGAATGCATTCGCTTCTCGGCCTTTGTGGTTGATGACGACGAGTGTGATCGCGGCGTCCACGGCACCAACGAGCGCATCACCCGCCGCTCCTACCTCCAAGGCATCCGCTTCCTCGTCGCTCTGCTTCAGACGCTCTAGAATGTGACAAAGCGACAGTCCCTTTGCTAGCCGTTGGGGACGTTCTTAAACGACTAATCGTTAAGGAACGTCCCCAGCGGCTACGTCCAATCATTCCGTGCGGGTTATATGCAGGTTTGCCTGCGCACGCTATCATGTATGGGTTAGACCGCAACTATGTACCCCATACGCGAAGGGATGCGCATGTATCTGAAGATCGACATGCTCTAGCCGGGCTTACCCCCGCAGTGGCGCCGCGCGCCCCATCAACTCTGCCGATTTTCACCTTCACGTATATAAAGGAGTCCCGCCATGCGCGACAAGCTCGAAAAAATCATCAAGGCCTACGAGGAGCTCGAGAAGAAGCTCTCCGACCCGGCCGTCGCCTCCGATATTAAGGAGTTCACGCGTCTCAACAAGGAGTACGCGCACCAGTCCGACCTCATTGCTGCCTCGCGCGAGTACATCGGCGCGCTCGACGACATCGAGGCTGCCAAGGAAATGCTCCACGATACCACCGACGCCGATGAGAAGGAGATGCTCCAGATGGACATCTCCGAAAACGAGGCTAAGCTTCCCCAGCTCGAGGAAGATATCAAGTACATGCTCATCCCGAGCGACCCCAACGACGACAAGAACACCATCGTCGAGATCCGCTCCGCCGCCGGTGGCGACGAGGCGGCCATCTTCGCCGGCGACCTGTACAAGATGTACCAGCGCTTTTGCGAGTCTCGCGGCTGGAAGACCACCGTGCTCGATTCCAGTCCCAGCGAGGCCGGCGGCTTTAAGTCCATCGAGTTCAAGGTCGAGGGTGACCGCGTCTACTCCGTCATGAAGTTCGAGTCCGGCGTGCACCGTGTCCAGCGCGTTCCCAAGACCGAGTCCCAGGGCCGCATCCAGACCTCCACGGCAACCGTCGCCGTGCTTCCCGAGGCCGAGGAGATTGACGTCCAGATCAACCAGTCCGACCTGCGCATCGATACTTACTGCGCTTCGGGCCCTGGCGGTCAGTGCGTTAACACCACCTACTCCGCCGTGCGTATCACCCACCTGCCCACCAACACCGTGGTGCAGTCGCAGGAGCAGCGCTCCCAGATCCAGAACCGCGAGGTCTGCATGCAGATGCTGCGCGCCCGTCTGTACGAGATGGAGCTCGAGAAGCAGCAGGCAGAGCTTGGTGCCGAGCGCCAAAGCCAGATCGGCCACGGTAACCGTTCCGAGAAGATCCGTACCTACAACCAGCCCCAGGACCGCGTGACCGATCACCGCATCGGCTTCAACTCCACCTACAACGGCGTTCTTCTGGGCGACCAGCTCGGCACCGTGATCGAGGCGCTCGCCGCCGCCGAGCGAGCCGAGAAGCTGGCACAGGCTGTGTAGTGGGTTACGCGGTTTTACCAAACCGCGTAACGGCTCGACGCTGCGCCCTTAGGTTCCGCCGTTCTAACGAACGGCGGACCAGCTGACGCTGCGCGCCGCCCAGAGCGACAATTTGTCATTCAAAAGGCAAGGCATGACCAGAAGGTCTATGCCTTGCCTTTTTCATGCCAACTTGTTCGCTCTGGACGTCGCTCGCTGTCCGTCCTCTACCTGCGGCGTTCTCTTGGGTAGTCATTGGGGACGTTCTTAAATGACTAGTCAAAAGGGACACTCTTGCGACACCTGGCAGTTGGGGACGCTCCTTTTGTGCCGGCAGATGGGGACGGTCCTTTGTGGCTGGCTGCGAAGGCTGTCCCTGACAGCTAGTCGTTTAAGAACGTCCCCAATGACTAGGTCGGGCACATTGCTTTGTGAGTTTATTCAATCTTCTTTAATAGTAATTAAGTTGTTTGCCTGCTTAAATTTACTTATCATTTTCAAAAATAATGCTCGAAAAAGCGTCCAAGAAGTCGCGGGGACTTTTTTGATGCGTCGCTCGTCAAGCAATGTGGCAAGTATTTGGTTTGATATTGGTCAGTTTTGGGCAACCTTGCCAAAAGCTTGACGGATGCAGATCTAGACGTCGACGAATGAACACTCTAGGCAGGCTCCAAGCAAAATTCTGGGCTGATTCTCGATAATCGCTTCCAATCGTCCCTTGCCGCGTGCCACCCTCGCGTACAATCTGCTCCGACATTCGCGCGCCGCCCGGCGCTTAAGAGGGGAGGACCCCATGGCAAACGAGATCTGGACCATCAAGCGTTGTCTCGAGTGGACCAAGGAGTACCTGGCCGAGCGCGGTGAGGAGCATCCCCGTCTTTCTGCCGAGTGGTTGCTGTGCGCGGCAACGGGCCTGGCGCGTATCGACTTGTATATGCGCATGGACGAGACGCTCGACACAGCGCAGCTCGAGACCATGCACGCGGCGGTCGTCCGACGCGCGAAGGGCGAGCCGCTGCAGTACATCACCGGTAGCACGCAGTTTCGCATGATTGACGTCGCGTGCGCCCCTGGCGTGCTCATCCCGCGCCCCGAGACCGAGATGCTCGTCGAGGAAGTCCTCAATTATCTGGATGCCGAGGTGCTGAGCCCCGAGGCCGCCGCCCGCCAGCGCGTGGAGCTGCCTTGGAACGATGAGGTCGAGCAGGCTCGCAAAGCCGAGGCGGCGCTGGCCGACGAACGCGCGACCGCCGAGCGCCGTGCCGCCAACCTGACGGCCGCCGATGAGGCTGCGCTGGGTAGCGACGTGCTCGGTAGCCGCGCCTATGCCGAGGAGCTAGCCGATCGCGAGGCCGAGGAAGCCGCGCAGGCGGCAGAAGCCGAAGCCGCGGAAGCCGCCGAGTCCGAGCTCGACGAATACGGCATCGCCATTGAGGGTGCCGACCAGGAGACGGCTTCAGCTCAGGATGCTGCTGCGCCCGCCCCAGCCGAGCCCCGCACTGCCCGCGTTCTCGAGGTCGGCTGCGGCACGGGCTGCATCTCGCTCTCGCTTGCCTGGGAGCGTCGCGGCCACGTCACCTGCACTGCTACCGATATCGAGCCGCGCGCCATCGACCTTGCTACCAAAAACCGCGATGCGCTTGGCCTCACGTCCGACGAGGTCGCCTTCAGCCTCACGAACCTGGTGAGTTCCATTCCCCGCGAAGAGTGGGGCACCTTTGACGTACTCGTCTCCAACCCGCCCTACATCCCCACCGATGTCATGCGCTCACTGCCGCGCGAGGTCAAGGACTTTGAGCCCGACCTGGCGCTCGAGGGCGGCGCCGACGGCCTCGATATCTTCCGCCGTCTGCTCAACGCGGCGCCCTACATGCTGCGCGCCGGCGGCCTGTTTGCCTGCGAGCTCTACGAGGGCGCGCTCGACGCTGCGGCCGAGCTCTGTCGTCAAGCGGGTCTGTCGGACGTGCGCATCGTCCACGACCTCACCGATCGCCCCCGCATCGTCCGAGCCATCGTCACCGAGCCCAAACAGCGCCAGTAATATTTATTAACTGGTTAGCAAAAATTATAAAGTAGTTTATAATTAGGACGGCTGAAAGAGGTCGGCCCATGCAACCTCCTACCTTTCGGGAAATCATTGCCCTACTCAAGCACGATGGATTCGTGAAGGTCGCGCAAGTCGGTAGTCATGCTAAGTATGTTTCTGGTGACCGTGCTGTCACCGTGAACGGCTCTGGTGGTGATCGACCAAAGAAGGGCACGTGGGCAAGTATTCGTCGCCAAGCTGGATGGTAGTTGGAGGCAAAATGAGGCAGCGATTTACCTATGACTGCGTTCTCATAAAAGAAGACGACGGTTACTGCGCCAGCTTCCCGCAGATTCCCGGCGCCTTTGCCGATGGCGATACGCGCGAAGAAGCGATTGCCCATGCCACCGAGGCGCTGATGGCGTTTTTGGCCGACGATCTCAACAACGGTTTGACTCCGGCAGGGTACGAACGCTCGGCCGAGGTCGTGGCCCTTTCAGTCGAAATCGACCACGAGGGCGCTCGGGAAGCGGCGTGCCGCACATTTAAAGACGCAGCACTGGACCTCAAAGTCTCCGCTCCGCGGATCACCGCGCTGGTCAAAGCCGGAAAGCTCGATGTTGAACTCGTCGACGGTCGTCGGATGATAACGATAGACAGCATCGAACGTTACGCCGCCCAAGAACGTCACGCCGGAAGACCAAAGAAGTTCGTAGCTGTCCAATAACCCCCTCACTTTCACCGACTACTAGAGCCGCTCACCAAACCAACATGCGCTCTGGGCAAATAGGTTGAACGTTTCGTGCGAGAATGCCCCACAGTAAACAAACTTGCACCAGAGCGTAAGGGGCTGGCATACACATGCAGACGGTCTATCGGGTATACGAGGGAGCGCGCGAGCCGCATCGGCTTGCAGTCGAGCGCACGGCCGAGCTACTCGGTCGCGGTGGCCTGGCGCTTATTCCAACCGAGACGGTCTACGGTGTCGCCGTGGCGGTCAACGCCTTCTCGGATGCCGTTCCACAAGATACAAGTGAACCTCTGCCGTGGCCGCGCGATCCGCAGGCCACCGTCAACGGCGCCGCGGCCCCCGCCCTCGGTACCGGATATCGTCGCATCTTTACCCTCAAGCAGCGCGAGCTCACCCAAACGGTTGCCTGGCTGGTCGATGATGCCGAGGCACTCGACCGCTATGGCGTGGATATCCCTAACGAGGCCCGCGTGCTCGCCCGACGATGCTGGCCGGGCGCCCTGACTATCGTGGTCAAGGCGGCCCCTTGCGTGCCGACCTTTATGCGCGCCGCCGACGACACGGTGGCACTTCGCGCTTCGGCCTCGCCCGTGGTTCAGGCGCTCATCCGCGCCTGCGGCAGCCCTCTTGCCTGCACCAGCGCCAACACGCACGGCGCGCCCGCGCCGGCAAGTTTTGTCACGGTGGAGGAGCGCATCCTGGAGGGGGTCGATGTGGCTGTCGATGCAGGTGAGACCCCGTGTCGCGACGCCTCAACCATTGTGTCGTTTCAGCGCGGCGAGCTCCAGATCCTGCGCCAAGGCGCGCTCCCCGCATCAGAGATCGAGCGGGTCCTGTCCGACCCGATGCAATAGAAAGGTGTAAGCGATGTCGTTGAATCTAGGTAGCCTGGGTATGGAAGACGCCTCGTTTAGCTTTGGCGGTTCCTACATCATGGCGCTCGACTGCGGCACTACCTCGGTACTCGCGACCATCGTCGACGAGTACGGCTGCATCGTCGCCCAGGCGCGCCGTAGCGTCAAAACCAGCTTCCCGCGCCCCGGCTGGGTGGAGCAGGATCCCACGGAGGTGCTTGCCAGCCAGATCGGCGTGATGATGGAGGTCCAGTTTAAGAGCGGCATCCATTCTGACCGCATTGCCGCCATCGGTATCTCCAACCAGCGCGAGACCACGGTGGTGTGGGACCGCATAAGCGGCCAACCCATCTATAACGCCATCGTGTGGCAATGCCGTCGCACCGCACCTCTGATCGACGAGCTGGTCGAGCAGGGCGCAGAAGAACTGGTGCGCTCCCGCACGGGACTCACACTCGATCCGTATTTCTCGGCTTCCAAGGTGCAGTGGATCCTCGACAACGTTGACGGTGCGCGTGAGAGCGCGGTGGCGGGCGACCTCATGTTCGGCACCATCGACACCTGGCTCATCTACAACCTCACCGGCGGTCAGGTCTTTGCCACCGACTACACCAATGCCAGCCGCACCGCGCTCTTTAATATCCATACGCTCGATTGGGACGACGATCTGCTGGCGCTCTTTGACGTTCCACGTTCCATGATGCCCGAGGTTCGTTGGAGCTCGGGCGACTACGGCCGCGTCGCGAGCGACATCATGACCAACATGCCACCCATCATGGGCGTGGCGGGCGACCAGCAGGCGTCGCTGTTCGGCCACTGCTGCTTCCACCCCGGCCAGACCAAAAACACCTATGGCACGGGTTGCTTTATGCTCATGAACACCGGCGACGAGATCGTCGAATCCAAGAACGGTCTGGTCTCCACGATCGGTATCGCCGCGGACGGCAAGATCAGCTATGCGCTCGAGGGCTCTATCTTTGCCGCCGGCTCAACCATGAATTGGCTGCGCAACAACATGGGCATCATCTCGAGCGTGAGCGAGTCCGCGCAACTCGCCACTTCGATCAGCGACAACGAGGGCTGCTACTTCGTCCCCGCCTTCGCAGGCCTGGGCGCTCCCTGGTGGGACCCGCATGCTCGCGGTATCGTGTGCGGCCTGACCGGCGCCTCGAGTCGCGCGACCATTGTGCGTGCGGCCTGCGAGTCCATGGCCTACCAGAGTTATGACGTACTACGCGCCATGGAGCAGGACGTGGGACTTTCGATTGAGCGCCTGTCCGTCGATGGCGGTGCCTCGCGCAACGAGTTCATCATGCAATTCCAGGCTGATCTGCTGGATATCCCCGTGCTGCAGTGCGAGACGGTGGAGACCACGGCGATTGGCGCCGCGTACTTGGCGGGCCTTGCTGTCGGCTATTGGGAGGATTTGGAGGAGCTGGAGCAAAACGCTCAGATCGTCAAAGTCTTCCATCCTCACATGTCCGCCGAGCGCCGTGAGAGCAACCTCGCTGGTTGGCGTGATGCCGTCAAGCGTTCGCTCAACACCGCTCAGTAGGGTTGCGACGAGCTGCTCGATACAACAAACCGTTAAACTTATGCACGGCGCGAGGCAACAATGTCGCCAGGCGTCTTGTCAGCAAGGCCATCTTCCGGCCGCAACGAAAGAGGCAATCAACCCATGACCGTCACCTACGATACGTCCCGCGTGACGCTTGTCGACCATCCGCTCGTCCAGCACAAGCTGTCGATCCTGCGCGACAAGAGCACCGGCACCAACCAGTTCCGCCAGCTCGTGCGCGAGCTTGCGCTCTTTGACGGCTACGAGGCCATGCGCGACCTGCCCATGGAAGACGTCGAGGTCGAGACCCCCATCACCACTGCCACGTTTAAGCAGCTTGCCGGCAAGAAGCTCGCCATCGTTCCTATCCTGCGCGCGGGCCTCGGCATGGTCGATGGCATCCTCGACTTGGTGCCCTCCGCTCGCGTGGGCCACATCGGTATGGAGCGCGACGAGGTCACCCACGAGCCGCATGAGTATTACTGCAAGATGCCCAAGGATATCGATCAGCGCATCTGCCTGGTTGTCGACCCCATGCTCGCCACGGGCGGTTCGGCCGAGATGGCCATCAGCTACCTGCGCGAGCGCGGTGTCAAGGATATCCGCATGCTGTGTATCGTCGCCGCGCCCGAGGGCCTCAAGTCACTGACCGAAAAGGACCCCGACGTACATATTTATACGTGCGCCATCGACGACCATCTCAACGAGGCCGCCTACATCGTTCCCGGCCTGGGCGACGCCGGAGACCGCATCTACGGCACGCTCTAGTCGTTGGGCCTTGTCGGCTACGGTCACAAATACGAAGAAATGGTGCGCGCGGGCGAGCAAAAGTCGTCCACGCGCACTTCTGTTAACGGACGTTTTGCCCTGAGGGGTTCGAAAAAACGTATTACCGTACCTGCGGCATAAAGAAGGCCTTAAGAAAACGTACAGGTGCGTATTAACCGTTTGTTTTACGGTTGTACTTTAGCGATTGGCTCGTACAATAGTCACCAATGTTTGGCTGGGACTGTGCCGTGAGGCGTAAAAAGGAAAGCGAGGAAGCCAGTGTTTCAGATAGCCGATCTGCTCGCTATCGTTGCAGGCGCCATCGCGGGCGCAATTGCCTTCCTTCCCTTTGTCTTTACGCTCAAGCCGGTTCTTGACGATAAGCAGAATGCGGACATGCTCAAGGGCATGGTGAGTCTGGCGGTCTCGGCAGTCGCCCTGCTCGTCTTTACCTTGGTTGTGTTTGCGTTGTTCGGAGAGGCATTTCGCATGTTCCTCCTGGGCGAGGCGATCGGCTTCGTGGTCTTTATGGCCGCCTGCACGGTTCGCGTCGCCAAGGCGCTGCGAGATCCTCATGAGGTCGAAAGGTAAGTCGTGGAAATTTTTGAAAAGCTGCCTGATGAGATTAATCATCTGGTCAGCGAGTTCAGCTCCACCCCTGTCGTGGGCGATCTGAGCTGCGGCATCACGCAGTACTCGTTTTGGCTGATCGTCTCCACGATCGTGCTCCTGATCGTCCTGGCCGTGTTCAAGAAGAAGCAGACCCTAGTTCCCAAGGGCTTCTTCGTCAACGGTTTCGAGTACATCATCGAGTACGTCGAGAACGATATCGGCAAGGGCGTCGTGGGTGAGAACTGGAAGAAGCACTTCCCGTTCCTGTGCTCGCTTTTCCTGTTCATCCTGATCAATAACATGATCGGCCTGATCCCGGGAATGAAGCCCGGCACCGGCGCAATCGGCTCCACCGCCGCGCTCGCCATCTTCGCCTTCGTGTACTTCATCTACTACGGATGCAGGGCTCACGGCGTGATCGGCTACATCAAGAGCCTCGCCCCGCAGGGCGTGAGCTTCCCGATGAACGTGCTTGTGTGGGTCGTCGAGCTTTTCTCGACCTTCCTGCGCCTCATCACGCTCGCCGTCCGTCTGTTCTGCAACATGTTCGCAGGACACGTGGTCATGGGCTCGTTCGCCATCATGGCGAGCATGTTCATGCAGCCGCTGCTTCAGCAGGTTTCCGCGGCCCACGCCGTCGGCGCCCTGCCTTCGCTGGCCTGGCTTGCCATCCTCATCCTGATCTATGCGATCGAGCTTGTGGTCGGCGCCATCCAGGCTTACGTCTTCACGGTCCTTACCGCCGTGTATGTCTCCGAGGCAGAGGAGGTCGCGGAGGAGGAGTAATCTTCCGTTCGCGCCTTAAAGGTAAGGCAATTCGTTAAACCGCCGGTGCCCGTACCCATGGAGCCCGGCAGTTATAAAAAGGTTATCCTGCGTGAAATAAGACACGCACGACAAAGGAGGAATCGTGGGAGTTATCGGTTACGGTCTCGGTGTTATCGGCGCTGGTCTTGCTATCGGCCTGTCTGCTCTGGGTGCTACGGGTGCTATGGCCCGTCAGCCTGAGGTCCAGGGCCGCGTGTTCACCGTCTTCATCATGGGCTCCGCCTTCGGCGAGGCTCTGGCTCTGATCGGCTTCGTTGTCGCGCTGATCGTTAAATAGCACGGAGCGTCAAGTATGAATCTTTCATCCCAGAAGAGCGCGATCGCACTCTCCGCGTCCGCGGCCGCGCTGCTTATGCCGGTTTCCGCGTTCGCCGAGGACGGCGCTGCCGGTGCGGACATCCTCATCCCTAAGATGGCGGAGTTCATCCCGGCGCTTATCGCCTTCCTGATCATCTGGATCGTGCTGGCAAAGGTCGCCCTGCCGGGCATCATGAAAACCATGGAGGAGCGCGGCAAGAAGATCGAGGAGAGCCTCGACGAGGCCGAGAAGACCAAGCAGGAGGCCATCGCCAAGCGCGCTGAGTCCGACTCGATCGTCACCGACGCCCGTCGTCAGGCTGCCGACATCGTTCTCGAGGCCCGTAAGGACGCCGAGTCCGAGCGCGCCCGTATCATCGAGGCTGCTCACAAGGAGGCCGAGGAGATCATCGCCAAGGCCCATACGACCGTCGAGGACGAGCGCAAGTCCATCTACGCCGGTGCCGCGAGCTCCATCGCCGACCTGTCCGTTGCCGTCGCCACCAAGATCGTGGGCGAGGCACTCGAGGACGAGTCCGAGCAGAAGAAGCTCATCGAGCGCTACATCCAGGAAGCAGGTAGCCTGAATGCCGACTAGCCGCTATCAGGACAAGGTACTCGAGACCTACGCGCGCTCCCTTTTGGAAGCCGCCAAGGCTGAGAACCATGTGTTCGAGGACCTCGAGATGATCGAGCGTCTGGCTAGCGCCAGCCCCGAGATCATCGTCGTGCTCGACACCATGTCCAAGCGCGACCAGCTCGACCTTCTTCCCAAGGTGGCAGCTGCCTTTAAGTATGTTGCCGAGGAAGACGAGGATGTAGTGGGCGTGACCGTCACCACGGCGATCCCGCTCGACGACGAGCTGCGTCAAACCATCACTAAGAAATGCGAGCAGGACTTCGGCCGCAAGGTATTCCTTATCGAGCAGGTCGACCCGTCTATCGTGGGCGGCCTGGTGCTCGAGGCCCGCGGCGAGCGTCGTGACATTTCCGTCAAGACGCAGCTGCGCATCGCGCAGGAGACCCTCGCAAACTCTGCTAATTCGTACGGAGGTGAAGCCTAATGTCCGAAACCCTCAATGCCCAGGATATCGCCAAGAAACTGCAGGAGCAGCTCACGAGCCTCTCCGCGACGGTCGATACGCATGAGGTTTCAACGGTCGACGAGGTAGGCGACGGCATCGCGCGCGTCTCCGGCCTCAAGAGCGCCATGGCAGGCGAGCTTCTGGAGTTCAAGAGCTCCGATACCGGTGAGACCGTCTTCGGCCTTGCCCAGAACCTTGACCGTGACGAGGTCGGCGCCGTTCTGTTCGGTGCCGTCGACTCCATCAAGGAAGGCGACGAGTGCCGCACCACTGGCCGCATTATGGATATCCCCGTGAGCCGCGCCATGCTCGGCCGCGTCGTCAATCCGCTCGGCCAGCCTATCGACGGCCTGGGTGACATCGTCGCCACGCATCGTCGCCCCATCGAGTTCAAGGCCCCCGGTGTCATCGACCGTACCCCGGTGTGCGAGCCGGTTCAGACCGGCCTGCTGGCTATCGACTCTATGGTGCCCATCGGCCGTGGTCAGCGTGAGCTCATCATCGGCGACCGTAAGACCGGTAAGACCGCCATCGCCATCGACGCTATCCTCAATCAGCGCGGCAAGGGCATGGTCTGCATCTATGTCGCCATCGGCCAGAAGGCCTCCACGGTTGCCAACATCCGCGAGACCCTCGCTCAGCACGGTGCGCTCGACTACACCATCATCGTTTCGGCCACCGCTGCCGATTCCGCCCCTATGCAGTACATCGCGCCTATGGCCGGTGCCGCTATCGGCGAGTTCTTTATGTACAACGGCGAGGACGGTAAGCCCGCCAGCGAGACCAACCCCGGCGGTCACGTGCTCGTCATCTACGACGACCTGTCCAAGCAGGCCGTGGCCTACCGTCAGATGTCGCTGACGCTGCATCGTCCGCCCGGACGCGAGGCCTATCCTGGCGACATCTTCTACCTGCACTCTCGTCTGCTCGAGCGTGCCGTCAAGATGTCCAAGAAGAACGGCTACGGCTCCATGACGGCACTGCCGATCATCGAGACCCAGGACGGCGACGTCTCGGCCTACATTCCGACCAACGTCATTTCCATTACCGATGGTCAGATCTACCTGCAGTCCGAGCTCTTCTTCCAGGGTCAGCGCCCGGCAGTCGACGTGGGCATCTCCGTGTCCCGCGTCGGTGGCGATGCACAGACCAAGGCCATGAAGCAGGTCGCCGGCAACCTTCGCCTGGACCTTGCTTCCTATCAGGAGCTCGCTGGCTTTACCCAGTTTGGCTCCGACCTTGACGAGGCTACTCAGAAGCAGCTGACCCATGGTGCCCGCATGACCGAGCTCCTGAAGCAGCCGCGCTACCAGCCGTTTGAGGTTGGCGAGCAGATCGTTACGCTGTTTGCCGGCAACGAGGGCTTCCTGGATGACCTGGAGATCGCCGACGTGCTGCCTTTCCGTGCCGAGCTCATCGAGTACATGGACAATGGCTTTGGCTCGCTGCTCGACAAGGTTCGCGCCAAGAAGATCGACGACGACACCAAGGCCGAGCTCTTGCGGGTCATCGGTGACTTCAAGCAGCAGTTCATGGCCAAGCACCATGCCGATACGACTGGATCAGAGGAGAACTAAGCCCTATGGCCAACCTTCGCGACATTAAGAAGCGAATCTCCTCGGTTACCACGACCAAGCAGATCACGCGCACGATGGAGATGGTCTCTACGGCCAAGATCCGTCGTGCCCTCGATCGCTCCAAGCAGGCCGAGCCCTATAAGGAGGCGCTGACCGACGTCATGTTGACGGTCGCCGGCGACGCCTCCTGTTCGGGCACCGATCCCATGCTGCAGAAGCATGAGGAAGTCAAGCATGGCCTGATTGTCGTTATTGCCTCGGACCGCGGCCTTGCCGGCGGTTTCAATACGACGGTGGAGCGCACGGCCGAAAAGCTCGCCGCTTCTTGGGCGAACGACGGCATCGAGTGCGAGATCATCGCGTGCGGGCGTAAGCCAGCCACGTATTTCCGTGACCGCGCAAATGTCATCATGCACTTTGAGGGCAATTCCTCCGAGCCCGATTTCAATCAGGCTCGTATGGTCTCCTCTCATATCTGCGATGCATATCGTGCCGGTGAGCTTGACCGTGTCGAGCTTGTCTACCACCACGCCAAGAACCGCGTGGATCAGGAGCTTCGCGTCGAGCACTTGCTGCCGCTCGATCCCGAGATGATCGCTATGGCCCACGGTCCGCGTAAGAACGAGACCGACGCCCCTAAGCGCATCTCGTCGACGTTCGAGTTCGTGCCCTCTCCCGAGCATGTTCTCGGCAAGCTTGTACCGTCTTATATCCTGACGGTCATCTACCAGGCCCTGATCGATTCGGCGGCCGCCGAGCAGGGTGCGCGCCGCAAGGCCATGCACTCCGCGACGGAAAACGCCACCGCGATCATCTCGACCCTTACCCGCACGTATAGTCGCGTGCGCCAGGCTTCGATTACGACCGAGATCAACGAGATCGTCGGCGGAGCCTCAGCATTGGAGGAACAGTAATGGCTAATAACACCGTAAAGCTTGCGGTCGAGGAAGCCACCAAGAAGACGACTGCCGGTGATGGTCGCATCGTGCGTATCATCGGCCCTGTCGTCGACGTCAAGTTTGACGGCGCGGTGCCCCCGATCTACAACGCGCTCACGGTCGAGGCCGAGACCCCGATCGGTCACCTGAGCACGATCCTCGAGGTCGAGAGCCAGCTTCCGGGCGGCGTCGTCCGCACGGTCGCCATGTCCTCGACCGACGGCCTGCAGCGTGGTCTCATCGCCACCGATACCGGTGAGCCCATGAAGATGCCCGTTGGCCCCAAGACGCTCGGCCGCATTTGGAACGTCATGGGCAAGCCTGTCGACGGTAAGCCCATGCCCGAGGTGGAGGAGTTCTATCCCATCCACCACGCAGCGCCCCGCTTCGACGAGCTCACCACCAAGACCGAGATCTTTGAAACCGGCATCAAGGCCGTTGACCTGCTCGAGCCCTACATCCGTGGCGGCAAAACGGGTCTGTTCGGCGGCGCCGGCGTCGGCAAGACCGTTCTGATCCAGGAGCTCATCAACAACCTCGCCCAGGAGCACGGCGGTACCTCGGTGTTCACCGGCGTCGGCGAGCGTACCCGCGAGGGCACCGACCTGTTCCTCGAGATGAGCGAGTCTGGCGTTATCGACAAGACCTGCTTGGTCTATGGTCAGATGAACGAGCCGCCCGGAGCGCGTCTGCGCATCGGTCTGGCCGGCCTTACCACCGCTGAGTACTTCCGCGATCGTGGCCAGGACGTTCTGCTGTTCATCGACAACATCTTCCGCTTCTCCCAGGCAGGTTCCGAGGTTTCCGCACTGCTGGGCCGTATGCCGTCCGCCGTTGGTTACCAGCCCACGCTGGCAACCGAGATGGGCGACCTCCAGGAGCGCATTACCTCGACCAAGACGGGCTCCATTACCTCCGTCCAGGCTGTCTACGTCCCCGCAGACGACCTGACCGACCCGGCGCCTGCCACGACGTTTACGCACCTCGACGCCACCACGGTTCTTTCGCGTAGCATTTCGTCGCTCGGTCTGTTCCCGGCTATCGACCCGCTCGCGTCTTCCTCCGACGCCCTCGATCCCTCGATCGTCGGCGAGGAGCACTACCGTGTCGCCGTCAAGGTCCAGGAGCTCCTGCAGGAGTACTCCGACCTTCAGGACATCATCGCCATTCTGGGTATGGACGAGCTGTCCGAGGAGCAGCGCCTTACGGTCAACCGTGCCCGTAAGATCCAGCAGTTCCTCTCCCAGTCCTTCCACGTCGCCGAGAAGTTCACCGGCAACCCCGGTGTCTACGTCCGTGTCGAGGATACCGTCCGCTCCTTCGCCGAGATTGTCGACGGCAAGGCCGATGACCTGCCCGAGCAGGCATTCCGCTATGCTTCCACGATTGAGGACGTGCGCGAGCGCGCCCGCAAGATGGGGGAGAAGTAGGTTATGCGTATCCGCATCGTGTGCCCCGTGAGCTGCGCCTATGAGGGCGACGCTGCGTTTGTGTCGATTCCGTCCACGGATGGCGAGTTTGGAGTTCTGCCTGCTCACTCCAGCGAAATCTGCACGATCGACCGCGGTTACGTTCGCGTTTCCGATAAGGCCATGGGCACTGTCGACCACACGTTTGCCGTGGCCGGCGGCTATGCCCAGGTTGCGGACGATGTCGTGACCGTCCTCGCCGAGCGCGCTTGCGATTTGGCGACCGTCGACGCCGACAAGGTTAAAGCTGATATTCAAGGTTTTGAAGAGAAGCTGGGTAATTTGTCGAAGGATGATGCACGCCGCGCCTACCTCTATAATGAAATCGCATGGTGTAAGCTCAAGCTTGCCCAATAGTCAGACGTTTTAGCGTTCGACCATTTGCGAACACATCATGCCCGGGATGGCCCAGCCACCCCGGGCATGCTTTTTGAAAGGGTAACCTTGGATATTATCCGCGTTGAGGGTGGCCACGCCATCGGGGGTTCCGTGCCTGTTTCGGGCGCCAAGAACTCCGCGCTCAAACTTATGGCGGCAACGCTTCTGGCGCCGGGCAAGACGACGCTGCAGAACGTGCCCGATATTTCCGATGTCCACGTGATGGGCAAGGTGCTCAAGGGTATGGGCGCTACGATCGATGTTCTCGACGAGCACACGCTCGAGATCGATACCTCCCAGGTCGATTCCTGGGAGGCTCCCTATGAGCTCGTTGCCAAGATGCGCGCTTCCACTGCCGTGATGGGACCCCTGCTGGGCCGTTTTCATCGCGCCAAGATCGCCATGCCCGGCGGCTGCAACCTGGGCGCTCGCAAGATCGATATGCATATCTTGGGTCTTGAGGCCTTGGGCGTTGAGTTCGATACCGCCCACGGCTATATCAACGCCAACGCGCCCCAGGGCCTGCGCGGTACCACCGTCACGCTCGAGTTTGCCAGCGTCGGTGCGACCGAGAACCTCATCATGGCCTCCGTTCGCGCGCAGGGTACCACGGTTATCGATAATGCCGCCCGCGAGCCCGAGATCGTCGATCTCGCCAACATGCTCAACGAGATGGGTGCCAAGATTGTCGGTGCCGGTACGCCTGTCGTGACCATCGAGGGCGTAGAAGAGCTGCATCCTGTTACCCATCGCGTGGTGGGCGACCGTATCGAGGCCGGTACCTTTATCGTTGCCGGTGCGTTGATGGCCGACGATCGCGGTGTCGATGTCACGGGCTTTTGCCCCATTCATTTGGGCATGGTGCTCAAGAAGATGGAGCTCATGGGTATCGACTGCGAGCGCGTCGAGGATGGCGTCCATGTGAACCGTGCCGAGCGCATCAAGCCGGTCGATATCCAGACGCTCCCGTTCCCCGGTTTCCCCACGGACATGCAGGCGCAGATCATGGTGCTCTCCGCCCTGGCCGACGGCAGCTCCGTTATCACCGAGAATATCTTCGAGAATCGCTTTATGTTCGCATCCGAGCTGGTGCGCATGGGCGCCGATATTCGCATCGAGAGCCATCACGCTATGATTCACGGCGTCAAGGGCTTCTCCGGCGCTCAGGTAACCTCACCGGATCTTCGTGGTGGCGCGGCGCTCGTCGTTGCCGGCCTAATTGCCGACGGTACGACCGAGGTCTCGGCCATCCATCACATTAAGCGCGGCTACGAGCGGTTTGTTGAAAAGCTGCAGGCGCTTGGCGCTCATGTCGAGCACGCTACTGTTCCCGTTCCCGTCATCTACTAATGCAGGTTGCCTATGTTTAAGAAAAAGCCCATTACGGAATCTCGAAGACCTTCGACCGGCGCTCAGGCAAAAATCTATAGCCGCGATAATGTTGCCCGCTATTCCGAGCGCGCTCGTCAGCGCCGTCGCGGTCATACGGTTCGCCGCGTTGCGCTCATTGCTGTGCTCGGTGTGCTGCTGAGCGCTACGACTGCCGCCGGCCTGTGGTTTGCCACCATTATGGGCAAGCTCGGCGATTCCAACGTCATTACCGACAACCTGCGCCAGATCCTGGTTGATACCGACGAGGCAAAGGACCCGTTCTACGTGCTACTCCTTGGCACTGACGGTCGCCCGGGCGAGGATACATACCGCGCCGACTCAATTATCCTGGCGCGTATCGACCCCACGCAAAAACAGGCGACGCTCATCTCCATTCCGCGCGATACCAAGGTCGTCTACAACGGCTCGACCATGAAGATCAACGCCTGCCATACCTACGGCGGCACCGAAGCCATGGTCCAGGCGGTCAACGAGCTGTGCGGTGTCCAGATTTCCCACTATGCCGAGGTCAGCTTCGATGGCATGCAGTCGCTCATCGACTCGGTCGGCGGCATCGACATCAACGCGACCGATGACGTTGATGACCCTGAGCACCTCGACATTAAGATCACCGCTGGTCAGCAGCATATGGATGGCGCAACCGCCCTTACCTATGCCCGCTGCCGCTACATCTATGCCGATGGCGACTACACGCGTATGCGCCACCAGCGTCAGGTACTTGGCGCCCTTGCCAACCAGATCCTCAACAACTTCGATGCTACCAAGGTCTTCGACCTCGTCAATTCGCTGTCCGACATGCTCGTGACCGATATGAGCGTTCAGGACATCGTCTCTACGGTCAATGCCATGCGCGGCATGGATGTTGACGGCATCTATTCGGCCAACTTGCCTTCGTATGCCGATGACAGCACCATGATTGATGGCGTGAGCTACGTCTTTGTCTACGAGGACGAGCTCAAGGAAATGATGGAGCGCGTCGACGCTGGTAAGGATCCCAAGGGCCCCAATACCATGGGCCAGTCCGATGGCTCCAGCTCTACGATCGGCGACCTGAACAACAACATGTCCGACGATTACGCTAACGGCACCGCAACCTCATCGGTCAGCTCTGACGATTCCGATGACACAAGCGATTCGAGCGATTCGGACTACTACGAAGAGCCCACCGGCGACGGCAACGGCTACTCCTACTAGTTCCGCCGTTCTACCGAACGGCGGACCGGCCGACGCTGCGCACCGCCCAAGGCGACAATTTGTCATTCAAAAGGCAGGGCATGACCAGAAGGTCAATGCCCTGCCTTTTTCATGCCAACTTGTCCGCCTTGGGCGGCGCTCGCTGACGTTGGCTCAACCTGCGATGCTGTGTAGTGGTAGTCGTTGGGGACGTTCTTAAATGACTAGTCAAAGGGGACACTCTTGCGGCATTTGGCACTTGGGGACGTTCCTTATGTGCCGGCAGTTTGGGACACTTCTTACGCCAAGAGGCTGGCGCACATCTTCCTGTCCTCAGTGCACCAAAAATAATCGCCCCGTTCTCTGGTGAGGACGGGGCGATTTCTCTATTAGGCTTGTGCAGCCAGGCTTATGCGAAGCGGGCGACGAGTTCCTGGAGGACGTCGGTCATCTTGACGAGCGAGCTGACCGGGACAAACTCGTTAACGCCGTGGTAGCAGTAGCCGCCCGTGGAAAGGTTGGGGCAGGGTAGGCCGCGGAACGACAGCTGCGCACCGTCGGTACCACCGCGAATCGGCAGTACCTGGGGCTCAATGCCGCAGGCAAGGTAGGCTTCCTTGGCAACATCGATAAGCTCGGGGTAGTCACGCACGATCTCGGCCATGTTGCGGTACTGCTGCTTGATCTCGACCGTCACGCGTTCATCACCCAGGCGCTGGTTGAGCAGGGCTGCGGCGGAATCAATCAGCGCGAGCTTCTGCTGGAACTTTGCCGCGTCGTGGTCGCGAACGATATAGCGCGCCGTGGCGTGGTCGACGGTTGCAGACACGCCCTCAAGATGATAGAAGCCCTCGTAGCCCTCGGTGTATTCCGGGCGCTGCGCATAAGGGAGCAGCGCGCTAAAGTCGCAGAACAGATTGCCCGCGTTGACCATGCGGCCCTTGGCGTCACCGGGATGGATGGACTGGCCCTCAAAGTGAACGGTTGCCTCGGCGGCGTTAAAGCACTCCCACTCCAGCTCGCCAATGGGACCGCCGTCGACCGTGTAGGCGTACTTGCAGCCAAAGGCCTCGATGTCCAACAGCTCGGCGCCGTGACCGATCTCTTCGTCCGGGCAAAAACAAATGCCGAGTGCGGGGTGGGGCAGCGAGGGGTCCTGAGCGATACGCGCGACAAGCGCCATGATCTCGGCGACGCCGGCCTTGTCGTCAGCGCCCAGCAGCGTGGTGCCGTCACTGCAGACCAAGTCCTCACCCACAAGGTCGTTCAGGGCGGGAAGCTTGGCGGTGCTCATGGACACGGGCTTGCCGTCAACGGTTCCGCAGACCAGATCGCCGCCTTCGTAGTGCACAATGTGCGGCTTCACGCCGGCGCCCGGCGCAACCTCGGTGGTGTCGAGGTGTGCGATCAGGCCCAGGGCGGGCTTGTCCTCCGCGTCCGCGCTCGCAGGAATATGCGCGCAGACGTAGGCATGCTCGGTCACATGGGCATCGGCCGCGCCGAGCTCGCGCAGCTCCTCGGCCAGCACATTAGCAAGGTCAAACTGAACGGTGCTCGAAGGCACCTGGTCGCAGTTTGCATCCTCGGATTGCGTGTTGATTTGGACGTAGCGCAAAAAGCGCTCAAGGACGTCGGGGTTCGTGGTGTTGTTTTCCATAAAGACCGCTCCAATCTTGGTCGTCGTGTGCAACAAGAACTCTAGCACGGTATGCCACAGCATACCGCGACGGGCGGATGGGGTAGAATCAGCCTTTGAACGCAGAAGGGACGGAAGGTCATGGATACGACAAATAGCTCGCGCGAGCTGCACCTAACAGTGGCGAACGAAGACTACTTGGAGTGCATGGTTCGCATCGAAAACGAAGAAGGGGAGACCAATGGCGTGCGATCGGTCGACATCGCGCAGCGTCTCGGTGTCTCCAAGGCATCGGTCAATAAGGCAGTTTCGGCGCTTAAGGCGTCCGAGCTTGTCGAGCAATCGCATTACGGCAAGGTCATCCTGACCGACCGTGGTCGCGAGGTCGGCACGGCTATCTGGTACCGTCATCGCCTTATCCGCACGTTTTTGGTCCAGGAGCTCGGCGTCGATTTTGAGCGGGCCGATTCCGAGGCGTGCATGATGGAACATGCGCTTTCCGAGGACACGATGAGCCGCTGGCTCGCCTATCTCGAAAAACAGGGAATCAGCGTCGAGGAATAGCGAAACACATATATGGATACGAGTTATTACAACCGTCCCGGCGGCGAGGAACTTATGCGCCGCATGTCGAGCGAGACCCTGTTGACGCAGGGCCCCATGGGCAGCGTGCTGATGAGTGAATACGATGCCGCCGACATCCCACCGGCGTTTTGGAACCTTGCCGAGCCGCAGACTGTTTCTCGTATCCATCGCCTGTATGTCGCCGCCGGTGCGCAGGTGCTCATTACCAATACCTTTCAGGCATCAAGCTATGCCCTCAAGCAAGATCAGATTACGCCGTCCGTGGCTGAGGTCAATCGCGGTGCCGTCGATGATGCGCGCCAGGCGCACCCTCAGCTGCTGCTGGGCTCGATGGGGCCGATCGGCATTGAGTGGTTTGCTGAAGACTCTGCCGAGTATCGCGAAATCCGAGGCATTTCGCGAGAGCAGGCATACGCCCTGCTCAATGCTGGTGTTGACGGTCTGCTGATCGAGACGGTGACGTCTATCCGTAATTTGCAGCCCATGCTTGCCGGCGCCCAGGATGCCGCCGACGGCATGCCTGTTTTGGTGAGTTTTGTCGTTGACGATAAAGGCGATCTGCTAGGCGATGGCCTCAATATCGAGGCTGCCGTTTTGTACGCCGAAAAGCACGGCGCAAACTCGGTTGGCGTTAACTGCTGTTCACTTGCGGCCGCGAACGTGGCGGTGCCCAGGATGGTTGCATCGGCGACTACGACCGTCACGGTACGTCCCAACGTGGGTAATCCGGTCCAAACTCAGGATGGCCCTGTGTGGCGCGAGAACCCCGAAGCCTTCGCGCGCGCTTGCATCCAATGGAAGCATGCCGGTGCCGCAATGGTGGGCAGTTGCTGTGGAACCACGGCGATCACCACGGCGGCGATGGCCGAGGCGCTCGATATATAAAGGTCGAAACCGCTCCATACGGGGCGGTTTTTATTGCCTGCACATTGTCGGTAGCGTTTGCCCAAATGGTGAATGCCAGTTTTGGCAGGTTGCCGGGCAAGCGTTGCGGGTATACCCAATGCGTACCATGATCCAAACACTGTGAGGTGTCTGCGCGTGTGCGCGATAATTCATTTTGGAACTGATGGTTGGCGCGCCCGCGTCGACGACGACTTTACTGCCGACAACGTTGCCCGCATTGCCGATGCCGTCGGCGAGTTGTGGCAAAAGATCAATCCCGGCAAAACAGTATATATAGGGTTCGACACCCGGCCGCAGGCGCGCGAGTTCGCTGAGCTTGCGGCAGGCGTACTTGCCGCTCACGGATTGGACGCAGTGCTCGCATCTCGGCCTGTCCCGACTCCCGCCCTTACGTGGGCGGCGGCGTATGACGGCGAGGCCTGTGGTGCGCTCATGGTGACGGGGTCCCATCATCCGCAGGGGTATCTGTGCCTTAAACTACGCATGGGAGATGGCTCGACGGCCAATCAGGATGTCATCGAAGAGCTCGAAGAGACCATGGCCCCCGAGCCGATGGGGATCGAGGAAAGCTATCGCACCGCGGATATTATTCCTGACTATATGCAGGCGGTGGCGTCGTTTGTCGATGCCGAGGCCATTCGAGCCGCTCACCTGCGTGTGGTAGTTGACCCCATGGGCGGCGCGGCCCAGGGATATCTTGCCGACCTGCTGCGGGAGCTAGGCGTCGAGGTGCACGAGATTCATGCCGGAGAGTCGTCCGATCAAGAGGACATTTGCCCCGACCCTGTTGAGCCATGGGTGGACGCCTGCGAGCGTGCGGTTGTCGAGGACGGGGCATGCGCGGGCCTGGTAACCGACGGCGATGCCGATCGTATCGGCGCGGTCGATGAACGCGGTAGATATATTCATCCGCATCAAATCATGGCGCTTGTTTTGGGCGACCTCGTTCAATTCCGCAATTTGGAGGGGCGTGTCGTCGTCAATCTCTCGTGCTCGACGCTCGTGCGCCGCATTGCCGAGGCGCTTGGCTGCCGCGTGACCGTTAAGCCGGTCGGTTTCAAATACATAGCTGCAGAGATGAAGAAGGGCGGCGTCCTCATGGGAGGCGAGGAGGCCGGCGGTATCGGCATCGCCGCGCATATGCCCGAGCGTGATGGAATCCTTGCTTGTCTGATTCTGTGTGAGCTTATGGCAAAGACGGGCGCGCCCTTGGGCGTTTTGGTCGATCAGCTCGAGGCCAGTTTTGGTAAGACGAGCTATGGGCGTCGAGATTTGCGCCTTGAGGCCGAAGATGCCGAATCGCTGCGAACGCTGCTTCCTGGCATGAATCCCAAATCGATTTGCGGCAAGGCGTCGCAGGCTGTAAGCCATATGGATGGTTTACGTTTGGCATTCGAGGATGACACCTGGCTGCTGATTCGCCCCAGCGGGACCGAATCGGTGGTTCGCGTATACGCCGAGGGGTTCTCGGTGGAGGAGCGCGATGAGTTGCTCGATGCCGGCTGTGCCTTGGCTAAGGGAGCCTATCAGCTTTAGCCATATGACGCTTCACTATAAAGAGACCCTCGGTGAGCGGTAGAGAACGGCTGGCAAACGTAAACTGAGTTTTAATATGTGTAGGAAATGTGTACGCCCAGATTCCCGCCCGCGGGGGCCCTCCGGTCT
>CATVTV010000023.1:0-36198 GCA_958347015.1 uncultured Collinsella sp. | reverse complement strand
CGGTCATCCAGCCCCGCCGTCCAAACAGCCGCCTGGACAAGGTGCGCCATATGTTCAGTAAGATCACTTGATACACCACAGCGAGGAAGGTTATTGCATTTCCCTGTCTTTCGTGGTAAAATGTAGTTGTAAACCACCAGAGAAACCAATCTAATTTTACCGTTGATAGCCATTTCCTTGATAGCCAAATGATAGCAAAAGTTCGGCAAGCCCATAGGATAAGGATAATAGGTATCAGGAAAAATCAAATGATATCAAATCTCCCAAACAAAAGCGTTTAGAATTAAGTTTCATTTTGCGAGTGGGAATAACGGGAACTGGCTTCTGAACTCGTGTTTTGGTGCTGCTGAGTACCGCCTGATGCCGTTTCGGCGTCGCCATAGAGCAAAGCCACCAGCGAAATAACGGGAATAATAGCCTTCGGACCCTCTGGTTCGGAGGCTTTCTTTTTTTCATGCTTACCTGGAAAAACGGCTCAATTGTTCCCGCATACCCCTACTGGGCGGTACGGCGGAATACTCGGCGGCACGGGAATAATAGTGCCCTGCGGGAATAATTCACAATTCGTGTCCCCCGAGGGCCGATTTCGAACGGCCGAAACTGAGTTGAAACTGCGGGGCGGATTCAAGCCCTCTTCGGTTGCATCTGCCCAGGTCAACAAACGGGAATAAAGAAACACGAAAATCGGTTTCCGCAGTTTCGGTGACCCCGAATGCCGCCGAATGACGCCGTGTATCTTGCTGTATTTTGGCGCGCGATTATTCCTCGAACGGGGCTTCCGGGGCGCCGATTCCACGCGGGAATAACGGAACAGCCCCGGTGAACCGGAGGCTGTTCGCAAGGAAGTATCAATTCACCTGGGAAGATGTCAGAAAGAGGCCTTCCAGTCGGCGTAAGCGTCCTCGTCGAGCTCGCCGCACTCGAGCTCGACGCGCTTTTCCGCCCAGGCCTTGATCGACTGCGCGAGCTGTAAGCGCCAAAATGACCGCGTCTTAACAACCCACTGGGCTTGAGGCAGAACCATCGCATCGACTTATCCTGGAAGAGGAGGCTGCGGTGACGCAGGCGAGCATAGATCGCAGGAACATGTGGGCGGAGCGCATCGAGTGGCGCCTCTCGTCGAGCATGAGAATAGAGCGCTGGTGCAAGTTAAACCATGTGGGCAGGTCAAGTCTGTATGCATGGTTGGCCAGGTTCAGGGAAGAAGAGCCGGGCCGCCCCCCCCCGAAGAAACGCAGCCGCCTTGAACTGGATCGAACTCACCAGGGGCGGTCTGGCGGATTCCAAGCTTCGTCGTAGGGCGCAAGAACTGGCTCTTCAGCGATGGCCGCGCGGCGCGCGGGCGTCTGCGGCGATATACAGCGTCACCACCACGGCCAAGGCCAACGGGCTCAATCCCAGGCTTTACGTCGAGTGGCTGCTGACCGAGATGCCCAACACCGGCGAGCTCACCGATGAGGTTGTGGACTCGTTCCTGCCGTGGTCGGATAGGGTGCCTGAGTCCTGAAAGCTCGACCCAGCCGCTGCCGAGAAGGCCAAAGAGATGCCTGACGACTTCTTAATTAACATCGACCCCGATGCGTTCGACGACGAGATGGCGAACAACGCCGAGGAGGGCCTGTAGCGACATGGCGGCCTAAGGCATACCATAACGCAAAGATGGAAACGTCCAGGACTTTTCCATCCGTATGCCGGAATGGTCCTGGACGTTTCCTGCTACGCGGTCATTTTGACGCTAACGCTCTAATGCCTCCACCGCTTGTCGCGGGCGGGGTAGACGATCCAGGCGGATGCGTAGCTTGCGATAAGGCAGACAATGACGCAGACGATGCTTGTCTGGAACCCGAATGAGTCATTGATAACGCCCCAGATTACGCTTGCGAAGCCAATGCCGAGGTCATTGGCGAGCAGGTACAGGGCGTTTGCGGCGCCCCAGCGCTCTGGCGGGGTGTTCTTTACCGCTACGCTTTGATTAAGTGGCATGCTTATGCCAGTGACGAGACCATAGAAGATTCCGGACGCCAGGAAGACAGGTTCCCCGTACGGTGCGGCAAGTAACATAAGGCAGCAGAGGATGCCACACGCGACGGCTCCGGTCATTGTTTTGATTGCAGGTACGGTGTCCATGAAATGCTTCGAAATCATGCGAATGATAATCATGCTTACCGCGCTGATGGTGTAGAAGAGACCGGCGTGGGTATAGCCGAGAGTAGTACCGTACAGACCAGCAAAGAAAACGCCAAAGCCAAAAGTGGGGCATATGATCATCTGTGGGATGGCGCCAGGCAATGCGCGCGGCTCGAAGATGTTGAATGAGTCACGCAGGGTTCTCTTGGACACCTGGTCGCCTTCAGGATACTTTTCACTGTGATTTGTTTCGGATGTAGTTACCGTGGTGGGGCTGGGCGCCTGCCCGTCTTTTGAGTCGAGTTCGAGCCGGGTTTCCATTTTGATTCGGTATGCGCTGGAGCTTGGCAGAGTTTGCCATTTACTTTCATAGCGTGCGTTGAGGGCGATTACAAGCCCTGCAAACCCAACCAGGGCAAGGCCGACATAGAGGTTCGTTGAGGGATCGGTTCCTACTAGGTAAAGTGCGAAGGCTGGGCCGATGCTCATGGCGATAGCCTGTCCGAGGCCGTGGTATCCAATGCCTTCGCCAAGCCGTTCTTGCGGTAAGACGCTTGCTGCGGCGGTCGCGGCTGCTGTTGTTGCTACGCCAAAGCCCACACCTTGCAGCAAACGGCTGATTGTGAAGAGGGGGATGCCTTGAACGACAGCGGACAGTGCTGTTCCTGCTGTGAGGATAGCGATGCCGGCGATGATAACGAGTGAGCACTTGCCGTTGTCGATAACAGGGCCGATGAACAGTCGTGCTAACGCGGCGGCAATGGAGAAGACGAGTGCAAGTACGCCGGCAAGGCTCGCACCGTAACCTTGGCCTGCCAGGAAGACGCTGGTTCCACTGTTGAGCCCTTGGCCCATGGCGAAGCAACAGAAGGTTAGCGCGATGATAAGCACGAAAATAAGCGACCACAGCTTCGGATGGTCGTCCTTACCGATATTTCGCATGAGAATCCCCCTTTGATTCCAATACTCGTATTCTACGTCTGCAAAAAGTGAGATGTATGCGCCAAAATGACCGCAACGCAAAGATGAAAACGTCCAGGACTTTTACATCCGTATGCCGGAATGGTCCTGGACGTTTCCTGCTACGCGGTCATTTTGACGCTTACCAATTATTTCTCGATTTGAGAGACGAGAGTAATAAATGCGTCTTGATCCTTGAGGTCAGGAAGGAAGACCTCGGCCGAACCTACAATTTTGGCGTTGAGATCCTTCATTGTTACACCGATCGCGTTGGCCTCAAGCGCATGGCTGAAGGAAGGAAAAGAAACAACCCGCTGCAAGTAATCGCTTCTAACCTTCTGGCCAGGCCGGATAATCATGCTGCCAGTGCCACAAATCAATCCGTCCGTTTTAACTACGGCGCAGCGTCCGATTTCGCCTCGACGTCCTAATATAACATCACCGGGAAGTAAATGATACGACGCTAAACTTTCGTATTTGCCATCATCAATAGTCAAATTCTCATCAGGTCTAATTGCGCCACCAATAATATGCGAAGGATTGACTAAAGGGCGCCCGCCCGTTATGTAGTCCTCTTTGTGAAAACGCTACCAAAAGGACCAATTCGAAGCTCACAGAACGAATCGATTCTGTTTTTCGCGCTGCTGCTTCCAGGATCGCAAGGATCCCCGAACATCTCGACAAACCGGGATTTGACGAGGTCGTCGAGGAGGGCGAGTTGGCGGTTAGCCGAATCAAGAAGCTCGCATGCTGAATGAAGCAGACTGCAAATCCATCCAGTATTCGAACCGTAGCCCTTAATGGAGAGGTTGGTTAAGTCGTTCGCTTTCAAATTGTTGATATTACTGCCGGTAGAGGTTTCTTCGATTGCCTTCCTATAAGCATTGCTTTGAAAGTAATAGGAGAGATACTCGGCGTTGATTCCACAAGGCCTCATCACACAGCAGAACGCTCCGAACGTTACATCCATATCCTCAGGTACAAAAGCAGCCTTGCCCACGAGCCTCTTGCTCCCGCTCGAAGCGCAAATCAGGATGTCACCCTTCTTGAGCAGTTGGCGTGGCTTGACCTTCGCGCGGTCAACGTACTGGACGTCGTCGAGAACCAGCTTCCCGTTCTGGATGTTGTTCGCTCGAAGCAAGGTAACGTATCCTTTGCCCAGTTCGGCGCTCAGGTCCTCCCCGGCCTTATACGTAACTCCTCGAACGTATTCGGCAACTTTCCCTAGCCGCACCCGCTCCCCGCCAAATTGGGGTTTGCTCAGTTTGCGGCAATCTTTTAGATGGCTTTGTCTGCTTCTGGCTCTCTGAGGCACGCATGCATCTCAAATGCGATGATGAGGCTCAGGCATTCCTTGCTTTCAGTTCGCCTAACACTGAGGTCTCTGGAAGATGATTATCTTTCTGTAGCGTTTAATAAGGATAACTTTAGCGGCATGGATTCAACGTTGCAAACAAAGCCGCCTGCGACGATTCTTTCAGTCATCTCTCTTGCGTATCCCATCTGACCTGCGGAAATGCAAGACGATAAAGCCGCTGGCTACGATTCACTTCGCTAGACAGGTGCTAAAGAGGAAGACCACCCGTTTTGGCATCCATTTCGGGCTGTTCCGAGCCTCAAAACCAGCTCATTTTTGTCCCGGGGACAAAAATGAAACTGCGGGCTCGCGGTTTCGAAATAGTTTGCGGTTTTGTCCCAGGATTTGTCTCAAACGCCTACGTGGAGATGCGCGGCGGGATTCGGCGACAAAGCGGTCGAAGCTGACGACCAAACTAGAACCAACTGGAATGACGCTACAGCAAACGTGCGTGAAAGAGTGGGAGTAGAACAGACGTTCGATTCTGTGTTATAATATCCCGCAATGGGCGCGGCCTCTTCCGAAGCCGCGCCCATTGCTATATTTGGTCGGATATCGACGGAAACCCAAGCTCAGGGAGGTTTGTTGCGATGGCATACGATTTCAAGAAGGAGTTCAGGGAGCTCTACAAGCCGTCCGGCAAGCCGAGCGTCGTAACCGTTCCGCCTATGAGCTACGTCGCCGTGCGGGGCAAGGGCAATCCCAATGCCGAAGGCGGCGAGTACCAGAACGCGTTACCGCTGCTCTACGGCGTCGCTTATACCATCAAGATGTCGAAGAAGGGCCCGCGAGAGATCAAAGGCTATTTCGACTTCGTCGTGCCTCCGCTCGAGGGCTTCTGGTGGCAAGACCGCACCGATGGCGAGATTGATTATGCGCGGAAGGATGACTTCAACTTCATCTCGTGCATCCGTCTGCCCGATTTCGTCACTCGCGAGGACTTCGACTGGGCAGTTTCGGAAGCTGTCGCCAAGAAGAAGCTGGACTTCTCGGCGGTCGAGCTGCTGAGGGTCGACGAGGGTCTTTGCGTTCAGTGCATGCATACCGGGCCTTACGACGACGAGCCGGCGACCATAGACGCCATGCGCGCATTCGCGGCGGAACGGGGCTACGCCCCCGACTTCTCCGAAGCCCGTCTGCATCACGAGATTTACCTCTCCGACCCGCGCAAGTGCGCGCCGGAGAAGCTCAAGACCGTGATCCGTCATCCCATAAAGTTGATTTAGCGAAGCGAGTGACGCCAATCGCTTCGGCTTTTTGGGGGCTCGCCGTGGCGTGGTCGGCAACGGGACGCGCCATGCGATCGGTGGCGGAGGCCGAGGCGCGGGAGCGCGCGTTCGTTTGCACCGCCTCGCACGACCTCGTCACCCCGCTCATGGCGGTGACCGCGAACTGCGACGTACTTGAAGCGGAGGCATCCGATCAGGCCGGCCTTGCGTCCTGGGTCGCCAACATCCGTTCAGCGGTGGACGAGATGGCGACTCGCATCGCTGACATGCTCATGCACATGGGCGGCGACTAGCCAGGGCGATCCCTGCAACGGGCATTATTATCCGGGAAGCGTTTGATTGCGAGGCACGCCGGTGTGAGGGCCTGAGTCGTTAGGCTCTCACAGGGGGACCGCGATGGTGGCCACCGCGCCGCCCGAGGGGCTGTTGGCGAGCGAGACGGAGCCCCCGTGGGCGCTCGCGGCCTCGGAGGCGGCGTGGAGGCCGAGCCCGTAGTGGTGGCTTCCGTCGCGCGAGGAGCGGGAGGAGTCGTCTGTGAAGAGGCGCTCGCAGCCGCGTTCGAGGGCGGCGGGAGAGAAGCCCGGTCCGTCGTCGGACACCTCGATGACGAGGTGGCCGCCCTCGACGTCGCAGGAGACCGCCACGCGCGAGCGCGCGTGCTCGGCGGCGTTGGTCACGAGGTTCGCGGCGGCTCGCGCCAGGGCGGTTCGGTCGAGCGGGGCCTCGGGCGCGCCCGCGACAGCAGGACCCGTGGCCGCGTCGAGCGTCACGCCTCGCGCCCGGGCGATCTGGGCGGCCTCGGCGAGGACCTGCTCGCAGAGCTCGGCCGGCCGCATGGGGGCCCTCTCCGCCCCGCCGGACCCGCGCGAGGCCTCGATGAGCAGGCGCACGTAGCCGTCGAGCCTTTCGACACTGCCGGCTATGTCGCGCGCGGCGGCCGCGAGGTCGGCGTCTTTCTCGTCTTCCAGCTCCTCCGCCACGAAGTCGGCGTTGGCGCGCAGCACGGTGAGCGGCGTCTTGAGGTCGTGGGCGAGCGACGCCACCTGCTCGCGCTGCCCCCGCTCCGCGGCCCAGCGGGCTTCGAGCGACTCGGCGAGGGAGGCCCGCATGGCGTCCATCGCGGCGAGGACGTCGTTCACCTCGCGCACGTTGGTGCTGCCGACCGCGAAGTCGAGCTCCCCCGCGCCGACGCGCTCCGCCGCATCCGCGAGCGGCGCCATCTTGCGCGAGATCACGCGGCTCGCGCGGCGCGCCACGAGCGCGAGCGCGAGCGCGCTTCCCGCAGCGGCGCCGACGAGCATGAGGTTCTGCGGGTTGGGAAGCAGGCCGGCGAGGTCGCGCGAGACCCACTGCGGCAGGTACTCGCTGACGAGTGCGCAGGCCCCGCCGCCCTTGAGCGGGAACGCGGCGTAGGTGAGGCCCGAGCCCCCGCCCTCAATCTCCACTGTGCCCGGATCCGCGGCGAGTGCCGCACGGGCCATCTCCGTCGCGTCCTCGAGCCGCGTGCCCTCGAGGTCTGTCATCAGCACGTATCCGTCCTTATTCAGGATGAGGTAGCGGTACGCCGTCGGCACGTCCTGCTGCCCGCAGACGCCGTCGCGTGCCAGGCCCTCCGCGACCTCGCGCGTATTGGCCGGCCCCCAGCTTGCCTCGTAGACGAAGCCCGCGTTGATCGCCGCGGAGAGCGCCATGAACGAGGCGAGCCACGCCGTGGCGACCGCCGCGAACGCGTAGGCGAAGTAGCGAGCGATGACGAAGGAGAGCGGCATGCCCCCGCGACCTCGCGCCCCGGTCCTCAGAGCTGCCACTTGTACCCCATCCCCCAGACGGTCGCGATCGGATCGGCGCCGGCCTCGGAGAGTTTCCTCCGGGCGCGGCTGACCTGCATGGATATGGCCGCGTCGTCGGCGTCGCTCTCCCAGCCGAGCACCGCCTCGCGGATCTGCGCGCGGCTCATGACCTGTCCGGGGTGGCGGGCGAGGTACTCGCAGATGGCGTACTCGGTGGGCGTGAGCGGCACGGCCTCGCCACCCACGGCGAGGCCGCGCGCCCCGAGGTCGATCCGCACCTCCCCGAAGGAGAGGGCGTGCGAGCGCGGCCGGCGCTCACGGCGTAGATGGGCCGCGACCTTGGCGCGCAGCTCCGCGGCCCCGAAGGGCTTGCGGACGTAGTCGTCGGCGCCCAGGCCGTAGCCGGCCACGGCGTCCTCCTCGGCCACGCGCGCGGTCAGGAAGATGATGGGCCCGTCGAAGTCCGGGCGGATCTGCCGCACGAGCTCGAAGCCGTCGAGCCCCGGCATCATGACGTCGCAGAGCACGAGGTCGAAGCGCGAGAGGTCCATCCCCGGGACCGCCGTCGGGTCCGCCGCCTTGACGACCTCATGGCCGTCGCGGCCGAGGACGCGCGCGAGCGCGTCGAGGATCGCCCGCTCATCATCCACTGCCAGTATCCTCGCCATGTTCGACCTCCTGAAACTCCCGTCGGAATTGTACTAGCGCCGCGCTCAGCGGTCCAGAGCCTCGCGCGCAGCCGCGGGCGCCTCGGCCGCATCGCACGCGCGGTAGCGCACGCCCGAGCCGCCGCGCGCCTCGATCTCGAGCCAGCCCTCGCCGCCCGACTCCCGTCCGAAGAAGATGAGCTGGAGCTCTCGGACATTGCCCCTGTCGTCCGCCGCGTCCACCAGGTAGACGTAGTTCGCCCCCGCCCCGGTGGCGTCGGCGTAGGAGCTCGCGTGACTGCCGGGCTCGGGCGCGGGCGCCCACATGGTGATCTCAGGGTTGGGCAGCACGCGTTCGGCGATCGAGTGCAGCGTCGACCCCCAGCCGGCGTCGAGCAGGGCATTCCCGCCCAGGACGAGCGCTGCGGAGAGGAGGGCGAGCACGGCGGCGAGCGGCTTCCTACGCATCTGCCCTCCCGTCCTCGAAGCGGCGGAACCAGGCGATAAGGACGGCGGCGGTTGCCAGGGTGAGCACGAGGCCAGCGATCGCAGTCGTGAGGAGAGGGGCCGCCGCGCGTGCGGCGTCGATGAAGACCTCCACTCCGAGCGACCCCAGGCGCACGGGCCAGGCGAGCGGCACCCAGCTCAGGGGCGTCGCCAGGGCACCGGTGAGCTCGCCGGTCATGAGGCCGTGCGCAAGTCCGCCCACTGAGAAGAACGCGAGGAGCATCCCCGCCGCGCCAGCGCCGATGACGGCGTTGCGGCCGAGGCGCAGGGACACGCTGAGCCCCAGCGCGTAGAGGGGCAGGCTGCCCAGCACGATGCCCGCCCAGGCGGCCGCAAGCGGAGCGGGCCCGAGCGGCAGGCGCCCGGCGACGGCGAGCACGGCCCCGAACACGCCGAGCGCCACGGCCAGCGCGCCCGCGCCGAGCGCCGCAAGGGCGAGCAGCTTCGCCGCGACGGCGCGCCCGCGCGAGGGGACCGCCGTGAGGTTGGCGAGGCGCCCGGCAGCACGCTCTTCGTCCACGGCGAGCCCACAGACGATGGCGGACATGAGCGGCATGAGGGCGCCGAGGAACTGGACGTAGGCGTCCGCGCCCAGCGCCGGGTCCCATCGGGTAACGGAGAAGTACTCGCCGCAGGCAAGACCGGCTGCCAGGCCGCAGACGAGGTGCACCGCCGTGAGCGG
Organism: uncultured Collinsella sp.; assembly: GCA_958347015.1. GTDB lineage: Bacteria > Actinomycetota > Coriobacteriia > Coriobacteriales > Coriobacteriaceae > Collinsella. The sequence continues at coordinate 26,899 of CATVTV010000023.1, read as the reverse complement.
GGAGCGCGCCAGGCGCAGGGCCTCGGAGAGCAGGGCCCGCGGGAGAGTCATGCGCGGCGTCGGGTCGGAGAGTCGCGTCATGGCCATCATCTCTCCTCGGAGCGCGCGAACCAGGCCGCGCCCGCCGCCGTGAGCGCGGCGAACGCGAGCGCGCAGACCGCAAGGCCCGCCAGCGTGAGCATGCCGTCCGCCGCGAGCGCCCCGCCGAGCGCCATGTCCGCCGCGAGTGGCTCGCCGCTCGGCAGCACGGGGATGAAGCTCGTGGGGATGACCATGCTCGCCGACGGCGGAAAGAGCTGCGGCAGCGGCATCAGCGACCAGGCGAACCCACCCACGAGCTGCGTGGCGAGCGGGCAGAAGATGCCCGCGAGCATGCCGAGCCGCGCCGTGAGGAAGAGCCCTGCGGGGATCATCCACGCCGCGGTCACCGTGTTGGCGAGCGCGCAGAGGAGCATCGTGAACGTGCCCGCGGCCGTGAGGCCCTGCGAGGAGAACGCCGATCCCGCGAGGTAGATGCCGAAGACCACGAGGTTCGAGAGCGTGCAGAGCGCGAGGCACCAGAGCGCCTTGGCCCACCAGGCGCGCCCGAGCGGGAAGCCCAGGCCCAGAAGCCCCCGCATCCGCGTGCGCGCGTCCGCCCGCGCGACGCACGCCACCACGAGCGAGAGAGACACGGGCAGGAAGAGCGCGTACCAGTAGTTCCACGCGCTGAAGATCTGCACGCCCCGGTAGGGCATCGCGCCGAGCAGCGGCATCGGCAGCGCCATGAGCATGGCCAGGCGAACCGGTGCCGCGTGGCGCGACTTCAGGGCCTCGGCGCGCAGGCCCGCGAGCAGGCCGCCTTTCTCGCCCGTCATGCCGCCACCTCCCCGCGCGCTCGACGCCCCTCCCGGCAGACGCTCATGAAGAGTTCCTCGAGGTCCTGCCCGGACCGAAGCGCATCCTCGTAGGCGAGGCGCCCCCCGTAGATGATGCCGATGGTGTCCGCCATCTGCTGCACCTCGGAGAGGATGTGGCTCGAGACGATCACCGTCGTGCCCGCCGCCGCGAAGCCGCGGATCTGGTCGCGCAGCTCCTCGATGCCGATGGGGTCGAGGCCGTTGGTGGGCTCGTCGAGCACGAGCAGGCGTGGCCGGGCGATCAGCGCCAGCGCGAGCCCCAGGCGCTGCCGCATGCCCATCGAGAAGCGCCCGGCGCGCTTCTTCCCGGTGTCCGCGAGGTCCACGGCGGCGAGCACCTCATCTACGCGGCTCTCGGGAAGGCCCAGCAGCGTGGTGCGCACGCGCAGGTTCTCGCGCGCGGTGAGGTTGGGGTAGAGCGGCGCCTCCTCGATGAGGCTGCCGATTGCGTAGAGGTCCTCGCGGCGCCAGGCGTGCCCGGCAAAGAGGATCTCCCCGGCCGTCGGCCGCAGCATCCCGCAGATCATCTTGAGCGTTGTCGACTTGCCGGCGCCGTTGGGGCCGAGCAGCCCGTACACCTCGCCCTCGCGGATATGAAGGCTCACGTCGGCCACGGCGTCCTGCGCCTGGTCGCCGCGGCCGAAGCGCTTGGTGAGCCCGCGCGTCTCGAGCATGTAACCCATGGGTTCGTCCTTTCTCTTCCGGGCGCGCGGGCCGAGTCGCCGTGCCCGTGCGCCTTACCTTTCGGGTTCACCATCCATGGTGGGGCGCGTTTCTAACGAAGCCGTAACGGCCGTTGGGCTCTTTTGGCGCCAGCCCTTCTCGACCTGTACGCCACTCATGGTATGTTTATCGCGATAACAAGGACGGAGGTGCCCGTGGCACGCAATAAGTACCCGGAGGAGACGGTCGAGAAGATTCTCGACGTTGCCGAGCGGCTCCTCGTGGAGCGCGGCTACGAGCACACCACGATGATCTGAAGAGCAATACGCTAAACCGAAAAAGGTAATCGAAGCCGCGCTTGTGGACTTATCGAGGGTCGAGATTCCCGCCCCATCCATCGGCACCCAGCAGAAGGTCGTCGACATCCTCGACCGCTTCGACTCCCTAACGAAATCACTCACCGACGGTATCCCCGCCGAAATCGAGGTACGCCGGGCGCAGTACGGGTACTACCGCGACCGCCTGCTCGACTTCCGAAACTAAGCGAGAATAAGTTATCGGTACGCTTTTTTATAAAATGTAAAAAAGTACCCCCATAACTGATAAAATGGACACTGAAAAAAGGGGTGCATCTTGCGTATATACCGACGTGAAAAGTATCTGAAGCAAATGCGTGGTTTCTACCACGATGACGGGATGATCAAGGTAATCACCGGTGTTCGCAGGTGTGGTAAATCCTGCCTCATGCAATCAATCGCAGACGAACTTGTGGAATCCGGTGTAGCGAGCGACCACATCATCTATATCGACCTTGACTCACGGGAGAACAGGAAGGTCAAGACGACCGATGAGCTCGAAAATCTGATTGACATGTCGACCCCAGCAGACACTGAGGGGACGAAGTACCTCTTCATCGATGAGATTCAGAACGTAGAGGAATTCGAGCTGCTTATCAACGGCTACCGGACAGATGGCGGTTGGTCCATCTTCATTACCGGTTCGAATTCATATCTGCTTTCTGGGCAGCTTGTTACAAAGCTGACGGGTCGCTATATCGAGTTCGAGGTGTTCCCACTCGACTTTGCGGAATATATCGATATGAAGCGTTTTCTCGGCAAGCTTGTCAATGACGTTCTCGTGGGAGAGTTTACCGAGTACCTGACCCTTGGAGGATTTCCCAAAGCGTTGGAGTATGAGGGCGAGGATGAAAAGCGCACCTATATCAAGAGTGTTATTCATGAGATCTTTGAAAAGGACGTCAAACATTCGAACAAGATTAAGAATGTCTCGGTTTTCGATGCCGTCCAGACGTATCTCATCAACAACTTTGGTGCGCCGACGAACCTGAAGAACCTCCTTGCGTACTTCAATGATGTCGAGAAGATTCCCATCAAGCGCGAAACGCTCAATCGGTATATCCAGATTCTTGTTGACGCGAAGATCCTTTATCGCTGCTCGAGGTTCGATCTCAAGTCTCGGCGATCGCTTATCCGCGAAGAGAAGTACTACCTGGCTGATCCCGGCTTCTATTTCGCCATGAACACGGATGCGAGGATTAACTACGGGCCGGCGTTGGAGAACGTGCTCTACCTCTATCTTGCATCGCGCGGGTACGAGCTTTCTGTGGGCCGTATTGGGAAGCTCGAGTGTGACTTCATCGCTCGTAGGCGCAATGCTTACGCCTACATCCAGGTCTCTATGTCGATTGCCGACAGAGGCGTCGAGGAGCGCGAGTACAGGCCGTTCGGCCACATCAGGGATGGGTATCCGCGCTACTTGTTCACGCTTGATCCTCTATTGCAGGAGAGGGATGGCGTCAGGCACCTTAACATGGCGTCGTTTATGCAAGATGGCGGTAATCTTATTTGAGCGGCGGCCAGATTCTTTTGCTCCCTAGTGCGCAAACAGTGCGGGCATCAAATGGGGACCATTGCCTCACGTAGAATCGATAGATTGAGGACTTGTTTTGATGTTGACAAGCTTTTGGCCAGTGACTCCTATTGCCGAGTGGGAATAGCGGAAATAACAGCCTCTGGACCTTTTGGTTCGGAGGCTTTCTTTTTCGTTCTGTTCGGAAGGAGCTCCTTGCCAGAGTCCCATGGATAGCGAACGGCTTTATCGAGCGTGTGCGTTTTCGTAGGCGCCTTTGATTTCTTCCGGCAAATTGTCGGGAATCAGCGTCTCCAGCCTATCCTCGCTGCCATCTTGAATCGCTTGCTCGTAGTACCAGCATTTGAACTTCAACATGTCCAGGGCACGGTTCATCTTCGCGATCTCCGACTCCATGTGGGCCTTCCGCTCCTCGAACATGGCCTTGCGCTGGGGGTATGTTGATGGACCCTCTGCACACCATTCCATGAACAGACGGATGTCCTTGATCTCCATTCCCGCCTTCTTCAGGCATTCGATGACCCGAAGCGCCTCGAGTTCCGTATCGCCGAATCGGCGAATGCCGGACATCCGCTCCAGCCCCGGGAACAATCCCTGCTTGTCGTAATACCGCAGCGTTGAGGCGGGCAGACCGAACATCTCCGCCACCTGTCCGATTGTGTACATGGCCCCTCCGAATAAATCTCGAATTCATTCCTTGACCTAAAGTCAGGTTTAGGTATTACCTTCATTCTCGTCAATACAAATCGGTAGCGCAAGGGGTGGTCCGTAATGGGCAAAACGGTTTTCGCCGGTGGCGTGAACGGTGTGGGCGGAATCGCCGGGCACCCCGCCCTTGAGCAGGCGCGACGAATGGGCATGGGGATCTAGGCGGGCAGCTTGACCGCGCGGAAGCAGTTTTGCACTCAAAACCATCGACAGGAGGAATCAAACATGGCAATTAAGCAGACGGCGGGCAGGGATACCCTGGGGGACTTTGCCCCCAAATTTGCACAGCTCAATGACGATGTGCTGTTCGGCGAGGTGTGGAGCCGAGAAGACGGGCTTTCCCTTCGAGATCGCAGCGTGGTGACGGTGGTTGCCTTGATGGCACAGGGGCTGACGGACTCTTCGTTCCAATACCATCTGATGTCCGCAAAGAACAACGGGGTGACCAGGACTGAGATAGCGGAAATCCTTACGCATGCGGCGTTTTATGCGGGATGGCCCAAGGCGTGGGCGGCCTTTCGCATGGCGAAGGAGGTCTGGGCGGATAGTGATGCCGTCGACGCACGAATCAAGCATCAAAACGAGATGGCCTTTCCCATCGGTGCCCCCAACGACGCATTTGCGAAGTACTTTATTGGGCAAAGCTACCTCGCGCCCCTTTCCACCGAGCAGGTCGGCGTCTACAACGTGACGTTCGAGCCCGGCTGCCGCAACAACTGGCACATCCATCACGCCAAAAGCGGTGGCGGACAGATCCTCGTCTGCGTGGCTGGCCGAGGGCTTTACCAGGAATGGGGCAAACCGGCACAGGAGCTGCGCCCTGGCGACGTTGTAAATATTCCCGCGGGCGTAAAGCACTGGCACGGTGCGGCGCCCGACAGCTGGTTCTCCCATCTCGCGGTGGAAGTTCCGGGCGAGGAGGCCTGCAACGAGTGGTTGGAGCCCGTGGTCGACGAGCAATACCTTAAAGCGACCGACAAGGAGGCTTAGGCATGGAGCAGTTGAAACTGACGCAGGAATGGGACAAGGTGTTCCCCAAAAGTGACAAGGTTGAGCACGGCAAGGCGACTTTTCACAACCGATACGGCATCACGCTGGCGGCCGACGTCTACGTGCCAAAGAACGTGGAGGGCAAGCTGCCTGCCATCGCCGTCAGCGGCCCGTTTGGCGCGGTGAAGGAGCAGTCCTCCGGTCTGTACGCGCAGAAAATGGCGGAGCTGGGCTTTTTCGCAATTGCCTTTGACCCGTCCTATACCGGCGAGAGCGGCGGTACGCCCCGCTATGTGGCATCCCCGGACATCAACACCGAGGACTTCTGCGCAGCGGTGGATTTCCTCTCCGTGCAGGAAAGCGTTGACCCGGAGCGTATCGGCATTATCGGTATCTGCGGTTGGGGCGGCATGGCAGTCAATGCGGCGGCCATCGACACCCGTATCAAAGCTACCGCGGCTATGACCATGTACGATATGACCCGCGTGACCGCAAACGGCTATTTTGACGCCGAGGATTCCGAGCAGGCGCGCTTTGAAAAGCGGAAAGCGTTGAACGTGCAGCGCACCGAGGACTATAAAAACGACGGCTATGCGCTGGCGGGCGGCGTGGTCGATCCGCTACCGGAGGACGCGCCGCAGTTTGTAGCGGACTATTACGCCTACTACAAAACTCCGCGAGGCTACCATCCCCGCAGCCTGAACTCCAACAGTGGCTGGAATGTGACGTCCTCGCTGTCCTTTTTGAATATGCCGGTTTTGCAATATAGCAGCGAAATCCGCTCTGCGGTACTGCTGGTGCATGGCGAGAAGGCGCACTCCCGCTATTTCAGCGAAACCGCGTACGGCAAGCTGACGGGGGACAACAAGGAATTGCTCATTATCCCTGGTGCCAGCCACACCGACCTTTACGATCAGATGGACATCATTCCGTTTGAAAAACTGAAAGCATTCTTTGAGGAATATCTGAAATAAGGCGTGCCTTGATTTAATGCCAAGCCTCCAGCAACGATTCTTCTCAAGAGTGGGAGTAGCTGAAACGAGGCGATTGATTAACTCCATTCGTTTTGGTTACAAGAAAACATGCTGCGCGCCTGCAGCATGAAGGAGAGGGAATCCTATGAATATCGTTGTATTGAGTGGTAGCCCGCGCAAGGGTGCCAATACCGACACCATGGTCGAGGCGTTTGCCGAGACCGCGCGCGAGGCCGGCCATACGATCGAGGTCATCCGCGTTGCCGGCAAAAAGATCGCCGGCTGCCTGGGATGCCAATACTGCTTTGCCCATGAGGGCACCTGCGTGCAGAAGGACGACATGGCCGACGTGATCGAGGCACTGAAAGGCGCCGATATGGTTGTCTTCGCTTCGCCCATCTACTGGTTTGATATCACTGCGCAGGAGAAGGCCGCCATCGACCGTCTATACGCCTTCGGTGCCACGGGCTTCCCGTTCACCAAGACGGCCCTTTTGCTCGATAGCCACAGCGAGGGCGTCTATGACGCGGCGATCGCCATGTACAAGTCAACCTGCGCGTACTGCAAGTGGGAGGACCAGGGCATTGTCACCATCAGCGGCATGACCGAGCGCGACAGCATGGCATCGTCGCCCAAGTTAGAAGAGGTGCGAGAGCTCGCCCGCAAGCTCGCCTAAGGACAAGAGGAGCGCATGGCAATCAGCGTTGACGGAAATGCTTGCCGTCCTTGCCAGGTGAATCGTTGATTGCCATATGCCGTTGCCCTTGCGGACAATCTTGGCGTGCTAGGAGGCCTTCTCGCTCAGGAACTCCCTGAATGCGGGGATGTCAAAGCCAACGAGACCACGCCCGCGCTCTCCGATGACGCCGTCCTCGAGGAGGCGGCGTTTATATTGGCTTGCATAGTTGCTGGCGACGCCCATACGCTTGGCAATTTCTGAGACCCTGCTGGGTCCAGAATCGGGCAGCATCGCGAGTAAAAACTCAATGTCTTTATCGGAAAGCTCCCGATAGGTCGTTTCGAGAATGCGATCGCGCAGTTCCATGCGGGCAAGCAGAGAACCCTGTTGGACATCAGATGCGCTGATTTTGGGCGAGCTCTCCGAAACATCCCAAGTGCGATATCCGACGAGCTGCATCATGTAGGGGAATCCGTCGACGGCCTTCACAGCATCCTCGAGCGCTTCTGGTGTGATTGAGCGGCCTCCGGCCTCAACGGTTTTGCGGAATGCGTTTGCAATTTCAACGTCAGTGATTCGTCCTAATTGATGATATTGGGAACGTCTGAGGAACGAGACGGAATCGTTGCGTAGCAGTGCCGATACTTTGTAGGGTAGTCCTGCCATGAGTAGGGCGACTTTTTTACCTTCGCGCACAAAGTGCTGGTAAACAGAGGCAAATTGAAGCATTTCTTCGAGATCGACTGTGACTTCATCGATGGTGATGAGAAGTCCGATGTCATGTTTTTCGAGTTGCTTAAAGATGCCATTCATGCGTGTGCGCCAGTTGCCCTGGGCCTCTTGAGCATATGTCCAATCGATGCCCACTGGACCAATTTGAACGCCGTTTATGCGCGCGTGAGGCTGTGAGAGGTAGCTATCTGCGGCTTCTTTGGTTCGCTCGATAATATCTTCGAGCATGCCTGGCATGGCGGAGACATTTGCTGCGATCCAGCCGTGTTCAAGCGCCGTTTCTGAAAGGAGCGAGAGAAGCGCCGTCTTGCCCGTTCCCCTTGCGCCCGTAAAAATAGTCGACAGGTTGGGATCTCCCGGGCCGTTGATAAAGCCACGGTTGATGTCACGCAGGATATGCTCGCGACCCGCTAGAAAGGGAGGGACGCTTCCAAATGTTGGGGTAAAGGGGTTCTTGCTGTACTCCATGGTAGCTCCTTTGCAAGTTTTGCTAATTTTTGCAACTTTTGCTAACTTTTGCAAGTTTTACTAACGGCTTAACATGCCTTGTGCCGTGGGGTTGCGGGAGTGAAAAACGGGGATTCCTATTATTCTGACTGCGTTGCAGCGAGCGGGGCCCGGAGCGCGATGTTGCTGCGCTTCGGGCCCCACCGTTTTGAGAGCTTATGGCGGTTCTGCCGCTGTCCTAGTCAAACAGACTGGGCATGTCGTTTTCTTTCATAAGGGCACCGGCGGAGGGGAGGCTCTGTGCGGTGAACTTCTCGGCCGAGACGCCGGCGCCAAGGATTTCCTCGGTCGTGCCGACGGTGGTGACAGAGCGGCCCTTCTTGGCCGTAAAGGCCTGGACGCCCTGCGTGTTGGTGGTCGTCTTGGTCTTGAGCAGCGACGTGTTGAAGTTCATCAGGAGGTAGTCGCTCGAGACCAGTGCGATGTCGCGATCTTCCTTGAGCACCTGCGCATATAGCAGCTTGCTGCCGCCGTAGATGGCGTTCTTGAGGCGCTTGCGGTTGGTCTTGGTGACGTATCCGGCAAGTGCGACGCGCACCACGCGGCCGTTCTCAAAGACGAACAGCACGTCGGCCTTATAGTCCTCGGGGTCGATGACCCAGATGACGCTCTCGTCGGGTTCCATCTCAAGATCGGTCGGCAGGTACGAGCCCAGCTGGGCCGACTTGGTGTCCTCAAACGCCGCGACCTTGCACTTGTACACCTGGCTCTTGTTGGTAAAGACCAGCAGCTCGTGGGTGTTGGAGGACGGGAACTCGATAAAGGGCTTGTCGCCGTCTTTGTACTTGAGCGTAGCGGCCTTCTTGAGTACGCGGTCCGTCATCTTCTTAAGGTAGCCATCGCGCGAGAGCATGATCGTAACCGGGTACTCCTCGACCTCGGGCTCCAAGCTCACCTCGATGACCTCATGGGGTTCGATCCTGCCCGTGCGGCGCGGCATCACGTACTTCTTGTTGACCGCGGCCAGCTCGTCGCTGATGACCTTCTTGATGTTTTCCTCGCTGGAGAGGATCTCCTCAAGCTCGGCAATCTCGCCCTCAAGCTTGGCAATGTCCTTGGTGCGGTTGAGGATGTACTCCTCGTTGATGTTACGGAGCTTAAGCTCGGCAACAAACTCGGCCTGGGTCTCGTCGATGTCGAAACCCTTCATAAGGTTGGGCACGACCTCGGCTTCGAGCTTGGTGCCGCGGATGATGGCGATGGCCTTGTCGATGTCGAGCAAAATCGCCTCGAGGCCGTGCAGCAGGTGCAGGCGCTCGGACTTTTTACCCAGGTCAAAGTTAATGCGGCGACGCGTGGACTCAATACGCCACTTGACCCACTCGTGCAGGATCTGGCGCACACCCATAACGCGGGGATAGCCGTCGACGAGCACGTTGAAGTTGCACGAGAACGAATCCTGCAGCGTGGTCGAGCGATAGAGCTTGGCCATGAGCTTGTCGGGGTCGACACCGCGCTTAAGGTCGATGGCGATGCGCAAACCCGAGAGGTCGGTTTCGTCGCGGATGTCAGCGATCTCCTTGACCTTGCCCTCTTTGGAGAGCTTGACGATGCGCTCGATAATGACATCGGTCTTGGTGGTGTAGGGGATCTCGTAGACCTCGATAATGCGCTCTTCGGGAATCCAGCGCCAACGGGAGCGGATCTGGAAGCTGCCAAGGCCGGTCTCGATAATCTTTTCCATCTCCTCGCGGCGGTAGATGATCTCGCCGCCGGTCGAGAAGTCGGGCATGGGCATGTACTCGAGCAGGTCACAGTCGGGGTCCTGCAGGTAGTGCATCGTGGCAGTGCAGACCTCGTTAAGGTTGAAACCGCAGATGTCGGACGCCATGGCGACGCCGATGCCCTTATTGGCCGAGACAAGGATGTTGGGGAACGTGGTGGGCAGCAGGCGCGGCTCCTTCATGGCACCGTCGTAGCTGTCGACGAAGTCGACCGGGTCCTTGTCGATGTCCTTGAAGATCTCGGCGCTGATGGGGGAGAGCTTGGCTTCGGTATAACGCGAGGCGGCGTAGCTCAGGTCGCCCGAATAGTACTTGCCAAAGTTGCCCTTCGACTCCACGAAGGGCGCAAGCAGCGCTTCGTTGCCCGTCGCCAGGCGCACCATCGTCTCGTAGATCGCGGCATCGCCGTGCGGGTTGAGCTTCATGGTCTGGCCCACGATGTTGGCGCTCTTCTGGCGCTCGCCCTTGAGCAGACCCATCTTGTACATGGTGTAGAGCAGCTTGCGGTGCGAGGGCTTAAAGCCGTCGATCTCGGGGAACGCACGCGAGACGTTGACGCTCATGGCGTAGGGCATGTAGTTGACCTCGAGCGTCTGCGTGATCGGCTGGTCGGTGACCTCGGAGTGCAGGCCGATGACGTTTTCGGCGTTGACCTGCTTTTTCTTTGGCTGGTTCTTCGTCTTCTTCTTTGCCACGATTTCCTCTTGAACTTCTTATGGGCCGTCGTTATCGATTTGCTGCTACTGCAGGTCCAGCTGGTCCAGGTATTCCTTGCCGTGCTCGGAGATATGGCGCTTGCGGCCTGCCTCGTCGTTGCCCAGCAAAAGGTTGAACATGGTTTCCATCTTGGTGACGTCCTCGGGCTCCACCTTGATCAGGCGGCGCGTCTCGGGGTTCATGGTGGTGAGCCACATCATGTCCGGATCGTTCTCACCAAGACCCTTGGAGCGGTTGATGGAACACTTCTGGTCGCCGATCTCTTTGAGGATGCCGTTCTTCTCGAGCTCGGTGTAGGCAAAGTAGGTCTTTTCTTTGCAGTTGATCTCGTAGAGCGGCGACTCGGCGATATACACGTAGCCCTCGTCGATAAGTGTGGGCACCAGGCGATAGAGCATGGTGAGCACGAGCGTGCGGATGTGATAACCGTCGACGTCGGCGTCCGTACAGATGATGACCTTGTTCCAGTTGAGGTTGTCCAGGTCGAAGGCGCCAAGGTTCTTGATGCGCTTGTCTTTGATTTCCACGCCGCAGCCCAGCACGCGCATGAGGTCCATGATGATGTCGGACTTAAAGATGCGCGGATAGTCCTCCTTCAGGCAGTTGAGAATCTTGCCTCGGACGGGCATGACGCCCTGGAACTCGGCATCGCGCGACGTACGAATGGCGCCTGCTGCCGAGTCGCCCTCTACGATGTAGATCTCGCGACGGCTCTTGTCCTTGGAGCGGCAGTCGATGAACTTCTGCACGCGGTTGGCCATGTCGGTCTTCTGCTGCAGGTTGGTCTTGATGCTCTGGCGCGTTTTCTCGGCATTCTCGCGCGAGCGCTTGTTGATGAGCACCTGCTCCATGATTTTGTTGGCGGCGTCTTTGTTCTCGATCAAGTAGGTCGAGAGGCGTTCCTTAAAGAATGCCGTCATGGCCTGCTGGATAAAGCGGTTATTGATGGCCTTCTTGGTCTGGTTTTCGTAAGACGTCTGGGTGGAGAAGCAGTTGGTCACCAGCACCAGGCAGTCTTGGACGTCCTGCCACTTAATGCCGCTCTCGTTTTTGTTGTACTTGCCCTGTTGCTTAATATAAGCATCGATGGCGCTGGTCAGAGCGCTACGGGCGGCCTTCTCGGGCGAACCGCCGTTCTCGAGCCAGGAGGAGTTGTGGTAGTACTCCTGCATCGTGAAGGTGCGCGAGAAGCACATGCATGCAGTGATTTTTACATTGTAGTCGGGCAGGTCTTCACGGTCGCGACCACGGCGGTCGGCCTCGATAAAGAAGGGCTCGGTAAGGTAGTCGGTACCGACCTTCTCGAGCACATAGTCCTCGATGCCCTTGGGGTAGCAAAAGTCCTCTTCGGAAAACTCGCCATCGTCGCCCTCGATGCGCAGGCGGAAGGTCACGTTGGCGTTGACCACGGCCTGACGGCGCATGGTCTCGCGATACCAATCGTGGGGAATGCTAATCGAGGTAAAGACCTCAAGATCGGGGCGCCACTTGATAGTGGTGCCGGTGCGGTTCTCGTCGCTGGGCTCAATCTCGAGTGCCTTCTTTTTGGCGCCGACAACCTTGCCCTTCTTAAAGTGCAGGGAGTACTTGTTGCCGTCGCGCCAAACCGTGACGTCCATGTATTCGGAAGCGTACTGAGTCGCGCAGGAGCCCAGGCCGTTGGTGCCGAGCGAGAAGTCGTAGTCGCCGCCCTGGTTGTTATTGTATTTGCCGCCGGCGTAGAGCTCGCAAAAGACGAGCTCCCAGTTAAAGCGCTTCTCGGAAGGGTTCCAGTCGAGCGGGCAGCCACGGCCGTTGTCCTCTACCTGGATAGAGCCATCGCGAAAAGCGGTAAGGGTGATGAGCTTGCCGTAGCCCTGGCGCGCCTCGTCAACGGCGTTGGACAGGATCTCGAAGGCGGCATGCGCGCAGCCGTCGAGTCCGTCCGAGCCAAAGATGACGGCGGGACGCAGGCGTACGCGCTCCTCGTCCTTGAGCTGGCGGATACTGTCGTTACCATAGTTTGCGGTGTTTTTTGCCATACTCGCTCTCTCGGTGCTCCCTTGCTGCGTTTAAGTCATATAGATAGTCAAGGTAGCATAGCCCAGCCCACAGACGATTCCAACCAACACGAAATCCATCGAACAATCGTTCGGAGTTCGATGGAGATTCGTTTACTCGGACAAAACCGAGTCGGTTCTGTCCGAGTAAGTTTGAATAGTGAACCGAAGTTGTAATGTCCGCATGGCGATGACGAATATGGTTTTCATAATGACAGATATAGTTGACATTGTCTGATATATGCAATATATTTCTGTCATGTTGCAACGGATATCTGTCCATTACTACAAAAGGAACTCCATGCCGGGCAAAAAGAACCTACGCATGAAGGCGGCGCGCGCGGCGGTTGGCCTTTCGCAAGCTGACTTGGCCGAGGCCGTGGGCGTTACGCGCCAGACCATCGGCCTGATCGAGGCGGGCGGCTACAACCCCACGCTCAATTTGTGCGTGGCAATCTGTAAAGCGCTACGCGTTACGTTGAACGACTTGTTTTGGGAAGACGAGAGCGACGTCGACCCTGACGCTCTTTAGGAGTTCGCTATGAAATTTGACGATTTAAAACTCGTGCAAAAGTGGCGTGAATATGCCGGCCCAAAGGATGAGCGCCTGGAGGCCGAGAGCGCGAAGATCTACAAGATTGGTTTCGTGCTGCTTTCGTTTGGCATGTTGATGATCTTTTTCTACCAGTTTATAGCTCGACAGGTTGCGTGGGTTCACAGCGACGCCAGTGAAATGCCGCATGGCTTTGCAACGCCGTTCGAGGCAGCCATGTATTTGTGGCTCGTTCTCGTGATGTTGATTTGCGCAGGACTGCAAACGCGGAAGGGCTATGTCGATACCAATCGTTTTGGGCAAACCGAGCATCTTCCTGTTGGATATTTCCTGCTTGTCAGCGGTCTTAGCGGCGCCGCGTTCGCTCTTGTTATTGCCGCAATGCGCTGTATCGCTGAGGCGCAGATCGTACCGCTCGAAAGCGTCTTTTGGTTGGCGAACCTGGCCACGGGCGTGTTCTGCGGTGCGACGATTTTCGCGGCCACGTTTGCTGCCCTGTGCGCAACGTTTTTCACGGCGAAAAGACGCCGTGCCAAGCTCGAGGCAGAACTCGACTCCTCTGACGACATCTAATGCGTAATGGGCTGGCTCTGGGTATTCAGAACCAGCCCATTTGATGTTCGATGAGCCGAGTCGGCGCCTCTCACAAAAGTAACTAGGAGCTAGCGAGGCCTATCCGAATTGGCCTCATTGGCGGTGTCGATCTCGAGCGCCGTGCGGCGGGCACTGTAGGCGACGAGGCCGGCGCCTGCCGCGGCGAGTGCTGCAGCGGCTGCCGTGAGGGGAGCGTTGGCATCGCCCGTGCCCGCAAGCGCGCCCGCTTTTCCGGAGCGCTTGTTATTGCCGTGGTCCTTGCCACTGCCGGAGCTGCTTCCGCCGGAGCCGCCGCCCTCGTCAGTACCGCCGCCACTTGAGCCACCATCGCCGTCCGCCGTCATCGGGGCGTCGTGAAGCCCTGTGGCGTCCGCGCTGTCGCATACGCCGACCTGAACTTCTGAGCGTTCGCATGCCGCGTCGGGCACGTGGAACTCGTGCAGTACAGCACCCAGCGCCGAGTTCGCGCCCGGTCGAATTTCTTCGAGCGTTACGGGATCGAGCGCCACCAGATTACGCGCCTTCGCATACAGCGTTACGCGTTTGCCCACTTCGTCGCTCCAACTCTCGGGGATGGCGAAGCTCATACGGAACTGTGCCGTGCAACCCGGTGCCAGCACGGCGTTGCCGTTGTCGGCTACCAGCGGGTGCGTTGCAAAACGTGCGCCCAGCGTCTCGAGCGCGTACTTCACGTGTGCCATATCGTTGGCCGAAGCGTCCTCGGCAAGCTCTGGATCGTAGATCGAAGCCATGCGTGCGTTCACTCCGAATCCGATGGATGCGCTGGAGAACGGCTGGCTGGAGCCCTCTCGGTACAGATCGATCGTGCCGGCGGTCAGTAAGGTGTTGCCGTCGTTTCGCACCGTGACCATGAAGGATTCGCCTGCTGCTCCGGGCACCACCGCGCCCGAGGTAGCAACGGCGCCCGTCGGAGTGGCACACGCCACCAAGGGCACTTCGATGTCGTGCAGCTCTGCCTCGCTCTTCTCCGCGCTCACAATGTGCGTGGCGAGCGCGGAGAGCATGCCTCCCGACGTCAAAAATGTCGTTATCTGATCGACGGGATGGTCCAGCTCGCACATCACAAACGGCTCCGTGAACAGATCGCCCGCCAAGGTGCTGGCGAAGATGCGGAAGTGCTTGCCCATCACTGCAACCGGGTTGCCTTCTTCGTCGTAGGTTTGTCCCACCTTGCCATCGGTGTTCTCTACATAGAGCACGCACCTGCCGTTGTTGCTTACGCTAAACGATGCCGGGCCACAGCCTGCGGCACCCACGGGCTGCGTTGCAAATGCCGATGCGCCTCGCGTCCACGTAACATGCTGCAGCTGCTCGTTGACAGTTGCCAAAAAGCCCGTGTGCTGCGGCCACGGCACCGCGTGGGGTACTGTGGCATCTGGCGACATAACGCCCCAGCCCGCGATGGACTGGCCGATCACGGCGTACGATGCGCAGCCGCAACCGTCTGCGGTCTCGTATGCAACGGGCACCACCATTTTGCCGTTGATATTCTCGGGCTCACCCAGCTCGATACTCGACGGTGCTTGCGGAAAGCGGAGAACTTGGCGGAACGTCAGGCTGTCGCCCAAATCATCTGACCACAGGGTAAAGCACTCGAGCGAGACCTCTGCCTCGCTGCCGAGCGCCTTTTCTGCGGTGGTTCCGCGGCGGTGGAGGTAGGCACCCGACAGGCGCCCGTCGACTAGCGTCTTGCCCACCGTAATGCGTGGGCACTGCAGGCAATGGTAGCCATCCTCTTGCAGGCGGCCGCGCGAGATACTGCGCCACGACGTGTGCGATATCACGCGAACTCCGCCGTTGCTTATGCGCAGGCGCACAACGGACAGTATGCCGGCTGTGCTTGCCGTATCGAAAAGGGTGTTGTCGCCGTCGGGGCGCTCGCCCGAAACCAGCAGCACGTAGGCGTCCTGGTTTTCTCTTCCGTCCGTATATTCCACTACGTCGAAGTCGTAATCGAATATGCCGTCGCGCTCCACGTCGCCCTCGCCAAAGCCAAGGGGGAAGTCCACGGGCATGGGGGCAGACCACGTGCCGTTTGCCTTTGTGTGCACCACCAGGCGCGAGCGGCCATTGTCGTCGTAGCGCACCGAGGCGATACGGAACAGGCATTCTACGCCGGCGATCATTGCCAGCTTCATGTGAGCTTCGCTGAGCACGCCAGTAAACAGCACGTTGTCGCTCGAGGGCTTGATGCCGCCACGCTCGTCCTCCGATACACCAGCAGAATTGGCGTTGGGGTCCGCAACGGCACCCTTCGCCTGCCCGATATGGGTGTACGCATACATCGGCGCGGCGTTTTCGTCGTTCTTTATCAGTGCATGGACGAAATGCTCGATTTGTCCCGTGTCGTCGCTTTCTGCATCTGCCTCGAGCTCAATGCGCGTGACCGCTTGATCCCAATCGCGCACGACAGGCGCGACGTTTATCGCGGTGGCTGCAACCTCGGCGCGTGCGAGTAGCTCGGCGTTGGTGACGATGGTGGCCGATGCGATAAATTGCGGCACGCCGCCCGCCTCGATGTTGCCGGGCGTGCCGAAGCAGGCATCCAGCGTGTAAGGCGTATCCCCACCCAATGCGAGCTCAGAGCGTTGGAGCACATACTGGTTGCCATTGTTCACCGACATATTCCACGAATCGAGGAGTGTGGGCCACGACCCCGACCAAGCCTTGGTGGTCCACTTGAACATCACAAACTGGAGTATCACATCGACATCGACGTCTGCACCCACGCGCAGTCGCGGAAGCTGGTGTCCATCTGCCTTCTCGTACCCAATGAACAGCGTGAGGGATGCAGCGCCGCGCACGGCAGACGAAGCGACGCCTGCAACGCCGGCTCCAAAGGTGACAGCAAGCCCGATCTGGATAGTGAATGAGCCCGACGTGTTGGAATAGTCGAGCGAAATGTTTTTAAAAAACGCCGCGCCGCCGCCGTGCGTGTGGGCACCCACGGCGAGCGCCAGTTTTGCCAGCACCCAGGGGTTGACGTTTAGGAAAAACGGCACCGGTCCCAAGGTGAACTGCTCGGTCCAATTGAGGTCGGTTCTTACCTGGAAGAGGGCCTTAATATTGCCGTATGCGGGGTCGTTGTTGTTGCCCCAGGTTTTGCCCACCCAATCGTAGGCGAGCGAGCCGTACAGCTGTGTGGCGATATCCATCGTGAACAGCAGCGTGCAATGGTGGCGAAGCAGCTTGGTGCTCCTTGGATCGGTGCCCGAACCGGCACTCATACTCTTGTACTGATTCCACTTCCCCTCCATTTCGTCGAGGTAGCGGTTTGCCTGCTTGGCACCCGACTCACGCGGTGACTTCTTCCAGTACTCCGGATCCGGATTGCCCGAATCGTTTATGTAACCGACCGGTTTGTATCCTCCGCCAAACAGCACGTATCCGGCAAACGAGAAATCGAACAGAATGGGGAACGCGGGCATCCAGCAGGTGAACTTGTTGCCGCCAATGCCGGGAAACGCCGCTGGGAAATCAAACGGGGTGATCTCTTGGTCCATGGTGGTGGGAATGATGGTGGTCGAGCCCGATTCTGCCTTTGCAGCCGGCGCGGTGACAACGGCCATGGGGGAGGAGAGTGTATAGGTCTTGCCCTGGTAGTCGAGCACAAAGCGCAGCTTGCATCCTTCTTCCAGAAGGCCCGACGCTGCATCGAGGAACGTGTCTTCGAGCGTGAACGTCGCCAGATGATCCGCGCCCGATGCGCTGGCCTTGACTTGGCCAATCTGCGTGACGGTTTCGGGTGAGCTGCCCGCGGCAGGCGTCACTTTGTTGATGCGCAGCGTTGCCTGTCCACCCTGTGGCAGATGCGCCTGCACGGTAAAGGCGTGCGTATCGGGCTGCTCGTTTGCCGTGTCGTTCTTCGGCAATGCCATGAACGTAGCCTCAGCGTACTGGATGTCCCACTCGTCGAACGTGAGCTGTCGAAAGTACGGCTCGCCATCGGAGAGCGGACGCGTGGGCGCGGTTATGGCGGTGCCGCCCTGGATACGCGCAAGGGGAATCTCGACATCACGGTAGCCCGCCATGCTAATGGAGATGCCGCCGTTAAAGTCGTACGCGTCGAGAAGCGTCGTCTCGTCCACGTAGCCTTCCGCAAGAGGGGCGACCTCAAAGATGGCCGTGCCCTCGTCGTCGGTAGTGGCGGAGAGCTGCTTGCCCGCGGCATAACGCGACGCGAGCGTGACCTGGGCACCCGCGATGGGCGTATTCTTGTTGGCGACGTCGACCACGACCACACCAAACATGGTGCGCGAGAGAACGAGCACCCTGAAGGGGTCTTCTTCGTCGGCATAGGCTTCGGTGGGCGCGAACGGCAATATGAAGGCGTTTGCGCTTCCCGGCACGCGCGGCAACATAATGCTCGCCAGCGAGGATGCTCCGGCAACAAGTAACGAACGGCGATCAAGCATCTTTGGCTCCCATCCCGCAAACATCGGAGGAAATAATCCTATTTTGCGAGAAGGTGCCCCGTGGCGGTAGTGCCGTTCCATGGCCAAAATGTCCAATTTGAGTGCGCGAAAGCGTCAGGCCCCCGGAGCGCTTTCGATGCGCCGGGCAGTTTGGCCGCTAGCGCAACATGTGGGCAATCAGCTCGGCGCGAGTTCCGATACCAAGCTTGGCATACACTCCTGATAGGCGGTTTTTAACGGTGCCCGGCGATACTCCCATGTGGCGTGCGATTTCGGCGTTGGTCCATCCGCGGCAGGCAAGCATGGCCATGGTGAACTCCGTGGTCGTTAAATCGTCGGCCACGTCCTCGCCCGAATCGGGGTTGTGGATGCGCCGCCAGCCGTAGCTGAAGCGGTGCGTGATCTCGATGATGCGTGCGAAATCGTCAGGGTATTGCGATTTTAGGCATGCCTCGATGAGTCCCTGCAAAAGGCCGTGGTGTTCGCCGATGAGTTCGATAAGGCCGTCGGGACGCGCAGTGTCCCAAGCGGCTCCGAAGTGCGTTTTTGCGGCGTCGATATCCTTGAGGCTCATGCATGCCATGGAAGCCGACAGGTGCAGGAACAGCTCCGAGATGGGATAGCTTCCCTGTTTCATGATCAGGGCGTTTTCCGCCATGCCCAGACTGCGGCCATATTCGCCGCGCAGGTACAGGGCATGCGCCATCACGTAGCTGGCGAACAGGCGCAGGCCTTCGGGCAGATGCGCCGCAAGCGGATAAAACTCTTCGGCGGAATACGGGGAAGGCAAGTGCAACAGGACGCTCGCGG
Source organism: uncultured Collinsella sp. (assembly GCA_958347015.1). GTDB lineage: Bacteria > Actinomycetota > Coriobacteriia > Coriobacteriales > Coriobacteriaceae > Collinsella. Next base: position 7,984 of record CATVTV010000023.1, on the reverse strand, counting down.
CCGAGGCGAACAGGATATGCGTGGCGTGGACGGCGGGCGATTCCTCGTCAGTTGGCGTATCGAGGATGCCAGCAAGGCACCGGCGGGCGTCGGCGATACGGTTGAGCGACAGACTGGCGTATCCGCAGATAAGGCATGCGGAATAGCGCAGCGCGGGATCGGTGGCGTCAAGATAGGGGCGCGCCGTCTTGGCGGCGAGGGTGGCCTGTCCGCGAAAGTACAGCGCTTCTGCCGTGGCAATGGCGTGCGAATCGGGGTCGGAAATGCCTGCAACCGCAGCGTCAATCTGCCCCGGCACAAAGGCAGTGCACATCAACGGCATGGGAATGCGCGGGTAGCCATCGCAGTCCATCTTCCATCTCCCATCAGGTGGCAACAATGCAGCAATTGTACTCCTGTTGCTCGGGACCCCTTTCGTTTTACTGTTCGGTTAACGCTGCGGATCGTTTTGGAAGGCTTACGAGCATGGTAGTCCCGTTCTCGGAACTTGTTTCGACCTCTACAGCGCCACCGTGAAGCGCTGCAATCTCCCAAACAAGCGCTAGCCCGAGTCCTGCGCCGCCGTATGCTCTGCTGCGGGATTTATCCAGGCGAAAGAATGGTTGGAAGATGCTCTCACGGTACTGTTTGGGTATTCCCGGGCCCTGGTCCTCGACTCGCAGGAACACGTGGCTGTCGTTGTCGCAGATGGAGACGTTGACAGTCGAGTCGGGGCGGCTGTAACGGATGGCATTTTCGACCAGGTTAAACACCAGCCGATAGAGGAGCGTGTCGCTCCCGGTTACTAAAGCGTCTCCAGCACAATTGAGGGCTATGCCCTTATTTTCGGCAAGTGGCGCAAGGTCGGTGAGGACCTCTTCGGACAAGGGGCCAAGTTCAACATCGTCCTCGCAAGGAACGCTGCGAAGCTCACTCATCTCGAGCAATACCTTGGTCATTCGCGACATCCGTTCGGTTTGTTCTTGTAGCAGGTCGAGCAGCTCGGCTGTTTCGGGTTGCAAACCGGAGTGCTCGGAGATGAATAGTTCAATCTGTGCTTGCATAAGGGCGAGCGGAGTGCGCAGCTCGTGTGCGGCGTTGCCGGTAAACTGACGCTGTGCAGAGAACCCTTCGCCAAGACGGGCGATCATGTCGTTGAAAGAGGCGCTGCATCGTTGTAGCTCGGTGGGCACGTCTTCGCTGAGTCTGATTTCACTTAGGTTGTCAGGCTGCACACGCTCAACCTGGGCTGCAAAAGCCCGTAGCGGTTTGAGTGCACGGCCGCTCACAAAGTATGCCAGCACGCCGCCAAGGAGTGTGACTCCAGCCGTGATGTACCAGGCTGTCGTGCCAAAAGACTCCTGTGCGTCGTTTACGACGATCGTGACCTCGTCATCGAGGCTCCCCTTCGTTGGGTCAAACGCCTGAGGTGCATCTACGCCGGCTGCGCTAAGGGCCGAGATGTCGCTGCCGATAGCATCCATGTAGCGCATGCCCGTATAGCCGACCAGGCAGTTCGTCAGCACGCATGCTGCACACGTGAGCAGTGCCGTCATAATCGTTATGCGCCATTGCAGCGAAAGCCTTTTCATTCGCTATCCTCCATAACGTAGCCCTCTCCAATCCGATTGCGAATCGGGTCGTATCTCAAAGCGCTGCGTAGCTTTTTGCGGAGCGACGAGATGTGAACGCGGGTTGCGTTGCTAAAGCTGTTCACGCTGCTATCCCAAACGTGCTCTATAAGCTCCTCTTGGCTTACCGGTCGCCCCTGATTAAGCATCAGGTATTCCAAGATTCCCGTTTCCTTGCGCGTAAGAGATAAGGCCTCGCTGTCCACGGAAGCGATGCGCGCCTTGGTGTCAAAGCGGAGCTTTCCACAGGTTAATACTATGTCGCTTTGTGCGAAGCGTCTGAGGGTGAGGCTGCGGATCCTTGCCGCAAGTTCGTCCAGATGAAACGGCTTGGTGAGGTAATCGTTGGCGCCGGCATCGAGTCCGGCGACTTTATCGGATACTTCGCCACGCGCGGACAGAATCAGCACCTTGGTCTCGCAGTCGGTTTTCCTAAGTTCCCTAAGCACGGTCATGCCGTCGATACGGGGAAGGTTGAGGTCGAGTACCACGAGGTCAAAGACTTCGACGCCCAGCAGGTCGAGCGCCTCCTGCCCGTCGTGGCAGCAGTCGACGCTGTACGCCAAGTTCCGCAAGCTGCGCGCGATTGCGTCGCACAGCGCCCGCTCGTCCTCGACGATCAAAATACGCATAACAGTCTCCTTGCACATTTCAAATCGCGCTTAACACGGATTTTATAGCCGATATGGTCCAATGGTCGCGTAACGAAAGGAGTGGTCAGGTTGTTCAAAGCGGTAAAACCCGTGGTACAGGTCGCTTTGTTGATCGTCGGAATTGCCATGGTGTGCTTTGGCGTTATGCGTGGCGAGGCAGATGCCGTGCTGGCCAAAGCGATTAGGCTGTGCTTGGAGTGTATCGGAATTGGATAAAAGAGAAAACACTGCGTCGCATGTTTTGGCTCGATTTCGCGGATTCATTCAGGCGGCGGCAACACTTATTACCAACATTCACCTGCCAAACTTTGCCAAAGGCGGCATCTATCAGGGCGCGGGAAAAACAGTCTGCGTACCTGGACTTAATTGCTATTCGTGCCCCGCGGCATCGGGTGCGTGCCCCATCGGGTCGTTCCAGTCGGTAGTAGGTTCATCCAAGTTCAACTTTTCTTACTATGTTACCGGTACGCTCATTTTGCTCGGCGTGCTGCTGGGACGCTTTGTATGCGGCTTTCTGTGCCCGTTTGGCTGGCTACAAGAGCTGCTGCACAAGATTCCCGGCAAAAAGCTTTCGACAAAAAGGCTCAAGGCGCTCACGTACATCAAGTACGTCGTGCTGCTGTTTGCCGTGGTGCTGCTGCCCGTCTTGGTGGTTAACGACGTGGGCATGGGAGACCCGTTCTTTTGTAAGTACATCTGTCCGCAGGGCGTGCTCGAGGGCGCCATTCCGCTGGCCATTGCCAATGCCGGCATTCGATCTGCGTTGGGACATCTCTTTACTTGGAAACTTGCCGTTCTCATTGCCGTGGTAGTGCTGAGCGTTTTGTTCTACCGCCCCTTCTGCAAATGGATTTGTCCACTCGGCGCATTCTATGCGCTCATGAATAGGGTGTCCCTACTGGGGATCCGGGTCGATGCATGCAAATGTGTCTCGTGCGGCAAGTGCTCAAAGGTTTGTCAGATGGACGTCGATGTGGTCCACGCGCCCAATCATGCCGAATGCATCCGGTGCGGAAAGTGCATCGGGGCCTGTCCTGTCGATGCCATCAGCTATCGCTATGGCCTGGATGTGTCGGCGGAAAAGCTCCCCTTGACCGCCGATAAAAAGTAAACAAGCTTCGACAAAACGGAGGAATGACTATGAAGCTTTCTAAGATTGCGGCCCTGTTTATGGTGCCGGTATTGGCCTTATGCCTTGTGGCATGTTCGGCGCCCGGTGGCAATGCGAGCGAATCTGCGAGCTCCGACCCTAAGATCGCAGAACTCACTGCGCAGAAGCCGGCCAATGCCGACGAGGCCGCCGAGCTGTATGCGAAGCTCATGCAGAAGGAGAACGAGATCTTTTCGAGTGATAACGCGCTGTGGGAAAAGGTATTCAATGCGGCAAATAAAGACTCGGCAATGATTGAGGATGGCAGCAATTACGGCGATTTTCTGCTCAAGACCATCGACGGCGCCAAGGATGAGTTCACGGCGGATGAGCTTAAGACACTCAAGGCTGGTGCGAAGCAGATCAAGGAGATCGAGGACAAGCTCGAGAGCTTGGAGAAGGAGTTCCCCGGCTGTGGGAGCACGCCGAGTGCAGGCGAGAGCGTCGACGCTTCGACCGCTGGCATGACGGCTGGTGCCAATGCTTCGAGCGAGGCGACGAAGTTCCCCAGCTTTACGGGCAAAGACCTGGATGGCAACGACGTGAACAGCGACGAGCTGTTCTCTAAGAACAAGGTCACCGTCATGAACTTCTGGTTCACTACTTGCAAGCCGTGCGTGGGCGAGTTGGGCGACCTTGAGGACCTGAATAAGGAGCTTGCCAAGAAGGGCGGCCAGGTCGTGGGTGTCAATTCCTTTACGCTCGATGGCAACAAGGGCGAGATTGCAGATGCCAAGGACGTGCTGAGCAAGAAGGGCGTGACATATAAGAACATCTGGTTCAAGTCGGATAGCGAGGCCGGTAAGTTTACGTCAAATTTGTTCTCGTTCCCGACAACGTATGTCATCGATCAGAATGGCAACATCGTAGGGGATCCAATCGTGGGAGCCATCAACTCCGCCGAGCAGCGCGCAGCGCTCGACAAGCTTATCGACCAGGCGATTGCGAATAGCGAGCAGTAAAAAACGCGTAAAGCATCGCGAAGATCGTGTATCGCTGTGCGAAGTAGTCCGCTACCTTTTAAGATAATCTCCGCCATTTAGAGGTCCCGCTCGGGACCTCTTCTTTTGGACGTCGTCCCGTTCGTTTTTTGATGCGGTTCCCTACATTCCTCACTGGTTCCGGCAAAAAATGGGGATAGAGTAGGACAAACGCGTCGAATACGAACGGCGGGGGAGAGCGGGCAAGTGCGCCCGCGTGGGAGAGGTTGCCGTCCATGCTGGAGCTCAAAGGCATTTGCAAAAGGTACGTTACGCAGTCGTTTACGCAGGTGGCGCTCGACAGTGTAAGCCTATCTTTTCGCGATAACGAGTTCGTGGCCATTCTGGGTCCCTCGGGCTCGGGTAAAACCACGATGCTCAACGTTATCGGTGGGCTCGATCATTTCGATTCCGGCGACCTGCTGATCGACGGCATCTCGACCAAGGACTTTCACGATCGCGATTGGGATGCCTATCGCAACAACCGCATCGGCTTTGTGTTCCAGAGCTATAACCTCATTCCGCATCAGACCATTTTGGAAAACGTGGAGCTGGCGCTTGCGCTTACGGGCGTGGGGCATGCCGAGCGCCGCCAGCGTGCACGCGAGGCGTTGGAGAAAGTCGGCCTGGGCGAGCACGTTAACAAGCGCCCGAGCCAGCTTTCGGGCGGGCAGATGCAGCGCGTGGCCATTGCCCGCGCCCTGATTAATGATCCCGAGATTGTGCTGGCAGACGAGCCGACAGGCGCCCTGGACTCAACGACATCCGTGCAGGTCATGGATTTGCTCAAGGACGTGGCACGCGACCGTCTGGTTATTATGGTCACGCACAATCCCGAGCTGGCGTACCAGTACGCCACGCGCATCGTCAACCTGGCGGACGGCAAGATCACCGACGATTCCGACCCCTTCGATGTTGCCAAGGCCACGCGCCGCGAGGCCAAGCCTACGCGCAAAACCTCGATGAGCTTTGTGACGGCGCTGGGGCTTTCTGCCCGAAACCTCATGACCAAGAAGGGCCGTACGGCCATGACTGCCTTTGCGGGCTCGATTGGCATTATCGGTATCGCAGCGATTCTGGCGCTGTCCAATGGCGTAAACGGCTACATCAAAAAGGTCGAGGAGGATACGCTCTCGAGCTACCCGCTCACCATTTCCAAGCAGGATTACGACCTGTCGTCCATGATGGGCGGGCAGGGGGCCACGGATGATGAGGCGTCCAACGGCGGGGATTTATCCGACGGTACTGGTGGCAAAGCTAAGGGAACCGATAAGATTCCCGTGGTCACGGCCGTAAAGGATATGTTTGCGAGCGTTAAGTCCAATGACATGACGAGTTTTAAGGCATGGCTCGATGCCGGTGGCGACGGAATCGATAAAGAGGTCAACGCCATTCAGTACGGCTACGGTGTATCGCCGGTTGTCTATCGTGCCGGCAAGGGCGACGAGAAGCCCGTCCGGCTTGTTCCCAACGCTATGACCGAGGCCATGAGCGGAGGCGCAAGTTCGGCGGCAACGGTGAGCATGGAATCCATGGGAACCTCGGTCTTTAACGAGATGATTGACGACCAGAGCTTGCTCGACAGCCAGTACGATGTCGTCGCCGGTCATTGGCCCACGTCTGCCAACGAAGCCGTGATGGTGCTTTCGAGCCGCGGTACGGTGGGCGACTACACGCTCTATAGCATCGGTGCGTTGGATATCGATGAGCTCAACGACCTGGTTAACAGTGCTATGACGGCTGACGGCAAGATTGAGACGCCCGAGTCCGGCACCGACTTTACCTACGACGATGCGCTGTCCACGACGTTTAAGGTGCTGTCGCCGGCCGATGCGTATCGCAAAAACGAAGAGACTGGCATGTGGACCGACATGTCTGGTGACGCCGACTTTATGGCCACCAAGGTTGCCGACGGTATCGACGTGCACATTGTGGGCGTGGTACGACCCAACGAGACCGCCAACGCGAGCGCATTGTCCCCGGGCATTGCCTACACGCATGCGCTGACTCGCCAGCTTATGGAGCGCGCCGCCGATTCGCAGATTGTGCAGGAGCAACTCGCCCGCCCCGAGACGGATGTCTTTACGGGCAAGTCTTTCGATGAACTGCAGGGCGAGGCCAAGCAAGGCGTGGATCTGGGCAGCATGTTCAGCGTTGACGAGGCGGCGCTGAAGAGCGCGTTCTCGTTCGATACGTCTGCGCTCTCGGGTGCAGGCGGCGGTATGGACCTGTCGGGTCTTGACTTGTCCGGGTTGGATATCGACCTTTCGGGTGTTGGGAAGGACATCGACTTTGGCGGCATCATGGCCAAAGCGCCAACCCCAGATTTCTCGGGTATCTTTGACGGTCTGGAACTCACGCCCGAGCAAATGCAGCAGGTGGGAACGCTTGCCAACCAGCTGTTTGAGGGCTTTTTGCAGTCTGATCAGTTTAAGGCGCTGTCGCCCGAAGATCTTAAGGACGCGTCAAAGCTCGCCGCCGCATTCTCGACGTATCTTGAGAGTGATACCGCGGTCCAGCAAATCCTGGCCCAGCTCAAAACGCTCGGCGGCGATGCTCTGGCCGAGCGCCTGCAGCAGGCGATGACCGACTATGTGCAAAAGCAGCTGACTCCGTATCTGCAGCAGGCAATGGATCAGGTGATGAAGTCGATCAGCGATCAGATTGCGGCGACGGTGTCAGCTCAGCTCAAGGCAGGCGCGGCAGGGCTCATGGGTCAGATGGCGACGCAGATGTCTTCGAGTTTTGCCAACCTGGCGAGCGCCATGCACGTGGATGGGAGTGCCTTTGCTCGTGCTATCCATTTCAACATGGACGCCGAGGACCTGAGCTCGCTCATGATGAGCTATGCGAAGGCATCGAAACTCACCTACGACAACAACCTGACCACGCTGGGCTATGCAGACGAGGCAGACCCCATCTCGGTCAAGATTTTCCCGCGTGACTTTGAGGCTAAGGAGCGTGTGCTCGATCACATCGATGCGTACAACAAGCAGGTCAAAGCCGTCGGCCACGATAAGCAGGCGATCTCGTACACCGACTACATGGGTATCATCATGGGCTCGGTGACCGACATCGTGAACACCATCAGCTTGGTGCTCATCGCATTCGTGAGTATCAGCCTGGTGGTGAGCTCCATCATGATCGGCATCATCACCTACATCAGCGTGCTGGAACGCAAAAAGGAGATTGGCATCCTGCGTGCGATTGGCGCGTCGAAGCGCAACGTGGCCAACGTATTCAATGCCGAGACCTTTATCGAGGGCCTCATCGCCGGCGTCTTTGCCATTGTCGTTGTGATGGCCGTGAGCTTTCCGGTTAATGCCTGGGCGCTTGCTGCCAAACAGGTGCCCAATCTGATGAGCCTGCCCGTGCGGGATGCGCTGGTGCTCATTGCAATTTCGGTACTGCTGACGGTTGTCGCTGGCCTGCTGCCGGCCCGCAGCGCATCCAAAAAAGATCCCGTGGAGGCCCTGCGCTCTGAATAATGTGACAAGGGACGGTCCCTTTGTCACATTGAGCGGCTTGTGAATTCGAGGTCTAATACTTTTCCGAGAAGTGAACGAGTCAAAATGGACCCCCGAAGCGTCG
>CATVTV010000022.1:0-36369 GCA_958347015.1 uncultured Collinsella sp. | reverse complement strand
AAACTTAATTACGCGCCGCTCCCCGCCCGCGCCGGGCATGCCCTCTCTTGTACTTTATCAAGGTAGAGTGTATGATTCCGAACGTTACATGACTCACTTTACCTAACTAAAGTGCCATCAAGGGGGAATACCATGAATACCGATATGTCTCGTCGTCAGTTTGTTGGTCTAGCCGGCTCGCTTGCCACGGTGCTTGGCCTTGGCCTGGTTGGCTGCGGCGGTGGTGCCGGCAAGGGCTCCGCTGCCGGTTCTGCCGCAGCCAAGGACGTGAAGGGCGCTGCGGAGTCCAAGAAGCTCGTCGTGGGCTTTGACAAGTCCTATCCTCCGTATGGCTTTGTAGGCGACGATGGCGAGTACACCGGCTTTGACCTCGACCTTGCCAAGGCCGTTGCCGACAAGCAGGGTTGGGATGTTGAGTATGAGGCTATCGACTGGGATGCCAAGGACACGCTGCTCAACTCGGGTGCCATCAACTGCATCTGGAACGGCTTTACCATGGAGGGCCGCGAGGACGACTACACGTTCTCCGAGCCTTACATGCTCAACGAGCAGGTGCTCGTGGTCAAGAAAGACGCGGGTATCAAGAGCTGGGACGATCTTGCCGGCAAGACCGTGATTACCCAGACCGATTCCGCCGCACAGGATGTGCTCGAGGGCGACCAGAAGGATTTGGCGGCGACGTTTGCCACGCTCGATACCATCGGTGAGTACAACACGGCCTTTATGCAGCTCGAGAGTGGTGCAGTCGATGCCGTTGCCTGTGACCTCTCGATTGCTCAGTATCAACTTGCCGCCAAGCCCGATGCCTATACGCAGCTCGACAAGTCTCTGTCCAGCGAGCACTACGCCGTTGGCTTTAAGAAGGGCGACACCAAGTCCGCCGATGCCGTGACCGAGTCGCTCAAGACACTCTACGAGGATGGCACGGTCAAGGACCTGTGCGATAAGTATTCAAGCTACGGTCTCTCCTTCGACAACTGGGTTTTGAAATAGCGGCTTTCCCAGGCACCCGATTTTGCCGTTCAAACCGTCGCTTGCGTACATTTAGTACGCGGCGCTCCTCTTTCACGGCAAACTCGGGCACCTGGAAAACCCGCTTTAGCGTTGGGTTCGCTGTTAAGTTGCTGTGAAAGAGAGCTTGGGTTGTCTATTCAGGTCATGATACAGATGCTTGGCCAGGGATTCTTGGTCAGCTTGCAGCTGTTTGTGCTGACGCTGTTGGGGTCGATTCCGCTGGGAATCCCCGTGGCGTTTATGCGCATGAGCAAAATTGCGCCGCTCCGCTGGATTGCGCGCATCTATATCTCGGTCATGCGTGGCACGCCGCTCATGCTGCAGATGTTTGCCATCTACTTTGCCCCGTACTACGTGTTTGGCATTTCGCTCACGCCCGATTCCAAGTGGACGGCGTGCGTCGTGGCGTTCATCATCAACTACGCCGGTTACTTTGCCGAGATCTATCGCTCGGGCCTGCAGTCCATTCCGCGCGGTCAATACGAGGCAGCCGAGGTGCTGGGCTATTCGCGCATGCAGACGTTTCTGTATATCGTGATGCCGCAGGTCGCCAAGCGCATTTTGCCAGCGATGGGCAACGAGATCATCACGCTGGTCAAGGACACGTCGCTGGCGTTTGCCATCGGCGTGGGCGAGATGTTCTCGACGGCCAAGGCGCTGGTTGCCTCGCAGGTGAGCATGGTGCCGTTTGCGATCGCGGCGCTGATCTACTGGGTCTTTAACTTCGTGGTCGAGATGCTGCTGGGCGCCGCCGAGAAAAAATTGGATTACTACCATGATTAATTCGGTAATGAATATAGCGAACGCGCGTAAGGCGTTTGGCGGCAATGAGGTACTCAAGGATATCTCGCTCGAGGTCAAGCGTGGCGAGGTCGTGGCGATTATCGGGCCTTCGGGCGGCGGTAAGTCCACGCTGCTGCGCTGCGCCACGCTGCTCGAGACGCTCGACGGTGGCTCGCTCTCGTTTGGCGACCTTGCCGTCGCGACGGATGCGGGTTCGGGCGCGGTGTACGCAAAGGGCGATGCGCCTAAACAGGCGCGCTCGCGGTTTGGTCTCGTGTTTCAGAACTACAATCTGTTCCCGCACTATACCGTGATGAAAAACATCACCGATGCACCGATCCGCGTGCTTAAGCGCCCGCGCGAGCAGGCGGAGGCCCGCGCACACGAGCTTATTGCACAGATGGGGCTGACGGGCAACGAGAACAAGGTGCCCTGTGAGCTTTCGGGCGGCCAGCAGCAGCGCGTGAGTATTGCCCGCGCCCTGGCGCTCGATCCGGAAATCCTATTCTTTGACGAGCCGACCTCGGCGCTCGACCCCGAGCTGACGGCCGAGGTGCTGCGTGTCATTAAAGACCTTGCTGCGCAGAATATGACGATGGTGATTGTGACGCACGCGATGCAGTTTGCCCGCGACGTTGCCGACCGCGTGGTCTTTATGGACGGCGGTCGTATTGTCGAGGAAGGTCCTGCCGAGCAGGTCATCGACCATCCGCGCGAGCAGCGTACCCGTGAGTTCTTAAGCCGTATCGAGGGATAGGCTCAGCTATTTATTCAACTGTTTATTGAGGCGAAACCGCCGCAGGCCTTACGGTCTGTGGCGGCTTTTTGTTTGCATCCGCGAGGTTCAATAATCGCCTCGCAAGCTCGCACCCTCCTCTCGCCGCCCGTATCCATACGCGTGCCGAAAGGTCTGCATGGACAGGCGACTGCAAGGGTAGTGTGGTGGCATAGGACATTTGGAGGGTGAGTCGGATCGACTGCCGACCATGCTGCTCCCGGGACGGCACCGACCGCGAACTCTCCCCGTTGGCGTCGCGCATTGCGCGCGGCCCTGCAAGGAGGTCATCATGGGTGCTCCCAAGACCGGCAACGTAAGGAACGTGGTGCTCGTAGGCCAAGGCGGGGTGGGCAAGACTTCACTCGCCGAGGCCATGCTCCACCTTTCCGGTAAGACCGCCCGCCTGGGCGGCCACGACGGCACCAAGCCCACGCTCGACTATGACCCTGAAGAGGTCAAGCGTTCATTCTCCATCTCGACGACCATCGCGCCGATCGACTGGAAGGGCGCCCGCATCAACGTGCTCGATGCTCCGTGCTATCCCGATTTTATCGGCGACGCCTTTGCTGCGATGAGCGTTTGCGAGACGGCGCTGTTTGTGGTCGACGCCGAGGCCGGCCCGCAGCCAACGACGGTCAAGCTCTGGTATGCCGCCGAGGACCTGCGCCTGGCGCGTGCGGTGTTCGTAAACCGCTTGTCGCGCTCCGAGGCCAGCTTTGCGACCACGATGGACCTGCTGCAGGAGCGCTTTGGCACGCGTCTGGGCGCCGTGACCCTCCCCTGGGGCGAGGGCGAGGACTTTGACGGCATCATCGACCTGGTGCGCATGAAGGCGCGCCATTGCAACGGCACCGAGGCCGTTGAGTCGGAGATTCCCGAGGAGTATCGTGCCCAGGCCGAGGAAGCCCATGACCGTCTGTGCGAGCTGGTGGCCGAGGCTGACGACGAACTGATGATGAAGTACTTGGAAGGCGAGGAGACGCTGACGCAGGAGGAGCTCGAGGGCCTGCTGTCGAAAGCGATCGCCGAGCGCATCTTTGTGCCGGTCTTTGCGGGCGATTGCATTAAGGAGCAGGGCGTCAACTCGCTGATGGACGACATTGCCACGTACTTCCCGGCGCCGACTGACTACGGCGAGATGCCGCTCATCGACGGCGACTCGCTCAAGATCTCGAGTGACGATGACCGTCCGGTGGCATTTGTGTTTAAGACGCTGGCCGACCCGCAGCAGGGCCGCATCAGCTTTATCAAGGTACTGACGGGTACGCTTGAGCCGGGCCTTGAGCTGATCAACGCGCGCACCCGCAAGAGCGATCGTCTGGCTCACCTGTATGTGATGTGCGGCCGCGACATGACCGAGGTCGGTCACGCCTATGCCGGCGATATCATCGTGGCGCCCAAGCTGGCGGCCGAGACGGGCGATACGCTCTCGATTACCGGCAAGGTCGAGGCTGCGGCGTTTAAGTTCCCCAACTCGCAGTACCGCATCGCCATCGAGGCCGAGAACCGTGGCGACGAAGAAAAGCTCTACACGTTTATCGAGAAGGCCTGCAAGGCCGATCCGACCATGAGCATCGACCGCGACGAGGAGACGGGCCAGACTATCATCTCCGCCGTGGGTGAGGCGCAGGTTTCGGTCCTGCTCAACCGTTTGGAGGATCGCACCAAGGTCGTGGCCAAAAGCGTGCCGATCCGCATTCCGTATCGCGAGACCATCCGCCGCACGGCAAGCGCCCAGGGTCGCCACAAGAAGCAGACCGGCGGCGCCGGTCAGTACGGCGACTGCTGGCTGCGCGTGGAGCCGCTCATTGGGTCCGACGGCACGAGCGACGGCTATGAGTTTGTAGACGAGGTCGTGGGCGGTCGCATTCCGCGCTCGCTCATTCCCGCCGTGGACAAGGGCGTTCAGGAGACCATGAAGGACGGCATCATTGCAGGCTACCCGCTTACGGGCATTCGCGTGGCTGTGTACGATGGCTCGTATCACAGCGTCGACTCCAACGAGATGGCGTTTCGCGCGGCGGCTCGCATCGGCCTGCGCAAGGCATGCGCCGATGCCGACCCGGTGGTGCTGGAGCCCATCGAGGAAATCACGGTGACTATCCCCGAGAGCTACGCCGGCGCCGTGATGGGCGACATCTCGGCCTCACGTGGTCGCGTGACGGGCATGGAGACCGATGAGCGCGGAGACACCGTGGTCATTGCTCAGGCGCCGCTGGCAGAGCTGACGGATTATTCGACGCGCCTGCGCTCTATCACGCGCGGCACGGGCGACTTTACCATGAAGCCCGCCGGCTACGAGCAGGTTCCCTATGACGTTCAGGCCAAGCTGGTCGAGCGCTATGAGGAGGGCCGCGCCAAGTAGCGTGTGGTTTTGTCTGCAATGTAGGTGCTGACGAAAAGGCCGCCCTGGGTAACCGGGGCGGCCTTATTTGATTCCTTGGGGACGGAGGAAAACGGATCTTTTTTGGGTTACGGTCGGCGCGGTCGGCACTAGTCTCCGGATGCCTGGTTGCGGCCGGTGGCGTAGTCGATCTGCACGTGCGGCTGCAGGTTGTAACAGTACACGTGGAAGCAGAGGGTCTTGCCGTGGTCCTCGACCGATTGCGCCTCAAGGCGCACGCCACGGCAGACAAGTTCCTCTTCGTTATACATGGGCGTGACGCGGTAGAGCACATGGTTGCCCGTATCGCGAATATAGTTGAGAATCTGCTCTTCAAACGGTAGCATGCCCGTCTCGTTGAGATAGCGCGTGCCGGTGAGGAGATTTTTGCGGTTGGCGTTTTCGCCGCAGAGCGACCAGGCGATGAGGTGGCAGCGGTTGTAGAGGCTCTGGCCTGGAATAAAGTCGTAGCGCTGCTGGTGCCAACCGGCAGGATGGATACGCGAGATATCGCCGCGCTTTCCCTGTCCGAGCGACTCGGGGCCTACGCAGGCGAGCGCCTTGCGAGTGCGGCCCAGGCTGTCGAGCTTGGAGAATTTCTTAAAGCAGCCCTCTTCGGTGGCGCGCTTATACTCGTCGAGCGTGAACGACGGCATGCCCAACGGGTGCGTGCTGTCGGCGCGAAGGGCAACGTAGGGGTTGCCGGCGTAGTCTGGAATACTGCTGAGATAAACACCGCGGGCGCGGGCGAGATCGGGGTTTTCGACTTCGTCGATGGGGGTGGCGGCGCTGTTCGTGGAACCGTCGTCACCGATGTTGGTCGCGGCGGATTCAGAGCCATCGCCAGAGTCTTGGCTATTTTGAGAGTCCTCGGAGCTCGCTGTTCCCGATTCAAGCCGGGCAACCAAGTCTGCCTCGTCGTCGGTGCGGCTGGGACTCTCGTTTTGTTTTTCGGCCAGAGCTGCTGCCTGCTCATCGCTTTGCGGCGACAACAGCTTGGGCGCTCCGTCGAGCGACCCTGTGAACAGCGCAAACCCCAGCACCACGGCGGTGCCGATGGAAAGTACTTGCTTGTAGGCGGACTTGCGCGACATTGAGGCTCCTGGATGGACGGTTGGGAATCTACCAGTCTAGCAGGAGCCGGCAGGGGCCGTTCTATCGAACAAATACTCAAGATTTGGGATAGACGTTACTGATTCATTTGCCCCATATGGAGCTGCGGCGGTTGTGCATATAAAGCTATTCGGCGTTTCACCAGATAATACCTGCCAAAACAAACCTGTCCCTTTTTGGCAGGTCAGTTAACGCAGTCCAGGTTGAGCATATGCGAGCGAGCGGGCTTCGGGTGCGGTAAGGTGACGTGAAACAAGCGGGCGCTGACCTTTTGGTCGCGCCCGTGAAGTTGAACGTCAGATTGCCGTGCCCGGAGCCCGCGCAGCGCCGAGCAGTTACGCCGTTTGTAAAACGGCGTAACCTAAAGGTTCATGTTGCCGTGGATGTAGGGGGTGACCTCGGGGGAGATGTGGCCGCAGCCCAGCTCGCGCAGCGCGGACTCGATAGCGGCGGGCAGTGGGGCCTTGCCCTTGTCGTCGACGGCGGCACCGCCGAAGGCGGCGATCTTGGTGGCATCTGCGGGCGCGGCCTCGATATGCATGCAGCCGCCGACCAAGCGCGCGCGTACCTGCGCCAGACCGAGTTCGTGCAGGTAGTCCTCGCAGACGCGGATTAAATCGACCTTCTGGCGCGTAAGCTCCTCGCCCGTGGGGACGCGCGTGGCAAGACAGGCTCCCGCCGGCAGGTTCCAAACGGGATAGCCCCATGCGCGCAGCAGCTCGCGCTCTTCGTCCTTGGTAAAGCCGACCTCCATAAGAGGGGAGCGTACGCCGAGCTCTTCTGCCGCGCGCATACCGGGGCGGTAGTCACCGCGATCGCTTGCATTGCTGCCATCGATGACGGTGGGAAAGCCGAGCGACTTGGCGTGGTTGACGATGGCGGTAAAGCCGGCGTGCTTGCAGTGGTAGCAGCGATTGGCATCGTTGCAGGTTACTTGGGGGAGCTGCAACTGATCGACCGAAAGATTGAGCACAGGGAGCTTAAAATGTGGCTCCTCATTGGTTTGCCCGTCAACGGATCGCTCAAACGAAGCCTGTTCGGGCGTGCCGATGAACGGCGTGGTGAGGTGGACGAGAAGCGTGCTAGCAGGCATGATGCGGGCGCAGACCGCGGCCAAAAAGCTGCTGTCGACGCCGCCGGAAAAGCCGATGGCAACGCGTCCGTATGCCAAAAGCAGCTGCTCGAGCTCTGCGAGTTTGTCCTGAAGCTCCTTTGCAGGTGCGGTGGTGTCTGAAAACATGAATCGATCCTTACCAATATGTACTCGGTCAAAAACTATAATCCTACCGGGCTGCTTGTCATAATACTTCTACCTATGTAACGAAAGTGCAATATGGCATATACGTTATATACAAGTTGCCAAATGCGGTAGAGTTGCGGTAATGCGATAGCGAGAGCCGATGGGGGACCGATATGATCAAGGCTGTTATTTTTGACATGGATGGAACGCTGGTCGATACCGAGCGTTTGGGGATTAAGGCCTGGAAGGCAGGCGCCGCTGAGCTGGGGCTCGCGATTGATGATGCGCTGATCCATCAGTTTATCGGCCGCACGCTGCCCGATGTTATGGACCTCCTCGATAAGCATTATGGCAGCCACGAAACCACCGAGGCGGTCTATGCCCGCCACAAGGAGATTCGCGACGAGATGGTCAAGACCGAACTGGAGCTTAAGGCCGGCGCCGCCGAGTGCCTCGACGAGCTGCTGGCTGCGGGCTATCACGTGGGCCTTGCGACGTCGTCGCGCCTCGCTACGGCCGAACGCAACCTTAAGATGGTCGGCCTCTTTGACAAGTTTGAGACGGTGACCTGTGGCGAGGACGTCGTGCACGGCAAGCCCGACCCTGAGATGTATCTGCTCGCCTGCGAGCGCGCGGGCTTTGCCCCCGAGGAGTGCGCCGTGGTCGAGGATTCGCGCAACGGCTGCGTCTCGGGTATCACGGCCGGCTGCCATGTCTTTGCCGTCCCCGATATCGTGCCGCTGCCGCAGGATGTGGTGGATGGCTGCGAGGCCGTGCTCGACACGTTGTTCGATCTGGCGGCGGCGGTCAAGGCCGTACACTAGACAATTGCGGTGTTGAAGCGCGCGATTGGCCGTCTTTGCATTTAAGCAAAAGAGGTTCGGCAATGGTCGGGCCTCTTTTGCTTAGGCGGAGTTTTGGCATACTGGCCGACGTGCTATAGATACGCGCCGAGGTTGATGGCCGTGGCGTCGGTCTGGGTGCTTGCCTGGGTGCTGGCGCGCTCCAGTAGGAACGGACGTACCAGTTCTTGGCGGTTGATATCCTCGGCGGCGGTGACTGCGGTGACGGTGCGTGCTGCAGAGCCGACGTGGATATGCTTGGTCTTTGTCGGGACCTTGTTCTCGATTTGCTCCATCAGCAGTTGGACACCCTTGCGGCCAATCTCGTAGCCCGGGGGCGCTACCGTAGTGAGCGGGACCGATCCGCTCCAAGCGAGTGGGTTGCCGTCGCATCCGGCCACGCGAACCTGCTCGGGGACGGAGATGCCTTTGTCGACCAATGCCGAGATAACGCCCGAGGCCAACACGTCGGTCAGACCGACGACAAAATCGGGGCGTTCGTTGGCGGGGCGCCCGGCAATCTGAGCGCCAATGCTGTAGCCGTCGGCTGCGGTATTCCATTCGCCGGCGTCGATGACTTCGATCTTGATATCGGGATGCAGGGCGAGGGCCTTGTGAATGCCAAGTACGCGCAGGGTGAGCTGCATAAATGCTGCTCGGCCGACGACGACAATATGGTGTGCGCCGCGGGCGATGGCGAGTTCGGCAATGATGCGACCCTGGGCCTCATTGTCGGCCGCTACATAGTAGCCGGGCTCGGAGCAATGGATGTCCAAGTGGACGATCGGCACGGGCATCTTGGCCATGACGGGGTGCCAGTCGGGGGATGCCATGGGCTGAACCATGACGCCGGACATTTGGGTGCCCATAAAGTAGCGCAGGTAATGGTCCTGGAGAATATCGTCGTTATCGGCGTTGGCGATGAGCAGGTCGTAGCCGTGCTTGCGGGCCTCGTTGTGGGCGCCGCTGGCGATTTGGAGCGAAAAACCGTGATCGAGACGGGGGAGCACCAGGCCAAAGGACTTGGTGGTGCCGCCCGCGAGCTGACGGGCGCTTTGGTTGGGCAGGTAGCCAAGGCGATTGATGGTCTCGTTGATGAGCTTGAGGGTCTCGGGGCGCAGCTTTTCGGGATGGTTGAGCGCGTTGGAAACCGTGCCCAACGAAACCCCGGCCTCGCGCGCGACGTCGCTGATTTTTACCTTTGCCATAGCGGCCCCTTTGATGCGTTTCAAGTACAAGCCAGATTGTAGCATCGCCCGCCTCTGAGGTGTCAAAACCTGCCAATTAGGGACAGGTTTATTTTGGCGGGTTTTATCTGGGCAAATGCTGGAGCCCAGGCCACCACAAAGGCGCCTGTCCCCATCGTGGTGGTTTGGGCATGTGTGCATCGAGTGGTATCTAAGTTGAGATACCACTTCTGGTATATCAGCTTGCGTTTGCGTGAGTACAATACTCGAACGTTATACGTCTCAGCGCCCCTTGTGCGTGGACGTCTTGCAGTCACGCGAACGAAGGGATTTATCTTATGTGCGGAATCGTCGGCTACACCGGCTCTGATATTGCAAAGAACATCCTGGTCACGGGCCTCAAGCGTATGGAGTATCGTGGCTATGACTCCTCGGGTGTCGCGCTCGAGGTGGGCGAGGGCGCCGCGGCGCACCTCGATGTCATCCGTCGCGTGGGCAAGGTCGCGGGCTTGGAGAGCGAGCTTTCCAACATTGACAGCGACGCTACCTGCGGTATCGGCCACACCCGTTGGGCTACCCACGGCAAGCCCTCCGTCGTTAACGCTCATCCCCACACCAGCTGCGACGGTCGCATTGCCATCGTCCACAACGGCATTATCGAGAACTTCGCCGAACTGCGCGAGGAGCTGGAGGGCCGCGGCCATCACTTTAAGAGCGAGACCGATACGGAGGTCTTCGCGCATCTGATCGAGGAGGCCTATGCCGAGACGCACGACCTGATGGCCTCCGTGCGCGAGGCTTGCACCCACGTGGTAGGCGCCTACGGCCTGGCCGCCGTGTGCGCCGACGAGCCTGACGTAATCGCCGTTGCTCGCAAGGACTCCCCGATTGTGGTCGGCGTGGGCGAGACCGGCTCCTACGTTGCCTCCGACGTCATCGCGCTCATCGACGCCACCCGCGATGTCGTGGTGCTCGAGGACGGTCAGTTTGCCAAGATTACGCCTGCGGGCGTCGAGTACACCGACGAGGCCGGCAATGTCATCGAGCCCAAGGTCACCCACATCGATTGGGATCTGGACATGGCCGAAAAGGGCGGCTACCCCGACTTTATGCTCAAGGAGATCCACGAGCAGCCGCGCGTCGTGCGTGACACGCTGGTTGGCCGTATGACGCCTGCCGGCGAGCTCGATATCGACGAGCTGGGTCTGTCCCTCGAGGAGCTCAACGACATCGACCGTGTCTACGTGATCGCCTGCGGCACCAGCTATCACGCCGGCCTCATCGCAAAGAACCTTATTGAGGGCTGGGCTCGCATTCCCACCGAGGTTGAGGCTGCCAGCGAGTTCCGCTACCGCAACCCCATCATCACGCCGACGACGCTCGTCGTTGCCGTGTCCCAGTCGGGCGAGACGGCCGATACCCTCGCCGCCATTCGCGATGCGCGCATCAAGGGTGCCAAGGTCTTTGGCATCACCAACGTGGTGGGCAGCCCCGTGGCGCGCGAGAGCGACGGCGTCATCTATACCAAGGCCAACAAGGAGATCGCGGTCGCCTCGACCAAGAGCTTCATCGGCCAGGTTGTGAGCCTCACGCTTTTGGCTCTGCTGCTGGCGCAGGTCAAGTACCGTCTGACCACCAAGCAGGCGCGCATGCTGTTCCGCGAACTTTCCGATACGGCCGAGCAGATCCAGTGGATTTTGGATACCCAAACCGAGGCCGTGCACGAGGCCGCCTTGCTGTGCAAGGACGCGCAGTCGGCACTGTTCGTGGGCCGCGGTATGGGCGCTGCCATCTCCTACGAGGGCGCACTCAAGCTCAAGGAGGTCAGCTACCTGCATGCCGAGGCGTATGCTGCCGGCGAGATGAAGCACGGCCCCATCGCGCTGATCGATCCGGGCTTCCCCGTCATCGCCGTGGCCACCAAGAGCGCCACTTACGACAAGACCGTGTCGAACCTTATGGAGTGCAAGGCGCGCGGTGCCAAGGTCATCGTCGTTGCCACCGAGGGCGACGAGGAGATCAACAAGATCGCCGACTGCATCATTCGCGTGCCGGCCGTCCGCGACGTGTTCAGCCCCATCACGGCGAGCGTCCCGCTGCAGCTGCTCGCCCGCGAGGTCGCCATCCTGCGCGGCTGCGACGTCGACCAGCCCCGAAACCTCGCTAAGAGCGTGACCGTGGAGTAGTTGGTTCCGCCGTTCTAGCGACCAAGGCCCGGCTCCGTTGTGGCGGAGTCGGGCCTTGTTGCATTTGCCCAGATAAAACCTGCCAAAATAAACCTGTCCCTTTTTGGCAGGTTAGCGGAGCTTGCTGGTCTCGAAGTACTTGGGATATTGGTCCAGGACCTCGGTCTGGTTGCGGAACATCATATGCAGGTGCTTGCTGACCAAAAAGCTCGCCTCGATGGGGTCGCGGCCGGCGATGGCGCGGCGGATTTGCTTGTGCTCGTTAACAATCTCCTGATTGTCGAGCGTCTGCGTGGCGGCGCGCAGCCAGCGGAAGCGCTCCAGGTCGGCATTGGTCTCTTCGAGCCACGACCACACGGTGCTGCGGCACGCGATGCTAAAGATCATGCGGTGCATGAGGTTGTCGCTTAAAAAGAAGCCGATGCGATCCTCCTCGGCCATGGTCTTTTCCTGCAGCGCGATGGCTCGGTCGAGCTGCTCGATGCCTGCCGAGGTGGCACGGGCGCAGCACTCCACAATCACCTGCTTTTCCAGATGCTCGCGAATGTAGCAGGCGCTCTCGGCAAGAGTGAGGTTGATGGGCGAGACATAGGTGCCGCTTTGGGGCACGGTGCGCACCAGGCCCTCTTGCGCCAGACGCACCAGCGCCTCGCGCACAGGGGTGCGCCCCATATCCAGGTCGTCGCAAAGCTGCTTGACGCCCAGCTTTTCGCCCGGCTTGTAGTCCAGGTAGACGATTTTGCGTCGAATGGTGTGGTAGGACTGATCCTGTAGGCTCATTTCCTGCTCGCCGACGTGCATCGATTCTTCCATAGTGCCTCACAACCGTTCTATCACACTCATATATCAGCTGTTAATTATGCCGCGAATCAGCTTTCCGCGGTGGGTAATTCGGCTGTCGCCCGAGAACTATTGCGGCATCTTAGTCTGTATTTGCGCAGGGCTGTGCTCAATGTTGCCGTATCATAAGCCGTCGCAAACGTGAAATAGAAAGAAGGAATCCCATATGCAACTGGTGAATATCGTACGCGAGCGCTGGAAGGGCGTCTTGTTCTGCCTGATCGTCGCCATCCCCGCGACGTTGCTCGGCAAACAGGTTGAGGTGGTCGGCGGGCCGGTGTTTGCCATCCTCTTTGGCATGGTCCTGGCACTCGTCTTTCCCAAGAATCGTCGCGAACAGCTCGCCGCCGGTGTCACCTATACGTCTAAAAAAGTCTTGCAGTACGCGGTAATCCTGCTTGGCTTTGGCATGAACCTCTCGCAGATTCTGTCCAAAGGCGCTCAGTCGCTGCCGATTATCGTGGCGACGATCTCGACCTCGCTTGTCATCGCCTTCGTGCTCTGCCGCGTTATGAACGTGCCGGGCAAGATCGCGACGCTTGTGGGTGTGGGTTCGTCGATTTGCGGCGGTTCTGCCATCGCCGCGACCGCACCCGTCATCGACGCCGACGATCGCGAGATTGCCCAGGCTATTTCGGTCATCTTCCTGTTTAACGTTATCGCGGCGCTCGTGTTTCCGACGCTCGGCGGCATGCTCGGGCTGACCAACGAGGGCTTTGGCCTGTTTGCCGGCACCGCCATCAACGACACCTCGTCGGTAACGGCTGCGGCGAGCGCCTGGGACAGTATGCATCCCGGCGCGAATGTACTCGAAAGCGCCACGGTGGTCAAGCTCACCAGGACGCTGGCCATTATTCCCATTACGTTGGTTCTCGCATGCTGGCAGATGCATCTGGCGCGCAAGGCCGGCGGCGACGCCAAGAGCACGTTCTCGCTTAAACGCGCGTTTCCCATGTTTGTGCTGTTCTTTGTGCTGGCGAGCGTAATCACCACGGTGCTTCAGCTTCCTGCATCCATTACGGCGCCCATCAAGGAGCTGTCGAAGTTCTTTATCGTGATGTCCATGGCTGCTATTGGCTTTAATACCGATATCGTCGAGCTGGTCAAAAAGGGCGGCAAGCCCATCGCATTGGGCTTTTGCTGCTGGATTGGCATTGCGTGCATGAGTTTGGGAATGCAGCACGTGCTGGGAATCTGGTAGAGAAGTAGCTGATTTGCGTGCTGCGTGCTGGCGAGCGCATCCTTACGGTGGAGCGATAGGAGCTCTTGCGGGTATGGCTTGTCCGCAGGTTGATAGGTCCCGAAGAGCTCTTATCGCCCCGCCAGGATGGCGATGCGGGGCAACTCATATACTCGCAGGACGGCGACTTCTGCCCTATAGTGTTTGGTGAGCAATATCGTTCAATTTTGAAACACTCGGTCGTGTGACCGTCGTCGGTTGCACGTCGCCGCGGACGGGGGCAAATCATGGATAGCGATGCCAAGCTGAACATCTTGATCGAGGCCTTGGCTGCTGCCGGGGCCTCGGCGTTGGCAATCGATGGGCATGGACACGTGGCGATTTCGACCATGGACGATGTCGCGCTCGAGCAAGATGTCGCGGCATTTGTCGCCGAGCGCCTGGGGCGCGTGGGCAACGGCGCGCGCCTGGTGATGGGGCATGCGGGAGGGCGCTTGAGTCTCACGGTGCGTCCGGTCGCCAAGGAATACGGCGCGCTGTGGGTGGTCGTGGTCCGCGAGGTGCACGGTGTGGCGGCGCACGCGGGTATTGAGTGGCTTAACGCAGATGAGGTCGAGGCGCGCTACGAGGCAAGCGCGTATGGCATTGTCGAGGGTGCCGCTGCGGTCGCTGGCCCCGTCTGCGAAAGCTGTGCCCGCGGTGTGCCCCTCATGTTGGAGGGCGAACTGGGTGCTGGCCAGTCAGAGATTGCAAAACGCCTCTATCTGGATGGGCCTTATGCCGACGAACCCTTTGTGTCCGTGGCACTTGACGAGCTCACAGATCGCGGCTGGCGCCATCTGCTCAAAAGCTCGGAATCGCCGCTGTTCCAGGCAAGGCTGACCCTTTGTATTGGCGGCTGGCATGCACTTTCGCCGCAGCGTCTGCGCGAGCTTGTCTCTACGATGACCGACACGGCGCTGGCCGCGCGTTGCCATGTGGTTCTGACGGCAAATGATATGCCGGGCGGTGGCGAAAGCGATCAGGCCGCTTTTGTAACCGAGCGCTTGGCGTGTGCAGTAAGTGTGGCGCCTGCGATTGCCGAGCAGGGTGGCGCATCGAAAAAGGTTGCGCAGTATTTGTCATATCTGTCAGATGTCTTTGGAACTGCCGCTCCGAGTATGTCCGAGGAGGCTGCCTCGACGCTCAACGGCTATCGCTGGCCACGCAACTATCTGCAGCTTCGCGAGGTCTCGGAACGACTCTATATATTAGTAGGGTCGGGTGTGGCGGAGCGCGCGGTGGCAGAGGAGGTGCTCGCCCAGGAGGACGTCATCAAAACCGCAACCTTTGGCGCTCCGACGCTCGACAGCGACCTGTATATCCTGCGTCCACTGGCCGATATCGAACGCGACATCGCGCGGCTGGTCGTGGGCTACCTTCAGGGCAACCGGACCCGCGCTGCCGAGGTGCTGGGAATAAGCCGCACGACTCTGTGGCGCTTGCTGAAGGACGACGACCGCTGAGCGAGGCGCCCGTGACCGCGTGCGGCGCGTTTGCTACAGTCCAAAGCAGTAATGTTTCGATTGTGTTACGGCGTGCGGGGGCGTATGGCGGAGACTTCAAAACCAAACCGGAATAGACGGAGCGCGGCTCCAGTTAACCGCCGCACGACGTCCCGGACGTGGGGCAAGCACGCGTCGGGGTTCGACGGTTCGTTCAAGCGCACCAAATACGGCTATCCTTCGGCAAGCGCTCGCTTGGCCATGCAGGCCGAGTCATCGCTGCGGGGGCGCAAGCGCGTGGTGGGCTCTAAGCTCAAGCACGACGGAACGCTGGGCTATATCAGCCGCGGTGCGGCTCGCCGCAGCGGCCTCAATCCTGCAGGCTGGCATCGTTACGTGCCGATTGCAGTTGTTGTTGCGGTGATTGTGATCGCACTTGCCGCACTCGGCTACGCTGGCGGCGGCGTCGACCTGAGTGCGATGTTCAAGCCTGCTGAGCTCGCGCATGCCGGCACGGAGCTTGTCGAGGGCGCTCAGGCCCAGACGGGCGTGGCGCCTCAGCGCGGTATTGTTGCCGCTGCCGCAACGATCGCCGATGCCCAAAAGGGCGAGGATACGGACAGCGAGGTTAGCGAAACCAGTGCAAACGGCGCGGGTTCGCAGGTCACGCCCGTAACATAAGGCCAATAAGTCACAGAACCATCACACCAAGTCGCCGTTTGGGGCCAATGAGTGAGCAAAAAAGCAGCAATGTTGTTTCATATAGAACTCATTAGTCACAATTTGTAAAAAAGCTATACTACTAGGCACTTAAAGGTCCACAAGCTGCAAGTTGAGGAGTACCTAACATGAAGAAGAGATTCATGGCAGCACTGAGCGTTCTCGCTCTTGCCCTGGCTCTGCCCGTGGCTGCTTTCGCCGCCCCGAGCCCTGCCAACACCACCGCCACCGGCGCCAACAACGTGACCGCCAGCGTTAACAACGCTAACGTCAAGGTTGTTTCCACCACCAAGAACGCCGAGGGCACCCCTGCCGGCGCCAACGTGGTCGCTTCCTTTGAGATCACCGAGACCGTCGAGGGTACCGTTTCTGAGTCCAACCCGCTGACCGTCACCTTCACCCTTGGCAAGGCTTACGCCAACGCTAAGGTTACCGTCTATGTCCAGCACAACGACGGCACTACGGAGCAGCTGAACCTGACCGCCGACAACAACGGTAACGTTGTCTTTAAGGTCACCAAGCTCTCTACCTATACCATCGTGGCTGAGAAGACCGCTGCTGGCGCTGCTACCACCGACAACGGTGCTAAGTCCCCGGCTACCGGTGTGAACACCACCGCTGTTGCCGCTGTGGCTGCTGTTGCCGCTGCTGGCGCTGCCTGCGCTTTTGTTGCTCTTCGCAAGAACAACTAGCACACACACGGTTTCAACCGTAAGATTTGAGGACCCGTACTTGTGCGGGTCCTTTTTTTGGCCGATTTACAGGGTAAGGGAACACCATGGCACAGCAGCCGCAGGGCAAGCATATGGAAGTTAAGCATATGGACGATTCGGACAAAAAGCGTCGCGCCACGATACTCAAGGGCGTTTTCGTAGTGTTGTTGCTGGTCGCGGTCGGCTGCGGCGGCTACGTGCTCTATATGAATCATCTAGAGCAGCAGCGCGCCGAGGAGATGAGTGCAACAGGCAAGCCCGCAACGAAGGTCGAATCAAAGGGCAAGGAGCTGCCGGATAACCCCATCGACTTCGCTCCACTCATTCAAGAGAATGCCGATATCTATGCGTGGCTCTACATTCCGGGTGCGGATATCAACACACCCTTGCTGCAGAGCACGACGGACGACCTGTTTTATCTGGACCACGACAAGGACGGCAAGTACGACCCCTACGGCACCGCGTTTAGTCAGATGGCAAACGCGCGCGACTTTAGCGATCCCGTCACGGTGATCTACGGCCATGTGAGCGGCGGCGTGTTCCACAACTTGCATAACTTTGAGGATGCGGACTTCTTTAACGAGAACACCGAGTTCTATATCTACACGCCTGGCCATATTCTGACGTACAAGATTGTCTCGGCCTATCAATATGACGACCGCCACATTCTCAACTCGTTTAACTTTGCCGACCCTGCCGTGCGCCAGAACTACTTTAATTCGGTCTGTAATCCGGACGCATTGCTCAAAAATGTACGTGACGGCGTGACACTTGATGCAGATAGTAAGATTGTGCAGTTGAGCACCTGTATGCTCGATAGTTCGCAAGGTAACTCGCGCTATATTGTGAGCGGTGTGTTAACAAGCGACCAGGAGACAAAATAGTCATGAACCCCCGTGGCAAGCACTTTATCGATGCGGTGGATCCCGACGAAAATCAAGTAAACAATCCCGAGCAGCAGGTTCAGGATGTGGCGGAGCCTGTCGAGCCCCAATGGGAGACCAAAGGCGCTCCGACGCCCCAACCTGACGAAAAATCCCAGAGCAAGGCCGAGGCTACCTCCGACGCATCGGCAAAGACCGATGAAGCTGCGGTGCAGCCTGTTGATGAGGTAGAGTGGCCTTCGCTTGATGAGGCGGGACCTCAGCGTCGTCGACACTCCAAAGAGTCGATTAAGCGCATCAAGCGCCGTCGCCGTATCCGCGCGCTGCTGATCGTGCTGCTCGTGATTGGTGCGGTTGCTGCTGCCGGCTGGGGCTTTGTGAATCACAGCGTGAACCAAGGCAAAAAGAAGATTGAGGAAAAGACCGAAAAGGTCATTAAGGCCAAGGGCGACACCATTACCTATAACGGCAAGAAGTATGCGCTCAACAAGCATATGGCCACGGTGGCGTTTATCGGCTTTGATGGCCGCAATAACGATGACGGGACCCAGAAGGGTCAGTCCGATACCGTGATGGTCGTAGCGCTTAATACCGACACGGGCGAGGCCCGCGGCATTATCATCCCGCGTGACAGCATGGTTGCCGTAGATACGTATTCCAATGGTTCGTTTGCCGGCCAGGTGACCGAGCAGCTGTGCTTGCAGTTTGCCTATGGCACCGATGGCGACAACTCATCGGCGCTGACGGCCGCCGCTGCCTCGCGCGTGCTCGATAACATTCCGGTCGACTATTACTACACGCTCAATATCGAGGGCGTGGCTCCCATTAATGACTCCATCGGCGGCGTGACGCTGGTACCCACGCAGACTGTGCCGGGCACCTCGGTGGTTGAGGGCCAGGAGACCACGCTGTTTGGTACAACGGCGGAAAAGTACGTGCAGTGGCGCGACACGACGAATCTGACGTCTTCGCTGGATCGTACGGCGCGCCAGGTGAGCTACGTGCAGGCGTTTGCATCGAAGGTGCTCAGCAGTGCCAAGAGCAACCCCGCCGTGCTCATCAGTCTGTATCAGGCCATGGGCGACTATACGTGGACCAATTTGGGTCTCGATGAGTTCAGCTATCTAGCGACCACGATGCTCGAACACGGCCTGACTTCGTTTGATGTCGTGACGCTGCAGGGCACCATGCAGCAGGGCGACACCTTCGCCGAGTTCTACCTAGACCAGGACAACGTAAAGCAGACGGTCGTCGATACTTTCTACCACCCCGTAGACTAATTGGGTCCGCCGTTCGTTAGAACGGCGGGACATACACCACGTTATCGCGGCGCGGTTTAGCTTCGGGGAGTGCGTCCTCGGCGTAGCCCAGAATGCAATTGCCTACACCGCGCAGGCTTCCGTCGGCGGGCAGACCCCACTTGGTCAGCAGTTCCAGTCCCTCGGGTGAGTCAAAGACCTCGTGCGCGCGGTGGATCCAACACGAATCGACGCCCAGCGCATAGGCTGCGTTGAGCAGGTTGCCCATGGCGAGCGAGCCGTCTTCCAGGTGCGTGGGCACGCTGCGGTCGACGAGCACCACCACAACGGTCTTGGCGCCGTAGAAAGGATCTCCCTCGCTGCCCATAACTTGTGCGTTGAGCTGCGAGAGACGCTCGACGGTTGCGGGGTCGGTGACGGCGACGAACGTGACCGGCTGGCGTCCCATGCCGCTCGGCGCGTACTGGCCGGCTTCGATAATGCGTGCGAGCTTCTCGGCCTCGACAGAGCGATCGCTGTATTTGCGGCAGCTGCGGCGGTGGATGAGCGCTTCGATGGCCTCCATGGGTCCTCCTGACGTTGGTTTCGATGCCTCGTTCTTACCCGCCGAACCAAAACCGTAATCGCGCAGTCGGCCCCAAACAATGCAAGCTACCAAGTGGAAAAGTTGGTTTGCATAAAACTTCAGCAAGAATGTGACAAACCGGTGGGATGGTTAAACGTTTTATCCCGTCTACCCTGCGGTTTTTTACCACTTGCCTAAATGATGTGCGCATAAGCTCTGATAAAGGTTTTACTAAAGGAGTATCAACGTTTATCAACGCGCCGTGGTGGCGCCGGGCCAGGAGGTAACTATCATGTTCCAGGCTGGAGATGTCGTCGAGACCGACTTCGAAGGATTTCTGAAGCTGCTGCGTTCCAAGACGCGCGCTTTCGTGTCGATCAATAATCACGAGTACTACATCATGCACACCGATGGCTATTGGCGTGTTCAGGATTGCGAGGCCCTCAACGATAAGGGCCACTTTACTGACTGCTCCGAGCTGGTCAACACGGTCTGCGAGGTCGTCGAACTGCCGTGGATCTGCGGCAAGAGCCTGCACGACAGCTTCTCGGGCGCCACGGTCTACGAGGCCGTCGCTGCTTAACAGCCAACACTCGACATTCTCTCGCAACCGCCGGCGCCGCCCCCGCGCCGGCGGTCTTTTTTGTCGATATGCTTATGTAGAGCCGACCATAAACAACGAGTTTGTTGACGATAGTCAAAACTCGGACTAATGTAGAGATATTAATTGGTCAAAACTCGGACTATCGAATGGTGGGAGAGATGAATAGTGCAGTTAGCCCGGTCGATTTCGACCGGATGCTCAACGGGCTTGACCGTATCTATTCGGAGTTCGCGCGCGCCTGCGGTCTTTCGGACTGCGCCTACTGGATGCTCGTCGACACGAGTGCGGCGGGCGGAAGCGTTGCCGTGAGTCGGCTGACGAGTGAATGGTTCTACAGCAAACAGACCATCAATTCGGCGATCAAGACGCTTAGGGCACGAGGGCTTGCGACGTTGGAGTTTGCCGAGGGCAGTCGTAAGAACAAGGTTGTGCGACTGACCGAAGAAGGCGTGAAGTTTGCCAAGCGCTACGCGTTGCCGGCGCAAAAAGCCGAGCAACAGGCATTCGAGGCGCTCGAGCCGTGGGAACAGCGCGAGATCATGCGCTTGGTCGGTAAGTTCTCCCATGTTCTTAACGAAGAGTGCGAGGCATTTAAACGGCAAGTGGCCGCCGAGAACGAGGCTGACGATAAGGGCGAGGGGGACACATGCGACTCTTAATGAGGTTTATGAGGCCGTACCGCGGTCTGATTGCGGTGACGCTGTTTGCGGTGCTGATAGATAACGTCGGTACGCTGTTGGTTCCCACGATGCTGGCGAACATGGTCAACACCGGTATTACCACGGGCGATATCGACTATATTTTACGCAACGGCCTGTACATGCTTATCGCGACCGGCATGGCCAGCGGCGGCACGGTGTTGGGCTGCTATCTTTCGGCGCGCCTGGCCGCCAACGTGGCCTGCGATATCCGCAATGCCGTGTACGACAAGTCGCTCGAGCTGTCCGCCAGCGACTTTGAGCGCTTTGGCACGGGTTCAATGATCACGCGCTCACTCAACGACATCAACGTGATTCAGCAAGCTGTCCTTCAGACGATTCAGTTGGTGCTGCCGGTGCCGTTCTTGGCCGTGGCAGGCATCATTTTTGCTTGGTTCATCGATCCCGCCATGGGCACGCTGCTTGGTGTGGTCGTTGCGATCGTGCTGGTGGCGGCGGTCTTTACGGTGGCTAACGCCGCGCCGATCTTTATGCGCCTGCAGAGCTTTATCGACCGCATGAACGTGGTGCTGCGCGAGAACATCGTGGGCGTGCGCGTCATCCGCGCATTTAACAAGGAGCGCCACGAGGAGCAGCGCCTGGACGAGGTGTTTAGCGATTACGCGGCCAACGCCATCAAGGTCAACCACCTGTTTGTGGGTCTCGACAGTTCCAGCTTCTTTTTGATGAATATCGCCGAGGTGGCGGTGCTGTGGGTGGGCGGCAACCGCGCGGGCGTCCACGCCATGCAAATCGGCAGCATCTCGGCCGTGTTGGAATACGCGATCTTGATCCTGTTCTTTGTGATGATGGCGCAGATGGTGATTCTGACGCTTCCGCGCGCTGCGGCGTGCCTCAACCGCGCGCAACAGGTGCTCGAAATCGAGCCGAGAATCGTGGACGGCAAGGCAACGCTGGGCGACGGGGCGCCTGAGTCCGCAGATGGTGCCGACGCGGTTGCCGTGTTCGACCATATGTCGTTCCGTTTTGACGATGCCGACGAGGACACCCTGTGCGACCTGAGCTTTGCCTGTCGCCGTGGCCAGA
The DNA here is from genome assembly GCA_958347015.1 of uncultured Collinsella sp. Taxonomy (GTDB): domain Bacteria; phylum Actinomycetota; class Coriobacteriia; order Coriobacteriales; family Coriobacteriaceae; genus Collinsella. The sequence goes on along the minus strand of CATVTV010000022.1, from coordinate 14,849 downwards.
CCACGGCGATTGTAGGCTCAACGGGCTCGGGCAAGTCAACGGTGGCCAAGCTCTTGTTGCGTTTCCACGATGCCACGAAGGGCGCCATTCGCCTGAACGGCGTTGACCTGCGCGACCTTTCGCAAGGTGAGATTCGCGGGCATATCGCTTACGTGCCGCAGAAGGCGTGGCTGTTCTCGGGTACGGTGGCGAGCAACCTGCGCTTTGGCAACGAGGGCGCGACCGAGGCTGACATGCTCCATGCGCTGGAGGTTGCCCAGAGCACCTTTGTGCTCGATCAGCCCCAGGGGCTCGATACTCCGGTATCCCAGGGCGGCACGAACTTCTCGGGCGGTCAGCGCCAGCGCCTGGCAATCGCCCGCGCACTCATGAAGCATGCCGATCTATATATCTTCGATGACAGTTTTTCGGCCCTGGACTTTAAGACCGATGCCGCCCTGCGCCATGCGCTGCAGGACGAGACGCGCGATGCCGCGGTGCTCATCATCGCGCAACGTATCTCGACTATTTTGCATGCCGATCAGATCGTGGTGCTCAAAGACGGCGAGATCGTGGGCCTAGGCACGCACGACGAGCTCATGGAAACCTGCGAGGTGTACCGCGCTATCGCGGAATCGCAGATGAAGGGAGGTGAGTAGCATGACCGAGGAGCTCAAGAAGCAGGCCATCGCCGAGGATGCCGCGGTTGCAGAGACAGTTGAGGAGACGGGCGCCACACCCGGCCTGGACGAAGCCGCCAAGGCGGCGGAGCGCGAGGCTCGCCGCCAGGCACTCTACGAGGAAAACGAGCGCGCCGAGGACGAGCGCGCCCGCGCCGAGGCGGAACGCATGCGCGATGTTGACGACGAGGACGAGGACGAGACGCCCCGCGACACCTGGGCGACGGTGCGCCGCCTGTGGAGCGAAGCCGCCGGCGACCATTGGCGCTTCTATATCGTGTTCGCGAGCATCGTGTTCTATGTCATCTTTAACACCGCGGCGCCGGCTTACAGCGCCCGCGTGATCGATGAGCTGTGGGGGCACATGAAGCTGGCGTTTGCCAACAACGCTACCTTCAGCATTACCTGGGAGAACTGCGGCAGGACCATCTTCATCTACTTTATGATCTGGACCGCCGCTGCCTCGTTCTACGCGCTTCAGAGCTTTTTGATGTCGAGCGTTGCCGAGCGCCTCAACCTGCGCCTACGCAACCGCATCGCGCAAAAGCTCAACCGTCTGCCGCTTGCCTACTTTGATGCGCATCGTCCCGGCGAGGTCGTCAGCCGTGCGACCAACGACTTGGACAAGATGTCCGAGAGCATGCAGCGCGGCTTGCTGCAGCTTCTGGTGTCGATCGGTACCGTGGTGGGCGCCGTGAGCGTGATGTTCGTGTTTAGCGTGCCGCTCACGCTCGTCTTTTTGTTCTTTACGGCGCTTTCGCTGCTGGTGACGAAGGTCGTTTCGCGCCGCACGCACGATGTGACGGGCGAGCGCCAGGAGTGGGTGTCCAAGATTACGAGCGCGGTCGAGGAAGGCTACTCGGGCCGTCTGGTGATCCGTGCGTTTAACCGCGAGCGCCAGAGCTCTGCCGAGGTACACGAGGCTTCGAAGGAGCTGGCGCGCGTGAGCACCAAGGCGGACTTTATGATTAACGCCGTCGGTCCCGCGGTGCGCTTTATCGGCCGCTTGGCGCAGATCGTGATTGCGCTTGTGGGCTGCAGCATGTTGGTTGCCGGGCATATGACCGTCGGCGTGTTCCAGGCGTTCTTCCAGTTTATCTACGAGGCGTCCGAGCCCATGACGCAGCTGTCGTTTACCTTTAACTCGCTGCAGAGCGCGCTGGCGAGCGCAGAACGCGTGTTCGACCTGCTCGACGAGTCCGAGATGGAGGCCGATCCGTTGCCGGCGGTCGCCGCCAAGCTGCCGGGCAAGGTGGAGGGCCGCGTCGCTTTTGAGCACGTGCGCTTTGGCTATGCGCCCGACAAGCCGCTTATGCGAGACGTGTCGTTTACCGCCGAACCGGGCCAAAAGATCGCGGTGGTGGGAACCACGGGCGCGGGCAAGACCACGCTCATCAATCTGCTCATGCGCTTCTACGAGATCGACGGTGGCCGCATTACCCTCGACGGTGTGGACACGAGCCGCATGGACCGCGGCGAGCTGCGCCAGCAGTTTGGCATGGTGTTGCAGGACGCCTGGCTGTTCGATGGCACCATTGCCGAGAACATCGCCTATGGCTGTCCCGAGGCGACGCGCGAGGAGATTGTCGCGGCCGCGCGTGCCGCTCAGGTCGACTTCTTTGTGCGCACTATGCCGCAGGGCTACGACACGCGTGTGGCTAACGATGCCGAGAGCATCAGCCAGGGCCAACGTCAGCTGCTGACCATCGCGCGCGTGCTGCTCAACAACCCGGCGATCCTCATCCTGGACGAGGCGACGTCGAGTGTGGACACGCGCACCGAGCTCGCCATCGGCCGCGCCATGGACGCGCTCATGCGTGGGCGCACGAGCTTTGTGATCGCGCACCGTCTGTCGACGATCGTCGATGCCGATCTCATCCTGGTCATGGATCACGGCAATATCATCGAGCAGGGTACGCACAAGGAGCTGCTGGCTGCCGAGGGCGCTTATGCCGACCTCTACCTAAGCCAGTTCGCATAAGGTGACAAGGGGACAGTCCCGCATGTCACATCGAAAAGAAGGCACGCCGGGGGCGGATTCCCTGGCGCGCCTTCTTGCGTTGATACTGTTTTGAGCCGTCCGCAGCCCTAGCGCTCGTCCATGAGCTTGGCGACGAGGGCCTTGAGCTCGGCCACCTCTCGCTCGAGTTCCTTGACGCGGCGGGCGTTCTCGGTGATGCCCTGACGGTTGAGGGCGCTCTGCTCGGCGGCATCGTCGGGCATGTACTCGCGATGCTGCTTGGCGTCGAAGCTCTCCTCGAACACGCGGCAGCCGTTGCGCTTGATGATGCGCCCGGGCACGCCCACGACGGTGCAGTTGTCGGGCACGTCCTTGACGACGACCGAGTTGCCGCCGATCTTGACGTTGTTGCCAATGCGGATGTTGCCAAGCACCTTGGCGCCCGTGCCTACGGTGACGTTATTGCCCAGGGTGGGGTGACGCTTGCCGGTCTCGTTGCCGGTGCCGCCGAGCGTGACGCCCTGATAGAGCACGCAGTTGTCGCCCACAATGGTGGTCTCGCCGATAACGACGCCCATGGCGTGGTCGATAAAGAAGTGCTTGCCGATTTGCGCGGCGGGATGAATCTCGACGCCGGTGATGTGGCGGGTGATTTGCGAGAGTACACGGGCGAGCGAGCGATGACCGTGCTCCCAGAGCCAGTGCTCGGGCACGTGATTCCACTTGGCGTGCAGGCCGGGGTAGGACAGGAAGATGACCAGGCCATTTTGCGCAGCGGGGTCTTGCGCCTGGACGGTCTTGATGTCCTCGCGAATGGTATTGATAAAGCTCACCGGCCGCCCTCCCTTAGCGCCGTGACAATGCGATTCAATAAAGTATAGCGATTCGCTAGGGATTAGGAAGGGCGATCTTGCTTTGCTTTGGGCGACAAGTGTCAGTTATGCAAACTTGCTGGTAATGAAGTAGGACTTTTGAGGGGTTTGGCCCGTGCTCGCGCAGCAACCGTATACTGGTCAACTTGGACGTATCCGCGCCCACAACTGAGAGGTTTTACTTCATGGGTTTCATCAATTTCATTGCCGAGCTGCTTAAGGACCCGCGCACCGCGATCGCCAGCTGGATCGCCGCCGGCCCGCTTATGGCCTACGGCTGCGTGTTCCTGATCATCTTTATCGAGACGGGCGTGGTGTTCTTCCCGTTCCTTCCCGGCGACTCGCTGCTGTTTGCCTCGGGCTTCTTTGCCCATAACGGCGGCTTTAACATCGTGGCGCTTCTGGCCACCGCATGGGCCGCAGCCATCCTAGGCGATCAGTGCAACTTTATGATCGGTCACTTCTTTGGCCGCAAAATCATCGCCTCGGGCAAGGTAAAGGCTATGACGCCCGAGCGCATTAAAAAGTCCGAGGATTTCCTGGATAAGTGGGGCCATCTGGCCATCTTCCTCGGTCGCTTCTTCCCGTTCATCCGCACCTTTGTGCCTTTTATCGCTGGCATGGGCGGCATGCACTGGCGCAACTTTGTCATCTTTAACGTGCTGGGTGGCATTACCTGGTCGACGGTCTTTACGCTGCTGGGTTACTTCTTTGGTGGCATTCCGTTTGTGCAGGAGCACTTTGAGCTGCTGATCGTCGGCATTGTCGCCGTGTCGATCATTCCGACCGTGGTCGGTCTGGTTAAGGCAAAGCTGGGCAAAAAGAACGCCTAGTTCGAGTTTGTTTTCGGACGTTAATACCAAGGCCCGCCATCGGATTCGATGGCGGGCCTTTTGTGTTGAAGGCAAGTGAAAATACTTTACTTAGTTAAAGAAAAGCGTTTTATCCAAGGCGTGCGGGGAGTACAATCACCTGCATGCGAATCGACGCGGCCGGCTTCGGTCCTTGCGTGCGGGTTCGCGAGTATGCAACCGTGTATGTAAGGAGCGACATATGACTGTCGAGAAGAAGGATATCGATTGGGGTAGCCTCGGCTTTGGCTACATGAAGACCGATTACAGCTACGAGGCCCATTGGAAGGATGGCGAGTGGGACGAGGGCGGCCTGACCACCGACCACACCCTGCATGTCTCCGAGTGCGGCGGCATCTTCCATTACTGCCAGGAGGTCTTTGAGGGCCTGAAGGCCTACACCGCCGAGGACGGCAGCATCGTCTGCTTCCGTCCCGACATGAACGCCGAGCGTATGTACAATTCCGCCCAGCGTCTGGAGATGCCCCCGTTCCCCAAGGACAAGTTTGTCGAGGCCGTCAAACAGGTCGTCTCTGCCAACGCCGCATGGGTTCCGCCCTTCGGCTCTGGCGCAACCCTGTATGTGCGCCCGTTTATGATCGGCTCCGGTGACGTGATCGGCGTGGCTCCCGCTCCTGAGTACACGTTCCGCATTCTCGTGACCCCGGTCGGTCCGTACTTTAAGGGTGGCCTCAAGCCTGTCAAGCTGCGCGTTTCCGAGTACGACCGCGCCGCACCGCACGGCACCGGCAACATCAAGGCTGGCCTCAACTACGCCATGTCCCTTAAGCCCACGATGGAGGCTCACCGCGAGGGCTATGCCGAGAACCTGTATCTCGACTCCGAGTCCCGCACCTATGTCGAGGAGACCGGTGGCGCCAACGTCCTGTTCGTGAAGGAGGACGGCACGCTTGTCGTCCCGCAGTCGCACACCGACTCCATCCTGCCCTCCATCACCCGCCGTTCGCTCGTTCAGGTTGCTCAGGACCTGGGCATGACCGTCGACCAGCGTCCCGTCGAGTGGGCCGAGGTCAAGGCCGGCACCTTTGTTGAGTGCGGTTTGTGCGGCACCGCTGCCGTTATCTCCCCGGTCGGCGAGATCGACAACAAGGTCTACGGTGCCGACGAGACTGTGACCTTCCCGGCTGGCTACACCGAGATCGGTCCTGTGATGAAGAAGCTCCGCGAGACCCTGACGGGCATCCAGTCTGGTGCTGTTGAGGATAAGCACAACTGGGTTTACACCGTCGCGTAAGCTGTCTTGTATGTCCGGTCCGAGGGCGACCTTCCTTTCCGGCGCGTCCTCGGACATGAAAGAACCCCCGCTGCGCACTACGTGCGGCGGGGTTCTTTCGTCCTGCGGAGTGCGCCGGAAAGGAAGGTTGCCCTCGGACCTGCGTCGCCTTGGCGCTGTCGTACGGGCAATGATTAATCTGAATTAAAGATGGCGCGCGGCCTTTTGGGCCGCGCTTTTGTTTTGCTTCGCGCCATGTGGGGGGTGGTGGCGACGTGCATTTTTGCGAGTATTCTGCAATCGAAGACCCCTGCATACCGATCTCGGGCGAAAAATCGGGATTTCTCGATGTTTTCTACGAATGATGGGCGGGGTTATGGGCTGACAGCGTTTGATTTGCAGGGATATTCGCGGTCTTTGGCATTTATCGTGGCGCCCGAAGCCCTTGGTTATGTTGAATACTCCCAAAAATGCACGGCGCCTTGAGGGGGACCTTCGCGACAAAGGAAACCGCCCCGCCGAAGTATGCATTCGACGGGGCGGTTTATGCATATACCCGATTAAGGATACGCTGCGGATCTGTTAGAACTTGACGGTCGGTGTCTGGCGGGCAGCTTCGGCGGCCTCGAAGCCCTGGCGCTCCTTAAACTGGAAGATGCCGGCAAAGATGACGGCCGGGAAGGTCTGGATGGCGTTGTTGTAGCTAAGCACGCAGTCGTTGTAGCTCTGACGCGCGTAGCTCACCTTGTTCTCGGTGTCCTCGAGCGTGGCTTGGAGCTGCGTAAAGTTGGTGTTCGCCTTAAGATCGGGGTAAGCCTCGGCCACGGCGAAGAGCTGGCGCAGCGCACCGGTCAGCACGTTGTCCGCTTCCATCTTGGCCTCGGGTGTGGTGGCACTCACGGCGGCGTTGCGCGCGTTGACCACGGCGGCAAGCGTGTCCTGCTCGTGTTTGGCGTAGCCCTTGACGGTCTCGACCAGGTTAGGGATCAGGTCGTTGCGGCGCTGCAGCTGCGTGTCGATGTTCTGCCAGGCGTTATCAATGCGATTGCGCTTGGTGACCATGTTGTTGTAGATGCCGGCGATGGCGCAGACAATCACAACGACAACAACGATACCGATGATGACGGGAATCATGGTGTCTCCGTTTCGAATGGCCGCGGCGTCTTCCGCCGGCTGCCGTTGGTGTAACGCTACTAGTATACCCGCAACCTTTGGCGATACCGAACTTTCCGGTAAGCGTTATGTTTCCACCAGGGTGAGGCCCTTCGCCAGGGAGTGGGTGATACAGGTGTAAGATATGCGACAGATTAGTGAGTGCTGTCTTTTCCTTGAGGAGGGCGATACGTATGGACCTTCGCATCAAGAAAACCTATCGGGCCCTGTTCGAGGCCTTTACTGAGCTGCTCGAAGAGCATCGGTTTGAGGACGTGACGGTTGCCATGCTGTGCGACCGCGCTATGATTCGTCGGACGACGTTCTACAAGCACTTCCGCGACAAAAACGATTACTTTGCCTTCTATATCGATGAACTCATGTCGGGCCTGCCGCAAAAACAGCCCGATGAGGCCGGCGCAGTGTCTGCCGAGGACGTGCACGCGCTTCGACATGCGATTTTGGACGATGCCATGGATTTGATTCTGGCGCACGAGCAGCTCATGGATAACATTTTGGCTAGCAGCATGTCGGGCATGTTGACCAACGTTATTTGCGACCGCATTGCCCGCTCCATCCGCGAGCGTGTGATGAACGTGCTTGCCGAGGATGCTCTGGCCCCCGTGTCACTCGAGACGACGTCTGAGTTTGTCGCTGGCGGCATTATTCGACTTTTCACGATATGGTGGGAGTCGGGTCACGACCTCGAGCGTCGACCCGAGATGGCTGACGTGGTCGATGCGCTGTTCGAGCGGACCATGACGCCGGTGAGTCACTAAGAGTGGCGGAGAGAGGGGGATTCGAACCCCCGGAACGCTCTCGCGCTCAACGGTTTTCAAGACCGCCGCATTCAACCGCTCTGCCATCTCTCCGTGAGTCGTAATGATAGCATCGTTTTGGGTTTGCAACAGGGAAGGCGAACGATGACGAGCACCGGAATCGATGAGAAGTTCATGCGCGAGGCGCTGGCGGAGGCGCGTGCCGCCGCGGCGGTGGGCGAGGTGCCGATCGGCGCCGTAGTGGTGCGCGCGGGTGAGATCGTCGCGCGGACGCATAATCGCCGCGAGCTCGACCAGGACCCTTCGGCGCATGCCGAGTTTGCGGCCCTATGCGCCGCCGCGCGGTCGCTCGGTCGTTGGCGCCTTTCCGATTGCACGGTCTACGTAACGCTCGAGCCCTGCTGCATGTGCGCGGGGCTTATGGTTAACGCGCGCGTGGGGCGCTGCGTGTACGGCGCGTCCGATGCTAAAGCGGGCGCTCTGGGGTCGCTATACGACCTGAATGCCGATTCGCGCCTGAATCATCGGTTTAACGTACATGCCGGCGTGCTGGCGGATGAGTGTCGTGAGGTGTTGAGCGGCTATTTTAGTGGGCTGCGTGGCACCGATGGTGCTGGCTGCGGTTGTGGGGCCGATCTTGAGGCACATGCCGCCCACGCCGAGGCGCTTGCGGGAGTTGGGGATCTCGCTGGCGAGACGCTCGACTTTGGCCCCGTGCAGCGCCGGTCCCGCCGCGTGCTGTTGGCGATCGACTCCTTTAAAGGCAGCGTGTCGAGCTCGCAGGCGGAGGGTGCCGTTGCCGAAGGTGTGCGCCGTGTGTGGCCTGATGCCCAGGTAAGCGCGTTGCCGCTGGCGGATGGCGGCGAGGGAACGCTCGATGCCGTTGCCGCGTGCGGCGGTGAGGTCGTGGCATGTGAAGTCGCAGGCCCCTTGGGCGACCGCGTGTCTGCTCGGATGCTGGTGGACGGCGAGCACGAGTCGGCTGTAATTGAGATGGCCGAGGCAGCGGGTATTGGGTATTCGCCTTGCACAGAGCCGGCGGCGTTGGCCGCTACGACCTATGGCGTGGGCGAGCTCATGCTTCGCGCGGTCCGTGCTGGGGCAAAGACTATCTATATTGGTCTGGGCGGCAGCGCCACCAACGACGGTGGCGCCGGCATGCTGCAGGCGCTGGGCGCCCACCTTGTCGATGAGTGTGGCTGCAATATCGCCCCCGGTCTCGCGGGCCTTGAACGCGTGGCGAGTATCGATTTGGCACCGGCGCTTCGGGCACTGAATGGCACGCGTGTCGTGGTGCTTTCCGATGTCGAGAATCCGCTCGTGGGGCGTCGTGGGGCACTTGCAGTGTTTGGCGGGCAAAAGGGCCTGCCGACAGACGATGTCGAAGCGCTGGGCAGGTACGACAGCTGGATGGTCGGCTACGGCCGCCTGCTCGATGCGGCGATTACCGGGGTGCGGGCTCAGGGGTTGTTGCGCGTGCCCGAGGGCGTGCGGACATTTGGCTCGGTGCTCGGCGTGCCTGGCGCGGGCGCGGCAGGTGGCTTGGGTGCCGCGCTGCTGGCGCTCGGTGCTGAGTTGCGTTCCGGCGTGGAGACGGTGCTCGATCTGATTGGGTTTGACGAACGCGTGCGCGATGTCGACCTGGTCATTACAGGCGAGGGCAACATGGACGAGCAATCCGCTGCCGGCAAGGCGCCGGTGGGCGTGGCCCGCCGTGCCAATCGCTATGGCAAGCCGGTAGTAGCCGTCGTGGGCGGTCGTGCGGATAATTTGGATGCGGTGTATGGTCAGGGCATCGACTTGGTCCTGCCGGTCTGCCGCAGGCCCATGCCTCTTGACCAAGCGCTCGACCCCCAGGAAGCCACAACCAACCTCATCTGCGCCGGTGAAGCAGCCGCCCAAGCCTACGACCTCGCCCGCCTCTAAAACCCATCCCCTCGATAAGTTGCGGTGAAATAGTTCCTGTTTGGCGGCTCAGGCGGCAAAAACAGGAACTATTCCACCGCAACATCGAGAATGGCTATCCGAGGCTGGCCGCCTTGGGCCTTGGGGTGGACCGTCCGCTATGAAATGCGGCCATCTACTACGTTTAGTCGAGCGCCCTCGACCATCCCGGAATATGCGAAAATAAAACCGCAGGTAGACGACTTGCCGATTTTCGAAAAAGCCGGCTATGGTTGGCTCCTGCGGCTTAAACGTAGTAGATAGGCCCCTTTCGTGGCACAGCGTCAGACCAGTCTAATTGGGACGGGGCTTATTTGACCACCTGTCGATCTGATTGCCCAAGTAGTCAAAAAAGCCCCGTCCCAAATTAGCTACCTTGCCCCATCGGGCGGGAGCGGGTAAGATATATCGAGCGCCTAGCGCGTTCGATGGGTTCGGATGACGACATGTTCCGAATCTGGTCAGGTCCGGAAGGAAGCAGCCATAAGGAGCCTCTGTCGGGCATCCGGATCCATCGAGCGCACGGGCGCTTTTTGGTGCCGCGACGGGGCCCGGCCGGCGACGAGGTATTTGGTGTCTCGCTGGTCCTCGGCTACGCCTGCGGGATCGCTCGACTACCAAATGCCTCGTCACCGGCCGGGCCCCGTCGTCCAAAAATCACCCGTAAAGGCGCGTTTATCTGAGCAATTCAATCCCGTGCTTAGTGGAACTCGCTGGCGTTGCCAAAACATCGGCTGCTACATGCCTTGGGCACTAGTGACCTTTGCGCTTGCTTCGCCTTAACATCTGTAACGAGTTGCTTACGTATCTTCAGGGCCCTCCGTACTATCATGAATCAGATTGAAGAGAGATGATGATAGGGAGCGCCTTTTTATGATTGAGCTGCTCGGGCGTTTTGGCGGCAAGTTTCGCCGGTATATGGTGATTGGTCCTGCGTGCAAGCTGATCGAAGTGATCTTTGACCTGCTGACGCCGCTGGTGATTGCCCAGATGATCGATAAGGGCATTGGCTTCCACGACGTGAACGCCGTTATCCACTACGGCATAGTACTTGGCGCTATGGCCGTGATCGGCATTTCGTTTACGCTTGTCTGCCAAAAGATGGCGGCGCTGACCTCGCAGGGTATGGGTACCGACATTCGCGGTGCGCTTTACGAGCACATTAATAAGCTGAGCTACGCCGAGCTCGACCGCTTTGGCACGCCGTCGCTCATCACACGCATCACCAACGACGTCAACCAGGTGCAGCTTGCCGTGGCGCTGGGCGTGCGCATGCTCATCCGCTGGCCCTTCTTGGCGGTGGGCTCTATGTGTGCGGCCCTTGCCATCGACCTTAAGCTCGGCATCATCTTTTTGATTTGCACGCCCGCCATCGGCCTGGTGTTTTGGTTTGTCATGGCGCGCTGCATCCCGTACTACAAGCAGCTGCAGGCAAAGCTCGACCGCATCGCGCTTATTTGCCGCGAGGGGCTTTCGGGCGCCCGCGTGGTCCGGGCGTTTGTGCGCGAGGGCCACGAACGTGAGCGTTTTGCCCAGGCGGCCGATGACCAGGCGCGTGTCGCAATCGCGGTGGGCAAGCTCTCGTCGATCCTCAACCCCGTCACGTTTTTGGTGATGAACCTGGGCGTGTGCGCCATCCTGTGGGTGGGCGGCATCCAGGTCAACGTGGGCGAGCTCACGCAGGGCCAGGTCATGGCGTTCGTCAACTACATGACGCAGACCCTGACCTCCATCGTGTATGTCGCCAACCTGGTCGTGGTCTTTACCAAGGCGAGCGCCAGTGCGTCACGTCTCAATGAGGTGCTCAATTGCGTGCCGAGCATTACCGACGAGGGCAACCAGCCGGCTGCGCTGCCCGAGCCGGGCGCACTGGCGGGTGGCGCTGTTCCGGTCCCCGCGCTGAGCTTGAGCCATGCGAGCTTCTCCTTTGGCGCGGGCGCCGCCAACGCCGTCAATGACGTGACCCTGGAGCTGCCGCTGGGCAAAACGCTCGGCATTATCGGCGGCACGGGCAGCGGTAAGTCGACGCTCGTCTCGCTCATCCCGCGCCTGTATGACACGGGCACCGGCAGCGTGAGCGTAATGGGTGCCGACGTGCGCGCCTGGCCGCTCGACCAGCTGCGTCATGTGGTTGCGGCTGTTCCGCAGCGCGCGTCGCTCGTGAGCGGCACGATTCGCAGCAACCTAACCTGGCGCGACGAGTCGGCAACCGATGAGGAGCTTTGGGCGGCGCTCGATATAGCGCAGGCCAGCGAGTTCGTGCGCAACAAGCCGCAGGGGCTCGGCGCCCCGGTCGAGGCGGGCGGCAAGAACTTCAGCGGTGGCCAGCGCCAGCGCCTGACCATTGCGCGTGCCCTGGTGGGCTCGCCGCAGATTCTGATTATGGATGACTCCGCCTCGGCGCTCGACTTTAAGACCGATGCAGCGCTTCGCCACGCCATCCGCGAGCGCAGCGTACGCGGTGCCGCCGCGGGCGGACTCCCGCTAACCACGGTGATCGTGAGCCAGCGCGTCTCGACCGTGCGCGATGCCGACGTGATCTGCGTGCTCGACCACGGCTCGGTCGCGGGCCTGGGTACGCACGACGGGCTCTACACGACCTGCCAGCTCTATCGCGAGATCTGCCAGTCGCAGCTTCGCCGCGAGGAGCTCGAGGGCCAGCAGGGGAGTACGGCGCCCACGCCCGCCCCGACTGCCCCTGCGCCTACTTGCGCAAAGGAGGGCTGCTAAATGAATCCGTATACTTCTTCCGGTTCGGTCGCCACGATGACGGCTAACGTGTCCGGCAACGATAGCCTCAACGACCTGGGAGACGGTCCGCGCCAGCCCGGCGACCCCGAGCGCTATCCCGCCGGTGCGGTGACCCGCCGCCTGCTGGGCTATGTTCGCCCGCACCGCGTCTCGTTTGCGGCATCGTTTTTGAGTGCCGCCATCTCCGTGATTTTGCAGCTCTACACGCCCATCCTCATCGGCGAGGGCATCGACCTGATCGTTGCCGCCGGGCAGGTGGACTTCGATGCGCTGCTGCCGCTCGTCACCAAGCTCGCGATTGTTGTCGTAGGCGCTGCAGCTTTCCAGTGGCTGCAGGGCTATTGCGTCAACCGTCTGTCCTACGAGACGGTGCGCGACATGCGCGTGGAGGCGAGCGACAAGCTCAGCCGCATGCCGCTCAGCTTTATCGACAGCCACGCCCACGGCGACCTCATGAGCCGCGTGGTCAACGATGCCGACCAGGTGGGCGACGGTCTGCTGCAGGGCTTCACGCAGCTCTTCACCGGTGTTATCACCATCGTGGGCACGCTCGCGTTTATGCTCTCCATCAACCTGACCATGACGCTCGTGGTGGTGCTCGTCACGCCGCTTTCCATTTTTGCAGCCGGTGCTATTGCCAAGCTTTCCAACAAAAGCTTCACTGCTCAACAACGCATCCAGGGCCAACTTGGCGGTCATATCGAGGAGTACGTGGGCGAGCAAAAGCTTGTCGACGCCTTTGCCTATGGCCCCAACGCCCAGCAGCGCTTCGACGCGCTCAACGCCGAACTCTATACGGCAGGGGAGCGCGCGCAGTTTATGGGCTCGCTTTCCAACCCCGGTACGCGCTTTATCAACAACATCATCTATGCCGTGGTCGCTGTGATCGGCTGCGTGGGCGTGATCACGGGCGTGCCGGCGGCGCTCACGGTGGGCGGCGTGCAGATTTTCCTGTCCTATGCCAACCAGTACACCAAGCCGTTCAACGAGGTCACCAATGTCATTACGCAGATCCAGACGGCGTATGCCTCGGCGCGCCGCATGTTTGCATTGCTCGATGCCCGCGAGCAGGAGCCCGACGCGTCGGACGCCGTAGAGCTTGCCGCCCCGCAGGGCGAGGTGACCTTTGAACACGTGGACTTTAGCTATGTGCCCGATCGTAAGCTGCTGCAGGATATCTGCATCGAGGCCAAGCCCGGCATGCGCTTTGCCCTGGTCGGCCCCACGGGCTGCGGAAAGACGACGCTCATCAACCTGCTGCTGCGCTTTTACGATATCGATGCCGGCCGCATCGCGGTCGATGGCAAGGCTTCGCGCGACTACACGCGCGCAAGCCTGCGTCGTGCCTTTGGCATGGTGCTGCAGGACACTTGGCTGTTCGAGGGCACGGTAGCGGACAACATTGCTTACGGTTGCCCAGGCGCCACACGCGAGCAGGTTATCGAGGCGGCCAAGCGCGCGCATGCACACAAGTTTATCGTGCAGCTGCCAGGCGGCTACGATACGGTCATCGGCGAGGACGGCGGCACGTTTAGCCAGGGCCAAAAGCAGCTGCTGTGCATCGCGCGCGTCATGCTCACCGATCCGGCGATTCTGCTGCTGGACGAGGCAACGTCGAGTATCGATACGCGTACCGAGCTGCAGGTGCAGGCGGCATTCGACGAGCTCATGGCTGGCCGTACGAGCTTTGTCGTGGCACACCGCCTGTCGACGATTCGCAACGCCGATTGCATCTTGGTAATGCGCGATGGCGAGATTATCGAGCGCGGCACGCACGATGAGCTGCTCGCGGCAGGCGGCTTTTACGCCGAGCTCTACCGCAGTCAATTCGCCCAGTAAGCAAGCCCGTGGGGCAAATGAATCAGGTTTGTTTGCCCCACGTCTTAAGTATTTGGGGGCTTGCGCTGCGGACGTTTTGCCCCCATCGGTGTCGCCCATATCGCCAATCGACAGACGGTGGTTTACATCTGTCACGTTAGTACTAAGATATTCATCTAATAAATTGCATTAGTGGCTTTAGTTTTGGGGGAAACGAGCAACGTGACTATGACATGCTCTTTGGTGGTCAACAGCAAGAGCGGTAATACCAGGATGGTTTCGGGCGCGATCAAGCGCGCTCTGCAGGCTGCGGGCGTTGAGTTTGTCCATGCCGCGGCGTTGAGCGACGATGCGGATGCAGATCAGGTTGCGCTCGAGGCGCAGGGCGCCTGCGCGGCCGACACGGTGCTCGTCGGTTTTTGGTGCGACAAGGGCGCGTGCACGCCTTCGGTTGCTGCGCTGCTTTCCGCCCTGCATGGCAAGCGCGTCTTTTTGTTTGGCACTTGCGGTTTTGGCGCCGACCAGAGCTATTATCAGCAGATTATCAATCGCGTGACCTCCAATTTGGCCGAGGATGCCGAGCTTGTGGGTTGGGCAATGTGCCAGGGCAAGATGGGTCCCGCGGTCAAGCAGCGCTACGAGGCCATGCTCGAGCAAGATCCCGACAATGTCCGCTTTAAGATGCTGCTCGATAACTGGGTCGCCGCAAAGGATCACCCCACCAAGGAAGATCTGGACAACATGGCTGCAGCCGCCAAAAAGGCCGTGCTGGGGGAGTAGCTCCCATCGCTGACGGCGGTCGGTCCATCTTTCTAAATGAAACGTCCTC
>CATVTV010000021.1:0-37769 GCA_958347015.1 uncultured Collinsella sp. | reverse complement strand
AGGCAATTTGCTCTCGATTTTGCTGCTACTAAATTGGTGACAGTACTCATATTTGCCACTTTTTGACCACGGGGTATCCGGAGGGGCTCTCGACAAGCGTCTAACGCTACAATAACTACCACGTGGCTGGGTTTTGCCGGCCGAATGTGCGATGTCGTGGGAGGGGACATGGTCGAGTTTACAAAGACGATTAAAGATCCGTTGGGACTACATGCCCGCCCGGTTGCGTTGCTCTATGACATCATTGCCAAGCATCGTAGCGACGTGTCGGTCAGCATCGGTGACCGTCATACCGACGGTCGCGACGTTATGGGCCTCATGGCTCTCTACGGCGAGTGCGGCGAGGACATCATCTTCCGCGTTTCGGGCGTGGATGAGGCTTCCTGCGTTACGTCGATTAGAAACCTCTCGCTTTAAGCATGACGGGGCGCGGCAAAGGACGGCTCTTTGCCGCGCCTTTTTGTTTCGTATAGGAAACTTTTTCGAAAACTGAATAGAGACCCTTTCCAAAAAGTTAACCACGTGCTAGTTTACTAAAGCGAACATAGACGTGGTTAACTTTTATCGCGTCGATGTTGAGGACGAACTGACGTTAGGAGCCACTCATGTCTTGCGGACCGCAGATGCCGGCCATGCCGCTTTCGATGGTAAAAGCGGGCGAAACCGTGCGCGTGTCTCGTGTAAAGGGCAATGAGGACATGAAACACCACCTCAAGGACCTCGGCTTTGTCGAGGGCAACGAAATCCACGTGGTGAGCTCGAGTGGTGCCAATATCATCGTCACGGTGCTGGGCGCACGCTTTGGCATCGATTCCAAGGTTGCCATGCACATCATGACCGTCGGTTAGTCTGCAGCATTTCATAAAAACCGAAAGGGGGACAAGAGGATGAAGACGTTGGGTGACGTTAAGGTGGGCGAGAGCTCCACCATCGTCAAGCTTCACGGTGAGGGTGCGCTTCGCCGCCACCTTATGGACCTGGGGCTCATCAAGGGCACTTCGTTCAAGGTCGTGAAGGTCGCACCGCTCGGTGATCCGGTCGAGATCAACGTGCGCGGCTACGAGCTTTCCATCCGCAAGGAGGAGGCGGCCGTCGTCGAGGTCCAGTAAGGGCTCGCGGCGTATATTTCTGCAGATAAAGTTAGTTATTTCTAACTTAATGCAGCATTTTTGAAGCACATTATCCAGCCCGTGCGGAGAAAGCAGCGCGGGCACACAAGGAAGAAGGATTGAATGGCGGATTCTCAGATCCATGTCGCGCTTGCGGGTAACCCCAACTGCGGCAAGACCACGCTTTTCAACCTGATCACCGGCGCCAACGGCTACGTTGGCAACTGGCCCGGCGTCACGGTTGAGAAAAAGGAGGCCAAGCTCCTAAGCGACAAGAACGTTACCATCACGGACCTCCCCGGCATCTACTCGCTTTCCCCCTACAGCCCCGAGGAGCAATGCTCGCGCGATTATCTCATGAGCGGCGAGCCCGATGTTGTCGTTCAGGTGGTCGACGCCACCAACCTCGAGCGCAACCTGTACCTGGCGCTTCAGGTTATCGAGACCGGCCTGCCCGTGGTCGTCGCCCTCAACATGGCCGACTTGGTCGAGAAGAACGGCGACAAGATCGACACGGACAAGCTCTCCAAAAAGCTCGGCTGCCCGGTTATGATGATCTCGGCCCTTAAGAACAAGGGTATCAAGGAGCTGTTCGAGCAGGTCAAAAAGTCCGCTGCTTCCAAGGGCCAGGTGCCGGAGCACAAGTTCGACTCCTCCATCGAGGACGTTCTGACGCACATCGAGAACAACCTTCCGGCGAGCGTTCCCGCTAACAAGCGCCGCTATTACGCCGTCAAGCTGTTCGAGCGTGATGCAGACGCCTGCAAGCTCATCAACCTCACCAAGGAGAAGGCCGCTCGCGTGGAGGAGCTGGTCGCTCAGTGCGAGCAGGACTGCGACGACGATGCCGAGTCCATCATCACCGGTGAGCGCTATGGCGTCATCGCGCACATCATCGACGAGTGCATGACCAAGGCTCCGGCCAAGATGAGCACCTCCGAGAAGATCGACCGCGTGGTTACCAACCGTATCCTGGGCCTGCCGATCTTTGTCGTCATCATGTTCTGCGTGTACTACATCGCCGTTTCCACCTTGGGTGGCACGGTGACGGACTTCACCAACGACCAGCTCTTCGGCACCGACGGCTGGTACGTGCTCGGTCAGGGTCGCGATGCCTACGACGCGGCTGTCGAGGCCGCGGGCGACAACGCCGACTCGGTCGACCCGGCGCAGTACGGCCCCTATGTCCCGGGTATCACCACCGTGGTGCACGACGCCCTTGTGGCGGGCGGCACCGAGGACGGTGGCCTGGTCGATTCGCTGGTCTGCGACGGTATCGTCGGCGGTTTGGGTGCCATCTTCGGCTTTGTGCCGCAGATGTTCCTGCTGTTCGTCATGCTGTCCTTCTTGGAGGACTGTGGCTATATGGCCCGTGTCGCCTTCATCATGGACCGCGTGTTCCGCCGCTTTGGCCTGTCCGGTAAGTCCTTTATCCCCATGCTCGTGTCCTCGGGCTGCGGCGTCCCCGGCGTCATGGCCACCAAGACCATCGAGAACGAGAAGGACCGCCGTATGACGGTCATGACCACCACGTTCATCCCCTGTGGCGCCAAGCTGCCGATCATCGCCCTGCTCATGGGTTCCATCATCGGCGATTCTTCCACCACCGCCGCGTGGATCAGCCCGCTCTTCTACTTCCTGGGGGTCTTTGCCGTCATCGCCTCGGGCCTCATGCTCAAAAAGACCAAGCTCTTCGCCGGTCGCCCGACGCCGTTTGTTATGGAGCTTCCTGCCTACCACTTCCCGGCGATCCGTTCTTGGGCGCTGCACGTGTGGGAGCGCTGCTGGGCCTTTATCAAGAAGGCCGGCACGGTCATCTTCGCGTCCACTGTCGTGGTTTGGTTCCTGTCCAACTTTGGTAGCTACAACGGTTCCTTTGGCTACCTGCCCGCGATGGACGGCATCTCCGAGGAGTTCATGGACTACTCCGTGCTTGCCATGCTCGGCAACCTGGTCTCCTGGATCTTCGCCCCGCTTGGCTTTAGCACCTGGCAGGCAACAGCGCTGTCCGTTTCGGGCCTTGTCGCCAAGGAGAACGTCGTCGCCACCGCCGGCTCGCTGCTGTCCGTTGCCGACGCGGGCGAGACCGACCCGAGCCTGTGGACCGCGTTTGCCGGCATGTTCCCCACCATGGGCGCTTGCGTCGCCTTTGGCGCGTTCAACCTGCTGTGCGCTCCGTGCTTTGCCGCCATGGGTGCCATCCGCAACCAGATGGATTCCGGCAAGTGGTTCGCGATTGCCATCGGTTACGAGTGCGCCTTTGCTTGGGTGATCGGCCTGTTCATCAACCAGTTCTACAACCTGCTTGTTCTGGGTCAGTTTGGCTTCTGGACGGTTGTGGCTATCGTGCTGCTGGTTGCGATGCTCTTCCAGATCTTCCGTCCCATGCCCAAGCATGCATGGACCGACGAGGACGAGACCAACACTGCTTCCGCCGCAGTTTCCGCTTAAGTCCGAATAAGGACCAACCCCTTTTCACGAGCCCGGGTGTCCCAGCGACACTCGGGCTTTTTGGTGGGGGAGATGTGACGTTTCCGCAGATAAAACCGACCAATATAAATCTGTCCCTTATTGGTAGGTGGAGGATGGGGTAAAGTAAGTGGTGGTTAACTAGAGGAGGCTTGCTATGGCACCTATCGATATTGTTGTACTGGCTGTTATCGGCGTTGCGTTTGTCGCCGTGTGCGTGCGCATCTACCGCAAGGGCACCTGCGCCGACTGCGCTCAGGGTGGCGTTTGCACGGGGCATTGCTCCAACAAAAAGACCTGTGCCGCGCTGAAAGGCGTCGACAAAATTGCCGAAGACTTGGGCCGCGGTATTCATTAGCTGACCAGCGTTTGGGTATGTTTGGCTGCGGATACGGCAGTTGCTGATACAATAGGTACGTTAGCAACTGCCGCCGAGCGGCTTAAACGAAAGGAACCCTGTATGGAGTCTTCCGCCTATCCGATGCTCTTTAGCCCGATCAAGGTCGGTACGACCGAGGTCAAGAACCGCGTCTTTATGCCGCCGGTGTCCACGAACCTGGCCGATCATGGCTATGTGACCGACGACTTGGTCGATCATTACCGTGCCCGCGCCAAGGGCGGCGTTGGCCTTATCATCACCGAGGTCGTGACGGTCGAGCCTACCTATACCTATCTACCGGGTGACATGTGCTGTTACGACGACACGTTTATCCCCGGCTGGGAAAAGCTCGCCGCGGCCGTCCACGAGTATGGCTGCAAGATCATGCCGCAGCTCTTCCACCCCGCCTACATGGCCTTTAACATTCCGGGTACGCCTCGCCTGATCGCTCCGTCCTTTGTGGGCCCGTCTTACGCCCGCGAGGCACCGCGTCCCATCACGGTCGATGAGATTCACGAGCTCACGCATCAGTTTGGCGACGCTGCCGTGCGTATGCAGAAGGCCGGCGTCGATGGCGTCGAGGTCCATGCGGCACACGCCCACGGCATGCTTGGCGGTTTTTTGACCCCGCTCTATAACAAGCGTACCGATGAGTACGGTGGTTCGCTCGACGCCCGTATGCGCTTCTTGCTCGAGGTCATCGCCGAGATTCGCGAGCGCTGCGGCAAGGACTTTATCATCGACGTCCGCATCTCGGGCGATGAGTACACCGATGGCGGCCTGACCCTCAACGACATGATCTACGTCTCGCGTCGTCTGGAGAAGGCCGGCGTCGACATGATTCATGTGTCGGGCGGTACCACCATCAAGCGCGGCTCCGCGATTCCCGCCGCCGGTACCCAGCAGGCCTCGCACGCCGCCTGCTCGCGCGAGATCAAAAAGCACGTCAACATTCCCGTCGCCACCGTCGGCCGTATCAACGAGGCCTGGATTGCCGAGGAGCTGATCGAGGACGGCGCTGCCGACATCTGCATGATGGGCCGCGCCAACCTGTGCGATGCCGAGTTCTGCAACAAGGCGGCCGCCGGCAACGCCGGCGACATCCGCCCCTGCATCGGCTGCCTGCGCTGCCTGAACGGCATCATGTTCGGTAAGCGTATCTCCTGCACCGTCAACCCGGACGTGGAGCGTGACGAGGCCGGCTACGAGCCTGCCGCCGAGGCCAAGAACGTGCTCGTTGTGGGCGCTGGTCCTGCGGGCATGGAGGCAGCCTACATTGCCGCCAAGCGCGGCCACAACGTGGTGCTCGTGGACAAGCAGGATGAGCCGGGCGGCGAGATGCGCATCGCAGCCGTTCCGCCGGCAAAGCAGGAACTCACCCGCGTGATCAAGTATCAGTATCGTCGTCTGGCCGAGTCGGGCGTGAAGTGCGTATTTGGCACCGAGCTTACTGCCGAGGACATTCAGCGTGACTACGCCGGCTACGAGGTTGTCCTGGCTTATGGCGCCGAGCCCATCGCTCCGGCCTTCATGCAGGGCTTTAAGCAGGTTATGACGGCTGACGACCTGCTGGGCGGCAAGGCTTTCCCGGGCAAGAAGATCGTCATCGTGGGCGGCGGCACCGTTGGCTGCGAGACGGCCGATTATCTGGCTCCGCTGGTCAACGACCTGTCGCCGGCCAATCGCGATGTCACCGTCATCGAGATGACCAAGACGCTCGCCGCCAACGAGGGCGGTGCCGGTCGCGCGGTGCTCATCACGCGCATGCTCTCCAAGGGCGTCCACGTGCTGACCGAGGCCAAGGTGACCGAGATCACCGAGGACACCATCAGCTACGAGAAGGATGGCGAGATCCACACCATCACCGGTGCCGATACGCTGGTGCTTGCCATGGGCTATCGTCCCAATACCAAGCTGGCCGACGACCTTGCCGCTGCCGGCGTTACCACCCACGTGCTGGGTGACGCTAACAAGTGCGGCAACATCCGCGATGCCATCGGCGACGGCTACAAGGTTGCCTGCGAGCTCTAGTCAACCCCCTTGCACCAATCGATTGCAAAAAGCGGCGGCTGCCCTGTGTGTTGGGCAGCCGCCGCCTGCGTTTTGCCAAAGAAAGATTATTGTCGGGCCCTAAATGCCTTTTGCTTCTGCTCCCTCCGCAATCATGTTGCGGTTATACACCAGGTGCAGATACATCGCGTCGTGCGCGGCGGTGGGATTGCGCGCGGCGATGGCGTCGGCCACATCGCGGTGCGTGCGGATAGTTTCCTCGACGAGCTTTTTGCCGGTCACGTCGATAAAGAGGGGGACGGATGCCTTGAGCACGCCCATCAAGCGGGGAACGACGAGGTTTCCGGAGCTCTCGGCAATGGCATTGTGGAACGCGGTGTCGGCGGCGGAGTAATCCTCACCGGCCTCGGCCAGGCGCTCGGATTTGTCGCAGAGCTCTTTGATACGGACGACCTGGTCGTTGGTTGCGTGCTCGGCCGCCATGCGTGCCATCTGCGGCGGCGCCACGGCGCTCTCGCACGTCAACGATGCCGGTTTTTGGATGTGCTCCTCGTTCCTGGAGATTGACGAGAAGACCACCCTCAAGTCCTGGACCGTTATGGAGACGCTCATCGGCCTTTCGGGTCTTGCCTGCGCCCTGGTGATTTCGTTCTTCGCCTAGTTCGCGTAGCTAAGCATCTTTCGCCGAGTGCATCGCTCGGTACCCATTTTCACCTGATTCATTAACCAACGATTGGTACAACCGTTCAAACCAAAAGAGGAGAGCATTATGGACGAGAAGACCAAGGCACAGATTCAGCAGGAGGCAGCCGACTTGGTTGCCAAGCTGCAGCCGCGTTCCGGCAAGTTCCGCACCATCAGCCCCGAGATGGACCCGCTGCGTCTGGGGTCTGGCTGGACCATCGAGGATCTGGACAAGCCGCAGGTCATTATCGAGTCGACGTTCGGCGACTCGCACCCGGGTTCTGCCGGCCTGTTTGAGTTGGTCGAGGAGGTCCGTGCCGGCGTTGCCGAGGCTGGCGGTCATGGTGCCCGTTACTTCTGCACCGATATCTGCGACGGCGAGGCCCAGGGCCACGACGGCATCAACTACTCGCTGCCCAGTCGCGACATGATCGCCAACATGATCGAGATTCATGCCAAGGCCACCCCGTTCGACGCCGGCGTCTTTGTTGCCAGCTGCGATAAGGGCCTGCCTGCGAACCTTATGGCCATGGGCCGCATCAACATCCCCTCCATCGTCGTTACCGGCGGTGTCATGGATGCAGGCCCCGACCTGTTGACCCTGGAGCAGCTCGGTGCGATTTCTGCCCGCTACGAGCGCGGCGAGATCTCTCGCGAGGAACTTGAGTTTGCCAAGCACAACGCATGCCCCAGCTGCGGCGCCTGCTCGTTTATGGGCACCGCGTCGACCATGCAGGTTACCGCCGAGGCTCTGGGCCTTATGCTGCCCGGTACCGCCCTGCTACCCGCAACCAGTTCCGACCTGCGTGAGTTTGCGCGCGAGGCCGGCCGTCAGTCCGTGTGGCTCTCCGAGCACAACCTGTGCCCCCGCGACATCGTGACCAAGGAATCCTTCGAGAACCTCATCATGGTCCACGGCGCCATCTCCGGTTCCACCAATTCGCTACTGCACATCCCCGCGATCGCCCGCGAGTTTGGCATCGAGATGTCCGCCGACGATTTCGATCGCCTGCACCGTGGCGCCCACTACCTGCTCAACGTTCGCCCCGCAGGCGAATGGCCGGCGCAGTTCTTCTACTATGCAGGTGGCGTGCCGCGCATCATGGAGGAGATCAAGTCGATGCTTCACCTCGATGTCATGACCGTCACCGGCAAGACTCTCGGCGAGAACCTTGAGGATCTCAAGAACAACGGCTACTACGAGAAGTGCGGTCGTTACCTTGAGAAATGGAATCTCAAGCGCGAGGACATCATCCGTCCGTTTGACCAGGCTTTTGGTACCGACGGCTCTATCGCCATCCTCCACGGCAACCTTGCCCCCGAGGGCGCCGTTGTCAAGCACACCGTCGTCCCGCGCGAGATGTTCCAGGCTACGCTCAAGGCCCGTCCGTTCGACTGCGAGGAGGACGCCATTCACGCCGTCCTGACGCACGAGGTCAAGCCCGGCGATGCCGTTATCATTCGCTATGAGGGCCCCAAGGGTTCCGGTATGCCCGAGATGTTCTACACCACCGAGGCTATCGCCAGCGATCCCGAGCTGGGTGCGAGCATTGCCCTGATCACCGATGGCCGCTTCTCCGGCGCCTCCAAGGGCCCGGCTATCGGTCATGTTTCGCCCGAGGCTGCCGTGGGCGGCCCGATTGCCCTGATCGAGGAGGGCGACCTTATCCAGATCAACATCCCCGAGCGCTCGCTGTCTATCGTGGGCATCGCCGGCAAGGAGATGGAGCCGGCCGAGGTTGACGCCGTCCTGGCCGAGCGTCGAGCCGCTTGGAAACCCAAGGCTAATCGCTATACCTCCGGCACGCTCAAGTTCTTTACCGAGCATGCAGTTTCCGCCATTCAGGGTGGCTACATGGAGTAGCGGCCCATGCGCATCAAATATCTCCTCTCATAGATGCGCGGCACGAAGGGCCCCGAGCTCACACGAGCTCGGGGTCTTTTTGTTCAAACTTAGCTAAAGAGCCCCGTCCCAAAAAGACTGGTTGGAAGTTGCACTGAATTGGGGATTGTTTGACGGCGCGGGTGACGCCAGCGGCTCCTATTTCACTGCAACTGAGGGGATGGGGGATGCGATAGTATAACGTGGTGATATTCGACAAACCGTGAGCTTCATCCGAGGGCTTTATGGAACAGCACCAGCATTATCAGAGCTTGCAAGATCAGGCATACAACGCATTGCGCTCCAAGATTATCTATGCCGAGCTCAAGCCCGGCACGCGCCTTTCGGCGATTGGTCTGGAAAAGGAGACGGGAATCGGGCGCACGCCCATTCGCGAGTCTTTTGTGCGCCTGCGTGAGCAGGAACTGGTGGAAACTCGTCCCAAAAGCGGCACCTATGTCTCAAAAATCAGCATGGAGCGCGCCGAGAACGCCTGCTTCTTGCGCGAGAAACTCGAGCGAAGCGTGCTTATTAAATGCTGCTCGGCCGCCACGCCCGAGCAGAAGTGTCGGCTCGAGCAGATTCTTGCCGAGTCCGAGTCGCTCGACCATAGCGAGACGCGTCGTTTCTTTGATCTGGACAACCTGTTCCATGAGACATGTTTTGAGATTGCCAGTCGTCACATGTTGTGGGATTGGATGAAGAGCATCAACACGCATTTTGAGCGATATAACTGGTTGCGTATGGTGTCGCAGGATTTGGATTGGGAGCCGATTCGTCGGCAGCATCGCCGGATTCTCGAGGCCATTAAGAGGGGCGATACCGACGCGGCGAGCTATCTGGCAGAGACGCACCTGCACCTGATGCCCGAAGAGCAAGGTCCGGTTATCGCCTTGCATCCCGACTATTTTGAGCTGTCCAAAGACTCATCTATCTAGCCCATCACCGCATCTGCTCGAGACGCAAAAACGATGCTGCTCACCTACAGCGTTTTGCAACCGAGATTTTTAAAAAATGCCTAAAATGGCTCAGACCGCCGACAAATGGGAAACGGGGTGCGCTATGGCGCAGATGAGAATCAAGGACATTGCCGCCGAGGCGGGCGTGAGCCCGGCCACGGTCTCGCGCTATCTCAACAACCGCCCCGGGCAAATGACCGAGGAGACCCGTGCTCGCATCGCGGCAGTTATCGAGCGCACCGGCTATCGCCCACGTGCCGCTGCGCGCAATCTGCGCAGCTCGCGCACCAACCTCATCGGCGTGATCCTGGCCGACATCGCCAACCCGTTCTCGAGCGCCATGCTCGAAGGGCTTTCCGTCAGCGCCGCCGCGCGCGGCTGCTCGCTCATGACGGCCATTAGCGGCAACGACCCCGCTAAGGAAGCAGAGTCGCTCACCAGGCTTATCGATGCCGGCGTGGACGGCTTGGTCGTCAACACCTGCGGAGGTAATGACGAGGCGATTGCCGCGGCAGCGGGACGTCTGCCCGTTGTGCTGCTCGACCGCGATGTTGCCGACGGCGGTGTCGATCTGGTGACATCTAACAACCGTGAGCTAGTCGCCGGCTTGGTAGACGCCTTGGCCGCTGCGGGCAGCGAGCGCCTGTGCCTGCTCACCGAGGCAAGCGACGATAGCCCCGTGCGTCGAGAGCGCGCCGAGGCCTTTACCGACGAGCTTTCGCGCCGCGGACTTGCGGGCGAGGTTGTCACCCTGGCCGACGGTGGCGCCACGGGCATCGGCCGCTTGGACGAGACCATGCGTGACTATGCCGGCAAAAAGCTCGGCCTCATTGCCGTCAACGGCCTGGTCTTCCTGCGTCTGACCGAGGCTCTGGCGCAGTTGGGACCCTCGTTACTGGCTGGTCTTAAGATTGCGACGTTTGACGATTATCCTTGGAACCACGTGCTCTTTGGCGGTGTGACCACAGCAGCGCAAGACACCCTCACCATTGCCGAGCGCGTAGTCGAGCGCCTGTCCGAGCGCATCGACGTTGTTACCACCACCGTGGGCGAAGCCGCAAAGCTGGCGCCCAAACGCATCGAGATCCCCGGCCACATCGAACACCGCGCTTCGACCTCGCGCTAACCACTCGTTCGCAACTGCCTGTTCGCGCACGTTTTTTGAGCGCTTGATACGCTTTAACCCTGCGGAAACATTTTTCTGCGATAGTATCTGCGATATAGACCAGTCGAAACCCGCCCGAAAGAAAGGGGAGCGACATGAACCAGCAGAACATCGATTACGTACTCCGCTCCGTAGAGCAGCGTGACATCCGCTTTGTGCGTCTGTGGTTTGTCGACATTCTCGGCCGCCTCAAGAACTTTGCCATTAGCCCCGAGGACCTCGAAGTCGCTTTTGAGGAGGGTATTGGCTTTGACGGCTCCGCCATCGAGGGCTTTGCCACGCCCGAGGAAGCCGACATGCTGGCGTTCCCCGATGCTTCGACCTTCCAGATTTTGCCGTGGCGCCCGAGCCACAACGGCGTCGCCCGCGTGTTCTGCGATGTGTGCACCCCCGACCGCAAGCCCTTCGCCGGCGATCCGCGCGATGCGTTGCGCCGCATGTTCTATAAGGCCGAGAAGGCTGGCTACCTGCTCAACGTGGGTGCCGAGCTGGAGTATTACTACTTCCCCGACGAGCACACCCCCGAGCCGCTCGACAACGTGGGCTACTTCGATCTTTCGGTGAGCGATGCCGCTCGCGACCTGCGCCGCAACACGGTCCTCACGCTCGAGAAGATGTCCGTGCCCGTGGAGTACACCTTCCACGCCGCCGGCCGCTCGCAGCACGGCATGAGCCTGCGCCACGCCGAGGCCCTGAGCATGTCCGACGCCATCACCACGGCCAAACTCATCATTAAGCAGCAGGCTTACGAGAGCGGGTGCCACGCCTCCTTTATGCCCAAGCCGTTGGCGGGCGAGGACGGCAGCGCTATGTTCCTGTGCCAGTCGCTATTCGACCACGACGGCAACAACGTCTTTTGGGGCGAGGACGACGAGAAGTACCATCTCTCCGACATCGCCAAACACTACATGGCCGGTATCCTGGCGCACGCGCGCGAGATCAGCGCCATCACCAACCCCACGGTCAACTCGTACAAGCGCATCACCACGGGTGGCGACTCCGTACCGCAGTACGCCACGTGGGGCCTGCGCAACCGCGCGAGTATGGTCCGCATCCCGGTCTACAAGCCCGGCAAGCAGCTGTCCACGCGCATCGAGCTGCGCAGTCCCGATCCCATGGCCAACCCGTACCTGGTCAACGCCGTCACGCTGGCGGCTGGTCTGGACGGCATCGAGCGCAAGCTGGAGCTCCCGCCCGAGGCCACGGCCGAGACGCTCAAGCTTACCGACCGTCAGATGGTCGAGGCCGGCTACACGCCGCTGCCGCGCTCGCTCAAAGAGGCGCTCGACGTGTTTGAGGACTCGCAGTTTATGAAGGATGCCCTCGGCGAGCACATCCACAGCTTCTTCCTCAAAAAGAAGCGTGACGAGTGGCATAAGTTTGAGTCTACGATCACCGAGTGGGAGATCAAGCACTACCTGGCGAACTCCTAATCGCGCTGGCTTGTTCCAGTACGATTGAGCTCATTTCTTTGGAGGCCGATATGTCCGAAAAGAGTGCCCTGTTCATGGCGCGCACGACGCGCTTCCACGAGTTTGCCCGCAGCTTGACGACCACCCTGGGTGTCGAGGTGAGCCTGGCAACCCCCGATTCGCCGACTGCAGCGCACGACTTTGACCTGCTGATTCTCGATTCCGATGGCATCCGCAGCGACCGCATCGATCAGATTGCCAAATGGCTCGACGACCGCGGCGGCGTCCCCATGTTGGTGATCGTCGACGATGAGGCGCTCGGCACCCTGCGCCTGCCCAATCACGCGCATGCCGACTTTGTGTGCCCCACGGCGACGCCCAACGAGCTCAAGGCTCGCGCGCAGCGCTTGATGGGCGAGGAGGAGACCGTTACCGCCGACGATGTGCTCAACATCGATAACCTCGAGATCAACCTGGCTACCTACCAGGTGACGCTCGATGGCGAGCCCATCGACCTGACGCTGATGGAGTACTCGCTGCTGAGCTTTTTGGCGACGCACCCCAACCGCGCCTACAGCCGCGAGGTGCTGCTGCACCGCGTATGGGGCTTTGAGTACTGCGGCGGCACGCGCACCGTCGACGTGCACATTCGACGCATCCGCTCCAAGGTGGGTCCGCAGATCGCGGCGCACATCACCACCGTCCGCGGCGTGGGCTATCTGTTTAAGGACTAGATTTCCACTACAAAGGGGACAGGCACTTTTGTGGTGGTTTTGACGCAGGTACGGATTCCTTTCGGGTCTGCGGCAGAACTTAAGCCTTCCTAAAAGATTGCGTTCTCATACACTTGCGCCCGCATATTGGGGTACAACTCAACGTGAACAATGATGGCCCGCCACATGTTTGGCGGGCCTTTGGTTATTTGACGAAAGGATCGCAGCCATGAGCGAGTACGATTCCCAGCGTCCCCAGGATGCGGGCAACGCCGGCGAGACCCAGCAGCAGCCGCGTGTGCAGGTGGAGTCGACGCCTGCCGGCAGTAACATTCCCTACGTGCAGGCTTACGACACGCAGACCGGCCAGCCGCTAGGCAGCCAGCAGGTTGTAAATAAGCACACGGTGGTCAAGACCAAGACCAAAAAGCTGCCGATCTTTATTACGGCGCTTGCCGGCTGCGCCTGCGGCGCCCTGCTGGTCATCGCGCTCATTATGAGTGGCACGCTCAACATTGGCGGCGGAAAGAATGCCGTGACGGCGGGTGCTTCGGGTTCGTCGACGCAAAAGATCACGATCGACTCCGAGGACACAACGCTTGCCGAGGCGGTCTCTGCTAAGGCGCTGCCCTCCGTCGTTTCCATCACCGCCACTTCGAGCGGCAGCCAGAATGGCTCGCTTTCGCAGTCTGCCGACGAGTCGGATGGTTCGGGCAGCGTCGGTTCGGGCGTGGTGCTCGATACCGAGGGTCACATCCTCACCAACAACCACGTGGTCGATGGTTGCGACCAGTACGTGGTGACCATGGACGACGGCACCACCTATGAGGCCGAGTTCGTGGGCAACGACGCCTCGAGCGACCTGGCCGTCATCAAGCTCAAGGACGCCGACGCCTCCAAGCTCACACCGATCGAGATCGGTGACTCCTCCAAACTCAACGTGGGCGAGTGGGTTATGGCCATCGGTTCGCCGTTCGGCAACGAGCAGTCTGTCTCCACGGGCATTGTGTCGGCGCTTTATCGTTCCACGGCCATGAGCTCTACCAGCGGTAACACCATCTATGCCAACATGATTCAGACCGATGCTGCCATCAACCCGGGCAACTCCGGTGGCGCGCTCGTTAACGACAACGGCGAGCTGGTGGGCATCAACTCGCTCATCGAGAGCTACTCGGGCTCCAGCTCGGGCGTGGGCTTTGCTATTCCCGTTAACTACGCCAAGGACATTGCCGACCAGATCATCGACGGTAAGACGCCGGTGCACCCGTACCTGGGCGCCACGCTCTCGAGCGTCAATGCGCTTAACGCCCGCACCAACAAGCTGAGTACCGATAGCGGCGCGTATGTGGCGAGCGTTGTCGAGGACGGTCCTGCAGCCAAGGCCGGCATCCAGGAGGGTGATGTCATTACCAAGCTGGGCGACGATGAGATTACGAGTGCCGATGGCCTGATCATCGCGCTGCGCAGCCAGGAGGTGGGCGAGAAGGTCGAGATTACGCTCGTGCGCGGCAAGGAAGAGAAAAAGGTCACCGTCGAGCTGGGCTCCGACGAGGAGCTGCAGAACCAGCAGCAGGACGATAGCGCGACCGACACCGGCAACGGCGGTATTACCGACGAGCAGCTGCGCCAGTATCTGGAGGAGCTGCTGGGCCAGCAGGGCCAGGGTCAAGGCTACGGTCAGGGTTTCTAACGAGCCGTATCGCACATATCGAAGCCAGAGGGGCTGTCCCATCAACGCGGGACAGTCCTTCTTTTTTGATCCGTTGGGGACGGAGGAAAACGGATCATTTAGAAATGGCAAGGGCATGGTTTGATCGCGCTATCCACTTCGGTCTGGCGGCTGCCGATTCGGTGCGGTTTGAGACCGCTATTCGGCCCCATCATGACCGGTGGTACTCTAGTATCCGTTTGAAATCGAGCGAAGGAGTGCCGCTATGGAGCAATCGAGCCTGTTTGGTGACGGTGTGGACATCGATACCGAAACGCCTGCGAGCACGGATACCGCTGCACCGGCCGATGCCCGTGCCCAGGCGGCAGCGCGTGCGGCCGAGCTGCGCCACGAGCTCGATTACCACGCCTATCGCTACTACATGCTCGATGCGCCCGAGATTACGGACGCTGCCTTTGACAAAATGCTCGTTGAGCTGCAGCAGATTGAGGCGACCTACCCCGACCTGGTGACGCCCGACAGCTATACCCAGCGCGTGGGTGGCTACGTGAGCGAGCAGTTTACGCCGGTCACGCACATGGCGCGCATGTATTCCATGGACGATGCCATGGATCTGGACGAGCTCGACGCATGGCTCCAGCGTACCGAGGATGCGCTCGGTGCCGGTAGCGTCACCTATACTTGCGAGCTCAAGATTGACGGCCTGGGCGTGGCCCTTACCTACCAAAACGGCACCTTCGTACGTGCGGCCACGCGCGGCGACGGCACCACGGGCGAGGACGTGTCGCTCAACGTGCGAACCATCAAGGACGTGCCCATGCACCTGTCCGAGCCGGCGCTCGCTCACATGGGCGCCGACCGCGGGCGCACCATCGAGGTACGCGGCGAGGTCTATATGCCCAAGGGCAGCTTTGTTCGCCTGAATGAAGAGGCTGATGCCGAGGGGCGCGACCCCTTCGCCAACCCGCGCAACGCCGCCGCCGGTAGCCTGCGTCAAAAGGACCCCAAGGTCACGGCGCGCCGCGACCTTGCCACCTTTATCTATGCTATCGCCGATACCGACCCGCTGCACGTCCACAGCCAGCGCGAGTTTCTGGATTGGCTGCGCAGTGCCGGCTTTAGCGTCAACCCCAACGTGGCTCGTTGCGCCACGCCGGCCGAGGTCCACGAGTTCTGTGCCCAGGCGCTCGAGCACCGCGGTGACCTGGATTACGACATCGACGGCGTGGTCGTAAAGGTCGACAGCTTCCAGCAGCAGCTCGACCTGGGCTTTACTGCCCGCGCGCCACGCTGGGCCATCGCCTTTAAGTTCCCGCCCGAGGAAAAGCAGACCGTCCTGCGCGAGATTCGCATTCAGGTGGGCCGCACCGGTGTGCTCACGCCAGTTGCCGAGTTCGACCCGGTAACGGTCGCCGGCTCCACCATCGCGCGCGCCACGCTGCACAACATCGACGAGATCCGTCGCAAAAACGTGCGCGAGGGCGACACCATCATCGTGCACAAGGCGGGTGACGTGATCCCCGAGGTCGTGGGCCCGGTGCTCGACAAGCGCCCGGGCGATTCGGTCGACTGGCACATGCCCGAGGTCTGCCCCGTGTGCGGCAGCCCCGTGGTCCACGAGGATGGTGAGGTCGCTTACCGTTGCGTCTCCATCGACTGCCCCGCACAGCTCAAGGAGCGCTTGCTCCACTGGGTGAGCCGCGGCTGCATGGACGTCGACGGCCTGGGCGACGAGATCGTCGACAAGATGATCGCCGCCGGCCTGATTCACGATGTCGCGGACTTCTACCAGCTCACGGTCGACGACATCGCCGGACTGGACACGGGGCGCACTTATGCCAGCTCCAACAGCAAAAAGGGCGTCAAGAAGGGCGACCCCATTCCGGTGGGCCTCAAGACGGCCGAGAAAATCATCGCCGAGCTCAACAAGTCCAAGAGCCGGCCGCTCGGTCGCGTGCTGTTTGCCCTGGGCATCCGCCACGTGGGCAAGAGCGTGGGCGAGGTCATCGCCGAGCGATTCCTGTCGATTGACAAGCTCGTCTTGGCGAGCGAAGAGGACATTGCCGAGTGCGAGGGCATCGGTCCTAAGATTGCGGCGAGCGTCAAGCAGTTCTTGGCCGTGCCCGAGAACCTTGCCGTGCTGGAACGTCTGCGCCAGGCGGGCCTTTCGCTCGAGGTCGACTTGGGTGCCGCCCATGCGCAGGCCGCGGCCGATGCCGGCGTAGCGGGCGAGCTCGCCGACGCCCAGCCGCTCGCGGGCCTGACGTTTGTGCTCACCGGCACGCTTGTCAACCGCACGCGCGACGAGGCGGGCGCGGCGCTCAAGGTGCTTGGTGCCAAGGTCTCGGGCAGTGTGTCGAAGAAGACGAGCTATCTGGTCGCCGGCCCCAAAGCGGGCTCCAAGCTCACCAAGGCCGAGCAGCTGGGTGTGCCCGTGCTGGATGAGGACGCACTCGAGCAGATCTTGGCTACCGGTGAGGTACCCCAGGCTTAGTGCATTGATAGCCAAATTGAAGAACTGCCCGGAAAGCATGATTGAACTGCCTTCCGGGCGGTTCTTATTTGGACGGGGCGACCGGCACTGTGATCTGCGTCACGTAGGTCGCGGGGTCGTCGCTGATGATGTCGTCGATGAGGGCGATTTCGCGTTGCCCCGCTACGCCATCAGTTTGTCAAAAGCTCCGCGGCGGTTGAGTACGGTAAATGCGACAACACAGATGACTGCCGACAAAATCGATCCGCACGGCGAGGCGATGCCCATAGGAAACAGCGTGTCGGAATAGGCATTCGACAGCAGCCACGCGCCGGGCACGCGAATGAGCGCCACCGCCAGCACGTTGTGCGCAAAGCCGATGTAACTCTTGCCATACGCAGCGAAAAAGCCGCTAAAGCAAATGTGGATGCCGGCAAAGATTGCGTCGAAAATATAACTGTGCATATAGCCGGTGCCGGCCGCGACCACCGCGGGGTCCTTGGCAAAAAAGCCGATAAACGCCGGCGCCACCAGCCACATCAGCACCGTGATTAGGCAGCCGTACACTACCGATATGGTCATGGCGTCCTTGAGTACCTGACGTGCACGGTCGCCCTTGCCCGCGCCGGCGTTTTGCGCCGTGAGCGCGCTGACGGTGGCACCCATGGAACTCGGCACAATGAACAAGAAACTGATCATCTTTTCGACCAGGCCTACGGCGGCGGCGTCGACGAGCCCTCGGTGGTTGGCGATGACGGTAATGAACATAAACGCCACCTGGATGCAGCCGTCCTGTACTGCCACGGGCACGCCGATTTTAAGAATGCTGCTGAGCACCTCGGGCTGGGGACGCAGGTCGCTGCGCTTAACATGGATGTTCGTGCGACGGCTCTTGAGCCACACGAGCGCGAGGGCAACGCTTGCCGTCTGGGCGGTTACCGTGCCGAGCGCCGCGCCCACGGGGCCGAGCCCCATGTGGCCGATAAACAGAAAATCGAGCGCGATGTTAATGATGCATGCCACGCCGATCACGTACATGGGCGAGCGCGAATCGCCCAGCCCGCGAAAGATGGCCGAGAGGATGTTGTATGCGGCGATAAACGGAATGCCGACAAAGCAGATACGCAGGTAGGCGGCGGTGCCTTCGACCGCCTCGGCAGGCGTGCCAATGAGCGCCACAACCTGCGGGCATAGTGCAAATAAGATGACGGCCAGCACCACCGAGACGCCCATAAACAGCGTGATGGTGTTGCCGATGGCGGTCTCGGCGCGGTCAAACCGGCGCGAACCCACGGCGTGGCCGACGATGACCGTCGTTCCCATGGCCAGGCCCACGAGCGTCACGGTAATGATGTAGAGCGTCTGCGCGCCATTGCCCACGGCGGTGATGCCGGCGGCACCGCTAAACTGTCCCATCATGTACAGGTCGGCCATGCCGTAGAGCATCTGCAAAAAGTACGAGAGCATATAGGGCAGGGCAAAGACCGCGATGGTCTTGAGGACATTGCCGCGTGTGAGGTCGTGTTCCATGGGCGGGGCACTTTCTGGTTTGGTTCGGTTGCATACCAGTGTAGTGAAAACCCTACAACGATTGTAGAGTCAAGGTTTGTGTTGACGACGGGGCGAAAAAAGTCACGCTCCAAGCACGATGCTTTGGCCCTCTGTGCTCCTCACCTCGCCTCAAACCATCACAACATTCGACGTTTTTCGCCAAAAACGGGAAAAGCATCGAATGTTGTGATGGTTTTTCTGCCACTCGACCGGGTGGAATCGCTTTCTTGAGCGCGAAGGTGTGCGGATCCGTGGGCAGGGGAATAAGGTTGGTTATCCGACTCCATTGGAGGGCTCATGGACCTGCCGATCGTCCTGTCCCATAAGACTGCCTGGCTGTACCACAACGTGGCGCGCCCGTCCGAGCCGCTCTCGCGAGCAAGCAGCCTATACGATGAGGACTCGCTTGCTAACGAGGCGGAGCCGACTGCGGGCCTGCCCAAATTGGGACTCGATGCCAAAGGGCTGAGGGCTTCAACGGCAGTTGGGATCGTTGCCGATTATCTGGTCTCGCTTGATATTCCACGAGAAGAGCTCAATTATATCGATACGCTCGTCAACTTCGATTTTGAGCGCTCGACGCCGGCTGGATTTAGGTGCCACGTGTTTGGAGCGCCGGTACCTCCAGGTCATCTTATCGAGGTGGCAGAGGGCCTTCTAGTGGTTGATGAGGCCATGTGCTTTGTCCAAGCGGGTTCGTGGATGAGTGAGCCCGAGCAGCTGGAATATGGGTATGAAATCTGCGCCCGATACCATTTGAATCATCTGTCGACAGGCGATTATATCGAGATAGGGCAGAGGTATACCGTTGCCGATTTGATTGCTTATTGCAATGAGAACCGATCTCGTCAGGGGGCCATACGCGCGGCCGCCGTGCTCAAGCGCGTGCACGATGGCGCGCGATCGCCTACGGAGACGGCCA
Source organism: uncultured Collinsella sp. (assembly GCA_958347015.1). GTDB lineage: Bacteria > Actinomycetota > Coriobacteriia > Coriobacteriales > Coriobacteriaceae > Collinsella. The sequence continues at coordinate 18,372 of CATVTV010000021.1, read as the reverse complement.
CCGCAATCATGGTCGTAGCAAAACGTTCCCAGGGAGGGCTGGGATACGCCAAGATCGAGCTCAACCATCGGGTGGATGTTCCCAATGAGTTCAGATATCTCGCTAAGGCCGGGTATTTCGAGATCGACGTATATGCGCCTGCGAGCGGTACGGGGATTGAATACAACGGTTCGGACCATCTTGATAAACAGCGCAGCGCGTCGGATGCGGAGCGTATGACCGTGCTGAGCGCGCTGGGCTTTAGGATGATCGTCCTCACCGGGACTCAGTTTGCCCATCAACTGCAATTGCATCGGGCGATGAATGCCATCGCGCTCGCTATGGGCCTTAAGTGCGACCGAAGCGAAGCGTTCCAGAAACGTCAGAACGACCTACGAGAATTCGTGATTCGGCACTGGGACGGCGGCCTTTAGGGACGTTCCGGTCCTTCTACGGGGTGCCGTGGGCAGGCAAAGCATCACAACATTCGACGTTTTTTGCCAAAAACGGGAAAAGCATCGAATGTTGTGATGGTTTGTGTGCTGAGGATGGGCTTGGAAAGTCCGTTTTGCTCGAAGCGACCTGTCCTGTCGTACGGGTGTCGGCATGATTCTCTCGTGGGGTATTATGTTTTCCGAAGAATAAAACGCCGCGTGAGGGGAGGGCTGCGTGGACGGGCGCGTGCAACATGACGGCTTTGGCCGCGATATCAACTACCTGCGCATTGCCGTTACCGACAAGTGCAATTTCCGCTGCATTTATTGCATGCCGGCCGATGGCGTAGCGCCCCGGGCGCACGACGAGCTGCTCAGCGCCGAGGAAATCGCCCGCTTTGTGCGCCTAGTGGCGGGGGATGGTATTCGCCGCGTACGCCTGACGGGTGGCGAGCCGCTGGTCAGCCGCCGTATCATTCCACTCATTCGCGACATCCGCGCGATTCCGCAGATCGAGGACATCTCGCTCACCACCAATGGCGCCCTGCTACCCAAGCTGGCGCCGCAGCTCAAAGATGCCGGGCTCAACCGCGTCAACATCTCGCTCGACACACTCGACCCTACGCTCTTTGGAAAGATCACGCGCCTGGGCCGGCTCGAGCAGACCATGGCCGGCATCGACGCGGCGCTGGCTTGGGGCTTTGAGCCCGTTAAGGTCAACTGCGTTGTGGTGCGCCGACTCAACCAGGATGTGGCGGCCCTCGCGCGGCTCACGCTCGATCGTCCCATCCACCTGCGCTTTATCGAATACATGCCCATCGGTGACGAGCGCACGAGCTCGCATTGCGCTGTGGACCCGCATGCGCCCGCGCTCAATCCCGAGCTGTGGGACGCGAGCGATACCGTGCCGAGTGATGAGCTGCGGGCGCGCATCAATGCCGGGGCCGCCGCGGCTGGACTGGGCGAGCTCGAGCCGCTCGACATCAACGACGCTCCTGACGGCGCGGGTCCTGCGCGCTACTGGCACTTTCCGGGCGCGGCGGGAACGGTCGGTTTCATCAGCGCCATGTCCAACCATTTTTGCGCGAATTGCAACCGTCTGCGCCTGACGGCCGATGGCAACGTGCGTCCGTGCCTGTTCAGCGATGCCGAGTATTCGGTGCGCGACGCCCTGCGCCGTGGTGATGATATGCAGGTACTTTCGATTTGGCGCGATGCCGTGGCCCACAAACCGCAGGAACACGCGATAATTGAGGGCACGCAACGATTTATGTCCCAAATCGGAGGATGATCATATGGCCAAGAGCAGGTACGCCGATGCCACCAAGGCCGCTCGCAGGGCCGCGATGTCTGCCCACAAAGACGCGGCCGCGGCAAGCGATGCCGACACGTCCGTGCAGCCGTCTGCCAGCGCTGTCGTCGAGCCCGCCCGTGATGCCCGTCGCGATGAGCTGACGCATGTGGACGCCAAGGGTGAGGTGCGCATGGTCGACGTGTCCGACAAGGTCGAGACGCATCGCATCGCCATTGCTGAGGGCACCATCCTCATGCACCCTGAGACGCAGGCTATGGTGCTGCAGGACCGCGCCAAAAAGGGCGACGTGCTTGCCTGCGCGCGCGTGGCGGGCATTATGGCCATCAAACGCACGAGCGACATCATCCCCATGTGCCATCCGTTGCTCATTACCAAGAGCAAGTGCGACATTGCGCCCATTGCTTCGGCGGGGACGCCGGCCGAGGACGTGCCCGAGGGCTGGGTGCCGGCGCGCGCGGACGGGCAGGTTGGCTTTCACGTACTGGTTACGGCCGGCGTGACGGGCAAGACGGGTATCGAGATGGAGGCCCTGACCGGCGCGAGCGCCGCGTGCCTGACCATCTATGACATGTGCAAGGCCGTCGATCGCGGCATGGAGATCGTCGACGTGCGCCTGCTGCACAAGGAGGGCGGCCGCTCGGGCATATGGGATCGTGCCGAGCGCCAGGCCGCTGCTGTTGAGGCCGTGGCCGCTGACGGTGCCGCGCCCGCGAGCGCACCCGTCGCCGTCGCGCCCGCAGCTCCGGCACCGGCCGTCCCCGCGATCGCGTTTATCGGCTACCAGAACTCGGGCAAGACCACACTTGTCGAGAAGGTTATCGCCGAGCTCACCCGCCGCGGCCTGCGCGTGGGTTCGCTCAAGCATCATGGGCATCACGGCTTTGATATCGATGTACCCGCTAAGGATACCTGGCGCCATCACCAGGCCGGATCCAAGCACGTGGGCCTCATCTGCGCCACGCGCTGGGCGGAGTACGCCGACACGCGCGAGGAGGACGAGATGCCTGCGCGCGAGCTGCTGTCGCGCTACAACGATGTCGACGTGGTGATCATCGAGGGCTACAAGACCGAGGGCTTCGACAATATCGTGGTCGCGCGCTCCGGTGTCGACCGTCTGCGCGGCAAGAGCTCGCTCGACCTGGTCGACGGCCACACGCTGGCCCTTGCCTGCAACGAGGCCCTGGCACGTCAGGCCTTCGACGCCGGCTTTGCGACCCGGGCCATCAACATCAACGACGCCCGAGCCATCTGCGACCTCATCCAAGATCATCTGGCCTAAAACCTGCCAAAAAGGGACAGGTTTATTTTGGCAGGTTTTATCATGGCAAACGTCATTTCCACCACAAAGGGGCCAGGCACCTTTGTGGTGGTTTTTGCTTTGGTAGATGTGTGGGGCATGCCTTACAATCTACCAAGTAGTTCATGACGGGCGAAAAACGGAGAGAAGGGGCTTGATGCGTCCTTAATGTTTCATGCGGATAGATTGATTTGACAGACGGTGGCGAATGCCTGCCGTCCGCATTCGTATGAAACAAGGAGTCTCCATGCTCGTCTCTCTTTTCTCAAAGTCTCAATCATCGCTGTCCGCGCAGGCTAAGCACCTGGTGGCAATGCGCTTCCTCATATATACCGGCTTTCAGACCAGTTATTTTATCGGTGTCATCGGAACGCTCACCTATGCAGACGATGCCTCGGTTGCGGCGACATCGCTGGCCGTCCTTTTTATGAACGTATTCGTGATCTTGGGATCCTTTGCGGGTGGCGCGGCGCTCGACGCCTGGGGCCCGCGCCGTCATTTCTTGCTGAGCATCGTCGCCGCGTTGGCAACCGGCGCGGCAATCCTCGCCTTTGGCAGCGCGACCGGAACAGTCCTTGCCGGCGCGGTACTCCTGGGCTTTGTGATGGGATTCGCCCAGCCCATCGCCACGTCCTATCCGGCGTATCTCACCGACGACCCCGTCGAGCTCAAAGACATCAACTCCGCCATAACCATGTTCTCCAACGTGAGCATTATCGTCGGCCCCACACTGGGCGGCTTTGTCGCGGCGGCTGCATCGTCACGCGCGGTGTTCGTGCTCATGATGATCTTTACCGTACTGGCGCTCGTCGCCGGTTGGGGCTTTAGGCCGCAAGCAGGTCGTGCCGCCGCGCGCAAAAGTACTCCCGCGGATGGCAGCACAACGGCAAGTACTGCCAGTCAAAACTCCGACTCCAGTAAATCCATCCGCGCCACCTTCGCGACCAGCATCAAGACGGTCTTTACCAACAGCGTCCTCGCCCTGCTGTTCTGCATTATTTTCCTTTCGAACTTTGGCTATGGAGCTTTCGATCCGCTGGAGTCGTTCTTCTACCGCGATGTTCTGCATGTCGGTGTTGAGTGGATGGGCTGGCTCTCGTCGGCCAGCGGTGTGGGCGCGGTGCTGGGCGCCGTTATTGCGCTCCGTTTGCCGCCGCATCTGATCAACCTTAAAACGCTGCTCGCGGCGCTTATGTCCGTGGGCCTGGGAAGCCTGCTCTACGTGGGAACAACGTATGTGGGCGTGGCGCTCATTGGCCAGATTGCCCTGGGCGTGGCCTGGGGCGTCGTCAACCCGCTCCACAACACGATCGTGCAAACGACGGCCCCGCTCGAGCAGCTCGGTCGCGTGAACTCGGTCATGGGTTTTGGCAACATGTTCGCCGGCGTGGCCCCGCTGGCGATTGCCCCGTGGCTGGCGGTGACGTTTGGCGTGCAGCAGACGCTCGTTGGTGCGGGCATGGTCGTGACGGCGGTTCCCGCGGCGTTGCTGCTGTTTGAACGCCGACATTTTGATCGTGCCGCAAGGCAGTAAAAACCATCACAACATTCGATGAAAATCGCGATTTTGCCGAATAACGTCGAATATTGTGATGGTTTGCGTCCCGAGTCAGGCCATCCTGCGGATCCGGCCACCACAAAGGGGCCAGGCTCCTTTGTGGTGGTTTTTGCTTTGACAGGCCGCGCCTGCGCCTTGGTATACCATGTACACCATTTCCGACTACATTCAGCACCGACGTGCTACCCAGAAAGGCCCCCATGGACACCACCTTCAACCACATCAAAGCCGTGTTCTGCGATATCGACGGCACGCTGCTCACGAGCCAGCACACGGTGTCCCCGCGCACCGTGGCGGCGATCCGCGCACTGCGCGAGCGCGGCGTGCTCTTTGGCCTGTGCACCGGGCGCGACGCCCAGGCGACCGAGGCCATGTTTGGGCTCTGGGGTATCGAAGGCCTGGTAGACGTGCTCGTGGGCTGCGGTGGCGCCGAGGTCATCGACCGCGCACACGGCATCAACGAGCTGAGCTACCCGCTACCGGGCGAGACCATCGCGCACATCTGCGAGCACATGGCAGGCCTGCCGGCAACGCCCGTTTGCCCTCGGGACGGCGTGCTCTATGTGCCCGAGAGCAATGCATGCGTCGAGCATCTATCGCGTGTCGACGGCGTGCCCTACAAGGTGGTCGACTTTGCCGAGTTTTTGCGCGAGCCGCAGACCAAGGTGATGTTTACCATGGCGCCCGAGGTGATGCCGCAGGTCATCGAACGGGCGTCGACGTTCGCCGACGATACCGTTAAGGCGGCGGCTCTGCAGACCACGCAGCGGCTCTACGAGTTCATGGATCCGCGCGTGTCTAAGTCGCGCGGCCTTGTGCGCGTGGCGGAGCTCAACGGCATGGAGCTCCAGAACATCTGCGTGTTTGGCGATGCCGATAACGACACCTGCATGGTGGCCGACGCCGGCGTGGGCGTGGCCATGGCAAACGGCAGCGACGCCACCTGTGCCGCCGCCGACTTTGTAACCGCGAGCAACGACAAAGACGGCATCGCGATCTTTATCGAGGAGCATCTGCTGTAGCGCCGGGGGAGAATCACCACAAAGGGGGCAGGTACCTTTGTGGTGGCCTCAGGCGATTTGATACCGAAAATCTGCGTGCAAATTCAAATATAGCTGTCTGAACATCATGCTTCTAACCGCCGATGGGCTAAAGATATTCTCATCAGTTTGGAAGGATATTCCTTCCGGTTAATGACCTACTGCTCACGGTCGATTTTCGATCGTGAGCGGGGTGTTTGCTCTTGAGCAAAAATTTGTGCAAATAAATCTAATGCCATTAAAAAAAATGATGGCAACCAAATTACCAGTAGAAACAAAAAATAAATAGCGAATAAACGAAGGTAAATCTGAACAATTGTCAAGAGAATTGACAATTCGCTACAAAACTATCGGTATTTTTGCCCAGATGTTCAAACAATCGTTACAATATTCATTACTAAGTGTGCGCAATTACGGGTTGCGCAGATACGCTTGATAGTGAAAGAGCAAGATCGCGGTCTCTTGGGGAGGAGACATCGATGAAAGCAAATTCAGACAAATCTAAGCAGAGTAATAAAGCGACGCGCCGTGTGCTGGCAGGCGTTTTGTGCGGAGCCTCCGTTTTGAGCCTGGTACTGTCGCTCGTCATGCCTCCGATCTCGCAGGCCATTGCCAACGATGCCCAGGCAGCTCCTACCGAGAAAGCCGTGACGGGGGATTCCTCAACTGAGTCTACTGATGTAGAAAACACCAACAACGTGGATACCGAAAAGCAGATTAGCGATGTCGGTGAGGGTGGCGAGACTGGCTCTTCAAATGGCGATGAGCAGGCTCAGACTGAGGATTGGCTCGAGGACGAGCTGCAGGTCGAAGATGGTAGCTCGTCGAATGACGACGCCGTAATGGCAGCTGCAGAAGGCGGGCAAACCAAAACGGCAGCTAATGAGACAGCTATTGCTAATGACCTGGATAGCAAGCTCAAGGCCGTTGGAGAGAATGAAATAGCCAGCTTTTACCTTACGATGGATGTTGAGTGCGGCTCAACAATTCAACTCGATAAGAGCGGTAGCAATATCACACTAAATCTAAACGGGCACAAGATTAAATATACGAATAAGAGAGATCCCCTGTTTAACATCACCGGTGGTGCGACACTGACTGTTGAGGATTTAGTTAAGGATTCTGTTAAGGATTCGGGGCAGGCGGAAAAACAGTCCGCAGGCTCTATACCACTGAACGATAATGGCCAGGACCTGCATAAAAATAATTACGGTAAGAAAGCCGTGCTGACCTGCGATGACAATGGCATTCCGACTTACCTCACCTACTACGTAACCAAATCGGTCACAAACGAAACGAGTACAACCGAGACTCTTAATGCGTATGGGGCCAACATCGCAGGTGCCATTGTGGCTTGTGACGGCACTAATAATTTGAAGCTAGTCAACCTCTACAACAACGGTCACTTCAACCTCGAGAGTGGCACACTCACGCAGAAGCAGGGCGTTCACGTCGGTAATCTGATCTATGCCGAGAACGGTTCAACTGTTACCATGAACGGCGGCTACATTTGCGGTGCCGATACGGGAGACTCGGGTGCTGGCGCCGGCATTAAGGTGTCAAATTGTAGTGGCAAACGGTCAACTTTTAAAATGACCAATGGTGTAATCGCCGGCAATACTGCTCCTAGCGGTGCTGGCGTTTTTGCAGAGGACTACGTTAATGCCTCCGATGCGAATAAAGATAACGAATCTACTAAGGGCAACCCTACAGTCGAGATGACTGGTGGCATAATTACCGGCAACTACACACGCGATTCTGTCGACGGCCTTGGCGGTGGCATCTTGGCTTCGGGCGGTAGTGTGACCGTTTCTGGTGGCTATATCACTAACAACAAATATGCTAAATTCTGCGGCACGGATGGCAACGGTGACCATGGCGGCGCTGGGCTTGCTGCCAAGAACGGCACCCGTGTCACTATTTCTGATGGTCAGATTACCGGCAACTACTCCGAGGAAGCCGGCGGCGGCGTTTACGTTACCGATGTCGAACGGAATGGCCAAACGTCTCGCTCAGGAATGGCGTGGCTGAATATCACGGGAGGAATTATTGCCTCTAACGTGAGCTACCGATCTGAAGGTGCCGGCATCCGAGTGGGCCAGATGGTTGACGCGATGATTAGCGGTACTGAAGACAATAAAGTCTATATCACTAACAATCACTGCATGTCTCGCTTTGACTGGGGTGGCGGCGGCATCTTTGTTCAGGGAAACTCAAACCAAGGCATGGAATATACTGCTGGTAGGCTATTCATATATAACTCGTACATTAGCGCCAATAAAGCTGGCGGCTACGGCGGCGGCGTTGCAGTCTGCCCTACGGGCAAGACGTTGGTAACGAACACTGAGGGCACGGCAATCTTTGGCAATAATGACGCTGGCCCGAGCGCGCAATATGACGAGAAGGACAATAACGGTAGACCCCATCTTTCGCGTGGCGGTAACGGTAAGAATGAAGATAAAGATGCATACGATTCGGAAAAGTTTCGGGAGAACGGTCATGCCGATTTCTTCCTTGCGGCAAAGGCTGGCCATCAGGAACCGCTTGCGGCAGTAATCGGTAAGATGCTCGGCGACGGAGACGCCGGGTATTCTGGAAGCAAAGAACTCAGTGAGGCTATCACTATCCCTGCCAATGGCGGCGTGAAGATTTATCGGAGCGTCGGTCTGACTTCGGGTGTCACAGCTGGAAGTAATGAAGCGAATAATGCGCAGAAAGCAGCCAAAACTTTCATCACGGGCAACTATTCCTGGGACCATGGTGGCGGCATCATGTCGAATGGCGACTTGTACCTAGGCGTGCCTGCGGATACGTACGTCTACCCGAGCCTTAAGCTGAAGGCGACCAAGCAGTTGGCCGGCCGTGAGCTTAAGGCTGGGGATTTCACCTTTACGGTCTACCGCAAGGATTCGGGCGATCCTATCGCTCGCGGGGTATTCAATCCTGACGCTTGCACCGAGGTTGGAACTGCGAGTAATGATGCAAGTGGCATCATCAAGTTTGACCTTGGTGAGCAGTTCACAGCGAACGGTACGACTGGCACGATTACATACTATTTGGTTGAAAATGCTGGCACTGATTCCGACATCACGTACGACCCGGCCGTGTACGAGATTACGGTTGAACTCGAAGAAGGCAAGAAAGATGTGCTCATGTCTGTTCCGATTCGGGATAATGCGACCGTGACCAAAGAGCTTGCAGTCCATAACTACACGATCAAAAAATTGAGTTGGACTAAACACTCCGGAGATTCAACTAACTCGCTGAGCGATCTGCAAAAGGACGAACAAGGCTATTATTCGATTGACGGCCCCGGCGGGGGAAAGACCTTCACCAACACGTACACTCCGTACGCCTCCAGCGGCTTCTGGACTCCTAAGGCGACTAAGGTCGTTGAGGGCGGCGAGATGAAGGAGTTTACGCTTCAGCTTGCAACCGACGAGGACTTCTCGAAGATCGTTGAGAGTAAGTCGACCCAGCCTGGCGCCGATAAGTCCCAGACTCTGAGCTTCAGCAAGATCGAGTACGCGCTCAATCAGCTCGACAAACTCGAGTCTGACTCTACTGGTCGGGGTGCAAGCAAGACCTTTACCTATTACGTTCGCGAACAGCAGCCGACCACACTGCTCACGAACTACAAATACGATAAGTCGGTCTACAAGATCACGGTCACGGCAACTGATCAGTCTGATAAGACGATCAAGTGCGATGTGACCTACACCAAGATCGTCAATGCCGATGGCAAGGATATCCCCGAGAAAGAGCAAAAGTCGGTCACCTACGTTCCAGCTAAGGACGAGGCCACTGGCAAGGAACAGAGCGTTCCGGTCTTCACCAACACCTACTCCACCTCTTTGCCCCTTTCTGGTATGTCGGGCGTCACTCTGACGTACCTTGCCGGCGCGGCGGTGCTTTGCGCTGCTGCAGCCTGGATGCACATTCGTCGCAAGGCGAATGCGAAGGGAGGTGAGCGTCGTGAATAAGAAAGTTTGCTCCTTCCCGATCTTGTTTGCGCTGCTTGCCCTCTTGATCGGCGCCTGCGCGGTTGTGTTCCCCGCATCCGCGCAGGCCGCGCCGACCTCGACCGGTTCCATCACGGTGAGCGGCACCGTGGCGAGCAGCTACGACGCCTACCAGATCTTTAGCGCCAACGTCGTCGACGGCGACAGCGACGCCAAGATCGCCACCGACCTCGCCTGGGCAAGCGACGCCGTGCGCGACGCCGCGCTGCCCGTGCTGCACAGCGCCGGCATGCCCAATTCCCAGACCACCGCGCAGGAAGCTGCCGAGTGGCTCAACACCGATTCCCACCTCACGAGCGCGCTGAGCGCACAGCTCGCTCGTTCCCTCCAGAGCTCTGGCGCCGTGTTCGTGGCCCTTAACGCGCGCACGGCGGCCGAACTGTCCTGTGGCTACTGGCTCATCGTCGTCGACGACGACGCCATCGCCCAGGGCGAGGCCGGCACCGCGCCGATCATGGTCCTGGTGGGCGGCAGCGCCGTCACCGTCAAGCCCAAGGCCGCGACCCCCAAGGTCCAAAAGCACGTGCTGGAGGACAGCACCGCCGCCTGGCAGAAGGCCGCCGACGCCACGGTCGCCGACGACCTGTACTGGCGCCTCTCTGCCACGGTCCCGGCGGGCCTCACGGCCTACGACACCTATACGGTGCGGTTCGTCGACACCATGAGCGCGGGGCTCGACCCCTCCAAGGTGGCCGCGAGCGTGCGCGTGTACGTGGCGGCGGGCGCGGACGGCGGCTTTGACGCCGTCTCGACCGGCAAGGACGGGCGCGTCGGCACCGAGCCCGCGAAGGGCTGGACCGACATCACGGCCCAGTGCGCCACCAAGGTAGCGGCCGACAGCAAGACCTTCACCGTGCGCACCGGCGACCTCATCGCCGCGCTCGGCGGGGCCGACGCCTTCACCGCGGGCGCCCGCGTGGTCGCTGTGTACAATGCGCCGCTCAACAGCGCATGCAACCACGGCATCGCGAAGGGCAACCCCAACGAGGTCTACCTGCGCTGCCCGCGCTCTCCCTTTGCCGACCAGTCCGGCGACGCCGGCTTCACCCGCACGCCGAGCGACGACGCGTGCGCCTACACCTGGGATCTCGCGCTCACCAAGCGCAGCAGCGACGGCGACAAGCCGCTTGCCGGGGCGGTCCTGAGCATCGCCGACGACCGCGGCCGCACGCTGTCGGCCGACGGCACGTGGGATGCGGAGGGCAAGGCCACCGTCACCACGGGCGAGGACGGCCGCGTGACCGTCTCGGGCGTGGACTCGGGCAAGCTGGAGGTCCGCGAGCTCAAGGCGCCCAAGGGCTACACTGCCTTTGAGGGCACGCGCTCCGTGACGGTCAAGGCCGAGGGCCTGGACGTCGACCAGGTGGCCGCTGCCAAGCCCAAGCTCACCATTACGGCCGAGTCGCCCCTGCGCGCCGACAGCGCGGACGGGTCGACGGGCAGCCTGGAGGCGTCGCTCATCAACACGCCCACCGGCACACCCCCTAGCATTACCACCGGAGGCTTTATGCCCTCGACTGGCGATATGGCAATGTACGCCGCGGCCGCCGCAGCGGTCGCCGGAGCCGCGCTCATCGTGGTCGCGCTCCTGGTCAAGCGGGGAGGTGGCAGCCATAAAGAGTAGCTGGCAGCCCCGCAGAGAGCGGGGCGAGACGTAGCGAAGTAGATGCTAAGACACAGACAGACAGATTTAGATCAAATGGAATTCGAGCAGAAAGCAGAGGAAAAGAAGATGAGCATGAGCAAGAACATCGCACGCCTGGCAGTAACCGCCGGCCTCACAGCAGCGCTGAGCTTCGGCGGCGTCATGGCCCCGGTGACCATGGCGTTTGCTGAGGGCGACGCGAACGGCTCGGTGACCATCGGAAAAGCGTTGGGGAACGATACCGAATTCATGGGTTACAAGATCTTTGACGCTGATGTTGCAAAGGATGAGAACGGCCAGACGCTTGTGAGCAATATCGCATGGGCGAACGACAAGGTTGAAGTTGCTGTTAAGGAAGCGATTAAGGAATTCGATACGCACGCCAATATCGCAACCGCCCAGGATACTGCAGATTGGATTAGCAAGAACGTGATGCACACCGGTAAAACGACTAGCGTAGCATCTGACTCCGCTGCATATAAGATTGCGGCTGCTGTGGCTAAGGTGACCGATCTGGGCGATCCAAGTGATTGCGCGGCCACTTCGAATGGTGTTGCCAACAACCTTTCACACGGCTATTGGCTCTTTGTGACTGACGCCCTTACTGTCGCAGGCACCGAAACCGCCACCGCCCCTATCTTCGCTGTCGTCGGAGATGAAGCGGTTTCAATTACTGAGAAGACCAGCATTCCCACCGTCGATAAGCAGATTCTTGCCGCGACTTCTGATGATCCCACGCAGCTGAAAACTGGTTGGGCTGGCGTTGCCGACTCTCAAATCGGACAGGAAGTGACCTACAAGATTACCGGTAAGGTTGCGGATAACTACGCCACCTATGACTCCTATGCATACAAGTTCACGGATACTCTTTCGAATGGCCTCGACTACGTGGATGGTTCGCTTAAAGTCTATGCAGTGAACAACGGTGTTTATACTCCCATCAATAGCGGCTATGACCCGACTACTCCAACTGAGGACAACCGTGTTTTGACTGTTAACTTTGCCGTTGACAAAGCCACGGGCAAAAAGGGTCTCAAGGATATCGACTCCGTAAATGCCGACACGGAGATTGTTGTCTTCTATAAGGCGAAGCTCAACAAGAATGCCGTTACAGGTAACGGCACTGAGGGGAAAAAGGGAAACTATAACGCTGTTAAGCTCGAGTACTCCAACAACCCCTATACCGAAGGAACAGGAACGTCTGTCGAAGGTGGCGCTGGAGACTTCACCTTTAAGCTCAACCTTAACAAGGTCGACCAGGGCACCGAGAAGGGCCTCGCGGACGCCGTCTTCACCATCCAGTCCGATGACTCGAACACCGCGGGGCAGTACGTCGCCTCGAAGGACGCTGCGGGCGTCGTCGCGGGCCAGCTCGTGACCGTTACCGACGCCAACAACCTGCCTGACTACGTGAAGTTCACGTCCGGTGAAGGCGGCCAGATCGCCGTCTCCGGCCTCGACGCTGGCTCCTACAAGGTGACCGAGGTCCAGACCCCCGACGGCTCCTACACCAAGGCCAACCCCTTCACCTTCAAGATCACCCCGACGTATGACGATACGACCATGAAGGTGACGGATCTTAAGGCGGAGGTTTCCGATGCCGACAAGGGCCGCGGCGACATCGCCTTCGGTACGCTTGACGGCACTGCCGGTGACGACAATCTGAACGGCATCGAAGGCACCGGCACCAACGCCGCCGCCGGCGAGGTCACCATCAACGTCGGCAACGCCAAGTCCGTGGGCCTCCCGCTCACCGGTCTTAACGGCGTGACCTTCACTTGGATTGCTGGTGGCGCGGTGCTGTGCATCGGCGTGGCGCACCTCATCCGCGGCCGTAAGCAGGCTGAGGAGTCCGAGCAGGAGTAACGCTCGCTCACCCATCCCTTTGGCAGGTGGGATGTGATGGCCATGAGACTTGCGGACACTTTTCTCGTCCATCCACGTTCTTGCTTTGCCATTCTCTTTTCGGGGCAGACTCCGCACTGGAGTCCGCCCCGTTTTGTATCTGCGAGCTCGCGCTGCGCTATCCTGCTTGGTGCAGCTCTCTAGCGCAATCTGACGAAAGTGGTGTGGCCGATGTCACGTGCAAACAAACACTCCAAGCCCGCGGGCGGCAAGCGCCGTCGCAAGCGACTGCCGCGCTGGGCCGACCGGCTCATCACTATCGTCATCATCCTTATTGGCGTGGGCCTTATGACCTGGCCGTGGATCTTGGACCGGCTCGAGGCCTCGGGCGTGTTCAACCAGATCAGCAGCGTGTCCAGCACCGTGGACGCGCTGTCGGAAGAGGAGTGCGAGCGCATCCTGCTCCAGGCTCGCTCCTATAACGAGCAGCTGGCGGGCGAGACCACCGAGCTTCCCGCCGACCAGATCGAGTCCTACGTCCAGCAGCTCATCTTTGACCGCGACCCCATGATGAGCTGGGTCGAGATCCCCTCCATCAACGTGAGCATGCCCATCTACCACGGCACGAGCGAGGAAGTCCTCATGGCGGGCGTCGGCCACCTGGAGGGTACGAGCCTGCCGGTGGGCGGCACCTCGACGCATTGCGTGCTCACCGCGCACTCGGGCATGCGCAACCTGAGCATGTTCGACGACATTCACTCGCTGGAGCCCGGCGACCTGGTGCTGCTGCACACCATGAACAAGACGCTCGCCTACAAGATGGTGGACTCCGAGGTGGTGCTGCCCGAGGAGATGGAGTCGCTGACCATTGAGCCCGGCGCCGACAAGGTGACGCTCGTTACCTGCACGCCCTATGGCGTGAACGACCATCGCCTGCTTGTGCATTGCGTGCGCACCAAGTACAGCAAGAAGGATGTCGACGAGCAAAAGTCGCTGGCCGGCCGCCACTGGGGCAAGCGCGAGTTTGCCGTGCTCATCGTGGTCGTAGCCATTGTGCTGTTGCTGCTGGACATCGTGATCCGCGCGGTCCGCAAGCGCCGCAAGGCCAAGGCCTCGGCATAAGACATTCTCCAGAACCACCACAATGGGGACAGGCACTTTTGTGGTGGTCGGGGCTTCCAAACCATCACAACATTCGATGAAAATCGCGATTTTGACGAAAAGCGTCGAATGTTGTGATGCTTTTCGTTGTGGTCGAGACGGTTTTCGCTATGGGCGGTGTGGTTTCGCTGCAGAACCGCCAGCCCGCCGCCTGCCAACCGCCGCCCTCGTTACGTTTTCGCTGCATTTGGGTAAAGCGCCTGCTCCAAGTCGGCGTTGCCCTGTATACTAAAGCGGTTTAACTGTTATGCGGAAGGGAGCGCCTATGGCACTCAGCGAGAAAGACGTACGCGGCATCGCCGAGTACGCAAAGATCGCACTGACCGATGACGAGCTCACCCAGATGACGTCTTACATGAACGACGCCGTCCAGATGCTCGAGCCCGTCTTGCAATATGACTTGCCCGACGTGGAGCCCACGTTCCATCCCATCGGAAGCCTGTCCAACGTGATGGGCGATGACCTGCGCGAGCCCGAGCGCGACCTGCCGCTCGACGTTGCGCTCGAAAACGCTGGCAGCGCGCGCGACCGCTACTTCCGCGTGCCGTCCATTTTGGGAGAGGGGGAGAGCGAGTAATGGCGCAGAGCTTCGATTCCCTTACCGCCGCCCAGATCGCCGCGGGCGTTGCCGCCGGCGACTTTACCGCTACCGAAGTGGCCCAGGCTTCTCTTGCCGCCATCGAGACGTGCGAGGGCGGGGTCCAGGCATTCCTGCAGGTGGCGCCCGAGCTTGCGCTCGAGGCCGCCGCGCGCGTGGATGCCGACCGTGCCGCAGGCAAGCCGCTGCCCCCGCTCGCGGGCGTGCCGCTGGCCATCAAGGACAACATGAACCTCGTGGGCACGCGCACCACCTGCGCTTCCCGCATGCTCGAGAACTACCAGAGCGTCTACACCGCCACCTGCGTCCAGCGCATGCTCGATGCCGGCTGCCTGCCCATGGGCAAGGCCAACATGGACGAGTTCGCCTTTGGCAGCTCTACCGAGAGCTCGGCGTTCCATCGCACCAACAACCCCTGGGATACCGAGCGCGTGCCCGGCGGCTCCTCGGGCGGCTCCGCTGCAGCCGTCGCCGCGGGCGAAGTCGCGCTCTCGCTGGGCTCGGACACCGGCGGCTCCATTCGCCAGCCGGCGTCGCTGTGCGGCGTGGTGGGCTTTAAGCCCACGTATGGTGCCGTGAGCCGTTACGGCGTGGTTGCCTTTGGCTCGTCGCTCGACCAGGTGGGTCCCTTTGGCCGCACGGTCGAGGACGTCGCGCTGGCCATGAACGCGCTTACCGGTGCGGGCCACGATCCGTACGACTGCACCAGCCAGGATTGCGCCGTCGACTTTACCGAGCACCTCAACGACAGCATCGAGGGCAAGCGCGTGGGCATCATCCCTGCGTTTATGGAGGCCGAGGGCTTGACGCCCGAGGTCAAGGCCGCTGTTCAGCGCGCCGCCCAGGAGCTGCAGAACCAGGGCGCCGAGCTGGTCGAGGTCGACCTGCCGCACCTGGACGCCGCCATCGCCGCCTACTACGTCATCGGCCCGGCCGAGGCGTTCTCCAACCTGGCACGTTTCGACGGCATTCGCTACGGCTATCAGGAGGAGGGCTGCGCTAACCTGTCCGACCAGAGCTCGCTTTCGCGCGCCCACGGCTTTGGCGCCGAGGCCAAGCGCCGTCAGATGCTCGGCGCCTACCTGCTGAGCTCGGGCGTGTACGACAAGTACTACTACGCTGCGCAAAAGGCCCGCACGCTCATCACGCAGGACTATGACGCCGCGTATGCCAAGGTGGACACCATCCTCATGCCCGCCTCGCCGCGCACGGCCTTTAAGTTTGGCGAGATCAGCGACCCCACGCAGATGTACCTCTCCGACCTGTACACCATCTCGCTCAATATTTGCGGTAACGGTGGCATCTCGGTGCCGCTGGGCTTGGGCGAGGATACTCAGCTGCCCGTTTCTGCCCAGCTGGTTGGTCCGGCGTTTAAGGACCGTCAGTTGCTCACGTTTGCCCGCGCCCTGGAGCGCGGCTTTGCCGATGCCGCCACGGGTGCGCCCGCGCTTTCCGTCGCGCCCGATTTTGCCGGGAAGGGAGGCGAGCTGTAATGAAGGAGCTTTCCGAGGTCCTGCAGGATTGGGAGGCCGTGATCGGCCTGGAGATCCATACCGAGCTCACCGCGCTCGATACCAAGATGTTCTGCAACTGCAAGCTCAGCCACGATGACGAGCCCAACGCCAACGTGTGCCCGGTGTGCCTGGGCCTGCCCGGCGCCCTGCCGGTGCCCAACAAGCGCGCCATCGAGAGCATCGTCAAAGCGGGTCTCGCCACCAACTGCGAGATCCAGCGTCACTCGATGTTCTACCGCAAGCACTACTTCTACCCCGACATGGCCAAGAACTTCCAAACCACGCAGGGTCCGGTCGCTTTTGCCATGTACGGTCACCTGGACCTGGACGTGACCGGTCGCGGTGCCGCCGAGCGCCCCGACTGCGCGTTTGGTGAGGCCGAGGCTCAGAGCCTGGCGAGCGCTTCGGCCAACGCCGAGGGCCTGTCCACGTCCATGACGTCGACCATGCGTGAGGGTAACCAGCGCGCCGGCCACCTGGCCAGCTACGATGCGTCCAGCCTGCAGATGCCTGAGCGCCGCGAGGACGGTTCCTACACGGTGCCCATCCGCATCCTGCGCATCCATATGGAGGAGGACGCCGCCAAGATGGTCCATGTGGGCGGCGCCGAGGGCCGCATTACCGCCGCGGCCGAGTCGCTCGTCGACTACAACCGCTGCGGCACGCCGCTGATTGAGCTCGTCACCGAGCCCGATCTGCGCACGCCCGAGGAGGCTCGCCTGTTTATGGAGAAGCTCCGTCGCATCTTTGTGACACTGGGCATCTCCGACTGCTCCATGGAGAAGGGCTCCATGCGTTGCGACGGCAATGTGTCGCTGCGCCGCCGCGGCGAGACCAAGCTGGGCACCAAGACCGAGCTCAAGAACCTCAACTCGTTTAAGAGCCTGCACGACGGCCTTGCCTACGAGATCTGCCGCCAGGCCGAGGTGCTCGAGGAGGGCGGCATTATCTACCAGGAGACCCGCCACTGGGAGCCTAGCCGCAAGCGCACCGTTGTCATGCGTGTGAAGGAAACGGCAGACGACTATCGTCTGTTCCCCGATCCCGATCTGGCGCCGTTCGATCTGGACGACGAGTTCATCGAACGCTGCCGTGGCGAGATCCCCGAGCTGCCCGATGCCAAGCGCGCCCGTTTTGAGGCCGACTTTGGCATTAAGGCGGCTGATGCCGAGCAGATTGCGGGCGACCCCGAGTTTGCCGAATTCTTTGAGGCCGCCGCTGCCGGCATGGCCGGCAAGGAGGCCCAGACGGTTGCAAACTTGCTGGTCAACGAGATGATTGCCTACCTTAAGGGTGCGGGCGTGTCGCTGGCCGAGGCCGGCATTGCGCCGGCTCAGGTAGCAGCGCTGGCTAAGCTGCTGGCGACCGATGCCATCAGCTCCAACCAGGCGCACGAGGTCTTTGAGGCCATGGCTCAGACCGGCGACGATCCCAACAAGATCGTTGACGAGCGTGGTATGCGTCAGGTGAGCGATGCCGGCGCGCTGCAGCCGATTGTGGACGAGGTGCTGGCAAACTGTACCGATCAGGCGCAGCAGTATCGTGACGGCAACCAAAAGGTCATCGGCTTTTTGGTGGGCCAGTGCATGAAGGCGAGCCGCGGCAAGGGCAACCCGAAGCTCTTCAACGAGTTGCTGAGAACGTCGCTCTCGTAAACGGGAACCCGGGAGCCTCGGCAGGGCGGGTGCTTCCTCAAAATTTCGAACAGTCCTGCGCAAGACGAAGGCCACATTAAGTGGCCTTCTTTGCGTGCGGAACTCATTTTGAGCAGGCACCCGCCCTGCCGGGGCTCCCGGGTTCTGCGACGACTCGGCCGTTCGGGTCAGGTTGGCTGGATTGAATTTGGTGAATGAGGGCGCCGTTGGCGCCCTCATTCTTTATGGATGTGGCAAAGGGGCTGTCCCTTTGCCACATTGTGGGAGTGACGGAAATCGGGGTCTAATACTTTTCCGCGAAGTGAACGA
>CATVTV010000020.1:0-38856 GCA_958347015.1 uncultured Collinsella sp. | reverse complement strand
GAAAAGCCCCCGTTGCCGGAGGCTTTAAGTTCGATTGGTGCGGCGTATAGGATTCGAACCTATGACGTTCTGATTCGTAGTCAGACCCTCTATCCAGCTGAGGTAACGCCGCAGCGCAAGACATATAAAACCACTTTAGTTCGTTAGAGTCAAGCAAAATCTCAAACTTTTTTCGCGCGGGCCGTAATTTGTCACGCTGAACCCCAAGCATCAGCGCTTTTCGTGCGATCGATTGGCTTTTCGATCACATCGAACCCGGCGCCAAGCTCCCCCAGAAGCGACCGCACCCGTTGGGCACAGTCGTAGTCGGCAAACGAGATGCTCAGCATTCGGGCCACCTGATTAGAAGTTCCAACGCCATAGAAGTGCTCAAGGACAACAAGCGCCTCATGCGCCACAAACGTCTCGACCACATGCGGCGACTCCTCATAGCACCATTGCGTCAACGGTCCCTCACTCGTCTGCCGAACCACCAAGCCACCCATACCCGACGGCTCGCACGTTACCAGCAGGTGCTCCCCGCCCTCATCGCTCTGGAACAAAACAACCCGCTCGTCGAACAGCTCCATCACATCCCCTTTCTCTTGCTCTTAGCTAGCAAAAGCATAGCAGGTAAATGGCTGTATACAGAACGTTTGTTCGTGTGTTTTCTATCGAGCTGTCCGCACGGCATGGTATAGCCGTACACAAAAAGGGCGCCCCTAAAAGGAGCGCCCTCGCAAATCGCCTATGCGGCTAGCTTACGCGACCGGCTCGATCTTCTCGAGGCCGCCCATGTAGGGACGCAGAACCTCGGGGATCGTGATGGTGCCGTCGGCGTTCTGGTAGTTCTCCAGAATGGCAGCCATGGTACGACCAGCCGGCAGGCCGGAACCGTTAAGGGTGTGCAGGTAGCGCGAGCCCTTGAAGTTCTCGGGGTCGCGATACTTGATGTTGGCGCGACGGGCCTGGAAGTCGCCGCAATTGGAGCAGGAGCTGATCTCCTTGTAGGCGTTGTAGCTCGGCAGCCAAACCTCGATGTCGTAGGTCTGACGGGCAGAGAAGCCCAGGTCGCCGGTGCACAGGCTAATCACGCGATACGGCAGGCCCAGCTGCTGCAGCAGGTACTCGGCCTCGGCGGTCATGCTCTCGAGCTCCTCGTCGGACTCCTCCGGCTTGGCAAACTTGACCATCTCAACTTTGTCGAACTCGTGCTGGCGAATGATGCCGCGGGTGTCGCGACCGGCGGAACCGGCCTCCTCGCGGAAGCAGGGGGTGAAGGCAGTGTAGCGGCGCGGCAGGGTGTCGGCGTCCAGAACCTCACCGGCATGCAGGTTAGTCAGTACGACCTCGGCGGTAGGGATCAGGAAGTTGTCGCCCGAGACGTGATAGGCGTCGTCCTCAAACTTGGGCAGCTGGCCCGTGCCGAACATGGTCTGACGCTTGACGACGATGGGCGGCCACCACTCCTTGAAGCCACGGCTCGTGTGCGTGTCCAGGAAGAAGTTGATAAGGGCGCGCTCCAGGCGGGCGCCGGCGCCACCGAGAACGGTGAAGCGGCTGCCGGAGAGCTTGTTGCCGCGCTCGAAGTCGAGGATGTCCAGATCGGTACCCAGATCCCAGTGCGGCTTAAAGTCGAAGTCGAACTCGCGCGGGGTACCCCAGCGGCGACGCTCGATGTTCTCGTCCTCGTCCTTACCGTACGGGGTGGCCTCGCACGGAATGTTGGGCAGGTGTGCCATGAAGTCGTACTGCTCCTGCTCAAGAGCGGTACGGCGCTCGGCCAGACCGTCAATCTTCTCGTTGACGGCGCGCACGGCCTCCTTGGCGGCCTCGGCCTCGTCCTTCTTGCCCTCCTTCATCAGGGCGCCAATCTTCTTGGACTCGGCGTTACGCGTAGCCTGGAGCTCCTCGACCTCGGTGATGACGGCACGGCGCTCGTCGTCGAGCTCAAAGAACTTCTCACGATCCCAAGACGTCTGGCGGTTAGCCATGGCGACATCGATGGCATCGGGGTTCTCGCGAACAAACTTGATATCAAGCATTAGATCCTCCGGCGATATACATTCCATTTAGGTTGCAACCTTGTACATGTATGGGCAAGTATATACTTATGAGCGTTTACGACCCAACTCAACTATGCAAGAAGGCACCCAATGGACGCAGTTTTTTCCTTTTTGTTTGGCACCCGCACCGGTTTTGCCATCCTTTTCGCCGGCGGCATCCTGCTATTTGCGATTCTTGCCTTTGTGATGGAGAAGCGCACCCATAAGATGTATGTCGACCGCGGCCCCAAGTCCGAGGATGAAGAAGACAGCTTCTGGGACTAACCTGCCAAAAAAGACAGGTTATTTCTGGTCGGTTTTATCTGAGCAAACGCAAGCGCCCCGCAACTGGAATTGAGCCAGTTGCGGGGCGCTTTTTGCTCAAGGTACAAAACTGCAGGAAAACCCTGCCAAAATAAACCCGTCCCTTATTGGTCAGTTTACTGGAGAGTAGCGTCGATGGCCTTGACGAGGGCGCTGCGCATGCCGGCATCCTCGAGCGCGACGACGCCCTTGATGGTAGCACCGCCGGGCGAGCACACGGCATCCTTCATCGCCGCGGGATGCTGACCGGTTGCAAGCTGCAGCTTTGCCGTACCCAGCACCATCTGGCTCACAATGCGATAGGCATCGGCGCGCGGAATACCGTGTTTGACGGCCGCATCGCCCAGAGCCTCGATCGCCATGGCGACAAACGCCGGGGCGCAACCGCCCACGGTACCGCCCACAAACAGCAGACTCGAATCGAGCTCGACCACCGTGCCAAGCTTTCCGAGCAGATCGAGCACCGTGGCACGTTGCTCATCGCTAAGCGTGGAAGCCTTCTCGCAGGCGATAACGCCCTCGCCCACCGAAACCGGCGTGTTAGGCACCGTCGAGATATGAGCGACACCTGGCAGGACCTGTTCCCACTTTGCGCTATCCCAAGTCCAGGCAACCGAAAGGACGACCTTGTCGGCAAGCGCATCCTTGAGTGGAGCGAAGACCTTCTCAATCATGTACGGCTTGACCGCCGCAACCACGATATCGGACGCGGCAACAACCTCCGCCGCATCGTGGCAGGCAGCCATGCCCCGCGCCTCGCAACGCTCGACCAGAGCATCGTAACGGCCTGCGCAGGCGCACATGTCGCCCGCGGCCACGCCGGCGGCAATCCAGCCATCGGCCATAGCGCTCGCCATATTGCCAAAACCGACAAATCCGATCTTCATATCACACAGTCCTCTCAGATGCGTTCCTCAAAACGAAAGTCATTGTCCCACGCCATTGTTTCGTATTGCCGACCTACTTGTGATACGGCTCGCCACGGCTAATCTTGCAGGCGCGGTAGATCTGCTCCAGCAGCACCACGCGCGCCAGGTTGTGCGGCAAGGTAATGCGTCCAAAGCTGAGCATCTCGTCGGCGCGGGCGCGCACGGCATCGCTCACGCCGTCCGATCCGCCGATTACAAAAGCGATGTCGCTGTTGCCTCGCAGCATAAGGTCATCGAGACGGGTCGAGAGCTCCTCGCTCGAACGCTCCTTGCCCTCGATAGCCAGCAGAATCACATGTGCCCGCGGTGGCAGGGCAGCAAGAATCGCCGCGCCTTCTTTGTCGCGCGCGGCATCCACACCGCCCGCCTTGGCCGGATCGATATCGGCAACCTCGCGCATATCTACCTTGGCATAGGCTCCTAGGCGTTTGGTGTATTCGGCGCACGCGTCCTTCCAAAAGCGCTCTTTGAGCTTACCAACGCAAACAACGGTATATTTCACGCGCGTCTACTCCTTCGACTCGTTCTGAACTTTGCCGGCGGTCAGCATCTGCTCGAACATCGAGGCCGACTGTGAGAAATCGCTCGGCAGCACGACCGTCGAGGTTTTGCCCGTGCGAGCGAACTCCGTCATCATCTCGGACCACTGCGTAAACATGAACAGCTGGTTGGCCTCATCGTTGCCGACGCCCGTCTCCTGGATAATCTCGAGCGAGTCCTTGATGCCCAGCGCGATGGCTTTGCGCTGGTTGGCGATGCCTTCGCCTGCCTTTTCCATCGCCTCGGCCTCGGCGGTCGCCTCGGTAACGCGCTTGATGCGATCGGCCTCGGCGAGCTCCTGCGCAGCGGCGCGCTTTCGCTGGGCGGCGTTGATGTCGTTCATGGAGTTCTCGACCTCGGTCGGCAGCGCGATCTTGGTGATAAGTGTCGACACGAGGGTGAAGCCGTAGGCGGCCATCTGCTCGGACACGGTGGCGTTGACGTCCTTGGCGATATCGTCTTTTTTGGCAAAGACCTCATCGAGCGTGTAGACGGGGATGGAAGAGCGCAGGGCATCGGTGATGAAGTCACGCATTTGGTCGACGGGCTCCTGCAGCATGTAGTAGCTCTTGTAGATGCCCGAATCTGCCGGGCCGGCGCCCATGTCATAGCTCACGTGGTACTGAGCAGAGACCTCAAGGCCGATAGTCACGTTGTCTTGGGTCTTAACGTCGATGCCAAAACCGTTTTTCATGGTGCGCAAACTCACCGTGGCGGCTTTGCGGTCGATCACGGGCACCTTCATGTGGAAGCCCGCGTTGACGATGCGGTTGAACTTGCCCAGACGCTCGATGATCACAGCATGCTGCTGTTCAACGACATAGCAGGCGTTGGGGAGCAGTAGCAACAAAATGATGATGGGAAGTAGAAGGCTCGTAAGGGTAGCGATGATACCGGACAACAGCATGGTTTCTCCTCTGATAGGCACGCGTTGGGACTAGGATACCCGCACGAAGCAGCTGTGTGACACCAACAAGAGGACCCGTGGTCAAAAAAGGCCAAATATGAGTACTGTAACCAGTTTAGTAACAGCGTATTTGGGTCAAAATCGCCTTTTTGAACCCGAGGTCTATCGAATTTACTTTGTTTTGTCTCAAGATTGGGTCAAATTAGCGTACATCTGTTGCGCAAAATGAGCAAAAATGGCTTCGTGAAATGTCTCTATTTTCGTGCCAGTACTCATATTTGCCACTTTTTGACCACGGGGGCATCTACCGCGCGAAATCGATAGGTCAAATCTGCCAAAAACGGCCCGTAACAAAAAAGCTCCCATTGCTGGGAGCTCTTTCATTTAATGGTGCGGGCGAAAGGACGTCCGCGTATCCGCTTCGCGGATCCGCACCGGCTTCGGCCGCCTGCCGGCGTCCTCGCCAGCTCGCTAAAACGCTCCGCGTTTTCTTTACGCTCGCTCCTTCGCAGGTTCAAGTCCCCGCGATGGGCCCATAACAAAAAAGCCCCCATTGCTGGGAGCTCTTTCAATCAATGGTGCGGGCGAAAGGACTTGAACCTTCATGGGGTTGCCCCCATACGGACCTGAACCGTACGCGTCTGCCAATTCCGCCACGCCCGCGTGCAGGAATTAGAATAACGGAGCGCCACCGCGAACGCAAGAACTATTTTTGAAAAAGTTGGCAGGCATTTTCCCAGGCGGCTCGAGCGATTGCCTCAGCGTCCTCGCCGGTACGATCGACGCGGTCGTTGACCAGCGCGTTTGCTGTGATGGAAATCATCGCAGGCTCGCACTCAAGACCGCGAATGGGCTCCGGCGCCATATAGGGACAATCCGTCTCGAACAAAATACGGTCGAGCGGGGTCGCCGCAAATGCCTCGCGCACGTCGTCGTTGCGCTTAAAGGTAGCCGCGCCGCCATAGGCGATGTAACAACCCAAATCCACAAAGCGCTCCATCGTGGCTCGGTCCTCGCCAAAGCAGTGCAGTACGCAACCGGCCTGGGGCACGCCGACCTCGCGCAACACGTTGTAGGCGTCCACATGCGAGGTGCGCTCCTCGTCCGTATCCTCATGACGCAGATGCAGCTCTACCGGCACATTGCGGCGTACGGCGACCTCGAGTTGGCGCGCCATACAGTCGATCTGCACGTCGTGGGGCGCCGGCGCGATATCGTCGTCATAGTCCATGTGGTAGTCCAGGCCGATTTCGCCAATACCGGCGCATAAGTGATCATCGAGTGCGGCAACGACCTGTGCGTGAACGTCGTCGATATAGTCCGGTGCGCCATACGGATGCACGCCGGCAAGATACTTGATCTGCGGGATATCCCGCATCGGCAGGATCTCGCGAACCAGCCAGTCACTATAGTCCGCCACGCTGCGCTTATCGGCAATGGGGTCGAAGACCGTCACCAACAAGTCAATGCCCGCTTCCTTGGCGCGCGCAAGCGTCTCGGGCACTTCCTTGCTCCAAAATGAGAGCAGGTGCGCATGCGTATCGGCAAGCGGTGCCAGCGGCACCGGGCAGGCCACCGTTTTCTTCTTTTTGGTAAACGTCACGCGTTCAACATTAGGCGTCATGGGAAAGCTCCTGAGCCAAGCGGACAAAGGCGGCGGCGTCAAGCGTCTCGGCGCGCGTGGTAGGTGCGATACCGCAGGCCTCAAAGGCGGCGTCGAGCACGTCCTTGGCAAAGCCGTTGGCGCTCATGGAGTTGCGGATCGTCTTGCGGCGCTGGGCAAATGCAGCGTCGATCACACGGGCCACAAACTCGCGGTCGATGCCCTCGGGTACCACACCGTCAACGCGATCGATGCGCACCACGGCAGAATCCACATGCGGCGCCGGCATAAAGCAGCGCGGCGGCACCTCAAAGCGCCCCGTCACCTGCGCATACAGGCCGAGCTTTGCCGTGTAGCCGCCATAGGTCTTGTTGCCCGGCGTTGCGGCAATACGATCTGCAACTTCCTTTTGCACCATGACGACAGCGCGCTTAAGCGCGGGCATCGTCTGGAAGAACTGAAGGATGATCGTCGCCGCCACGTTATAGGGCAAGTTCGCGACAAACACCGTAGGTTCACCACCGGCGGCCTGCTCAATCTGCTCCGGCGTCACTTTGAGCGCGTCGCCCATGATAAAGCGGAAGTTGGCATAGTCGGCGGCGTGGGCGTCGAGCACCGGCTCAAGCTCGGGATCGGCCTCAATCGACGTAACGCACGCCGCCTCCTGCAGCAGGGCCAACGTCAGCGTGCCGCAACCCGGGCCGACCTCGAGCACGCGCTCATCGCCCGTAAGCTCAGCGAGCTCGCAGATACGTTCGATCACATGGTTGTCGATCAGGAAGTTTTGGCCCAGGCGATGCTTGGTCGCAAGGCCAAACTCCTCTAGCAGCTCCCTAGTTGCCGTGGGGTTTGCCAAAGGCGAAGTTGTCATGGTTGCCTCCTTAACATGGTGGCTGCATCGTAAAGCAAAAGGGCATGGACCGTTGCGGCCATGCCCTTACATCTAAACAGCAAATTGCCGATATGGCGCGCGGCGGCTTAGCCCAGACGCGGGAACAGCGGCTCGCCCTTCTCGACGGGCTGACCACCGGCAAGCAGGCCCCAAGCGCAAATGCCCTTGAGGTCGTCGCTCGCGGCCTCGTCCTCGCAGGACAGGCGGCGCAGGGCCTCGGCAGAGGTCTGGGGCATGAGCGGCATCAGCAGGTGAGCGGCAATGCGGATGGCCTCGAGCAGGTTGTAGATCACAAACGCCAGCTCGTCAGCCTTGGCCTCGTCCTTGGCAAGTGCCCAAGGCTCGGAGTCCTCGATGTAGTGGTTGGCGGCATGGATGAGCTCCATGACCTCGTCCTTAGCTCCACCGTAATCGAGCACGTCCATCTTGGCCATGTAACGATCGACCAGGCCATCGGCAATTTTTGCCAGCGGGTTGTCGAACGCATCGAACGATGCGGGCTTGGCGGGCGCGCAGCCGTCAAAGTACTTGCCGCTCATGTTGAGCGAACGCGAGATGAGGTTGCCCCAGCTGTTGGCCAGGTCGGCATTGTAGACCTGCTCCATGCGATCGAAGCTGATGGCGCCGTCGGTGCCGGGGACGACGTCGGTCATAAAGTAGTAGCGATAGCCCTCGACGCCCAGCATGTCGATAACGTCCTGCGGAGCAATGGCGTTGCCGCGGCTCTTGGACATCTTCTCGGCCTTGCCGGTCTCGGCATTGCGCACGGTCAGGAAGCCGTGGGCAAAGACGTGCTCGGGCAGGGCTTCGCCGATAGCCATGAGCATGGCGGGCCAAATGACGCAGTGGAAACGGATGATGTCCTTGCCCACGATGTGGAACTGCGCGGGCCAGCGATAGGCCAGCTCGGCACGCGCCTCGTCGGTGTCGACACCGTAGCCGACAGCCGTCATATAGTTGAGCAGCGCATCGAACCACACGTAGGTCACGTGGCCCTCATCAAACGGGACCTGAATGCCCCAGTCAAAGCTCGTGCGGCTCACGGAAAGGTCGTTGAGGCCGCCTTCGACAAAGCTGCGCACCTCGTTCATGCGGAACGCGGGCTCAACAAAGTCGGGGTGCTCGTCATAGAGCTTGAGCAGCTTGTCCTGGAACGCAGAGAGCTTAAAGAAGTAGGACTCCTCCTGCACGCGCTCGAGTGGACGGTGGCAATCGGGGCACAGGTGCTGGCCGACGCTGCCGTACTCTTCGTCGCCCTTCTGGACCTGCGTATCGGTAAAGTAGGTCTCGTCGGGCACGCAGTACCAGCCGTCATAGCTGCCCTTATACAGGTAGCCGGACTCCTTCATGCGCTCCCACAGATACTGCACGGCGTGATGCTGGCGCGGCTCGGTGGTACGAATGAAGTCGTCGTTGGAGATCTCGAGCTTGCTCCAAAGCTCCTTGAAGTGCGGAGCCTGGCTGTCGGTCCACTCCTGCGGCGTCATGTTGTGCTTGGCTGCAGCCTCGGCGACCTTCTCGCCGTGCTCGTCCATGCCAGTCAGGAACTTGACGTTATAGCCGGCGGAGCGACGATAGCGAGCCTGGACGTCGGCGATGATGGTGGAATAAGCCGTGCCCAGATGCGGATCGGCGTTGACGTAGTAGATGGGCGTCGTGATAAAGAACGAAGGCTTGCTTTGATCCATGGGGTCTGTCCTCCAGAAAAACGTTGCATACAGGGGATGATTCTAGCGCAAGGGCTGGATATCCTCCATCTATTGCATATCGAGCACCATGGCATAGACATCGCGCTTGCGGCGCGAGTACTTCTGTGACAGGCGCTTTGCCACCGCGGAGGCGGGCTCTCCCTCCTCGAGCGCGATGCGAATGTCCTCGCGCAGGGCTTCGTCGGGGTCTACCGCTGCGGCGCCAACCGGCACGATACCGGCCTCCTCGTCCTCACTCGGCGGCGCGATGACCAGCGCGATCTCGCCCTTTACCTCACCACGGGCACGCAGCTCCTCGGTTAGCTGGGCGGCGAATCCGCGTAAGACTTCCTCATGCAGTTTGGTGAGCTCGCGGCAGACGGCGACATCGCGCTGGGGAAAGACCTCGGCCACGGCCTCGAGCGTCGCGACGATGCGATGTGGAGACTCGTAGAAGATGAGCGCGCCGGGGACGACGGCAAGTCGCTGCAGTCGGCGCACGCGGTCGCCGTGCTTGCGATCCAAAAAGCCTTCGAAGAAGAAATGCTCGCAGGGAATACCGGACGATACGAGCGCCGTGACGCAAGCAGAGGGGCCGGGAATAACCTCGACAGGCACATCCGCCTCGCGCGCCGCCTCAACCAAAGCCTGACCGGGATCAGACACACTCGGCATACCGGCGTCCGAGGCAAAGGCGAGGGTCTCCCCCGCTAGCAGGCGGTAAACCAGGCCGGCTGCGCGACTTGCGATCACGTTCTCGTCGCAACGAACGAGCGGCTTGGAGATGCCTAGGTGCATCAGCAACTTTGAGGTCACACGCGTGTCCTCGCAGCAGATGGCATCGGCGGCGGCAAATGCCTCGCCGACACGCGGGGACAGGTCGCCCAGATTACCGATGGGCGTACCGACCACATAAAGTTTGCCCGTGCGGGCGCTGTTTTGCGTCATATCAACCTATTCAATCATGCCGCGCTCGAGCGTGCCGAGCGCCGCGCGGGCGTCCCATGCTGCAATACGCTTCTCGGTCTTCCACGTTTGGAAGAACCAGCCAGCCGCCGACGCAAACGATGCCAGCTGGTTGGCGATGAACACGCGCTCGTAGGCATTGCGACCCTCGGGTGTAACCGACGAGTTGGCGAAGATCGCCGCGCCCGACCATTCGCCCACCAGCACGGGGAACCCAGTTGCGACCGCCTCTTTGAGCTCACGCTTGTTGCGCGAAATCGCCGTCGTCAGACCGCGCGGGCTCGTGATGTCGAGCGCATACTCGTCGCGGTAATGGTACAGGTGAAGGTCCATGTAGACGTTCTTGTACTTGGCACCGCGCATAAAGTGCTTCCACTCGCCAGGGTGTCCCGAAGAGGAAAAGACGACGATCTTGTCCTCGGGCATATGCGAACGAACGAGCTCGTACGCGTCACGATAGAAGTTGCGCAGGTAGTGCGCCGGAATGCCATCCGTCATGGTAAAGAGGCTCTTGCGTACGCTCATCTGCGGCGTATCCAACAGCTCGATGCCCAGCAGGCTCTCGGCCTCACCATAGCGATCGGCCAGGCGCTCGAGCACATCGAGCGCAACGTGACGGCCGTTGGTGGACGAATGCCACTCGGCAACAGCCTCCGGCGTGGTGGGCGAATCGTTGGAATCGCCCTGACCGCCGGGTACAGTCGCCAGATCAAGCAGTACGCGGATGTTGTACTTGTCGGCCCACTCAATAGCACGGTCGATATAATCGACGACCGAGATGTAGGAAGCGTCGGACTCCTGCGAGCCAAAGGCATACCACGGCACCGGCAGGCGCACGGCGTTGAGACCGATCTGCGCCATACGGCGAAAATCGTCCTCGCTCACAAACGTCTCGTAATGGCGACGCATGCGCTCGTTATAGGCAGCGGTGCCCATGGCCTCCTGCAGCTCGGCTGCATTGGATGCTCCGGTCGCTGCATAGAGCGACGGGGTCACCCAGGGCTCGGGAATAAACCAGCCAGAGAGATTAACGCCGAGAATCCTCTCCATCACGGCCCCCTTCGAATCGCGCAGGTCGAACCTGCATCGCATTGCATAGGAAAAGTATCGTTTTGAGTATACCCGCGCGTGCGGACAGACGACCGAACGGTCTACAAAGTGGCGCAAAAGTGGGAGGATTATCCGGGCAGACGGAGCCCGAGACGGCGCGCCGAGATGTACATGCGCGCCGGAAGTAGGCGGCCGAAAAGCGTGCCCCGTTTTTTCGCAAGAGACTGGGATGCGTTTTCCGCTGGCAGGCCCAACCGGAAAGCGCATCCCGCAATTCCGCGAAATTCCGGGCCGCACTTTCCCAAGCGGCCTCAAAGCGGAAAGCGTATCCCGCTCTGAAGCCAAATTCCGGGATGCAGTTTCCACAGGAGTCCTCGGTAAAAGAAAAGGACCCCTTTGCAGAGGTCCTAGTCAATTCAAGGTGGCGGGGAAGGGAATCGAACCCCTGACACGAGGATTTTCAGTCCTCTGCTCTACCAACTGAGCTACCCAGCCATTTGAGGTGTGCCTTGTTTCAAGGCTTGATTAGTATAACCAAGGACGCGCTCCGGTCAACCGAGAATTTTAAAAAAGTTTTTGAGCGCGACATCGGCCACAATCTCGCTCCTATAGAACGGCATGTCAGAAGCATCAACCGGCAGAAAGAAGTTTTCGCTCCACCTTCTCATGCCGGCACGCGTTGAAGAACAGCGGACGAAACAATAATTGAAGGGCGCTCGAGTGCTGCCCAGGCGCCGGGGCAGGAACACATACGCCAGGGACGTACGTTTTCGTAGCACGCGAGGATGTTGCCGTTGCGGTCGATAAAGGCGATGTCGATGGGATAGGCCATAAAGCAGGTGTGAACCGAGGAACAGCGCGGAAACGCCATGACAAGCGGCAGTCCGCTGGCGGCAATCGACCGCCGTCCCAGCATGCCGCGCAGACGCACGGTAAACGACTCCGCCACCACAAACTCGGCCGGCGTCCAGCCCAACCTGTTGAGCGCCCGTGCGTAGGCGATATAGGACGAGACCGCGGTCACATGACCACCCCCGGACGCCATGGATCGACCGTCACCGCACGTTCATGCGTGAGCACGGCCGGCGCCCCCAGGGAAACGCCGGCGATGCTCAGCGAACTCGGCCACGGCTCGTAGTGCATGGTGCAGGTATAAGTCCTAAACGTGCCAGAAAGAGAGAGCAGGCCACCATCCGATGACGCCGTGCCCTGCTCGCTCGAGACCTCGACCTGTAGGTCATATCCCTCCATGGCATCCTGAATCTGAGCCTGAACGGTCGCGGAAGCGTCAATGGAGCTCTCGTCGCCCTCCCCGCCCGGCGCCACAGCGTGCGCCAGCACGATGTCGGGCACCACGCGGTCGAAGCGCGCGGCCGCGCCGGCAAAGATCATGATGTTGTACGCGATGAGAGCCAGCACGAGCAGGACAGGCGTGACCACGGCCATCTCGACCGTCGCCTGGGCACGCTCCTCGCGCAAGCCCGAGCGAATGCCCATTACGACCCACCGCCAAAAGCTCCCACCAGCGTGGCAACATCGACAGTGAGCGGGATGGAGCCGCCGCCGGGCAGCGGAATCTCCGCAAGCGTGAACACCGCGCCGCCGATGGTGCGCTCGACGTGATATTCCAAGGCCTCGCAAAGTGCCTTGGGGTCAGTTACGCCCAAGGGGATTTTTCGCAGGGTATCTTGAGTTTTGGAGATGCCAGCGATATCGGACCCCGGACTTTTGATGACATTGGCGGTATCGGTCAGCACCGGTTTTCGCAGACGCAAATCGCACGGTTCGAGCCCCAGCGCCGCCACGGAGGACGAGACGGTGTCACCGAGCCAGGACGCGATGGAGCCCAGCGCGCCGCTACCCCCTCCCAGGCCACCGATCAGCTCTCCCATAAGCTCATCGGCCGCACCCTGGATGTCTCCGTACCCCACAAGCAGGCGGCCCCAAACATCCGTAACGCCGTCGAGCACGCCGGCAACGCCGCCCGAACGCTCCTCCAGCGTCGAGAAAAACCGCGAGAGAACGTTATTTTGTGCCGTCGCATCATCGGGTGCGAGTACTGCAGCAGAAATTGCACCACGATCGCCAAGCTCGACTGCCGTGTTAAACGAAGAGTTGAGCTCGTCGGGACTCGTGACACCGCCCGAGACCGCAAAGGCGACCACGCCGTTGCGACCGGGCGGAGCGATGCGCGGGCGCTCACCGGAAAGTTCTTTGATGGCGGTATCGAACGCATCGCCCGCACGGTCGGCTTCGTCCTCGGTCTGACGCTCGAGCTCAAGCTCCTTGTTGCGACAGTCAACGTAGTCCTCCAGGGCGTCTTTAAACTTGTCAAAGTGATACTCGAAGCCGTTTTCGATAGAGGTTGAAGGCGCCGCAACAGCACCAAGCGACGAAACGCCAAAATGGCATTTGCTGCATTTATCCTGCCCATCGTAATCGGCAACCGAAGCAAATCCGCTCGGCGTTCCTTTCTTATAGTTAGGGCAGGTCGTCCCGTAATGCAGATACGCCTTGCCATCGTTCACGCTAGTCGGCCACACCGCATCGGTATAGAGTTCCGTCGCCCGGACCTCATCAGAGTTGCGCGGCAGCAGCGGAATATAGGAGGAAACCCTGTCTCCGTTCTCGGTTATATATGTCCGATCGACCTCCGCGCTCGCATAGGTATAAAACGCCTTACGCGCCGCAGACTCTGCCTTCATCTCGACACTCGAGCCTTGGGGCTTCTCGTTTGCCAGACGCCGATGGTAGTAGTCCTTCGCGCGATCAAGGGCAACTTGAGGCTCCCACGTAACGCTCGATGAGTAATGCGGATTTTGAACACCGGAGAGATCCGTTAGGCTTTTTGCGCGCTCCCACATACACGAACAGCTGCCGACCGAACCTCTATCCGATCCACCGCAATCCGCTAGCCAGGCGCGCTCTTTGGCCTTCGCCGTCTCCTCCGACGCTTTTTGTAGCTCCTCGGCCGCGCGCTCCAGATCTTCCGACGCATCTTTAATGGCATCGGTCGAGATTTCGGATCCTTCGAGCGCAACAAAATCCGACTCGGATGTCCTGGGCACGGCAAGCGCCGTACCGGTATAGGTCACGCCGTCGGTATCCTGCGCCGATACTGCCTGCATGGCGCGCGCGGCAACCAGGTACGGTAAGGCAGTCTCAATCTTTTGCAGGCCCTTTGACGCGCTTTTGGCAAACTTGTTGCGTGTTTTAATGATCTGGGTCCCTGTGTCGATGATATCGCTGCCGACAACCTCGGCGCCCGGAATGAGAATAGCAACCAAGCCGGTTCCGATCGTGGCAAACCCCGCCAGGCCCAAACTCAAAATGCTCGCATCCACCACCGTGGCAGCTGTGTGATAGGACGACACCACGTTGGCGCCCGCCAGGGCACCGCTATCGGCCGCCACCTGGGTATCTCCGGCGCGCGACATGCTCCATATCGCCGCGGTCGACGAAAACAGCAGCGTAAGCACCACCAGAATGACAACCGCAGAGGAGAGCGTGGTATAGGCACCGTCTTCGATAAACAAGTCGATACCGGCACGGCCCATAAAGCCGCCCCGCTTGCGGCGAGCGCCTGGTCGACGGCGGGCCGCAAACCCTTGCGTCACCCGCAACAGGCAGCGCCTAATCCCATGCAGCAATCCATGAATCATAATCTCCCTCCAGCCATTCGGGACGCGATCGATACGAGACGTCGACCTTGAGCTCGACATAGCCGCCCTCACCCGCACTGCCCATGGCCTGCACAAATGCACCGATCACGGGCAGCGGCTTAACCTCGCCGGTAACGGACACGGACGAAACGCCGCCGGCACCGGCCCGCCCCAACTCGATATCCCACGACAGCGGCCCGCCGGCATGAAAAATCGAGACGTTGGGCACCGCGGCAAGTCTGCGGCGAGTGAACTCCTTAAGGTCATCGTCGTCCTCCACCGTCGTCGTGGTCATAAGCCGCGCGGTCTCGGCGGCGGCAGACTCCATGACCGCGCGCGTATAGAGCAGGAACACCGGCTGCAACGCGAGCAAGATAAGCGTCAAAAACGTCGGCAGCAAAAAGGCGGCCTCGACCGTAGACTGCGCCCGATCCTCGCACGCGATATCAATACAGAGCGATGTCCTTGGCACCCGTCGCGGCATCGATAACCGACGACGGGGCGACGCCATGAGACGCTGCCCGCTCGACCAGTGCCGCCAAGCGCCCATCGGTGCCAGCGCGCCAAAGCCCCGCAATCGCCAGCACAATCGACAACAGCGCCACGGTGACGATGGCGTATTCGACGGTCGACTGAGCAGATTCCTCACGCAGGACATCATGCATTTCACGACCCCTCCTTTGACTCCGTTGTTTGCGGAACCAGACGCACGGCACGCAGGCGGCACGAGGCATCGCCGGCATCCGCAGCAACCGTCACCATATCGACCCAGCCTCGCCCATCGCGCACGATGGCGCCCCATACGTTGCCCTTAATATCGAGATAGCCGCTCAGGGCGAGCTGGGCCGTGGGCACCTCGCGGTAGGCGCGCAACAGGTCTGCCGCCGCCTCGGTCATCGGCCGGTCCTCGGACCATGCGAGCCGAACCGCGATCGCGTTGCCTGCAGACGGCTCCGTCGCGCTGGCAGCCCGCTCGTCGAGTGCCCGCAAAAAGGTCCGAGCCGTGACGGCGGCATTCTGACCGCTCATATCGCCCGCGCCTTCTGCTTGTGACACCGCCGCCGAGCCCGATCCCAAATCGGCAGCAGCGCCTGGACGCTGCTGCCGCGCAACACCCAGCCCCCAAAGCGTCACCGCTATTGCTACGAGCAAACAGACGAGCACCAGCGGCGAACCAACAGGCCGCCTGCCTCCTACAGGCTGTTGATACCGTCTTTGATCGCGTTCCATAGTTCTTCGACTTTGCTCTTAAACGCGACGATGGCGATAATCGCGATCACTACGAGCACGCCGACCAAGATGGCGTATTCGGTAGTGCCCTGCGCGCTCTCCTCCCGCAACAGCGCCTCGGCACGCTGGCGAGCGCGGATTGCCCGGCAAAAAGCCCAGCTCCAAGCCTTGCCCGCAATGTCGGTCATCGTGTTCATGTATTCCTCCCTACATCATCCCGCCTGCTCCCAGCAGCGGGCCCAATATGGACAGAAGCAACGCCGGCAAGATGAGCGTGCCGGTGGGAATCAGCAACTTGACCGGCGCGCGCTCGATCTCGCGCTCGACTGCGGCGCGATGGGCCGCACGGATCTCGCGACTTTGAGCAGCCAGCGTCTCGGCCAGCGGAGCGCCCAGGGCAAGCGCCTGCCCCACCGTGATGGCAAAGGTCTCGAGCGCCCTCACGTCCAAATCACGCGCGGCAGCCAACAGCTCGGCCTCGCGCGTCCCCACGCCCACCTGCCACGCCATGCAGGCTCGTTCAAGACGGACGGCCAGCACCGACCGACGATTGGCACAGAAAATCTCGAGCGCCGCGTCAAACGAAAGGCCGGCAGAAAGCCCCAGGCGCACCACGTCGATCATCTCGGACACCTCACCGAGCGACACCCGCGCCGGGCCGCCCGCCCCAATCGCGCCCTTCATTCGCGCGGTCAAGGCATCAATCACCGAGCAGCCCGCAGCAATGACCAGCACCGCCTCACGCTTGCACGTCTCTGCAATCTTGCGAGCATCCGCACGCTCCAAACCTGTCGCAGTAAATACGCTCAGGGAACACAGGCAAGCCGCGGCCCCGACCAGGGCGCTCATAACTCCACCCGCATAATGCGCCGGATAACTACCAGGGCAACGACGTTGAGGGCAAGTCCCAGCACCACGGCGCCCGCACCAGCCGGCGTCGCAAGACCGCGGCGAAAGTCTGCCGAAAGCAAAGCCAGTACCGCGCACATGCCCGCCGGCATCGCCGCGACCATGTGTGCCGACATACGCGCCTGCGACGTCTTAACGTCCAGACGGCGTTTGAGCTCAATGCGCTCACCCACCATGCTCGACGCCTCGGACAGCAAGCCGGCAAGCGGAGCCCCGGTACGCTGCGATACTTTGAGCGCCAAGGTGACAAGCGAAAGGCCGGGGGCATCGATGCGAACGAGTAGGTCATCGAGTGCGTCGGTCGCCGAGATACCGCAATCGATTGCCGCTGCCACCCGCAAAAACTCGGTATGCACCGGCTCTTGCGCATGGGCGCCCACAAAGCGCATGCCCTGTGTCAGCGAATGCCCCGAGGCAAGCGACATGGATAACGCCGTGAATGCCTCGGGCATGGCCTCTTCTACATCATGCTGCTCGCGTCGGCGATCGAAGGTGTCACGCGCGGCACCCACGCCAAACGGCGCCACCAGCCCCAAGACAAAGCCGATGGGCGACAACGACGCAACGGCCAGCAAAACGCTGCAGATACCGCTCGACAGCAGCAGAAATGCCAGACGAGCCGCGTTATCCTCAATAGCAAACCCAAGGCGATCTGCGGGGATTAGCAACGCCCACGAGCGGGCAATCTTTGTCAGCAGGTCGTTTTCCACCAACTCACGCGGCAGCTTCTCCGCCATCGATTCGAGCGTCTGGCGCGCCAGCTCCGCCGGCGGTATCCGCGGCACACGAGGCTCTGCCCCACACGCCGTCGCGACAGAAAGCCCCGCCAAACCCCCTACGACGAGGGGCATAGCGATCTCCATTCGTCCACCTCCTCTTGCGTGAGCGTTCCCGACCGCAAGCCCTCCGCAATAAACGGAGGCTCGCGGTCGAGCGTCCAGGTGCGTTCGGCGGCATCGAACGTCACGTAGCGTTCGAGCTCAACACCGCCCGACGCGCCGCGGTGAACCCCCGAATATGAGGCCACAAAGCGCCTGCCATCTGCATGACGCTCGGACATCACGATGCCGTCGAGTGCCATGGCGATCTGCTCTTCGATAAGCTCACTCGGCAAATCGATGCCGTAGCGCGCAAGCAGCGTCAGGCGAACCACGGTCTCCTGCTCGGTACCCGCATGGAGCGTGGTGAGCGAGCCGTCGTGGCCCGTGTTCATGGCCTGCAGCATGTCGCAGCACTCGGCACCGCGCACCTCGCCCACGACGATGCGGTCGGGGCGCATACGCAAAGCATTGGTCACCAGGTCGCGGATCGTCACCGCACCCTCGCCCTCGATTGACGCCTCACGCGCCTCCAGACGAACAACGTGTGGGTGATGTGCAAACTTGAGCTCGGCGGAATCCTCGATCGTCACAATGCGCTCGCCGGTGGAAATCTCGCACGACAGCGCATTGAGCAGCGTGGTCTTGCCCGACCCCGTGCCTCCCGCAACCGCCAAGTCCTGCCGCAACGACACCGCGCACGACAGCAACTGCGCATACCAAAGCGGCAGTGACCCCAACCCCACAAGCTCGTCCAACGAACAGATACGGTCCGAGAACTTACGGATGGTGAGGATTGGCCCGTCGAGCGCCACGGGTGGAATCACCGCGTTGACGCGATAACCCGTCTTGAGGCGGGCGTTGACGATGGGGCTACGCTCGTCGATACGACGGCCGAGCGGCGAGATGATGCGGTCGATGAGCACACGGATCTGCTCGTCGTCCTCAAACGCGTGCTCGATGGGATACAAAACGCCACTGCGCTCAAAAAAGGCAGAGCGACAGCCGTTGATCATGATTTCGGTAACGGTGTCGTCCTCGATGAGCGGCTGCAGCGGTCCCAGGCCCACCACGTCATCTAGGATCTCGTCGATGATGGTCTCACGCTCAGGCGTCGCCAAGTCGGTCGGCTCTTCCACGTTGAGCGCCGCTTCCACCGCCGGACGTAGCTCAGAGCGGGCAAGGGCCGGGTCGACGTAAGCACTGATGCGCGCCACCTCGTCGTAGCCCATGCGGTCCATCACCGCACGCTTGGTGCGGCGTTTAACGGCACGGCGGCGTCCCGCATCAACGGGGGCAGCCGCAGCGGCCGCGCCAGCGGCTTTAATCCGCGTCTGCAGACTCATCGCGGATCACCCTCACGCGACCAGGGAAGACGGATGCGTGGGCGCTCGGTGCGGGTCGCGCGGTCAGCGACCATATCGCTCCAAGGACCGACGGCGCAGCCCAGCTCCACGAGCATCTCGCGCGTGGCCTCGCGCACGCTGGTCGCAAAAGCGCTCGTCTGACCCACTGCCTCGTCGGCGCGACCGAATGCCATGAGCGCGGCCAAGTCCTGGCCGCCATCGGCAATGCGGATCTTGGAGCTCAGTGCGCAGGCAATCTCAAAGCGCATGGCGACGTCCTCGTCGGCACCGCGCGCACCAAATCGGTTGAACACGGCGCTCATGCGCGTGCGTGGCACGCCCACACGGCTCGCCAGCTCAATGACGCGCGAGGCGGATGTCGCGGACGATACTGCCGCATCGCCTACGACCAGGCAACGGTCGCTCGCCGCCACCGCGGCGGCCACAGCATCACCCCAAAAGACCGAGGTGTCGACAAAGACCACGTCGGATTCGCGACGTAAGACATCGAGCAATAGCTCCACCGGACGTGCCATGAGCTCGGCCTTCTCGGGGGCCGCGACAGGCCCCCAGAGCGTGACGCCCGGGGCGACGCGCATCGATGCGGCCACGATATCCGGCTCGGCAAGTGCGCCCGCCGCCGACGGCTCGATAAGCGTCGCCATATCGTGCGGGGCATCGACACCCAGCAGATCGTATAGGTTTCCAAACATGAGGTCCAAGTCGAGCACGGCGGCACGCAAGCCCAACAGCGACGCCGCATGCGCCATGGTGGCAACGATCGTCGACTTGCCGCAACCGCCCGAACCCGAAACGGCGCAGACGACCGGTACCCGACGCGACGGAATCGAAGCGTCCGCCGACAGCGCAGGGGCTGACGGTGCGGGAACCGGCGACACAGACGCGGGCGATAACATCCCCGTCTCCCCCGCCGCGGCCACGCGCTGAGCCCAAGCCGGCATGGCAGGCTGCCCGGGCTGCGGTTCCGAAGCCAAAGACGCAGCGGCACACGGCTCGCCAGCCCCGGCAAAGCCCTCGACCTCGTCGAGCTCATCGGCCAGATTTACGCCGTGCACGTATCCCATATCTTCAGCCAGAACGTCATCGCCATACGGTACCGGCCCTCCAGCGTCATCGTATGCAAGGGGGTCCCGGGGGCGCCGACCATGCTCGGCTTCCGCTTTTCCATATTCATCAACACGCGGGCCTCTTGTAGCGCGAGGCGCCCCGGGTTCCCTATCAACAAAAGCATCGGGCTCAATCGTCATGCGCCGATCGGAATCAACCGTTCCCTCGCCCGCGCGCCCGTTGCCGCACAAACTGTGCGCAGCGATGACCTCGGTCGCCCCCGCGCGAAACAGCCCCTCGATATCCGACGGGTCGAGTGTTTCGATCAACACGAC
This sequence comes from uncultured Collinsella sp., assembly GCA_958347015.1. GTDB lineage: Bacteria > Actinomycetota > Coriobacteriia > Coriobacteriales > Coriobacteriaceae > Collinsella. The sequence goes on along the minus strand of CATVTV010000020.1, from coordinate 18,565 downwards.
GACGCGGCTCACACGGCCCTCGGCCGTCAGGCGCGCAACGGTCTTCCGCACGTCTTCGGTATCGAACAGGGACGCCGCGATGATGGCGGCACCGCGGCGCGACGGAAACGCCCGCGCCATGGATACCAGCCCGTCCAGGTCGCCCACGCGAAGCACCTGTGCGCCCACATCGCGACCCTCGACTTCCTGCTGTAGCAGCCCGTAATCGCCGCACGCGCAGCACGCAAGCCAGATCGCCTTCATCACTCGTCGCCTCCGCTCTTTTTGCCGCGCGCCGTGGCGGGAATCGTCAAGCTGACCGTTCCCTTTCCCGAGGCTCCCAGCAATTCCTTGACATCTTCGGGGTCTGCCGCCAGCGTCACCCACTCGATCTTGCCTTCACGCGTGGTGCCGGCATCTTCGCTGGTATCGATCACGTACGCGCCGCACAAACGATCGGTCACGCCATCTTTTTGCACGTACACGTCCACATAGCTGCCCACGCCCGTGGCGCCGCCGACCGAGTGCTCGGCATCAACCGCCACCGAAACGGCAACCTTGCCTTTAGGCACCTCGAGCTTGTGGCTCTCGGCCTTGGTGTAGACATTGCAAATCACGGCATTTTTTGGAATGCGCGAGGTCGTCACGTCGCCGCGCACCTGACGCAGCTCGGTCGCCGCATCACGCGGCAACAGACTCGCCAGCCATTCCTGAGTTATGACATTAGTCTCGTCGAGGGTCTCGCCCACATCGATATCGCGCGCCGCGACGCACACCTCAACGCGGTCGCCGCCGTATTTTGCCAAAGTATCGGCCTGGGCCTGCTCGGCTTGCGAGCGGATCGACGAGCCGTAGACCATGCAGAGCGCCGCGGCAAGCACGCCCGCGACCAGACTGATGGCGATGCGCTTGCTCTTGTTCACGGCCGCTCCTCTCTTGGCGGTGCCGGGCAAATGCCCGTACCACCATTGTCTGGGCGACCAGGGCACAAAGCGGCGCAATCGCGATCTTGGTTTTACGTGTCAAACCAATTGCTGACCAAAAGCTGACCAGCCCGTCAAGCTCGTGACAAGGTTTTGGTCAGAACGTCGGCAAAACGCATATTTCGAGACGCTTTGACAGCAAAAAAGCCGCCTCCCAAGCAGTTGGGAGGCGGCTGTCATAGGAAAAATCAATTACAGATGGACATCGGGATCGAGCATTTGGGCACTCACGCGCATGGATGACGCCAGGTTTTGGAACGTCTCCAGGCGCAGGCCGTCGATCTGCCCCGCGTCCTCGGCCTCGCGAACGGCACAACCCGGCTCATGGGTGTGCGTGCAATCGCCAAACCGGCACGCACGCGACGCCTCGACGATCTCGGGGAAGGCACGCGCCAGACCCCGCTCATGTCCCACAAGCGGCAGGCTGCGCAGGCCCGGGGCATCGGCGATCATGCCGGCGTCGCCCGGCAGCGCCACCATCACGCGCGCAACTGTGGTGTGGCGACCTTGGTCATCACGCTCGCGCACGCCGCCAGTAGCCAGCGCATTGTGGCCCAGCAGCGCGTTGAGCAGCGTCGACTTGCCGGCGCCCGACTCGCCCAAAATCATGGCACAGCTCCCAGCCGGCACGCAGGCGCGCACCTCGTCCAAGCCGAGGCCCTCGGCAGAAGACGTCACGATCACGCGCACGACCGGACCCACCAGACGGCGCACGCGGTCCAGATCGCGCTCGAGCTCATCGGCCTCGCAGCGGTCGGCCTTGGTGAGCACCACCACCGGCTCGGCATCGCAATCGAGCGCCAGCACCAGTGAGCGCGCCACGCGATCGAGCAGCACCTCGCCGGCGCCGAGCGCCTGCACGATCAGCACACTGTCGACGTTGGAGCAGAGCACCTGGCGCTCACCGCGGGCACGGCCACGCCAACGCTCAAAGCTCGTACGGCGCGGCAGTACGCACTCGATCACGCCCATGTCGTGCCCGGGAGCACGGCGAACCGCCACGCGGTCGCCCACGGCGGGCAGCAAGACCTCGTCCTCGCCACGCGACTTGGCAAACCCTACGGCATGCTCGGCACGAAACGTGTCATCGGCAGTTGCCACCAGCGGAAACCCGCGGTCCAGGCGCACCACGGCACCGAGCTGCATCTGCTCGGGCTCCTCGGCCTGTGCGCAAAAGTCGTCAAATGCAGCCTGCTGAGCCGCATCGACCGGCAGGTCATCGAACGCCGGAACATCCTGCAGCGCGTCAAGCCCCGGTACACTCGCCAGCAACTCCTCAGCAGATGCAGGGGCTTCGGTCGCGAGCTTCCGACGGCGATCACGCTTAGCCCGCGCCCCCGTCGTCTTTTTCTTCGCCTTAGCCTTAGCCTTAGCCACAAACGCCTCCCAGCACAAAACCACACAACTGAGCAGGTATTTTAAATCAAAAAAAGCTGGCCGGGCAAAGCCCGACCAGCTCACAAACTTTCCCTCAGCCCTTTATCATCCGCGCGGGAGAAAAGCCAGCAAGGATACCGCAGGGCCGCCCGCCGGGAGGGGTTTCCTAAGGGCACATCCCGCAGCCGCAAAGCGGCGAGGACGTGCCCGTGGAAACCCCGCAAGCGGTCGGACCCGGACAGGAACGTTACTCTTTTTCGACCGCGCGCATGATCGCCTTGTAGATCTCCATCAGCGGGATGATCAGGAAGGCCAGGCCCAGCGCGGCGATAACGCCCTTAAGCTCAAGCGTCACAGGGCCAAAGAACATCTCGGCAAGCGTCGGCTGCACGGTTACGATCACCGTCAGCACCAGTGCCAGCGCGGCGGAAGCCCACAGCCACTTGTTCTGCTTCTTCATGGTGAACAGCGACGCACGACGGCTGCGCATATTGAAGCAGTGGAAAATCTCGACCATGTTGAGCGTGATGAATGCCATCATCACGCCTTCCTCGTCGGCATTGCCGGCGATCATATCGGCGATGTGGATGTAGCCCATGTCAAAGTACACGCCCACAAAGAAGCTCGCCAGCACCAGCACGGTAATGATCAGGCCCTGGACCACGCAGTCCAGGCCCATGTGACCGGCAAAGACACCGTCCTTGGCGTTACGCGGCTTGCGCTTCATGATGTCGCCCTCGGCGTCCTCCATGCCCAGCGCGAGCGCGGGGAAGCAGTCGGTGACCAGGTTCACCCACAGCAGCTGCACCGGCTGGAAGATGGTAAAGCCGATGAGCGTGGCGATAAACACCGAGAACACCTCGGCAAGGTTGGCCGAAAGCAGGAACTGGATGACCTTGCGGATGTTGTCGTAGATGCGACGGCCCTCTTCGCAGGCACCGATGATGGTGGCGAAGTTATCGTCGGCAAGCACCATGTCGGCGACGTTCTTGGTAACGTCGGTACCGGTGATGCCCATGCCCACACCGATGTCGGCGCGCTTGATGGACGGGGCATCGTTGACGCCGTCGCCGGTCATGGCGACGATCTGGTCGCGCGACTTCCAAGCCTCGACGATGCGGGTCTTGTGCTCGGGCTGGACGCGGGCGTACACGCCGTAGCCCTCGATGTTCGCATCGAGCTCCTCGTCGCTCATGCGATCGAGGTCGGCACCGGTGATAGCCTGGCTGCGATCGGCGACGATGCCAAGCTGCTTGGCGATGGCCACGGCGGTGTCGATGTGGTCGCCCGTGATCATGACGGTGCGGATACCGGCGTCGTGCGCCTCGCGGATAGCGTCGGCCACCTCGGGGCGGACCGGGTCGATCATGCCGGACAGGCCGCAGAAGACCAGGTCATGCTCAAGCGCAGCGGGGCTGCAGTCGGCGGGAACCTCGGTGTAGGTGCGGCTCGCCAGCGCCAGCACGCGCAAGGCCTCATCGGCCATGGCCTTGTTGGCTGCCACGAGCTCGGCGCGGCGCTCCTCAGTCAAGGGGACGACCTTATCGCCCTCGTAGATATGGGTGCACAGGCCAATCACCACGTCGGGCGCGCCCTTGGTGTACTGCTCGTACTCGCCGTCCAGGGTCTCAACGACCACGGACATCATCTTGCGGCCCGAGTCGAACGGGGCCTCGCCCACGCGCGGGTGCTCGGCAGTCAGGCCAGTAAGACCAGCCTTGCCGGCATCGTTGACGAGTGCGCACTCGGTCGGCTCGCCCACGGCCTCGCCCAGCTCCTCGTCCCACTGGGCATCGGAGCACAGCGCCATGCCGGCCAAGAACTTTTCCTTGGGCGCAGCGAGCTCGTGCTTGACGACGGTCATCTTGTTCTGGGTAAGCGTGCCGGTCTTGTCGGAGCAGATGGTCTGTGTGCAGCCGAGGGTCTCGACGGCAGAGAGCTTGCGGATGATTGCCTGGCGCTTGGCCATCTTGGTCACGCCGAGCGACAGCACGATGGTCACGACGGCGACCAGACCCTCGGGGATGGCGGCGACGGCGAGCGAGACGGCGACCATAAAGGTGTCGAGCAAGGCAGTCGGGTCGGTAAGGACGTTGCCCACGCCGTGACGGATGATGTCGACGCCAAAGATGACGACGCAGATGACGATAACCATAATGGTAAGGATGCGGCTGAGCTCGGCAAGCTTCACCTGCAGCGGCGTGAGCTCTTCCTTGGCCTCGGCCAGGGCGCCGGCGATCTTGCCCATCTCGGTATCCATGCCGGTGCCGACCACGACGGCGCGGCCGCGGCCGTACACCACCGTGGAGCCCATGTAGCACATGTTCTTGCGGTCGCCGAGCGGCACGTCGTCGGTGCCCGCGGCGAGCTCGATCACGTTGGCGTGCTTCTCGACCGGCACGGACTCGCCGGTCAGTGCGGCCTCTTCGATCTTCATCGTGGCGCTCTCGAGCACGCGGCAGTCGGCCGGGACCGAGTCGCCCGCCTCGAGCATGATCACGTCACCGGGCACGAGCTCGGCGCTCGGCAGGTGCACGAGCTTGCCGTCGCGCAGCACCTTGGACTGCGCCGCGCTCATCTCCTGCAGGGCCTCGAGAGCCTCCTCGCTCTTGGCTTCCTGGACCACGCCCAGCACCGAGTTGACGATAACGACGAACATGATGATGGCGACATCGGCAAAGTCCGCCTCGCCCTTGACCATGCCCGTGAGCGCGCTGATGACGGCGGCAACAATCAGCATGATGACCATAGGGTCGGCCATCTGCTCAAAGAAGCGCTTCCACAGCGGCGTCTTCTCGGCTTCCTCAAGCTTGTTAGGGCCTGTCTTGGCGAGGCGCGACGACGCCTCGCCGTTGCTCAGGCCGAGGTTCTCATCGACACCTTGGTCGCTGAGCACCTCCGCCGCGGCGGACAGGTATTCCTTTTGCATATAGAGTCCCCTCCTGGGATTCGGGCCACTCAGCAGATTGATGCCCGATCATAATTCCCAGGAGAAGGGCAAGGGCTCATCAAGGCTGCCGTGCTGAGCGGCAGTTGATAGTGGAGCTATGGTACCCCAAAGCGACGCGTCTAGCCAAAACATTCCATCTGGAAACACGGCACAGGCGCAACGGTGCAGACCGTGTGATGCTCAAGATTGGTAAAACGTTTTTTCTTCGGCGCATCGTCAAACTGAAATATCGCCCAGATAGCAGCGGTTAGAACGGTTGGTAAAGTTTTTGCATATACCGTTTTTTCGCAAAAAATGAACTTCTAATTCGGCATACGGTCGATTTTTTGGGGTATTCGGTCGGCATTTCGTTATAATCATCTCAGTTTTATTTCTTATGGTTTATCTATCAGCGCAAGACGATGTCAGATGGAGGTCTGAATGTACAAGCGCACCAAGATTGTATGCACCATGGGTCCCGCCTGCGATAGCGACGAGACCATCCGCGAGATGATCAAGGCGGGCATGAACGTCGCCCGTTTTAACTTCTCGCACGGATCCTACGACGAGCACCACGGTCGCATCGAGCGCGTCCGTCGTATTTCCAAGGAGCTCGGTATGCCCGTCGGCATCCTGCTCGACACCAAGGGCCCCGAGGTCCGCACCGGCCTTTTGGTCGACGGCAAGAAGGTTGCCGTCAAGACCGGCGACAAGATCGTCGTCACCGCTCAGCCCACGTCCGAGGATTTCCATGGCACCGCTGAGCACATCTCCCTCGACTACCTGGCTCTGCCCTCCGAGGTCGAGAAGGGCTCCCTCATCCTGATCGATGACGGCCTGGTTGCCCTCGAGGTCGAGTCCGTCGACGGCCAGGACATGACCTGCGTCGTCAAGAACGACGGCCTGATCGGCGAGCGCAAGGGCGTCAACATGCCCAACGTCAACATCTCTCTGCCCGCCATCACCGAGCGCGATCGTCAGGACATCCTCTTTGGCCTGACCGAGAACATCGACTACATCGCCGCTTCCTTCATCCGTGACGGCGAGTCCGTCCGCGGCATCCGCAAGCTTTGCCGCGAGAACGGTGGCGAGCACGTGACGATCTTCCCGAAGATCGAGTGCGCCCTGGGCGTCGAGAACTTCGACGAGATTCTCGAGGCTTCCGACGGCATCATGGTCGCCCGTGGCGACCTGGGCATCGAGATCAAGCCCGAGCTCGTTCCGCACATCCAGAAGGAGATCATCGCTAAGTGCAACGCGGCCTACAAGCCCGTTATCACCGCTACGCAGATGCTCGACTCCATGCAGCAGAACCCGCGCCCGACGCGCGCCGAGGTTGCCGACGTTGCTAACGCCATTTACGACGGCACCGACGCCGTTATGCTTTCCGGCGAGTCCGCTGCCGGCAAGTACCCGGTTGAGGCCGTCAAGATGCAGGCCAGCATTGCTCTCGAGACCGAGAAGTACCTCCCGGCTCACGCTCCGCTCGAGGTTCCGGCTGACGCTCACGGCACCCGCGTTGTCAACAACGTTGTGGGTATGTCCGCTGTGAACATGGCCACCACCGTTGGCGCCAAGTGCATCACCGTGCCCACGACCACCGGTCGTACCGCTCGCCTGATCTCGCACTTCCGTCCCAACATGCCGATCTGCGCTTTCTCCCGCCACGAGTGGGCCGTCCAGCAGATGATCATGTACTGGGGCGTCATCCCGCACCAGGCAGAGATTACCCAGGGCACCGTCAACGGCACGATCGTCAAGGCGATCGAGACCGCTAAGGAGCTCGGCTACGTCAAGACTGGCGATTTGACCGTCGCTACCGCCGGCGATCCCCGTATGAGCGTCCAGCTCGAGGACAAGGTCTCCTCGACCAACGTCGCTTACGTCGCTCAGGTGCGCTAAATCGCACTTGCAAGCAGATTTGCATTGCAAAGGGTCCGGAAGGCTTCGCCTTCCGGACCCTTTTTCTGTGCCAATGCCGGCGCACGGCAAAACACGCACTCATTTCTTTACCAAAAGCGCGAAATCCACCCTTCGAGGCCCAAAAAATATAGCTCAGGCGCTAGAAGTGTTCACCCGGTGGCAAGACCACACCTCACGCAGGGCTGATAAATCGTTTTAGCAAGAACCAAATCGACCTGGTTTTCGGAAGTATGCGGCAAATTCTGGAACCTCCGAGCACACCCTGTTTTTTCGCAACAAAATGCCTGATAAACTAGCCTCAAAAGCCAGGTCTGCTCATAGGGTTCAGATTTTGCCGCATACTTCCGGATTGACGCTGGCATCACTCGCTTCAAAGAGATGATTTCGGCCAGGAGGGCATTATGGACCTGACGCTTTGTGGGCAATCCGCCTTTAACTACTACCGTATCCCGCCGCAGGTATTAGGCCTTTACCCCGCCATTAGCCTTGGCAATATGGATCGCAGATGTTGCGGCCTCGGAAGTCATGCAGTTGTAAAAGACCTGCTTCACGCACCGCTTCACAGGCTTGTATTCACTCGGGCACAATCCGGGTCGCGAAGCCTGTTTAAATCGCACCTCCTAACCCAAGAGCCGCCTCCTGGTTCGTTTAGGCAAACTGAGCATGGATTTGATGTCGCGTCGCCCGAGTTTACGCTGCTCAGCCTTGCCACGCAGGTCTCACGCAACCAGTTACTCATGGCTTGCTACGAGATGTGCGGCTCCTTTGCAGTGTTTAAGCCCTGCGAGCGAACGCAACAACAACTCGATGAAGCTATTTCGCTTATGCTCATTCCGCCCGACTGTGGTTGGAAACGCGTTGTCGACACCAAGGGCAATGACACTAACCTGTGGAAGCGCACGCCGCTTCTTTCCGCAACGGATATCGCCGCATTCGCCAAGCAAGCCGCAGGCCTGCGCGGCGTCAAAAAACTGCGCTGGGCGGCCGAGCACATGACAGGGCAGACCGCCTCGCCCTTCGAAGTACAGACATCCATACTTGTCTCGCTCCCCCGCGACGAGGGCGGCATGGGCATCAACATCGCAAACAACGTGCGCATCCCACTCAGCGACGCCGCGCGCTCACTGTATGACAAAACCTGCTGCTACGCCGATATCCTCATAGAGAGCAGCACCGACAGCATGGGCGTCATTCTGGAATGCCAAGGCCGCTCCGCCCATGACAGCGAAGCCGCAAGCCTCTCCGATGCCGAGCGCACCACCGCCCTCACAAGCATGGGTTATGACGTTATCCAGATAACCTATGAGCAAATCAAGGACACGAAGAGCTTTAACAACATCGCCGAGCTCATTCATAAAAAGGCGGGGCTCCCCTACATCCCAAAGACCGATCAGGAACGTACCGCTGAAAATGCCCTGCGACGGGAGCTGTTGGTCGATTGGGTTGAACTGTTCACCGTTAAGCTGGCCGGCTAGCAGCTAGCGATCAGGGGGACTGCGGGAACGTCAGGAGCAGCAACGCGAGCCGCAAAGCCTGCCTCGGTTAGCTCGATGACCTCGGTAAACGTTGCATCGAAAAACTCCTCGGTTAGCAGGCGATACGGCGGATGATCGGGCTCGCCGGGGTTTTCGCGCACGATCTCGTGCATGACGCCGATGGTCTTGAGCACATATTCTTTATGGATGGGATACTGCCCAAAACGCGTCGCAGCGGTATACAGGCGATCGGTCGCGCGCGGAATCGAAACAATGCCGAGCGTCTTGCCAAACCAGTCAAAGTCGCCTTGCTTTTTAATGCGGAACTCCTCGCACGGCTTGCCGCCGTGTGCTTCCAGATACTGGTTCACACGCGTGTTCCATACGGTATCGGCCACGAGGTGAGACCAGACGCCCAGCGTTAAATCGAGCAGCGACTGCGCCACATCTTCGGACGCAAGCGAGAACTCACAGGCGCCGGGACCGGCAACCGGCTCGGCATCCTTGTAGCGCTGGGGATAGTGCACGCGGTTCAGTCGCTCGCGTTCCTCGATAATCGAGGTCGCCGCGGCCGGCGCACCGGTGGGCGAACTTTTAAGCAACGGTGCCACATAGGTATCCCAGAACTCATGCTCACGAGGCTTAGGGATGGGCTCAGGCTTGGCAAAGTGCGTAATGCGGTACGGAATGGGATCGGCGATGCCAGGGACCATATAGCCCACAAAGACATCCGGAACCACACAGCCAAACAAAAAGGCATTGCGGTCGCGCACGCTCTTGGCAAGCGCACCGGTGCGCTCCAGCAAACGCTCCGTCTGAGCGATATGAATGTTCCAGCTTGGCATAGCCACCCCCATAAAAACCTGGATAACTATACCATCACGGCAAAGCCGCGCGGGCGGCTACGCACGCTCTACGCAGCAACTAGTCCGTAGCGCCGCTTTCAGTTCCATACGACGGCGAAGGCGCCTCGACCACATGGTGATATCGATCGATATAGATTGCACGGGCCCCCAGGCGGCGCACCAAATCTTGGTGATGTGTGCTCATCAAGACCGTCTTACCCGCCGCGACGTAGGCCAGCAAAAAGTTGACCACGATGTCGCATGAATCCTCGTCGAGCCCATTGGTAGGTTCGTCGAGGACCAAGATATCCGGGTTCATCGATACGACCGCAGCCAGCGCAACGCGCTTCTTTTGCCCGCCCGAGAGCTGATAGGGAGAGGCGTCGGCAAGGTCGGCAACCTGGAACAGCCCCATGGCATCGCGCACGCGGCGCTCGAGCTCGTCTGCCGGCAGCCCCATCTGCGCGGGACCAAAGGCAACTTCCTCGCCCACCGTAGCACAGAACAGCTGGGCGTCGGCATTCTGGAACACAAAGCCCACGCGCTGATGAAAACGCTGAGCGGCCGCGGAATCCTTTAGAAACGCCGCATCGATCACGTGCCCGTCAAACAGGTATGCCCCTGCGTCCGCGAGTTCAAGGCCGTTAATAAGGCGCATAATCGTCGTCTTACCGCAGCCGTTGGGACCGAGCAGGGCAACGAGTTCACCACGATCGACCTGCAGCGACACGCCATCGACAACCGTATGCCCCGCATAGGAAAACACCACGTCGCGAAACTCGATGAGCGGCGTGGTCTCGGCGCCGCCCGCACCGTTCGTGCCCGCCGCACTCTTCATATCGATCGTCAAAACGTCGCCCTTCCCTACTCACATCGACGGCTCGGCCGCCCGCACTACAGCACGGCGCACAACACTGCCAGCAGCGCCACGCCGGCCGCATAGACCGCATCGCGCCAGCTAAACCCGGCGCGCGCGGGCGCCGGATACGTACCGGCAAAGCCGCGGCACAGCATGGCCTCGTCCATCGCGCGGCTGCATTCCATCGCCTTGATAAAGGTCATGCCCATGATACCCGCCAGCGAGTCGGTACGCGAAAATCCCTCAGGCGCACGGCCAACGCTGCGCAGCATGACCGATTCGCACAGATTGTGCGCCGTGCGACCCAGCACCTCGATGTGCTTGAGCGCCATATCAAACGTAAAGATAACTTCGTCGGGCAGATGCAGCATCTTGAGCGCCGCCGACATGCGGCTCCAGGTGAGCGTCCACGAAACGCCCAGTACGAGCGACAGGTTAATGAACGTCTTGAGCGCAATTTTGAGCATGGCGCCCGTAGCGGAAGCGCCTAGCAGCAGGGCAGGCAGCGCCAGAACCACTGCGAGTCCCGCGGCACCGAGAGCCGGCACAAAGGTCGCGCGCAGCCCGCGTACAGGGCGCACAGCAACGAGCACCAGCGCGATAGCCGCCATCAACATGAGGTACAGCGGGCTCTGCGTCAGACACACGCACAGGACGCAAACGAACATCCCCACCAGGCGCACCGGAGCCGAAACGCAAGAAAGGGCGCGGTCGATCATCGACCCGCCCTCGTGCGCGCCTCCACCCAGGCGAACCCGCTCAAGCAGGCTCGCCAGGTGCAGGACATTCTTTTGCATCACACGATGCCGAGCCCCCACGGGCTCATATCGCTCCTCGGCCGCAAGCCAGCTAGGCAGCTCGGCTATTGCCATGAGCACCGCTTTCCTTGACCGTCAGCGAGACCAGGCGGAATGCAATGGTAAGCACCGCCACGCCAATCACGCCCGAAAGAATATACATCGCGGCCTGGCCGGCAAAGCCAAGGCCCTGCTCCTCGGAATAGGCCTGAAGATAATCGCCCGTGGGCAGTGTATCGGCAAACGTCGGAGCGTCGAGGCCGACCGAAGCCTGCAGGCTGTCGTCGCCGGCCTCCTGGACGGCAGTTGCAGCGCCCTCGGCGTTCCACTCGCCCCAGGCGTCACCGGTAGCAAGCAAACCCAGCGGCGTAGCCACCACGAGCACAGCGACCAGGATGAGCGTGGGAACCAGCGAGGTCTTCTTGGCAGCAGCGCCCTCGGCAGCAAGCTGGCCGTCGACGGCCTCGGGCCCGACGATAACGCTCGGCGCCGTCTTCTTAATGAAACCGTAGATTGCGGCCGTCGCCACGCCCTCGACGACACCGGCTACCAGCATATGCGGGATCAGCATGGCCGGAATGGAAACAGACAGCGGGAAGGGGCAGTACAGCGGAGCACCCGAGGCGTTGGTGAAGAGCATCGGCTGAATGCCAAACTCGATGGCAGCGCACAGGGCAGCCACGCACAAGCCAACCCAGCCGCTCACGATGGCAGAAACCGAGGTGCCCCAGCTCTTGTCGTGCAGGCGGCTGTTGAGCGCGCGGAATAGCATGGCGGCAACAAACGGCAGCACGAAGGCCATGTTAAAGCAGTTGGCGCCAAAGGACAGGATGCCGCCGTCGCCAAACAGCAGCGCCTGCAGCGCCAGCGCGACCGAGACAGCGATAGCCGCGGCCTCGGGGCCCAGCAGCAGCGCGATGAGTGCGCCGCCGACGGCGTGGCCTGTGGTGCCGCCGGGCAGCGGAACGTTAAACATCATGAGCAAGAAGGAAAAAGCGGCGCAGATGCCCAGGAAAGCCATGTGCTCGCGATCGAGCGTGGCGCGCACCTTCTTGATGCAGTGGACCCAAACGGGCACCATTGCCACCGCCATGACAGCATCGGTCTGCGGAGACAGATAATTATCTGGAATGTGCATGTACGCCTCCCGGTTGTCGGCGCACAGAATTGCAACGCCGCTTAAATCACCTTGTCAGTGTTACGCATTGTCAGATTCGTAACACGCCGCGGGCTATCATAGCAAAACGGCGCGCTGCCGACAAAGCAGCACGCCGTTATGTAATGCGCGTGTCATATATGCAGGCTCAACGGTGCCTTATTCCGAACACCGCGGTCACGCAGAGCCCACAGCAACCGCCATCAGGCCCTACGCCCCCAGAGCAAGCCCTAGCCGCGGACCTCGCCGTTTACGCCCTTGCACACCTTGGTGACGATCTTCTGGTGCGCTTTCTCGACCTCTTCGCTGGTGAGCGTGTGGTCGTCGGAGCGATACGTAAGCGCAAAGGCCATGGACTTCTTGCCCACACCCACGCGGACCGGATCACGGTAGACGTCGAACAGGCGCACGCCCTCGAGCAGCTTGCCGCCGGCGCTGGTAATACGGCGCTCAAGATCCTCGCAGGTCACGGAGTTATCGACCACGATAGCAAGGTCGTGCTCAACAGCCGGGTACTGCGAGAACTCGCGGTAGTTCTCCTGGTTGCGGGCACCCTTGATCAGCTTGTCCAGATCGAGCTCAAAGGCAACGACGACCTCATCGATGCCCATCGCTTCGCGCGCCTTGGGGTGAATCTCGCCGACCCAGCCCAGCACGGTGCCGCCGGACAGAACCTCGGCCGCACGACCCGGCTGCAAGAAAGCGTAGCCCTCGCCCTCGACGGGACGGAAGCGAACCTTCTCGATGCGCAGCTGGGCGAGCAGTTCCTCGACAATGCCCTTACCAAAGAAGAAGCGCAGCTTGCGGTACTTCATGCTCCAAGACTGCTCGCTCCACTGGCCCGAGAGCACACCCGCCACGGACTTGGTCTCCTTGGGCAGGCTGGCGTTCTCGCGACCGTGGAACAGGCTGCCGACCTCGTACAGATGCACGTTGGGCGTGCCGTGGGCCTCGTTATAGGCCACGGATTGCAGCAGGCCCGGCAGCAGCGAGCGGCGCATCTCGGTCTGCTCGGCCACCAGCGGGTTCATGAGCACCACGGGGCAACCGCGGCCCTCGGTGGACATACCGATCTTCTCCAGGTCGCCCGGGGCGGCAAAGCCAAAAGTCGTGGTCTCGTTGAGGCCACAGGCGCGCAGGATCTCGCCGACCTTGCGGGTGAGCTTCTGCTCGCGGGTCAGGCCGCCGATGTGGTTCTTGGCAGCCGGGATGGTCGCCGTCACACGGCCCATGCCCCACAGGCGCAGGACCTCCTCGATCAGATCGATCTCGCGCGGCAGGTCGGGGCGGAAGCTCGGCGGAGTGACCATAAAGTCCTCGCCGTCGCGCTCGACGGTGCAGCCCAGGCGAGTGAGCGAACGCTCGATAAAGTCGGGCTCGATGTCGGCGCCGCAGATGGCATGCACGCGGGCCAGGCGCAGCTTAATGCTGTCGATGGTTTTGGGCGCGGGGAAAACGTCGACGTAGCCGGGAGCGACCTCGCCGCCGGCGATCTCCTCGATGAGCGCGCAGGTAACGTTGGCGACATCCACGCAGCCGGTCTCATCGACCTGGCGCTCAAAGCGAATGGAGGCGTCGGAGATCAGCGACAGGTCGCGGCTGGTGTGCGAAGTGCGACCGGCGTTGAAGCAGGCGCTCTCGACCATCACGTCGACGGTGTCGTCCTCGATCTCGGAATCCATGCCGCCCATAACGCCGGCCAGCGCCACGGGGCGCTCGCCGTCGGTGATGAGGCCCATGCCGGCGTCGAGCACGCGCTCCTCGCCGTCGAGGGTCGTAAACTTCTCGTCCTGTTGGGCGGCGCGAACCACCACGCGACGATGGCCATCGCGCTCGGCAAAGGTGTCCAGGTCAAAGGCGTGCAGCGGCTGACCGGTGAGCATCATCACATAGTTGGTGATGTCGACGATGTTGTTGTGCGGGCGCACGCCCAGGGCGTTGAGGCGCTTGACCATCCAGTCGGGCGAGGGGCCGACCTTCACGTTGCGCACGATGCGGGCGACGTAGCGGTCGCACAGGCCCTCGTCGGCGATCTCGACAGAAAGCTCGTCGTCGGTCGCGCGGCCAGTCTCGGCCTTGATGGCGGGCAGCTCAACGTGGAAATCGCGGTCGAAGATGGCGCCGGTCTCGCGGGCCATGCCGATCATGGACAGGCAGTCGGGACGGTTGGGCGTGATCTCGCAGTCGAGCACGGTGTCGCTCGAGCCCACGTACTCGGCAAACGGCATGCCGCAGGGCGTATCCTCGGGCAGGATCATGATGCCGGAGTGGTCGCCGCCCAGGCCGAGCTCGCGCGCAGAGCAGTTCATGCCCATGGACACGACGCCGCGAAGCTTGCTCTTCTTGATCTTGACGTCGCCGGGAAGCACAGCGCCGATCATTGCCGTGACGATGTGGTCGCCAGCCTCGAAGTTCTGCGCGCCGCAGACGATCTGCAGCGGAGCGGGGTTGCCGTCGGCGTCGAGATTCTTGTCGCCCACATCGACCGAGCACACATACATGTGGTCGCTATCGGGGTGCGGGGTCTTGGTGAGCACCTTGGCGGTCACCACGTGGTCGAAGGACTCGCCCACGGTGTCGATTGCCTCGACCTCGGTGCCGGTACGGATATATTCGTCCGAAAGGGTCTTGGGATCCTCCGGAATATCGATCATGGTCTTGAGCCAGTCGTAAGAAACGCGCATGTAGCTCTCCTAGTTCTTAATCTCCGCATAGGGAGGAATATCAAATGAAGACGTTCGCCTTAGGGTTGTCCAGGTGCCCCAGGTTGGCGTGAAAGAGGAGCGACGCGTACTAAAGGTACGCGAGCGACGGTTTGAACGCCAAGATGGGGTGCCTGGGCAAGCCTAAAATTGGTTCAAGAAGCGCATATCGCCAGTCATCAACGTGCGCAGGTCCGGCAGGTCGTAGCGTAGGGCCGCGACGCGCTCGGCGCCAATACCGAAGGCGAAGCCGGTGTACTTCTCGGGGTCGATGCCGCAGTTGATAAGGACGTTGGGGTCGACCATGCCGCAGCCCAGGATCTCGATCCAGCCGCTGTGCTTGCAGAAGTTGCAGCCCTTGCCGCCGCACACGTGGCAGCTCACGTCCACCTCGCAGGAAGGCTCGGTGAAGGGGAAGAAGTGCGGGCGGTAACGCGTCTTGCGATCCTCGCCAAACATGCACTTAACAAAGTAGTCGAGCGTGCCCTTGAGGTCGCCAAAGGTGATGCCCTCGTCGACGACCAGGCCCTCGATCTGGTTGAACTGCGGCAGGTGGCAGGCGTCGGCCGTGTCGGGACGATAGACGGTGCCCGGGCAGATCATGTAGATGGGCGGCTTTTGCGACTCCATGGTGTGGATCTGCACGCCCGAAGTCTGGGTGCGAAGCAGCACGTCGGACTCGCCATGGGCGTGTGCCTCGGGGTGCGCGACGCTGCCGGGGTTGTTGTCGACCACGTAGAAGGTATCGCGGGCCGAGCGGCTCGGGTGATCCATGGGAGCATTGAGCGCAGTGAAGTTGTAGTAGGAGGTGTCGACCATGGGGCCGGACTCGACGGTGTAGCCGATGCCGCAGAAGATGTCCTCGGCCTCCTCGATGATCTGCTTGATCAGGTGCTGGTGACCGATCTGCGGACGGATGCCCGGCAGCGTGATGTCGACGGCCTCGTGCTCGAGTGCGTGCTTGAGGGCGGCGGCCTTCATCTCGGTGGTGCGCTCGTCAAGCATGCCCTCGATCAGCTGGCGCATCTCGTTGGCGCGCTTGCCCATCATGGGACGATCCTCGGGGGCGAGCTTGCCCATCATGCGCATCAGGCCGGTGATGCGGCCCTTGCGGCCGAGCAGCTCAACGCGCGCAGCCTCGAGCTTGGCGGCGTCGTCGGCGCCTGCGACGAGCTCCTTGGCCTCTTCCTCGAGTTTGACCAGATCATCAATCAGACTCATGTCTTCCCTTTCGTCTCTCGCGCTCCTCGCTTGCCGAGGCGGCTGCCGCCGTCTGACGTTGCGAAAACGCGGCCCGGTTCGGTAACAAAAAACCGCCCTCGGGCATGTGCATTGCCCAAGGACGGTTGAATTCCGCGGTACCACCTTGTTTGACCCGACGGATGTCTGGCCCGTCGCGCCCACTCTTTGCCCCTTGTCGCGAGGCTCACGGCTTCCCTACTGGGGACATCGCCGCCACTGGCCGCGCGCCCGTTGAGGTTGCTGCTCGGGAGTGAACGCTTGGCCCTTGCCACCGCAGGAAGGCTTGCAGCCCATGACCTTCCCTCTCTTGCCGGCGACGCGGCGGGCAAAACCCTCTCCGTCAACGCATTGGGCTATAGGATAGCACATTGTGTGGGCGCATCGCCGCGTTCCATTTTGTTCGTGCTGGGTACAAGGCAAGTAGCTGTGCAAACTGGCCGTGCGCCTATCCGTGGTGCTCGGCTCGCGAGATCAAGGATATGGTATGGGAAAGAAACTCGATAAGAAAGCCAAGCCCGCAGCGGGCAAGACGCCCAAAGGCATGAAGGTCGATAAGGCCGTCAAAAAATTCCGCAAGCTCGAGGGCAAGCTGTGGACCCGCGAGTACCTGCTCAAGATTGCCGAGTTTGACGGCGCGACCATTGCTCCCGCCAACGGTGCCGCCGCCCGTGCCGACGCCATGGGCACCCTTGCCGGCGAGCACCATAAGCTCCTGACCAGCGAAAAGTCTGTCGAACTCGTGCGCTCGCTGGCACGCGAGACCGTCGCCGGCGGCAAGATCGACGACCCGCAGCTGCTCGACGAGATCCGCGTGCTCGGCCGCGACCAGCGTGAAGCGAGCGTCATTCCCACCGAGGAGGCCGAGGCCTGGACCAGGCTCACCTGCGAGGCCGACGCCGTGTGGCACAAGGCCAAGACGGCCAATGACTGGGCGAGCTTTGAGCCCTATGTAGATAGAATCGTCGCCCAGCTTAAGCATCAGGCCGAGCTCATGGACCCCAAGCGCGACCCATACGATGTTTGGCTCGACCAGTACGAGCGCGGCCTTTCCACCGAGAGCTTCGACGCGTTTTGCGACGAGGTCAAGGCCACAGTCGTGCCGCTCGTGCACGCCATCGGCGAGCGCGGCCAGCAGCCCGCTGCAGACTTTTTGCACGCGCATGTGCCCGAGGGCGCCCAGCGTGCCATGAGCTTCGACCTGATGAAGCTCATCGGCCTTAACCTGGACGACACCACGCTTGCCTTTACCGAGCACCCGTTTAGCGAGGGCTTTGCCGTGGGCGACGCGCGCATCGCGACGCACATCTACGAGGACGACTGCATCTCCAACGTCTACAGCATCATCCACGAGGCGGGACACGCCATGTACGAGCTGGGCGTCAATCCTGCCTATGCGCGCACCTGTCTGGAGGGCGGCACCTCCATGGGCATCCACGAGAGCCAGAGCCGCTTTTTCGAAAACACCGTGGGTCGCAGCCGCGCCTTTATGGGCCCGCTGCTCGAGGTACTGCGCCGCCACGCGCCCGAGGTCTATGGCAGCGTGGACGAGGATACGCTCTACCACGCCGTGAATATCGCACAGCCGTCGCTGATCCGCACCGAGGCGGACGAGCTCACCTATCCGCTGCACGTTATGGTGCGCTACGAGATTGAGCGCATGCTGTTTGCCGGCGAGGCCACGGCCAAGGACATCCCCGCGCTTTGGAATCGCTTTATGGACGAGTACCTGGGCATTCCCGTTCCCGACGACACGCACGGCTGCCTGCAGGATACGCACTGGAGCGGTGGCTCGTTTGGCTACTTCCCCACCTATGCGCTGGGCAGCGCCTACGACGCCATGTTTGTGCCGGCCATGTGCCGCGACGGCGTCGACCTTACCGATGCCTGCGCGAGCGGTGATCTGGCGCCCGTCCGCGCCTGGCTGGGCGAGCACATTTGGCAGTGGGGCCGCGCCAAAGACGCGCCGGAGCTCATCAAGGGCGCCTGCGGCATGGCATTCGATGCTCGTTACTACTGCAGCTACCTGCAGGACAAGTTCACCACGCTCTACGAGCTGTAAAGCTTAGGCGACACGCCAACGCAAAGGGGCGCCGCAGGATCCATCCCGCGGCGCCCCCTTTTCACCTAGTCATTGGGGACGTTCTTTAATGACTAGTCGTTTGGGACACTCTTTGCCAGTCAGAAGCACGGATGACGAAGAGTGTCCCCGATGGCTAGTCGTTTAAGAACGTCCCCAATGACTTGGTTGACGCCGATGTCTTGGCAACGTCAGCGAAAACGACTCCAGGCGAGCAAGGT
>CATVTV010000019.1:0-39200 GCA_958347015.1 uncultured Collinsella sp. | reverse complement strand
TCATGAAGTGCTTGAGCACGGTGTTGCCGAACGAGCCGGTGCCGCCCGTGATCATCAGGGTCTTGTCTTTAAAGGTGGTCGAATCGTTCATCTATTTGCCTTCCTTACGTTTGGCTTTTGTAAACTGGTAAAAGAGAAATTTCGTATTAGTTACGAGGTATCGTTTGAAAAGCCGCTTCGGCTCTTGAATAAGTCTGTATAGCCACTCGAGACTCAGGTTTTGCATCCACATCGGCGCCTCTGGCACCACGCCGGCGAGAACGTTGAACGCTCCGCCAACACCGATCATCAACGGTTGTGGCCCTCCCTTGAGCTCGTGCATAAGAACTTCTTGACGGGGCGCGCCAAGAGCAATCCATGCGAAGTTAGCTCCTGAGTTGGCGATGCGATTAGAAAGCTCATGCTTTTCGTTTTCGGACAAAGGACGGAAAACGGACGGTTCCATTCCCACAATTTTTAAACCGGGGAAATCCCTGTTGAGCGATTCTCTGAGGGCGTCAAGATTCTTCTGTTCATTTCCGTAGAAATAGTGACTCCACCCGTATTGACTGGAAATCTCAAAAATCTCGCGCATCAAATCCGGACCGGTAACGCGGTCCATCGATTCAAATGACTTACGGCCTACAACTGATAAGGGCTTGCCGTCGGGAACGGACATGACTGATTCCGCCTGGCAATCCCAATATGAGGGGTCATCATGAGCCAAAACAGACGTATGGGCATTTGAGACGCAAATGTACTCGCCATGGAGTTCATCGATATGTTCAGCTAGAAAATTGATGCAATCTGACATGTTTGTTCCCGTGATTGGAACATCGATCACGGGAACGCGATTCAACTCAGAGTATTTCGAATAGTCCCCGAGCATTAGCACGCACCCTTACCGGTGATGACCTCAATAACCGTGAGGATTACAATCTTGAGGTCGGTGAAAATGCCCCGGCTGGCGATGTACTCGAGATCGCGGCGGACCATGCCATCGAACCCGGTCGAGTTGCGCTCCGTCACCTGCCACCAGCCGGTGATGCCGGGCTTCACAGCCAGGCGCTGCAGATCGAACTCTGTGTACTCTGCGACCTCGTTGGGCAGTGGCGGGCGCGGGCCCACCACGGACATCTGGCCCAGGAACACGTTCAGGAACTGCGGGAACTCGTCGATGGAGTGCTTGCGGATGAACTTGCCGATCTTGGTGACGCGCGGGTCGTCCTTCATCTTGAACATGGCGCCGGCGATCTCGTTCTGCCCCTTGAGCTCGGCGAGGCGCTCGTCGGCGTCTTTATACATGGAGCGGAACTTCCACATGCGGAAGGTGGACAGGCTGCCGTCGCGGTGGGTCTGGCCCACGCGGATCTGGCTGTAGAACGGGTTGCCCTCGCTCTCCAGGCGGATGGCCGCGGCCAGCACCACGCTGGGTATCGCGATGACGGCCAGCACACAGCCGCTGAACACGATGTCGAACGCGCGCTTTACGGCCCTGTAGCCCAGGCGCGTGCGGTCCCAGTCCTTCACGGCCTGCATGGCCTTGTAGCGCACGGTCACGCCGCCACCGCTCATGGCCTGGGCAACAAGCGCGGCCCCCACCGGCGCTCCTTCTGAATATTCAGTTTTATCTGACAATATTTCCTTCAAACCTACGTCCCCGCCCCCCGGGGATCCTCCCTGTCCCGTTAAACAGTCGCCCGCAGCTAGGCGATCGCCTTTTTAAGGTTTCGCATTACGCGCTGCTCGGCTGAAAGCACGGCAAGACCAACGCGGGTAGTTACGCGTCGGCCGCACAGATCGAGCTCCAAATAAGCAGTGCTCTTGCGTCTATTAATGGTTTTGATAAGCCCTTCGTGCCCCAGCAGCGGACCCGCCGTCACTACGACCTGGTCGCCGTCCTTTAAGGCCTCGCTCATAGGAACTACGCGGTCTCCCACAGCGTAAAGCTTCCAATAAGCTGGACCTCTTCTTTTGCCAACGGCACAAACCGACCGTCCTGGGATAACACCCGTGCAAAGTCGTCCATGCGCAGCAGATACTGTTGCACGGTGCGAGGATCTGCCGTATCGCAGATAAGATATCCGGGAAAGAGCGGCTTGGTCGTATCGACCCATTCACCGTGTACCTTAATCTCGGTTTGAAATTGGGGGTAAAAGAGCTCCTGCATGGCGCCAGCCGGCACCACGTGCTCGATGCGCTCGCGCATTACATCTTCGCGACCGTTAATGACCTGGATCACATACCACACGAGCACCACCCCCTTGCTGTCTTACGTGTGGCTCACGGGGTTTGGGTATGGCTTCGCCAGGGCGCTTGTGCGCGAAGGCGCTCCATATTCAAACCCTGAGCCCAGTTAGACAAGCACGTGGCTCTGCCCCACCGTGAACGGTATGTATGAGTGCAGTGGCTAGAGACGCGGACGTGTATCGCAAAATGACCGCGTCACCAGCTGACTGCGTGCGATCCAGTCAAGCGGGAACAAAACTGGACCGCACGCAAACAGCTGAAGGACTGCTGCGATTTGTCATGAAATGTCGAATCGAATGAACAACTTGCACACACATGAACAAAATCATTCGATGCGAAACGCATGACGACGCTATTGGAGCTCGCGGTTTTTCTGGCACCGCCGTTACGGCCGGATGCTGATCGACCCTGCGCTTTGCGGCTTGCTGGAGCCGTGAGCACAGTTAACCCATGTGACTTAAGTATTCTAGCACGGCAGGTGGCCCATACGTTTTGGGGTGTGTTGAGCAACATATTGTTTATTAGCCGTGGTTATGGGGGATATCGTGCCGTCTTGCACACATTGCCGCAGGTTTATGGGGGTGCGTGGGTTGGCGATCACTGCCTGAGTTGTATTGCTGACGGCGTGAATTACTCAAACTATTATGTTTGGCTAACAAACTTTGTACAAAACCGGGAAGGTAATTGCGCAACTTTTTGGGGTGTAGTTGTCGCAAATTTTGCGACAACTACTGCTGACGGCGAACTTGAACAGGAAAGCAATTTGCATATTTTGCAAAAATGCAGCTCAGACCACTTAATATCGTATGCAATTAAAAAAGGCCACTCGATTGAGTGGCCTTACATTCACGATGGTGGAGACGAGGGGGATCGAACCCCTGACCTCTTGACTGCCAGTCAAGCGCTCTCCCAGCTGAGCTACGCCCCCGTGATGAGGTAGTACTATAGGGGAAGATCTTCGGGGATGCAAGAAGTTTTTTGGGTTGATTCTCACACTTACGGGTTTTCCTGGGACGGGGCTGAATTGACTGATTTTGACTTCGGCAAAATCAGTCAATTAACCCACCGTCCCGATAAAACCCTCACGCGGCGATGCCTTACTTGTAGAGGTAGGCGATCGCGACGCCTTGGTGGACTTGGATCTTGGCCGTTTTCCGGACGACATTAGAGATGCCCGTATCGGCCAAGAGGCCTAGGGGGCTGTGGTCTAGTTCCCATTCTAGGCCGCACTCGCTTACCTCGGTGTTGGGAGCGATGGCGATGATGGAGAAGGTTTTGCCCTCGGCGCCCTCGATGGTCCAGGTCTCGTCCTGGTGCAAGATTCTGGCCGTTACTTCGTCTTCTTCGATCCAGACGGGGGCGTCCGCATAGCTTGCCAGGAGCCCTAGCACAGACAGGGCCATGTCCGGGCGGCCACCGGTGGCACAGGTTGCTACCACTTCGGCACCCGGCCACCGACGGCGGACCGAATCGAGCGCCAGTGCCAGATCGGTATAGTCCTTGTAGGGATCGTGGCGCTCCACTTCAAAATCGGAAGCGGCATCGACCAGAGCGCGCCCCTCATCACTAACGGTGTCGGCGTCGCCCACGTAGACGTCGCAGCGCAGGCCAGCGCCCAACAGAGCGTCCAGACCGCGGTCTACGGCTACAATGTGGTCGCACTCCCCTGCCAGGTGGCAAAGCAACTCGGCGCTCGCCACCACCGGCGAGCCGCAAACCACTAATACTTTGCAAGCCACGGCCCTCGCCTAGCCCTCAAACGAAAGCACGCGGGCCAAGTCCAGGCCCTCATAGCTGTCGATAAAGATATCGCAGTTATCGCAAACCTCGTCCCGCTCCATACGGCCGTGCGGGTCAAAGATGCCCACACGTTTAAATCCAGCAGTGCCAGAGCTCTTAAGTCCAAAGACGGCATCCTCAAACACCCAGCTGCGATTAAACTTGTGCCCGTGGCGTTCTTCCAGGCGACGCAACGCCAGCTCGTACACATCGGGGAACTGCTTGGAGCGTCCCGCATCGTCCGTCGTGGTAACAAACTCCATGTACGCGTCGAGCCCGGCACCGGCGAGCGCGGGCTGCACCAGCTCGACCGGCGTGGACGTGGCAACGCACATGGCGATGTCCGCCGCCTTCGCCTGCTCCAAAAATGCCAGGAGCCCCTCGCGCGGCGGCACCTTGGAATACCCATCAATCAAAATCTCGCTCAGCTCGCGATACAGCTCCTCGCCATTCGCGCCAATGCCCCACGTGTCGTGGTAGGCCTGGCACTCATCCTCCAGCGAAAGATGTTCAAACTGGGCAAAATCGTCGACCGTTACATCAATGCCATGACGGCGCAATAACTCGGTCTGCGCATGGCCCCAGACGGGGGAGCTATTAACCAGTGTTCCGTCGCAATCGAAAATAAAAGCAACACTTGGGGCAGCGATGTGGTCCATAAAAGAGCCTTTCGATGTCAAATGGTAAACAACCTGCTAAAAACGTTTTACCAAACGTAAGCCTATCAGTTTTGAAACCCTAATTGGTAAAACTGTCAAGGGTTTTACCACGGCAATTCTGCCAGTGGTATAAACATGTCGCTTACCGATTAAACGCCCTCGCAAATCCGCTTTCGTCCATCAAACTAACGCACAGGTGTTATCGTAGTTTCTGCCGAAAGTTCCACCGAGCACGCGAGGTGGAACGAATCATAGAACTATCGCCGTCCCTTCGATTCGTGCAGCCTTGGACCTTTCGCATCTAGTCACCAAGGCAACACGCTGCCGCGTCATGATGGGATCAAACGTGAGCGATACAAAGCTAAAGCCAGCAACCAAAAAGCCCGCTACCCGTAAAGCCGCCCCGCATGCACCGGAGCTCACCAAGGATGATGTCTACCTGTTTGGCATCGGTACGTGGGAGCGCAGCTGGGAAAAGATGGGCGCTCACCCCGACACGCAGAACCGTACGCGCGGCTGGCGCTTTTGCGTTTGGGCGCCCGACGTAAAGAGCGTCCATGTCATTGGCGAATTTAACGACTGGGATGAGCAAGCCAACCCGCTGGTGCCCATGCATACAAGCGCTATTTGGGAAGGCTTTATTCCTAGCGCAGAACAAGGCCAGCTCTATAAGTACCTTATCGAGACCAACGAGGGCGAAAAACTCTACAAGGCCGATCCGTACGCCTTTAAGGCAGAGTGCCCTCCGGGTACCGCCAGCGTGCTGTGGACCCTCGATGGCTACCAGTGGAACGACGCCGCGTGGCTCAAGCGCCGTGCCGGCCACAACCACATGTCGCAGCCGCTTAACATCTACGAGGTGCATATTGGCTCGTGGAAGCGCCACGGCGATGCGCCGCAGGGCGAGCCTGACGAGTACGGCAACTATCCCGGCCCCATGGATCCCTTCCCCGCGCAGCGCGGCGAGTTTTACACCTACGACGACCTGTCGGTAGAGCTCGTGGACTACGTGCGCGACATGGGCTACACGCATATCGAGGTCATGCCGCTTATGGAGCATCCCTTCGATGGCTCCTGGGGCTACCAGACGACCGGCTACTACGCCGCCACGTCGCGCTACGGCAACCCGCAGCAGCTCATGCACTTTATCGACGCGTGCCACGAGGCGGGCATCGGCGTGATCATGGACTGGGTACCCGGCGGTTTTTGCGCCGACTCCCACGGCCTTGCCACCTTTAACGGCCACATGCTGTTTGAGCACGAGATTCACCCCAACTGGGGCACGCACAAGTTCGACTTCGCCCGCGGCGAGGTCCGCTCCTTCTTGGTCTCCAACGTGCTGTACTGGCTCGAGAACTTCCACGTGGACGGCATTCGCATGGACGGCGTGTCCAGCATGCTGTACCTCAACTTTGGCATCGACGATCCGGGCCAAAAGAAGTTCAACAAGTACGGTACCGAGGAGGACCTGGACGCCAGCGCGTTTATCCGTCAGGTCAACTGCGCAGTAGAGGCGCACTACCCCGACGTGATGATGATGGCCGAGGAGTCCACCGCGTGGCCGCTCGTGACCTATCCTCCGCAGGACGGCGGCCTGGGCTTCCACTACAAGTGGGACATGGGCTGGATGAACGACACCCTGCACTACATGCAGACCGATTTTCCGTGGCGCCCCGGCAACCACGGCCTGCTCACGTTCTCCATCATGTACGCCTTTACCGAGAACTTCATTTGCCCGCTGAGCCACGACGAGGTCGTGCACGGCAAGTGCTCGCTGATCGGCCGCATGCCCGGCGACTGGTGGCGCCAGTTTGCCGGCCTGCGCACGCTGGCCTTTTACCAGATGACGCACCCCGGTGCCAAGCTCAACTTTATGGGCAACGAGATCGGCCAGTTTATTGAATGGCGCTACTACGAGTCCATCCAGTGGTTCCTGACCGAGGAGTACGAGACTCACCGTCATCATCAAGCGTTTATCAAGGCGCTCAACCACCTGTACACTGCCGAGCCTGCCCTGTACGAGCGCGGCTACACCGACGACGGCTTTACCTGGATCGACGCGGACAACTCCAAGCAGTCCATCGTGAGCTTTGTGCGTCAGGGCGAGGACGTCGATGACGATCTGGTAATCCTGATCAACTTTGACCCGGCAAGCTACGAGAGCTTCCGTGTGGGCGTGCCGCGCGAGGGTGACTGGGAGGTCATATTCGATTCCGACCGTCCCGAGTTTGGCGGCAGCGGCTATGCCGGTGAGGAGCCCTACACCTGCTCGAGCGAGCCCTATCCCTGGAACGGGCAGATGGACTCTATTGAGATCAAGGTGCCCGGCCTGGCCGGCGTGGTGCTTAAGCGCCGCGGTCCCAGCAGCTACAAGCCGCCGGTGGTTGAGGCTCCCAAGGCTGCGCCCAAGAAGCGCACGTCCTCGGTGAAGCCCAAGCCTGCGGCTGCCAAGAAGGCTCCGGCCAAGGCAAAGGCTACGACCACCAAAGCAAAGGCCAAGGCTGCCGCAAAGCCCGCCTCTAAGGCCGCGGCCAAGAAGCCGACTACCAAAAAGGCCGCTACCAGGGCCAAGTCTGCTTCTGCTAACTCGTCTGCCAAGGATGCGTAACAAAACCGTTACAGCTGTAATTACCCGCCCCGACGGGGCGTAGGATACAAGACATAACCGTTCCGGGAGAAACATCCCCGGGGGAAAGGAACGTATGAATAAGATCTTCGACAACAAGCAGGAGTTTATCGAGCTCTATCGCGATGCCGTCATGAGCATCAGCGGCAAGAGCGTCGAGGCCGCCAGCGACCTCGACCGCTTTAACGCCCTGGCCAAGCTCGTGGCCGAGAAAGCCCGCACCGTTGCCACCAAGAGCGACGCCCGCGCCACCGCCGAGGGCAAAAAACGCGTGTACTACTTCTCGATCGAGTTTTTGATCGGCCGCCTGCTCGACAACTATCTGCTCAACTTTGGCGTGCGCGACATGGTCGCCGAGGCACTCGACGACATGGGTTTCGACCTGTCCGTCATCGAAAACCAGGAGCCCGATCCGGCCCTGGGCAACGGTGGCCTTGGCCGTCTGGCAGCGTGCTTCCTAGATTCCATGGCAGCCGAGGGCATTGCCGGCTACGGCAACGGCATACGCTACCGCTACGGCCTGTTTAAGCAGGAAATCGTTAACGGCAGCCAGGTCGAGGCCACCGACGAGTGGCTCACCCACGGCTATCCCTGGGAGGTCCGCCGTCAGGACAAGGCCGTGACCATTAAGTTTGGTGGCCATGTTGAGGGCTTTGAGGAGAACGGCCGCACGTTCTACCGCACGGTGGACACGCAGGACATCCTGGCCGTTCCTTATGACATCCCCGTTGTGGGTTATGCCGGCGAGACCGTCAACAAGCTGCGCGTCTGGGCCGCTGAGCCGGTCGAGGAGCACTTTGACCTAGAAGCCTTCAACCGCGGCGACTACGCCCTGGCCGATGCCGAGCGCGCCGAGGCCGAGGCCATCAGCGCCATCCTCTACCCCAACGACGCCGGCGAGCACGGCCGTCTGCTGCGCCTGAAGCAGGAGTACCTGTTTGTCTCGGCCGGCATCTACAGCCTGCTCGACGCCTTTGAGAAGGAGCACGGCGAGAACTGGGAGCTGCTGCCGCAGTTTGTTGCCATCCATACCAATGACACCCACCCCGCCATGTGCGGCCCCGAGCTCATGCGCATCCTCATCGACGAAAAGAAGCTCGAGTGGGATGACGCCTGGAACATCGTAACGCAGGTCGTGAGCTACACCAACCACACCATCCTGCCCGAGGCTCTGGAGAAGTGGCCCATCGGCACGTTCTCCAAGCTCCTCCCCCGCGTGTACCAGATCATCGACGAGATCAGCCGTCGTTGGCACGAGTCGTTTGACACCACGCAGGAGGGCTGGCAGGAGCGTCTGCGCCAGACCGCCATTCTGTGGGACGGCGAGATTCGCATGGCCAACCTGTCCGTGATCTGCAGCCACAGCGTCAACGGCGTGGCCAAGATTCACTCCGACATCATCAAGAACATCGTGCTCAAGGACTTCTATGCCCTGACGCCCGAGAAGTTCAACAACAAGACCAACGGCATCTCGCACCGTCGCTTCTTTGCCGAGGCCAACCCCACCTACGCCAAGCTCGTCACCGATGCCATTGGCGATGGCTGGCTCAAGGACGCCTTTGAGCTGGAGAAGCTTAAAGGTTTTAAGGACGACACCGAGTTCCTGAAGGCCGTGGGTGCCTCCAAGCGCGCCAACAAGGAGCGCCTGGCCGCCTACGTTAAGGCCGAGACCGGTCTGGTCATTGACCCCAACACCGTCTTCGATGTTCAGGTTAAGCGCTTCCATGCCTACAAGCGCCAGCTCATGAACATCATGAAGGTGATGGACATCTATAACCGTTGCATCGCAGATCCCAACTTCCACGTGACGCCGACGACCTTCATCTTTAGCGGCAAGGCTGCCTCGAGCTACACCTTTGCCAAGGAAACCATCCGCCTCATTAACTCCGTGGCCGACGTCATCAACAACGATGCGCGCGTCAACGAGGTCATGAAGGTCTGCTTTATCCCCAACTTCCGCGTGAGCAACGCCCAGCTCATCTACCCTGCCGCCGAGATCTCGGAGCAGATCTCCACGGCCGCCAAGGAGGCCTCGGGCACGTCCAACATGAAGCTCATGATGAACGGCGCCATTACGCTGGGCACCCTCGACGGCGCCAACATCGAGATCGCCGACCTGGCCGGCCGCGAGAACGAGGCCATCTTTGGCCTGACCGCTCCCGAGGTCGAGCAGCTCTGGGCATCCAACAGCTACTTTGCGTGGGATACGCTCAACGGCGACCGTGAGCGTCTGGGCCGCGTAATGGACGAGCTCAAGGACAACACCTTTGCGGGTCTTTCGGGCAACTTCGAGAGCATCTACAACGAGCTCATGAACAACAACGACCCCGACCTGGTCATGGCCGATTTCCGCAGCTACGTCGACGCCTGGGAGGCGCTTACGAACAGCTACGGCGACCAGGAGACCTGGAACCGCAAGGCGCTGCTCAACACCGCCTCCTCCGGCTGGTTCTCGAGCGACCGCACCATTCGCGAGTACCGCGACGAGATCTGGCACGCGTAGAGGCGCGCGAGCTCCCTTATGCCAGTACGGCATTACTCGACGGGCGCGACCGAGCGCCGCGCCCGTCGCTAATGGGTTTAAGAACATCGATGACAGAAGGAGAAATCGATGAGTAAGAAAGAATGCATCGCGATGCTCCTCGCAGGAGGACAGGGTAGCCGATTGGGGGCACTCACCCAAAAGATCGCTAAGCCGGCGGTTAGCTTTGGTGGCAAGTTCCGCATTATCGACTTTTCGCTGTCCAACTGCTCCAACTCGGGCATCGACACGGTGGGCGTTCTGACGCAGTACCGTCCCTACCTGCTGCATGCCTATGTGGGCTCCGGCGAGGCTTGGGATCTGGACAGCCGTGACGGCGGCGTGTCGATCCTGCCGCCGTACGAGACACAGACCGGTGGCGCCTGGTATGCGGGCACGGCCGACGCCATTACGCAGAACCTCGACTACATCAAGGCCAACGACCCCAAGTACGTCCTGATTCTTTCGGGCGATCACCTGTATCGCATGGACTACCGCAAGATGCTCAAGACGCACATTGAAAACAACGCCGACCTCACGGTGAGCGTTATGCCCGTGCCGTGGGAGGAGGCCAGCCGCTTTGGCATCCTGACCACCGACCCCGAGGACGGCCGCATCACCAAGTTTACCGAGAAGCCCGATAAGCCCGATTCGAACCTCGCGTCCATGGGCATCTACATCTTCTCGGCCGACGTGTTGATCGAGGCACTCGAGGCGGACGCCCTGGACCAGCGCTCGAGCCACGACTTTGGCAAGGACATCATCCCCAAGCTGCTCGGCGAGGGCAAGCGCCTGTACAGCTACGAGTTCCACGGCTTTTGGAAGGACGTCGGCACCATCGCCAGCTTCCACGAGACCTCGATGGACCTGCTGGGCAACAACCCCGAGTTCGATCTGTTTGACAAGAACTTCCCCATCATGTCCAACATCACCACGCGTCCGCCGCACTACATTGGCCCGGATGGCCGCCTGGACGACTGCCTGGTCTCCAACGGCTGCAAGATCTACGGCACCGCTCGCCACTCGATCCTTTCGACCGATGTCATCATCGAGGAGCGCGCCGTGGTCGAGGACTCCGTACTGCTGCCGGGTGCGCACGTTAAGAGCGGCGCGCACATCTGCCGCGCTATTTTGGGCGAGAACTCCACGGTCGAAGAGGGCGTGAAGCTCGGCTCTGTCGATACCACCAAGGATACGGCCGTCGTTGGAAATGACGTCGTTATCGGGAAGGGGGAATGATCCGATGATCAATCGCAAGGCCATCGGTTATATCACCGCTAACTACTCTTCGACCTACGGCAGCGTGCTGCTCAAGGACCGTCCCATCGCGTCCGTTCCGTTTTTGGGCCGCTACCGCCTGATCGACTTCCCGCTGTCCAACATGATGAATGCCGGCATTAAGACCGTCGGCGTCGTCATGCCGGGCAACTACCGCTCGCTGATCGACCATGTGGGCTCGGGCAAGGACTGGGGCCTGGACCGCAAGAAGGGCGGCCTGTTCATGGTGCCCGGCAACGCGTATGGCACCACCAAGGGCGGCATGCGCTTCCTGCTGCGCGACATTATCTCCAACAAGACGCTGTTCCAGCGCTCGGACAAGCCCTATGTTGTGATGATGGGCACCAACATCATCTTTAACATGGACCTCAACACCATCATCGACGCGCACGAGAACTCCGGTGCCCAGATGACCGTGGTGTACTGCAAGGCCACGCGCAACGTAGATGACGAGACCAAGCTCGAGATTAACGAGAACGGCCGCCTGACGGGCGTGAGCGCCGGCGTCGTGTACGGCGACAACGCGTCCATGGACTGCTGTATCGTCAACCGCGAGACGCTGCTCGAGATCATCGACCACTACCAGGCCGCCGACTATCTGGACCTGCTCGAGGCACTCCAGGGCGACTTTGGCAACATCGACGTGTGCAGCTACGAGTACAAGGGCGAGGTCGTGGGCGTGTTTAGCGAGAAGTCGCTCTATCGCCGCAGCATGGACCTGCTCGACCAGACCGTGGCCGACCAGCTCTTCGATCCCGAGCGCCCGATCCTGACCAAGGCTCACGACGTGCCGCCTTCGCGCTATGCGACCGGCAGCCACGCGTGCAACTCGATCATCTCGGCCGGCTGCATCATCAAGGGCACCGTGCGCAACTCGATCCTGTCGCGCGGCGTTGTGGTTGAGGAAGGCGCCTCGGTGACCAACTCGATCATCAACCAGAGCTGCATCATCAAGAGCGGCGCCCGCGTTGAGAATGCTATCCTGGACAAGAACAACGTGGTTCCCACCAACACCGAACTTCGCGGCACGCCCGAGAACATCCTGGTGCTGGGCAAGGCCCCGTTAACTCCCGATACCACCATCGTGCATTAACGTAGGCACCGCAACATCGCTCGTAACATGCAGAATAGCCGCCCGGTTTGCGCCAGGCGGCTATTCTCGAATTGCAACAGGGAGACAATATGGCAGATTCCAGCAAAAAGATGCAGATCGTGTTTGCCTCGGCCGAGTGCGCACCGTTTGTTAAGACCGGTGGCCTGGGTGACGTGGCGGGCTCGCTGCCTGCGGCGCTCGTGCGCGCCGGCGCCGAGGTCATCGTGATGGTGCCCAAGTACGCCACCATCAAGGACGAGTACAAGGCGCAGATGGAGCACTTCTCCGATTTTTACGTGAGCCTGGGCTGGCGCAACGAGTACTGCGGGCTAGAGAAGCTCGAGCTCGACGGCGTCACCTATATGTTCATCGACAACGAGCGCTACTTTGCGCGCGACTATCCGTACGGCTTCTTTGATGACGGCGAGCGCTTTGCGTTTTTCTCCAAGGCCATCACCGAGAGCCTGCAGCACCTGCCCGAGGGCTTTGAGTGCGACATCCTGCACTGCAACGACTGGCAGACGGCACTGGCGCCCGTGTTCTTGCGCGAGTTCTACCAGGGCCTGCCGCTGTACGACCGCGTCAAGACCGTGTTCTCGATCCACAACGTGGCGTTCCAGGGCCAGTTTAGCGACACCGTGATGGAGGACATCCTGGGTGTGGCGCACATTCCGGCGGCCGCCTCGCAGCTGCGTTGCGACGCCTGCAGCATCAACTACATGCTGGGCGCGCTGCGCTATGCCGATGCCATCACCACGGTGAGCCCCACCTATGCCAACGAGATTCAGACGCCCGAGTTTGGCGAAGGCCTGGACGGCGTGCTGCGCGAGCGCTCCTATGCGCTGCAGGGCATTTTGAACGGCATTGACGTGGCGGGCTTTGACCCGGCGACCGACAAGCGCATTGCTGCAAACTACACGGTTGATGACCGTTCCGGCAAGGCCGTGTGCAAGGCAAAGCTGCAGGAGGAGCTGGGGCTCGAGGTTCGCGACGACCGTCCGCTCATGGTGATGGTCACGCGCCTGACGCGCCAGAAGGGCATGGACTTGGTCATGTACGCGCTCGACCGCATTCTGGCCGGCGGCGTGCAGGTGGCCGTGTTGGGCACCGGCGACCGCGACTACGAGGACGGCCTGCGCTACTTCCAGGACAAGTACCCCGGCACCATGGCCGCGCGCATCGAATTCGATCCGGCGCTGTCGCAGCGCATGTATGCCGCTGCCGACATGTTCCTGATGCCGTCGAAGTTTGAGCCCTGCGGCCTGTCGCAGATCATCGCCATGCGCTACGGCACCCTGCCCATCGTGCGCGAGACCGGTGGTCTGAAGGACACGGTGATTCCTTATAACGAGTTTACCGGCGAGGGCACGGGCTTCTCGTTTAGCAACTTTAACGGCGACGAGATGGGCGACGCCGTGTTCCGCGCGGCACGCCTGTTCTGGGATAACCGCGATGCCTGGAACCAGCTGGTCACGCAGGCCATGAGCCAGGACTTTAGCTGGACGCGCTCGGCCGACAAGTATCTGGACCTGTACTTCTTTATGCATCCGGAGATTGAGCGCCCGGCGGCGGTTGTCGACGAGCCTGAGCCCAAGGCCAAGCCGGTTGTTGAGGCGCCCGCTGCTGCTGAGGAGCCCAAGACTGAGGTGAAGGTTGAGGCAGCTCCCGAGGCTGAGGATAAGCCGGCTGCAAAGCCTGCCGCCAAGAAGACTACGACGCGAAAGACGACGGCTAAGAAGGCTACGACGACCAAGAAGGCTACGACAACTAAGGCCACTGCGGCAAAGACGACTGCTGCCAAGGCAACGACGACGCGCAAGCGCACGACCGCCGCTGCCAAGAAGGCCGCCGAGGCCGAGGCTGCTCCCGAGATAAAGGCTGAAGCCGCCGAGGCCAAGCCGGCCGCAAAGGCTCCGGCCAAGACTGCAGCCAAGAAGACGACCGCGACCAAGAGCACGACCAAGACCACTGCAGCCAAGAAGGCTACGACAACCAAGTCGACGACCACCAAGGCCACTGCAACGAAGACTGCCCCCAAGGCGGCCGCAAAGCCGACCGCCAAGGTCGAGGAGACGCCTGCCGAGTCCAAGGCGGAGGCAACCGTCGAGGCCAAGCCCGCCGCCAAGACCACCACGCGCAAGCGCACCACGACGACCAAGAAGACCACGGCAAAGGCCGCAACTCCCAAGGCAGAGACTAAACCCGCTGCTGCCAAAGAGGAGCCCAAGGCCGAGGTAAAGGCCAAGCCGGCGCCGAAGATCGCCGAGGTCAAGGCCGCCCCGAAGGCAGAGGCTAAGGCCGAGTCTGCCAAGAAGACCCCGGTCTCCCCCGCCGCTCAGGCAGAGAAAAAGGCCCCGTCCAAGAAGACGTCCGTCCGCAAGGCAACGGCCACCCGCAAGCGCCGCTAATTCGGACGATCTACAATCTAATCCTCAATAAACAAGGGGTGTCGTTCAGTGCGACACCCCTTGTTCTATAGATGAGGTAAAACGATTTTCTAGGACAACCGTTCGCCGATGGTAAACGGATGTTGTTTATACACCCTGTGTACAACAGATATACTTACATTCTGTGCGTAAAAACCATGGCCCGCAGGCCGTGATTCTATTGAACTGGACCGTACTATGAGATTGATTCACAACAGCCGCCTACCGCAGTTTCGCACTCCGTTTGGCGCTGTGACCACTGGAACTTCCGTTGCACTCTCGGTGATTTTGGAGGATGCCGATCCCAACCAGGCAACACTCACCCTGCGTACCTGGGTCGATGAAGTCGGCGAGACCCTTATCCCGATGGAACACGAGGGCGATGGCATTTTTACCGGCGAGCTCAAATGCGATGAACCGTGTCTTGTGTGGTACAGCTTTATATGCAATATCGAGGGCCAGCCCGAGGTTCGCCTGGGTGCGCCGCAAGGACGCACCGGCGGCGAGGGCGTAACCTACAACTACGCCGAGGTGCCGTCCTTCCAGATTACCGTCTATAAGCACCGCGAGAACCGCCCCACTTGGTACGAGCGCGGCATGGTGTACCAGATCTTCCCCGACCGCTACGCCCGTGACGAGCATTGGCGCGAGCGCACAATGGCTCAACTCGAAAAACCGCGCAAGGGCATTCAGCGCCGGATGGTCGAGGACTGGAACGAGCCGCCCGTGTACGAGCGCGCCGAGGACGGCTCCATCAAGACCTGGGACTTCTACGGCGGCTCGCTCAAGGGCATCCAGGAAGACCTGCCCCGCATCGCCGAGCTGGGCTTTACGGCCATCTACCTCAACCCCATCTTTGAAGCCGCGAGCAACCACCGCTATGACACGGCCGACTACACCAAGATCGACCCGATCCTGGGCACCGAGCAGGACTTTACCGAGCTGTGCCAGGCAGCCGAGAAGCTGGGCATCTCCATCATCCTGGACGGCGTCTTCAACCACACGGGCGACGACTCGATCTATTTCAACCGCTACGGCAACTACCCCGGCGTGGGTGCCTGGCAGAGCGAGGATTCGCCGTGGCGCGATGCGTTTACCTTCCACGAGGACGGCTCGTACGACTGCTGGTGGGGCGTGGGCAACATGCCGGCCATCAACGAGAAGTCCGAGCTGGTACGCGAGAGGCTCCTGGGCAAGGACGGCGTGATCCGCAAATGGCTGCGCGCCGGTGCCCATGGTTGGCGCCTGGACGTCGCCGACGAGCTTTCCGACGACTTCCTGGCCGAGATCAAAAAGGCCGTACTTGCCGAAAAGCCCGACGCACTGTTGCTCGGCGAAGTCTGGGAAGACGCCTCCAACAAGATTAGCTACGGCCATCTGCGCCGCTACCTGCAGGGCTCCGAGCTGGACTCTGCTATGGATTACCCTTTCCGCGACATGGTCATCGGCTTTTTGATGGGCTACAAGAACGCCTACCAAGCTGCCGAGGATATCGAGACCCTGCGCGAGAACTACCCGAGCGAGGCATTGTCCTGCGCACTTAATCTGCTTTCGAGTCACGACCGTCCGCGCATCATCTCGGTGCTCGGCGGCGGCCCCGACGAGTCGCAGCTGCCCGAGTCTGAGCGCAGCAAATGGCGCCTGGACGAGAATGCGATGGGACTGGCCAAGAGCCGCTTTTGGCTCGCCACGCTCATGCAGATGACGTTCCCCGGCGTGCCTTCGATCTACTACGGCGACGAGTACGGCCTGGAGGGCCTTACCGATCCGGGCAACCGCCGCACCCTACCGACCAAGGACCAACTGCACGACTTCGACACGCTGGCTATTGTCAAGAACGCCTCCGCCGTACGCCGCGCATTGCCGTTTATGATCGACGGCGAAATCAAGGCCTTCGCGCTCAACGACGAGGTGCTAGCCTACAACCGCACGGGCAAGGATGGCGAGTCCGCGACGGTTATCATCAACCGCAGCCTGCGCAATTCGCACCGCGTGACGATTCCGGCGCTCGACGAATGTGCAAGTGACGTGATTAGCGGTCACGAGTGCGAGATCCACAACGGTACAGTCACGCTCGATCTGTATCCGCTGGGCTCGTCGATCATCTATCACCATGCCGAGCAGCGCCTGCAGGAGCCGCTCGATCACGGCGCGGGTGTCGTGTGCCATATCACCTCGGTGCCCACCGACGACGGCAAGCCCGGCACGATTGGTGCGCCCACGCGTCGATTTATCGACCATCTGGCCGCTATGGGCATGCGCTACTGGCAGGTTCTTCCTGTCAACCCGACGGACTTCTTCCGCTCCCCTTACGCTGGGCCTTCGGCGTTTGCGGGCAATATTGACCTGCTGCCAGAGAGCCAAGAGGAGCTGGCGGCCGACTTTGAGACTTGGAAGGCCCGTGGCGGCGAGGATGCAGACCCGCTCTACACGGCGTTTAAGCATCGCAACGCCGATTGGCTCGAGAAGTACTGCGTCTACATGGCGGTTAAGAAGCACTTTGAGGGCGAGTCGCGCCACGATTGGCCGGCGGATGTCGCCCGCTACAACGAGCATCTGATTGACGACAAGCGTTTCCACGACGAGGCAGAGCTGCAGGCGTACATGCAGTACCGCTTTGACCTGGCCTGGTGCGAGCTCATGAACTATGCGCACAAGAAGGGTATCGAGGTTATCGGCGACATTCCTATGTATGTTTCGGACGATTCGGCCGATGCGTGGAGCGAGCCCGAGAACTTCTGGCTGTCCGATACCGGCAAGGCGATTGAGATTTCTGGCGCGCCGCCCGACAACTTTGCGCCCGAGGGCCAGGTGTGGGGCAACCCCACCTTCCGTTGGGATCACATGAAAGAGAACGGCTACCGCTGGTGGATGGACCGTCTGCGTCGCGCGTTCTCGCTCTACGATCGCGTGCGCCTGGACCACTTCCTGGGATTCCACAGCTACTTTAGCATTCCCGCAGGCAAAGCCTGCGCCGAAGGCCGCTGGCTGGCGGGTCCGGGCAAGGATCTGTTCCAGACCGCCTACGACGAGCTGGGTCCGCTCAACTTTATCGCCGAGGACCTGGGCTACCTGACGCCCGGTGTTCGCGCCATGGCTTCGACCTGTGGTTTCCCCGGCATGGACGTGCTGGAGTTTAGCGACTACGACGTTCGTTGCGGTGTGCATCCCACGCCTGGCAAGATCCTGTACACCTCGACGCACGATACATCGACGCTGGCCGGTTGGTGCACGCACTCCTTTGCGGGCGGCGATGAACCGAGCGGTGTTGGGGTGGCGGCTAAGCTGATGGGCGACGCGCTGGCAAGCGACGCTCCCCTGGTGATGATGCCGCTGCAGGATATCCTGGGGCTTGGCGACGACGCGCGCATGAACGTACCGGGCGTGGCCACGGGTAACTGGACCTGGCAGGCTGACGAGGCCGACGTTGCGGCCGCCGAGGGCAAAACTGCGCAGCTCCTGCGCAACACCCATAGATTCTGGGGCGAGGCGTGATAAAACCCCCGATATAGGGTACAGTTACAAACGTTTGAATTTATGCGGGCAGAGCGATCTGCCCGCTTTATGCTGAAAAGGAAGTATTATGGCGCGCTACGATTACAAGTGCTCGAGCTGCGGCAACGTGTTTGAGGTTGAGCATCCCATGTCCGAGACCCCCGAGGTCGTGTGCCCGAGCTGCGGCGCTCCGGCGGCCAAGACATTCTCGGCCAGCGGCATCAAGTTTGAGGGCAGCGGATTCTACAACACCGACCAGCGCAGCGGTGGTTCCAGCACCAACGCCACCAGCGGCTGCTGCGCCAATTGCCCGCACAACCACTAGAGACAAGCGGTCCCGACACCCAGGTTTCCTTATGAGTTGCGATGAAATAGTTCCTGAATCAGCCCATCCAACGGCCAAACAGGAACTATTTCACCGCAACTTTTCTTTAGATCGGATTTCAGTCTGATGCTAAGTTTGCAACATTTCAAAACTCTGCCGGATTACGGGGCTGAATTGACAACCTCTATCCATTCCGGTAATTTGCAAATTTCAACAAGCCATCTACCTGCGATTTTGTTTAGGCCATTTTTGCTGTGGTCGGGCATCACCAATCTAGCCCCGTAATCCGCCCTACTTTTGATAGCAGCAAGCATGGAACGGGGCTATTTTTCCCCACTCTTTACCGCTATTGCGATCTCCACTCGCAGGACCTTCTGAGTTGCGGTGAAATAAGGACTATTTGGCGGGTAGATGCCGCTATTCAATCCCTATTTCACCGCAACTTAGTAGTTACTTACGGACCAGGCGGGCGCAGAAGTGGCCGTCGTAGGAATCTGCGTTTATGGGGACGCTTTGGAAGAGGCCTCGATCGTTCTGGCGCACGGCGACAAGCTTCTTGGCCTGCGCGAAATCGGGAAGCTGCAGAATCTGGGCTTCGGAGAGCGGCGCCACGGTAAAGCCGGCGCCCTCGGGAGAGGCCAGGAAGGCATCCACGACCCGCGTGTTCTCTTCATCAAAAACCGAGCAGGTGGCATAGATAAGCTCACCGCCGGCAGCAACGCGCGCGGCTGCTTCCTTGAGCATCGTCAGCTGTAGCTTGGGCAGCTCAGTCGTAACGTCGTTCTCGGTCAGACGCCACGGTATCTCGGGATGCCGGCGCATGGTGCCGGTGCCAGAGCACGGCGCATCGATAAACACCGTGTCGAATAGGGCGGGCTCGCCAAGCATCGCGTCAAAGGACGTAAGCACCTCATTGAGCTCGCAGGCATCGCCCGAGACCGTACGTACACCCGCAATACCCGCCTTATGCAGGCGCGCGAGATTCTGATCGCACTTGCGATCGTGCAGATCGAGCGCGGTATGCTGATGCTCGTACCCGGCTCGCTTGGCCTGACACATCATCACATAGGTCTTGGTGCCGCGACCGGCGCCAATCTCCAAGCAACGACCGGGACGTGTCGCCGCAGTGGCAATAAGCTGAGCGTTGAGGTCGGAGGCAACCGCGGCAGCACGCTCAAATACGCCCGATGCAACCGTGACCTGAGCATCGACCGGCGCATGGCAGCCCGGAAAGACAGGCGCAACGAGCTGTGAGATATACGGATCGGCCTTGGTCGCAAACGCATTCTCGTGCAGTGCAAGCGGCGCAGGCGCCAGATTACCGGCAAAGTTGAGCGCGCCCTCGGGCGTATCGAACGAGGCCATAATACGAGCGCACAGCCAGCGAGGAAGACCCATCAAACGCGAAAGGCGAACCAAGCGGCGCTCGGACTCATCAACGTCGGATGCCGTGGCAAAGTCCTCAACGTTGTCCGCAACCTTGTGCAGCACCGCGTTAGCCAGGCCCGCGGCAGACTTAGCACCGCTGCGCACCAGCTCAACACCCTGACTTACGGCTACGCGGCCCGGCGTATGCAGGTAGAGCATCTCGAAGGCCGAGATGCGAAGCGCCATACGAACGCGCGGCGCGACCTTTTTGGGCTTATCCAAAAACTGATCGAGCAGCTCATCCAAAATGCCCTGCGTGGCGGCAACACCGAGCGCCAAACGAGCGGCAAAAGCGGAATCGCGCTGGTCAATGGCCTTGGCGGAAGCACGGGAAGACAACACGTCGCGTGCGTACATGCCGCGGCGATCGGCCTCCATCAACACATCGAGCGCAAGCTTGCGCGCGGGAGACAACTTGCTCATGACAGTACACCCCACGTAAGGTCGGCACCCTGCAGGCCGGCAGCCCAGGCAGAAGCAGCCATGGCACGCTTGCCATCGGGCTTAACCTCGAGCAGTTCAACCGCGCCATCGGAAAGTCCCAGGTAAACACGCTTGCTCTTGACGGCAACAGCGCCCTCGCCAAGCGACACATCAGCCGGCGCAGCATCGAGCACGCGAACCGACTTACCGGCAATCACGCAACGGGCAGGCGCGGTATCGGACGAAGCAAGCACATGACGCACGCAATCGAGCGCCGCCATCTGCGGATTCAGACGCATCTCCTGCTTGGAAATCTTGGCAGCATGCGTGACGAGGGACTCATCCTGCTCGGTCCAAACAGCCGAGCCATCGGCAAGCGAGGGAAGCGTATCGGCAAGCAACTTACCGCCAAGCTCACCAAGCTCCATCGTGAGCGCCTCGGCATGCTTACCGGCAACCGACGTAGACGCCTGCGCGCAATAAGCGCCCGTATCCACGCCATGCCCAATGCGCATAATGGAAACGCCGGCAACCTCATCACCAGCAAGAATGGCACGCTGAATGGGAGCAGCGCCACGCCAACGAGGCAGCAAGGACGCATGAACATTCACAATGCCGAGCGGTGCCATATGCAGCACGTCATCAGGCAAAATGCAGCCATAAGCAGCCACACAGAAAATGTCAGCCTGGGCAGCCTGAAGCGCCTCAACAACCTCAGGCGTCATACGATTGGCCTCAACAACGGGCAACCCCAGCTCAAGCGCCTTAGCCTTAACAGGAGACGGCTCCAACTTTTTACCACGCCCACGAACAGCATCGGGACGAGTAATTACGAGCGCTATCTCGTTCCCAGCCTCAACAAGCGAAGTCAGTGAAGGCACAGCAAAATCAGGCGTACCCATAAACACAATACGCATAAAGAACGTCTCCCCTCAACCAAAGCCGAGACGGCTACAAATAACAGCGGAAAGCCAAGTACCCAGCCCATCCGCAATAACAATTCAACAAGAACAAATATACCCAAAACCAAAGAAAGAGCCGCAATAAAAGCAGCTCTTCCAACAAAGCAATTATCAGCGAAGACGCCCCTCCCTGGCCCAACGGCACCCGGGCGAAACGAAGAGTGACAACGTAGTCCCTGGGATGGGGCCCACACATATCGTCCCGCGCGCAGTTTCGCAGCAAAGCGAGAATGTTTGAGCACGGGATGATATGTGTGGGCCCCATCCCAGGGACGGACAATTAACCTATTCGGTCTCGCCCGGTCGAGCGCCGCGGGCCAGGGCGTCCTGGTACTCCTTGACGGCCTTAATCCTCTGCATCGGCTTGAGTCGCTCGAACATGGTATTGCCGTGCAGGTGATCGATCTCGTGCTGCAGGCACACGCAGAACAGGTCGCCCG
Source organism: uncultured Collinsella sp. (assembly GCA_958347015.1). Lineage (GTDB taxonomy): Bacteria > Actinomycetota > Coriobacteriia > Coriobacteriales > Coriobacteriaceae > Collinsella. The sequence goes on along the minus strand of CATVTV010000019.1, from coordinate 17,516 downwards.
TGGCCTCATAGCGAATCAGGTTGGCATCCAGGTCATACGCCTCGACGACAACGTGATCGGGACGCTCGATCTCGCAGCTAATGCCAGGGATGGAAAGGCAACCCTCGCTAAACGGCACCAGATGGTCGCTCTGCTCAACAATGACAGGGTTGATGAGCACGTACGGGTCATAGTCGTTCTTGTCGCTGTAATCACAGTCGATGGTGACGAGCTGGATGAGCTCACCGATCTGCGGGGCAGCCAGGCCGCAACCGCCGTTGTCGAACATCATCTTCTTCATCTTCTCGGCAAGCGCCTCGATCGCCGGGGTGATCTCCCCGATGACGGCGCACTCCTGGCGCAGACGAGGGTCGGGCGACAGTACGATTCCGTTGGCTTCCATGGCCATCCTTTCGGGTTGTTACATCAAATCATAGGCGTCGACGTCAACGCTCACGTTCACGCCGCGCACGGAGCCCACCTCTTTGAGGCAGGCGTCGATATCATCAGAGACATGGTACCCTACCGGCGACTTTACAAGCAGATGGAAGCGGTAACGGTCCTTGGCTCTCTCGATTACACACGAAGCCGGACCAAGCACCTGGGGCACGGCACTCCCCGCCCGCAAAAAGTCGGGCGCGGCGGCATGCCAGCGACGCTTGAGGAGCTTCGAGATGCGACCGATATAATCCTGCGCATCGTCGCGGTTTGCCGACCAAACCAAAATGTTGACCAGGCGCACAAACGGCGGATATAGTGCGTCGCGGCGCTGGTCCAGGTCGTAGTCAGTAAAGATCGAACGATCGTGCTCGGCGACGGCGCGAATGACCGGGTCCTCGGGCAGATAGGTCTGGATGATGACCTCGCCGGGGCGATCGCCGCGGCCGGCGCGGCCCGCAACCTGCTCCAGCAGATCGTAGGCGCGCTCCCCTGCTCTAAAATCGGGGAGCTTCAGCGCAAAGTCGGCATTGACCACGCCCACAAGCGTGACCTCGGGAAAGTCGAGGCCCTTGGCGATCATCTGGGTGCCCAGCAGCACCGCGCAATCGGCTGCATCGAACTGCTCGAGCAGCTTTTTGTGTGCGTCCTTGCCGCGCGTGGAATCGGCGTCCATGCGAATGATGGCGACGTCATCGGGCAGCATCTGGTGCAGTGCGTCCTCGATCTGCTGCGTACCCAGACCCATTTTTGCCAGGTAGCGGCTGCCGCACTTGGGACAGCGACTCGTGGGCGCCGGATAGGGCTGCACGCGCCAGGACGATCCGCAGGTGTGGCACTGCAGTGTGTGCGTGCGCTCGTGGTACGTGAGCGCCGTAGAGCAGTGGTTGCAGGTGGGCACGCAGCCGCACTCGCGGCACATCAAAAACGGCGCAAAACCGCGTCGGTTGTGCAGCAGCACGGCCTTCTCGCGGCGCTCGACAACACGTTCCAAGCCTTCCATCAGCGGTTTTGAGAACATGGAGCGGCTGCCGTGCGAAAACTCGCGGCGCAGGTCGGCAATGCGAACCGTGGGTAGCACGGCATGTCCCGGGCGCTCGGGCATCTCGACGCGCGTCCACGTGGCACCGTTGTACGTGCCGCGGCGACAGCGGTCGAGGGCCTCGGCAGAAGGCGTGGCCGAGCCCAACACGAGCGGGCAGCGATAGCGGCGCGCCATCTCGGCCGCCACCTCGCGCGCATGGTAGCGCGGGCTGGAACCCTGCTTGTAGCTTGTCTCGTGCTCCTCATCGATGATGATAAGGCCCAAGTCGCTGAGCGGGCAAAAGAGCGCCGAGCGGGCGCCCACGACCACGCGCGCGGCACCGCTGGCGACCATATCCCACTGATCCAGACGCTCGCCGGCCGAAAGACGCGAATGGAACACAGCGACCGTCTCGCCAAAGCGCGAGCGGAAGCGGCCGACGGTCTGGGCCGTCAGCGAGATCTCGGGCACGAGCACGCAGGCCGAACGGCCGGCTGCAAGCACGCGCTCAATCGCCGAAAGGTAGACCTCGGTTTTGCCGGAACCGGTAACGCCATCGACGAGTACCACATCACCGTGAGCGTCCAGGCGTGCGCGCTCAATCTGCGCGAGCGCCTGCTGCTGGCCGTTCGTAAGCGCGACCGGCGCCTTACCGCTCGCCGAGGACAGCGTGGTCTGCTCGCTGCAGCCACGCCACGCACGGCGCTCTTCCACCACCACGACGCCTCGTTTTTCGAGCGCCTTAATGGTCGCCGACATACTGTTGAAGAGCAGGTTGAGGTCGCGCGTCGTGACCGGGCCGCATTGGAGTGCCTCGATGAGCTGACGCTGACGGACCGCGGTCTTGGGCGGCGTGTAGTCGAAACCCTCGGGCGTGAGCATGACCCAGCGGTTTTGGATGGGTTTAACGTCGGGGCGCTCAACGGTCCACATGCCGTCCTCGCCCTTGACCACGCGCGGGCTTCCACCCGGGGGCAAGAAAAGGCGCAGGCACTCAGAAAGCGTTGCGACGTACTCGCGGCTCATCCAGCGCGCAATACGGGCGGCCTCGGCAGTAAAGAGCGGCTTGCTGAGGATAGCCTCGATAGGCTTGATGCGCACGGAATCGAGAGCGTCGTTACCTTCCAGGTTGGCCAGCTCTGGCGCGATGTCGACGATGTATCCAGCGGCCGCACGATTGCCAAAATGAACTAGGACGGTGGAGCCGATCTGGGCATCGTTGGCGAGTGACTGCGGAATGCCGTATGCAAACGGCTCGGACAGCGCACGGGTCGGGATGTCGAGGACCACGCTCGCGTAGGCGGCGACGGGTTCAGGTGCGGGCTCGGGCTGCGCCGGGGCGGCAGCGGGTGCGGGCGCCGCCGGAGTCTCCTCCGGTTCCGGCGAACCAAACAGCGAAAGTTGCTCGGCCATGGCCCCAGCACCTCCTATCCCATACGTCTACAGAAACAAGAGCCCCGCTCGGGGTGAACGGGGCTCGGATACATGCGTTTACGCTACTGCTACAGCGCCATCGTGCGGGCGCGGTCGATGCGCGCCAGGCAGTCGTCGCGACCGACGAGCGCCATGGTCTCGCCCAGCGGGGGGCTCACCATGTTGCCGCAGACGGCGACGCGCACAGCTTGGAACACCACGCGCTTCTTGAGGTCCATCTGCTCGGGCAACGGCTCAAGCGCGGCGTCGATGTTGGCAGCCGTCCACTCGTCCACGCCCTCGAGCGCAGCCTTGGCGGCGTCCAGAATGGCACCCATGCCTTCCTTGGCCAGGCCCTTGTTGACAGACTTCTCGTCATAGTCGAGCGTCTCGGCCGTAGCAAAGATGGGAGCGGCGACGGTCACGGCGTCGGCCGGCATCTTGGTGCGCGGCTTGACGATGGCGGCAAGCGCATCGATCCAATCCTCGCCGTACTCGACATTACCCTCGATGAGACCCGCCTCGTGCAGCTCAGGGACCATGATCTCGTCGGCAAACTGAGCGTCGGACATGCCGTTAATGTACTCGGCATTGACCCAGTCGAGCTTCTTGGGGTCGAAGGTCGCCGGGTTCTTGGAGATGCGGTCGAGCGAGAACTTGCTGGCCAGGACATCACGCGGGATGATAGTGGTCTCGCCGTCAAGCGACCAGCCGAGCAGCGCCAGATAGTTGACGAAGGCGTCGGACAGATAACCGGCGTCGCGGTACTCCTCCACCGAGGTGGCGCCATGGCGCTTGGAGAGCTTCTTGCCGTCGGCGCCCAGAATCATGGAGATGTGGGCGAACGTAGGCACGGGCGCGCCGAGGGCCTCGTAAACCATGACCTGGCGCGGGGTGTTGGACAGATGGTCGTCGCCGCGGATGACGTGGGTGATCTTCATCATGGCGTCGTCGACGACGGTCGCGAAGTTATACGTGGGCGTGCCGTCGGAGCGGAAGATGACAAAGTCGTCGAGCTCCTTGGCATCGAAGGTTACCTCGCCGTGGACGGCGTCGTGGATGACGACGTCGCCGCGGTCCTCGGGCACCTTGATGCGCAGGACGTAGGGCTCACCGGCCTCGATGCGGCGGCGTGCCTCCTCGGGATCGAGATCGCGGCAGCGGCGCTGATAGCCCTGGAAGGGGTCTTTGCGCTCCTGGGCGGCCTTGCGGTCGGCGTCGAGCTGCTCCTTGGTGCAGAAGCAGGGATAGGCCTTGCCCTCGTCCCAGAGCTTCTGGGCGGCCTGCTTGTACAGGTCCAGACGCTCGGTCTGTGCGTAGGGGCCATAGTCGCCGCCCACCTCGGGACCCTCGTCCCAGTCCAGGCCCAGCCAACGCATGGCGCGCAGAATGATCTGCGTGTTCTCGTCGGTGGAACGGGTGGGGTCGGTGTCGTCGATGCGCAGGATGAACGTGCCGCCGTTTGCGCGGGCGAAAGCCCAGTTATAGATAGCGGTGCGGGCGCCGCCGATGTGCAGCTTGCCCGTGGGTGAGGGTGCAAAGCGGACGCGAACGTCTGATGCCATGGAAATCTCCTCGATTGCAGGATGGATGTCTAACCGCAACAGTATAAAGCAACAAAGCAACCTCCGCACAAAGGGCACCGACCCAGTCATTGGGGACAGACTTAAATGACTAGTCGCGGGGGGTAGCTAATTTGGGACGGGGCTTTTTAGCTACCCTATGTCGAGGTTGGTCTTAAGCTCCGAAGACTCCGGATTGGGTAGCTAAAAAAGCCCCGTCCCAAATTAGCTACCCCGGCAGAAAAGGAACGTCCCCAAGTGCCGCAAGGCTACTCATTTAAGTCTGTCCCCAATGAGTAGGTGCGGAAAGGGTGTGAATGTTGGATTTACGCGCTATGATGTGCCCTTACATATAGAGCTCGGCGGAATGGTAACGGTCGCCGGGACACGTTTTTGAAAGGACAATCATGTCAGAAGAACTTCGTTCCATCCCACCCCAGCACGGGTCCTTTGTATTTACGTCGGAGTCGGTGACCGAAGGTCATCCCGATAAGATCGCTGACCAGATCAGCGACGCCGTCCTCGACGCAATCCTCGCCAAAGAAATAGAGCTGCAGGAGCAGGGCTACATTGCACCCAACGGCGTGCCCGCCAACGTCGAGAACGTCCGCTGCGCCTGCGAGACCCTCGTGACCACCGGCACCGTGATCGTTGCCGGCGAGATCCGCACCCAGGCCTACGTCGACGTGCAGGAGATTGCCCGTGGCGTTATCCGCCGCATTGGCTACAACCGCGCAAAGTTCGGTTTTGACTGCGATACCTGCGGCGTTATGAGCCTCATCCACGAGCAGTCGCCCGATATCGCCCAGGGCGTCGACGAGTCCTTCGAGACCCAGACCGGCGCCACCACCGACCCGATCGACCTGATCGGCGCCGGCGACCAGGGCATGATGTTTGGCTATGCCTCCAACGAGACCAAAACCCTCATGCCCATGCCGCACTACCTGGCGAGCCGTCTGGCCGAGCGCCTGGCCGCCGTGCGCCACGACGGCACCCTGCCCTACCTGCGCCCCGACGGCAAAACCCAGGTCACGGTGCGCTACGAGGACGGCAAGCCCGTCGAAGTCACGACCATCGTCATCTCCACGCAGCACGCCGCCGAGATCGAGGACATGGGCACGATCAAGGACGACCTCATCGAGCACGTCATCGCCCCCGTCATGGCTGCCGAGAACATGCCGTGGGACAACGCCGACATCTATGTGAACCCCACCGGTCGCTTTGTCGTGGGCGGCCCCATGGGCGACACGGGCCTCACCGGCCGCAAGATCATCGTCGACACCTACGGCGGTTACGGCCGTCACGGCGGCGGTGCCTTTAGCGGCAAAGACTGCACCAAGGTCGACCGCTCCGCCGCATATGCCGCGCGCTGGGTCGCCAAGAACGTGGTGGCCGCCGGCCTGGCCGACCGCTGCGAGGTCGAGCTGGCCTACGCCATCGGCGTGTCCAAGCCGCTGTCGATTATGGTCGACACCTTCGGTACGGCGCATGTTGCCGAGGACAAGATCGTCGAGGCCGTCGAGAAGACCTTCGACCTGCGCCCAGGCGCGATCATCCGCGACCTGGACCTGCGTCGACCGATCTACGAGAAGACGGCAGCCTACGGCCACTTCGGCCGCGAAGACGCCGACTTCACCTGGGAGAAGACCGACCGAGTCGAAGAACTCAAAGCAGCCTGCGGCCTGTAATTAGAAACCACCAAGGTCGCAACACGCACACGCTTTCAAAAGAAGTACCGCCTCCAAGCGGTACTTCTTTTTTATTAATCCGGTGGTGAAGATTTTTCGATATGAGCCTACGCTGCGTCACCAGCTAATGAATTTTGCGCACGCGCACTTCTACCATGTATCCTTAGTCCCGAGGGGCGGGGCATAAGGTCGATCGCGAGTTCCGCACGAGCCGGAGGCCACTTAATGTGGCCTCCGTGCGAGCAGGACTGTCCGAGCAGGCGACCTTATGCCCCGCCCCTCGGGACGAAGGGATAGAAAAGGAGCAGCCATGGCAGGCAAGCCGCAAACACTAGCTACGACCTCGGCATTCGAGATCTTGGGCCCCGTCATGGTCGGCCCCAGCTCGTCGCACACCGCCGGTGCCCTGCGGTGCGCACAGGTGGCCGCCAGCCTGCTCGAGGGCCGCATCACCAAGGTTACCTTTGGCCTGTGGAACTCCTTCGCCCACACCTACCGCGGCCACGGCACCGACCGCGCACTCGTCGCGGGCATCCTGGGCCTCGACACCGATGACGAGAATATCAAGCAGGCCTTCGACCTCGCACGCGAGCAGGGCCTCGAATATCACTTTGACATCAAGGGCGACGACGCCTCCATCCACCCCAACACCGTCGACATCGAGATGGTTGACGACACGGGCGCTACGGCGCAGGTCCGCGGCGAGAGCCTGGGCGGCGGCAAGATGCGCATCAGCCGCATCAACGGCGTCGGCGTCGACATCTCGGGCATGTACTCCACGCTCTTCGTGGCGCATCAGGACGTCCCCGGCGTACTCGCCGCACTCACGAATCTGCTCGCCTACGCGCACGTGAATATCGCCTTCTGCCGTACCTACCGCACCGAGGTGGGCGGCCAGGCCTACTCCGTCTTTGAGACCGACGGCGCACCCGATGACACCGTCATACCCATGGTGCGCAAACTCGACAACGTCGGCTACGCCACCTTTATTGAGCTCCCCGGCTCGGCGTCATCGCTCTCCCCCGGCGTCTCGGCCAAGGAGATCTTCGACGACGGCGAGCAACTGCTCGACGCGTGCGAGGAGCTGGGACTCAGCATCGGCGCCGTCATGGCCGTGCGCGAGGGGCGCCTTACCGGCGAGGCGCACGCCGTCGCCGCCATGCGCCGCGTGCTCGACGTCATGCGCGAGGAGACCACGGCCCCCATCGCCAATCCGCAGCGCTCGCTCGGCGGGCTTATCGGCGGCGAGGCTAAGCTCGTCGATGCCACCGGCCGCAACGACCTTAGCTCCAGTTTAATGGGCGCCGTACAGACCGAAGCCGTGGCACGTGCCATGGCCGTGCTCGAGCGCTCGGCCACTATGGGCGTGATCGTCGCGGCCCCCACGGCAGGCTCCGCGGGCGTCGTGCCCGGCTGCGTGCTGGCCCTGGCCGACCACCTACAGCTCAATGACGAGCAGGTCATGGACGCCCTCTACTGCGCAGCCGCCATCGGCCTCAACCTCACCACGAGCGCCTGCGTCGCCGGCGCCGAGGGCGGCTGCCAGGCCGAGGTGGGAAGCGCCGCCGCCATGGCCGCCGCCGCGCTGGTGCAGATGCTTGGCGGCACCCCCGAGCAGGCACTCGACGCCAGCTCCATCGCGCTGAGTAATCTGCTGGGCCTCGTTTGCGACCCCGTGGGCGGACTCGTGGAGGTGCCGTGCCAAAACCGCAATGCCATCGGCGTGGCCGCGGCCTTCAGCTCGGCCCAGCTCGCGCTCGCCGGCATCAAGAGCCTGGTGCCGTTTGACCAGATGGCGCATGTGATGCTCTCGGTGGGCCACGCCCTGCCGGCAACACTGCGCGAGACAGCCAAGGGCGGCATCGCTCAAGCCCCGGCCGCGCTTTCTGCCTGCGCCAAATGCGGCGTATGCGGATAGGCAGACTTCTCCAAACTGATACTGTTTCCGAACCACAAACAACAGGCTAATCGCTATAATGCAAGCCCAGTTAAAACACGATGAGCCGCAAGGCGAAACTCGAAGGAAATATATACGATGTCGCAAATCGACCGCAGCAGCATGATCCCCGATCCGCAACAGCCCAGTAGGCATACTGGCGGCGTCCAATCGCCGCGCCCCATCGCGCCGGCTCACACCCAACAGCACGGCCCGGCCAATGCCTCTCAGCGTCCGAATCAGCGTCAATACCAGCCGCATCAACAATATCAGCAGCGTCCCGCACATGGTGCCGCCCCCAAGCAGGGCCCTTCGCACACTCGCGCGGCAAACAATCGCGGGCCCGCGGACAAGCGCACCAACAAAAGCAGCAAGTCGGGCGGAAAGACGGCCCTCCTTGTCGTCCTCGGCCTCGTCGCGATCGTCTACATCGTAGGCGTCGTGGCGTTCTCGCAAGTCGCTTACCCCAACACTACCATCGCCGGCGTCGACATCTCGCTCTCTAACGCATCTTCGGCAGCCACCAAGGTCAACTCGGCATGGAAGCACTACAAGCTCACCGTGTCGGACGACAGCTTTAGCTGGACCTACCAGCCCGAGTCCGACGAGCCCATCGTCGATGGCGAGGAAGCCGCCCACGAGATAATCAGCAAAAACGAGCCGCTGCTGTGGCCATCGCGCCTTATCGAGTCGCTCGGCGGCAAAACCGATAGCGCCACCAAGAAAGCCTCGGTCGACTTGGACCAGGACGTCGACCTGTCCATGCTCTCCGATGCCTTTGACCAAAAGCAGTTTGAGGAGGACCTGGGCAGCGCCATCGACGAGTTCAATGAGGGCCGCTCGGGCACCTTCGAGGCCGCCAGCTCCTATGACGAGAAGGCCGGCAAGTTCACCGTTGAGAAGGCCCGTTCCAACGAGAAGATCAACCGCGAGCATGTCATCAAATATGCCGAGATCGAGCTCGCGTCGCTCGCTGAGAACGTCGATATCACCAAGATCGGCAACGACGCCTACGAACCGCTCAACGGCACCCTCACCAACGACCAGATTCAGGCTGCATGCGATGCTGCCAACAACTTCCTGGGCGTCAACGTGACCCTTAAACTCAACGGCAATGATGCCGGCAAGGTGGACGGCAGCTCGGTGCTGCAGTGGATTAGCTTTGCCGATCCGGCCAACCCCACGCTCGATACGTCGCAGATCAGCAGCTGGGCCGCCGAGCTCGCCAACGGCTTTAACACCGTGAGCTCCACCCGCTGGTGGACACGCGCCGACGGTAAGGAGTGCGCTGTCGAGGGCGGCGACTTTGGCTGGTCCATCGATAGCGACGCGCTCGCCAAGCAGGTCGAGGACGCTATCAATAACAAGCAGACCGGCGATATCGAGATTTCGTACTCCAAGAAGGCCGACACGTTTACCGCCAAGGGCGAGCCCGATTGGAAGGCCTATATCGACGTCGACCTGTCCGAGCAGCACGCGCGCTACTACGACGAGAACGGCAATATCGTGTGGGAGGCCAATTTTATTTCCGGCAAACCGGGCGAAGACGCCACCCCCGAGGGCGTGTGGCAGATCAACAGCAACGACGGCGCAAGCAAGCTCATCGGTGCCAAAGACCCCGCGACCGGAAAGCCCAAATACGAGAGCCCGGTCAGCTACTGGATGCCGTTCGAGGGCAATATGGTCGGCTTCCACGACGCTACCTGGCAAAACGATTCAAGTTTCGATAATGCCGAATCGTATAAATGGTGCGGTAGCCACGGCTGCATCAACCTGCGCCTGGCCGATGCAAAGGCACTCCACGACTGCATCAGCGTCGGCCTGTGCGTGGTCGTGCACTCGTAGGGAATCACGCCTTCGCACAACGGGGAACTGACGCTCCAATCTAACAGTTCCGAAAGATGCCGCCATATGCGCCCGCCTCTCGCGACGGACGCATATACTTATCGAGGAACTTTCTATAAAGGAGACGCCATGTCGATTGTCCCCACCATCACCCCGGATCCGAATGATACCGAGCATGCGCCCGAGGGTGCCACCGAAACGCTTCCCCTCATAGCAAACGTGCACGCCACACAGCAAAACGGCAGCACAAGCGATACAACCGAGATTTCTGACGAAGAGGCCTATGCCAAGCTCAAGGCGAAGCGTGCCGAGCGTCGGCGCAAAAAGCTCATCCGACGCGGCATTGCGGCCGGCGTCGTGGCCGCCATTGTGCTCATCGCCGTTGTCGTGACCTTCGTCATCAACGCACGGCCTGCAGGTACCGACGGGCCGGTGACCGACATGGTCACCGAGGGCACGTTTACGACCACCGTCGAGGCCAAAGGCCAGCTCAAGCCCATCTCGGCTTCGGTGGTCTCCCCTTCTGTTGACGGCACGGTGGCATCGATCAACGTGCAAGCCGGCCAGTCCGTCAACGAGGGTGACGTGCTCATGACCATTAAAAACGACGAGCTCGATCGCAACGTAGCCGAGGCGCAACGCGCGGTGACAGCCGCACAGGAAGACCTCGCCAACGCGCAGAAAGCGGTAGCTGCCGCCCAAGCCGCTCCGGCGACTGACACAGATGCGGCAGGCGCGAGTGGCGCCAGCGGCACCGCCGACACGAGTGCCGTCTCGAGCGCCCAACGCAACCTGGCCTCGGCTCAGGCGAACCTGGACCAAGCCAACGCCAAAGCTGCCGAGCGCACCGTGACCACGCCCAGCTCGGGCAGTATCGTTGAGCTCAACGCCAAGGTCGGCGCCACGGTGACGGGCGGCATGATTATGGGCGAGGGCGATACGAGCGGCGGCAAACAGTGCATGCAGATCGCCGACCTCTCCAAGATGAAGGTCACCGTTCAGGTGGGTGAAAAGGATATCGCCAAAATCGCCGTTGGACAGAGCGCCAATGTTACCTATCCGGCCTTTCCCGATATCGTGAGCCAGGGAACGGTCACCGCAATCGCTTCGGTGGCAAACTCCGACGCCGCCAACGGTGGCGGCGGAAGCGTGACCTTTAACGTCGACATTTTGATCGAGGCGCCCGACGCGCGCCTCAAGCCGGGCATGACCGCCGAGGTCTCGGTGGTGACCGAAAAGCTCGACGATGTGGTGATGGTGCCGACCATGGCGCTCATGACCGAGGATGGCGAGCACTATTACGTTAACGTGGCAACCGACGGCGAAGGCAAACAGACCCGACGCGTAAAGGTGACCGTCGTGACGCAAAACGATAACGACGCCGTGGTCGGAAAGACGCAGGTCAAGCGCGATGACCAGGGCAACGAGATCAACGCGGGCGTGCCGGTCACCAAACTACGCGACGGCGATACCCTCATCGTAGACACAGGCGCAGGCATGACGGCCGACGGCGGCGACTCTGGAAGCATGTCTGCCGACGAGGGCATGTAATGCGTCCCGTCATCGACATCCGCAACGTGCATCGCATTTTTGAGAGCGAGGCCGGCTGCGCCCATATCCTGCATAACGTGAGCCTGGCCGTGAATCCCGGCGAGTTCGTGGCCATTACCGGCCCTTCGGGCTCGGGCAAGTCAACGCTCATGAACATCCTCGGCTGCCTGGACAAGCCAACGGCAGGCGATTATTACCTGCAGGGCCTCAACGTGGCGGAGCTCGACGATGACGAGCTCACCGAAGTCCGCGCCCTGAGCATCGGATTTGTCTTTCAGAGCTTTAACCTGCTGCCGCGCCTATCGGTCATCGAAAACGTCATGCTGCCGCTGTCGTACACCAACGTGCCGCGGGCTCAGCGTGAGATGCGCGCCGTCCATGCGCTGCAAGCCGTCACGCTGCCGGTCGACCACTGGGACCACCGCATCTCAGAGCTCTCGGGCGGACAGATGCAAAGGGTTGCCATCGCGCGCGCCCTCGTCAACGATCCACCCATCATCCTGGCGGACGAACCGACGGGAAACCTGGACTCCGCCACCGGAGCACTCGTGATGGAGACCTTCCACAAACTCCAGGAACGCGGCAAGACCATCGTGCTCATCACGCATGATCCCGGTATCGCCGCCGAGGCCGACCGTGCCGTAACCATTCGCGATGGCCGGATCCACGACGGCGCGTACATCGCGCACGCGCCGCAGACCCTGCGCGGCGCCATTGATAACCTGCCCATGATTTCCGCACACGCCAATACGACGAAAGGAGTGAAGGCATGAGCACGCGCGATCTTATCCAAGAAGCCCTTCACTCCCTCGAGGCCAATAAGGGGCGCAGCCTACTCACCATCTTGGGCATCGTTATCGGCATCGCCTCCGTCATTGCTATGACCTCGCTTATCGGCGGCATCCAAAACAGCCTGGTCAACAGCCTAGGCCTCAACGCCGCGCGTATGGTGCAGATTTATTCGTCGCAAGAGCTCACCGAGTCGGATGTTGAGAAGCTTCGCAAAATGGTGCCGCAGATCGAGCAGATCGGTATCGTGGACAGCGCCTATACCGAGTACAAGGCCGGTGACAAAAGCTATACCGTCATGGCGCAGGGCGTCGATAGCGACATGCTCGACGCGGTGGGCGCCAGCAAGCTCGTCGCGGGGCGCACCTACACCCAGGCCGAGTCCCAATCTGGCGCACGCGTGGCGCTCATCAGCCGTGGCGGCGCCGATCAGCTGTACGGCAACGAGCAGGACGCGGTGGGCAAGACCATTAAGGTCTCCAACGGCGAGGTACAGATTGTCGGCGTTATCGACGGCGGCAGCGACTCCATGGGCTCACTCACGCTATACATGCCGCGCGAGACCATCTCGGGCCTCTTTGGCGACGAGAACCCGTCGTTTCCCAGCGTAACGGCGCTCGCCACCGAGGGCACCGACGTGGATGAGCTGTGCAAGACGATTGAATCCAAGGTGCGCAGCATGAAGGGCATAGCGGACGACGACGAATATGACAGCGTATCGGCGACCTCAATGAAAAGCGCCATCGACGCCCTCAATTCCTTTATGGGCGCGTTTTCGCTCATCATGGGCGCCGTTGCCAGCATTTCTCTGCTCGTGGGCGGTATCGGCATCATGAACATGATGCTCACCAACGTGACCGAACGCATCCGCGAGATCGGCATTCGTCGAGCCTTGGGTGCCAGCCGTCGCGATATCACCGCGCAGTTTCTGGCCGAGTCCTCGGCGCTGTGCGTCACCGGTGGCCTGCTGGGTGTTTTGATTGGCTACCTGCTTGCCTGGGGTCTAGCGATGTTCGCCGCGGGCTCTGGCGTGCTTGGTGAGCTCGGTGCCAGCGGTACCATTACGCCGAGTTTTTCGATCGCCACGGTGCTGCTGGCCTTTGCGGTCTCCGTCGGCATCGGCGTCATCTTCGGCTTCTACCCCGCCCGCCGAGCAGCAAAACTCGACCCCGTGGAGTGTCTGCGCTACCAGTAATGCAATCCCCCTGAGTTGCGGTGAAATAGGGAGTGTTTAGGCCGATAGAAGGCCTATTCAGTCCCTATTTCACCGCAACTTAGATAGCGTCAGGTATAACGCTTCACCCCAAATCAAATTGATTCGTTGAATAGACACATTGCGAATCTTTATACTTCGTTTAATCCACAAGTGGGTATTATCACACACAAAGCACACGTGAAAGGATATACCCATGTCGCTTACACAGTCAGCAGAGCGTTCAGCGCTCAACAAGCTCATCGATTATCTCGACGACAACCCGCAAGAAAACATCGACAAAATCATGGACCTCGTGAACAAACTGGTCCCCAATCGCGTATTTCCCGTACAGCGCGAGGCGTTTACCAACGTCATCAAGAGTCGCGGTAATTGGTATGACCTGATCATGCGCATCTTCGACCTCAATCCCAAAATGCGCACCAAGTTGCTCAAGGCGCTTATAATCGACGGCAACCTGCTGGCTTGGCCCCAACAGGAAAAGAACCGCGAGAAATACCAGTGCAATATTCCGTGGGCCATCCTGCTCGACCCCACAAGTGCCTGCAACCTGCATTGCACGGGCTGCTGGGCCGCCGAGTATGGCTATAAGCAGAATCTGTCCTTCGATGACATCGACTCTATCGTCACGCAGGGCAAAGAGCTCGGCACGCACATCTACATCTATACCGGCGGCGAGCCGCTCGTCCGCAAGAACGACCTGATCAGAATTTGCGAAAAACATCAGGACTGCGTGTTTCTCTGCTTCACCAATTCCACGCTCATCGACGAGGCGTTCTGTGACGACATGATCCGCGTTGCAAACTTTGTCCCTGCCATCAGCGCCGAGGGCAACGAGCACACCACCAACGCCCGCCGTGGCGAGGGTACGTATGAAAAAATCGAACACGCCATGAAACTTTTGCGTGAGCGAAAACTGCCGTTTGGAATCTCGACGTGCTGGACCAGCGCCAACGCCGATACCGTCGCCACCGAGGAAAACATGGACTGGATGATTCGCGAGGGCGCGCTCTTCTGCTGGTATTTCTACTTTATGCCGGTCGGCCGCAATGCCACCAACGAGCTTATGCCCACGCCTGAGCAGCGCGAACACATGTATCATTTTGTTCGCGAGATGCGAGAGAAAAAGCCTCTCTTTAGCCTCGATTTCCAAAATGACGGTGAGTTCGTGGGCGGCTGTATCGCCGGCGGGCGACGCTACCTACATATCAACGCGGCGGGAGACGTGGAGCCGTGCGTTTTCATTCACTACTCCAATGCCAATATCCACGACGTAAGCCTGCTTGACGCACTTCGCTCTCCCCTCTTTATGAAGTATTACGAAGGCCAGCCTTTTAACGACAACTACCTCAAGCCTTGCCCCATGCTCGAGAACCCCGATGTGCTGCCCAAAATGGTCGCAGAGGCAGGCGCCATGAGCACCGACTTGGTAGAGAAGGAGTCTCCCGAACAACTGCGCGAGAAGACCCGTGCCGCCGCCAAAGCTTGGTCATCCGTGGCAGAGCGCATTTGGAACGACCCCAAAGATCCGCTCTACACCAAGCGCCATGACGATATGACACAGGGCATGGCCGATAGCGATATGCACAAGTTTGAAAAGCAGGGCCGCAAGCTTAAATCAAACTGCTAGTACCCCATCATCGATAGAATACAAACGCGCGGGCGCCCCAAGGTATTTTGGGGAGCCCGCACCATATATGACATATAACCCCTAAGTTGCGGTGAAATAGTGTCTGTTTTTGCTGGTAGAAGACATAATCAGACCCTATTTCACCGCAACCCATTAAGGGGCTGATGGAAGCAGTTGCCAACAGAAAGTCAGTTGCCAACAGAAGGTCTATTCCAAGCGAGACTCAAGACTTGACAGGCCGTTGAGAGTCAGGTCGTTGGCGACCGCCGCGACGCGCTCAATAGGGACCGAGCCATCGGAGAGCGCCCATGTGCGGTAAATGCCGATAATGCCCGAAAGCAAAAACGCCAGATAATAGTCGAACATCTCGTCCTTGAGGCCATGGGGCAGCAAGTCGCGCTCGGCGATCTCGTGCTCGAGCGGCACGCGCAAACGCGTCATAAAATCGTCGAGCGGGATGTTCTCAATCAACTGGCGATTGAGCACGAGGTTATTGCAAAGTGCCTCGTTGATGGTTTTAAAAAACGTTGCCGCCGCTCCGAGGGCACGCTCGTTCGTGTCGCCGTCCATGGAAGCAAGCGTTTTCTCGACCGAGTCGGCAATCATCTCCACCACGTCAACGGCGATGGCATCGAGCAGGCCGTCAACCGTACCGAAGTGCACGTAAAAGGTCTTGCGGTCGACATTTGCCTCACGCGCGATAGCACTCACCGTAATGTCGGCAAGCGGCTTATCCATCAACAGGCGCTCAAATGCAGAAAGGATGGCATTGCGGCTGCGAACGATGCGGCGGTCGAGGCGCGGTTTGCTGGTGGCCATGGATATGTCCCTTCGGAATGCGAGCATTCATCAACAGATGAGAGTTAATCTACGTAAGAGGATTATCCCCCATCCGGCACAAAAATGCCCGGCAACATGAAGAACGCACGACCAACTATTACGCCTTAGGGTGTTTCTTTTTGTTCAAAGCAGCCGGGGACACACGGATGCCGTCGCCCGTCTGGCGCACATAGGCCTTATGCGCCGGTTTGGCGGCCCCAGAAGCCTTCTGAGCATGCTGATTGGGATCCACGGTAACCGCATGCACAGGATGGGGCTTTGTAGGCTTAGAGGACGTCTGAGGCGTTCGTCCGAGCTTGCGCATCACGCGATCCCAACGTGCATGGATACTCTCGTTGTGAGCGCTCTTAAGGCCCAGCAGGGGCGCGGCCAAAATAGTCGGCGCGATAAACGTAATGAGGCGCCACAACAGGTAACCGGCGGTCGACGCCGATCCAAAGAAATGACCCAGGAACAGCGCGAAGCCACCCTCGGCGCCGCCGGTGCCACCGGGCAGGGGAACAGCAGAGCTCAGGAGCTGAACAAAGGCGCTCGCGGCCATAACCGAGAAAAAATCGACTTCGTGGTGGCCAAAGGCAAGCATCAGGAAATACGGCACGAGGTAGAAAAACGCGAGCTGCAACATGGTGATAACCACCGTGAGCAGCATGGACGAAAAGTGGCCGGCCGAAAGCTTGAACTTCTCGGAGAACGAGTAGATTTCGCCGTCGACAAACGTACGCCAGCCCTCGATCTTGGTGGCCGAGACGCCCATTCGCTCGAGCCAATTGATGATGCAGTGTGCGACGCGCGTGACGGTCTTGGGCATGAGCGCGACGGCAAAGATGCCAAGCAAAATGCAGCAGTGACCGCCAAAGCTAAAGACGCACAGCAGCGTCATGTCGCCATAGCGTTCGGCGAAAAACGGCATGCGGGCAAGCAGCAGAATGGCGCCCCAGGCAACGAGGCCAAACTGATACACGATAAAGCGCGTGAACTGCGTGGCACCGGCCTCGCCGACGTTTTGACCTGCCTTGGTCAGGCGGTAGATCTGGGCAGGCGTGGAGCCCATCATCATGGGTGTCAGGTTGCCAAAGAAGATACCGCTCGCCTCGACCGAGATCAGGTCGCGAATGCCGACGGGCGAATTGGGATCGAGCCAGACGGCGATCGCATAGGCAACGATGCCAAAGAACAGGTACAGGAACATACAAAAGCATGCAGCAACGAGCCACGGCGCTTGGACGCTCGACATGGCGGCCCAAAACTGCCCCATCTGACCGGTCACAATCAGATAAACGATATAGCCAGCCAGCACGACGCCAATAAAAATGGCACCGCGACGTGCACTCTTGTTGTCATCGCCGCCCGAGGCCTCAACCTCGACCTGGGGCTTAGATGTATGCTGAGAGGACTCCTTCATGAGGCTCCTTCTGACCGTCCAAATATCTTGCATATTGTACCCGCAAGGGCCACAAGCAGAACGTAAAGCTATGGGCCAAATGGGAATTGCAGATGGTTTGCTCGGAAATAAAAAACCCGGACTTCCGAGGGAAGTCCGGGTCTCAAATTCATGGTAGCCCGTACCAGATTCGAACTGGTGATCTCCGCCTTGAGAGGGCGGCGTCC